>NZ_JBSFCW010000001.1:0-1040169 GCF_053593595.1 Streptomyces sp. NPDC002206
ACGCAACCGCAACAAGGCACTCACGAGCACCGATGCACGACCACCGCCTCACCCTCACCGAACTACAGCGGACCAGTCGATCTCCAACTGAAGGGCTAGTACTCCAGCTGTAGATCGCTCTTGGCCGATGGCGCCTATGTTCTCCGGGGTTTGCGTGGCCTGCCCCAGCTGCCGTGCGGCCGGTTTCGTTCCTGGGCCAGCGTCGCGGCGTCGAACTGGGCTTTGCTGGTCACTGCTCGTGGTTGAGGTACGAGCGTGGTCGCAGTCGATCGCCACGGGACAGCCGAGGCCCAGCCGACCAGGGGCATGGTCTCGTCGTAGTGCGGAGCGAACTGAGCGACGGCGATGGTGGGCATCTGATAGTTCAGGCTGCGGACGTGTTCGATGAACGCCTCGGGCAGCGAAACATGGTGCGTTTCCACGTAGTGCGGGAAGTCCTGGCGCCACAGCCAGGAACCGTCGGTCACCAGGGAAGAGCATCCCGCAGAGTGCCGGTGGGCCCTCCCGGTGATGACGTCGCGTCCGCCTTCCATGACGTCGATGAGGTCGTGACCGGCGTCCAGGTAGGTCACCAGGTCCATCTCATCGGGCTCGCCGACCGGCTGGACGGCATCGCGTATCGATCCGTTCGGCTGGCCGGAGCAGTTGTCCAGTTCGTCGTAGAAGCCCAGCAATCCCAGCACGGCGTCTCCTTCGACGAGCCTTTCCATCCCGCTGGCACGTAGACGCGGCCACCGTTGATCATCGGTGTGTGAAGACAAACGATCACGCGGTGGCCGCAGATCACAGCGTAGACGCTGCCCACTGGCAGGAAGCGTTCGAGGGCCTGATGGACCGCACCGCAGGCAGGTTCGCCCGGGTCGAACCCCGTCGCCGAATACGGCACCTGGTGCTGGTTGCGGGGTGATAGCAGCCGTTGCTAACTCCGTGGGCCCCCGTCAGAGACCCAAATCGCCGAGCCCCGCTTCAGCTGCTATCAGCTAACAGCCTGATCAAACGTCGTTCTGGCCGCTATCAGGGTTGCTATCGATAGCAACCTCCTGGGCCGTCTGTGGGCCGTCCGAGGACGGCCCACAACCACCAACGTTGACCAACGCCAACCGCTGCTTCGCAGGTCAGGCAGCCGATGCGACCCCGGAGACCTGGGCCAGGTACGCGTTCGTCTTCTCCGGGTCGAAGAAGAAGTTGTCGAAGTCCGCCGGGTTGTCGAACCCGTTGGCGAAGCGGTCGGCGACCGGCTGGAGCTGGCCGGCGGCACCGATCAGGTTCAGCACGTGCTCCGGCGGTACGCCGAGCATGGCGTTCGTCCACTTCACGACGTGCTGCGCGGTGTCCCAGTAGCGGTCGAAGGTGGACTGCATCCAGTCCGCGTCGAACGGACGGTCGCCATGCTCGATGATCGACCGGAGGTACGCGTCGGCGCACTTGGAGGCCGAGTTGGATCCCTGACCGGTGATCGGGTCGTTGGCGACGACCACGTCCGCCACGCCGAGCACCAGACCGCCGCCGGGCAGCCGGCCGATCGGCTTGCGGACGGTCGGCGCGTAACGGCCCGCCAGGGTGCCGTTGGCGTCCGTCAGTTCGACCTTGGTGGCACGGGCGTACTCCCACGGCGTGAACTGCTCCATGAGCTCCAGCGTCTTCGCGAGGTGCTCGGAGGGGTCCTTGATGCCCTGGAACGCGTCCAACGGGCCGCCCGGGATGCCTTCCCAGAACAGGATGTCGGCCCGACCGGACGTGGTCAGGGTCGGCATCACGAAGAGCTCGCCGACGCCCGGGACCAGGTTGCAGCGGACCGCGTCGAACTCGGGGTGCTCGGGGCGCGGGCCCATGCCGTGGACGTACGCGACGGCCAGTGCGCGCTGCGGTGCGTCGAACGGCGAACGGGACGCGTCCCGGCCGAACATGGAGACCAGCTCGCCCTTGCCCGCGGAGACCATCACCAGGTCGTAGGTGCGGGAGAAGTAGTCGAGGTCGGAGACGGCCGCACCGTGGATGACGAGCTGTCCGCCGCGCTGGGCGAACGTCTCCATCCAGCCGGCCATCTTCACGCGCTGGTCGACGGACTGGGCGAAGCCGTCCAGCTTGCCGACCCAGTCGATGGCGCGCGAGGAGTCGGGGGCGGCGACCGAGACGCCGAGGCCCTCGATGCGTGGGGCCTGCGACTCCCAGAAATTGAGCTGGAGGTCGCGCTCGTGCTGCAGCGCCGTGTCGAACATGCACTGCGTCGACATGACCCGGCCGGACCGGATCTCGTCGGCCGTGCGGTTGGACATCAGGGTGACTTCGTACCCACTGGACTGCAGTCCGAGGGCGAGCTGGAGACCGGACTGGCCGGCTCCGACTACGAGTATCTTCCGCATCGCGGTTCTCCGTTACTTCTACGTGTACGTGCGCGTGTCGTGTCTAAGCGGGTGTGGCGTCAAGAGCGTGGCCCACAAGGGCCAGCAGCGACTCCACGACCGTGATCCTGTTACGCGCATCCATGATCACAACGGGTACGTGCACGGGTATCGTCAGGGCCTCCCTGACGTCCTCCGGCTCGAATCCGGGTGTTCCCTCGAAGTGGTTGACGGCCACGATGTACGGCAGTCCGCAGCTCTCGAAGTAGTCGAGCGCGGGAAAGCAGTCGGAGAGCCGCCGGGTGTCGGCGAGCACGACCGCCCCGATCGCGCCGCGCACCAGGTCGTCCCACATGAACCAGAAGCGCTGTTGTCCGGGTGTGCCGAACACGTACAGCACGAGGTCGTCGTCGAGGGTGAGACGGCCGAAGTCCATCGCGACGGTCGTGGTGACCTTGTCGGGCGTCGCGGTGAGGTCGTCGGTCTCCTCGCTGGCCTGAGTCATCAACGCTTCGGTCTGCAGGGGGGTGATCTCGGAGACCGATCCCACGAAGGTCGTCTTGCCGACGCCGAACCCGCCCGCGACCACTATCTTCGTGGCTATGGGGGCCCTGGTGTGGTCCAGCTGCCATGCCTGCAGTGACTCTTCGGTCTGGCCCTCCGGTCCCCGCTGACGCGGGGCGGACAGCAGCGAGTCAGAGACGGCGGAGTCCATTCAGCACCCTTTCGAGCAGTGCGCGGTCGGGCTGGCCGGTGCCGTGACCGGTCCCGTACACACGGATCTTTCCCTGGTCGGCCAAGTCGCTGAGCAGCACTCGGACCACGCCGAGCGGCATCTTCAACAGGGCCGAGATCTCCGCGACCGTACGCATGCGGCGGCAGATTTCGACAATGGCCTGGAGCTCCGGCATCACACGCGTGGTGAGGTTGCCGTTGGTGAGCTCGCGGCGCTCCTCGGGCGCTTCGAGCGCGGCCACGAACGTCTCGACGAGGAGGACGTGACCGAAGCGGGTGCGGCCGCCGGTGAGCGAGTACGGGCGGACCCGGGCAGGCCGTCGGTCGGAACCGCGGACGGGGAGCCTGCGGGCGGGTTCAGCAGCGGGCATCACTGGGCGCTCTCCATCGATTTGCGCAGTTCACTGCGGAGTTCGGGGGTGAGTACATGTCCGGCACGGCCGACGAAAAGCGCCATGTGGTACGCGATGACGCTCATGTCGCAATCGGGTGTGGCGTGCACGCCGAGCAGGGATCCGTCACTGATCGACATGACGAAGACGCTGCCCTCGTCCATGGCGACCATGGTCTGCTTGACGCCACCGCCGTCCATCAGCTTCGCGGCACCGATGGTGAGGGAGCCGATGCCGGAGACGATGGTCGCCAGGTCGGCGCTGGACCCCCTGGGGCCGTCCTGCCGGCCCATAGCTCTGGCCGCGTGGTGGCCCGGGTCGGAGGAGAGCAGCATCAGTCCGTCGGACGAGACGACGGTGACCGAGTGGACCCCTGGCACCTCCTCGACGAGATTGCTCAGCAACCAGTGAAGGTTCCGGGCCTCGGTACTCAGCCCGAATGTGCTGGGCGCAGTCAACTGCGTGCCTCCTCGACTGTGTCCCCCGTGTCATCGGTTCGATCGCCGGAACGGTCTGCCAGCTCGGTGTGGTCGGTCTGTGCGGTGTGTTCGCTCCGGTCGACGCCGAGGGCAGGGCCGGCGCCGGCGGCACTGCCGACGCCTTCGGCGATCTCCGCCTCGACATCGCGGCGGCCGTCCTTCGCGCCCTGATGGAAACCGCCGAGGCGACGGCGCAGGGCTTCCTTGTCCAGACTGCCCTTGCGCTCGGCGACAGGGGCGGAGGCCGGCTTCACGACCTTGGGGGTGCGCTTGGGCAGCCCCTTGTCGGTGATGCGTTCGCCCTGCGGCTGCTGCTGTGCCTCCGGCTGCCGGGGGCCGGGAAAGGCCTCTGCCACGGTGGTGACGGCCGGGGCGGGAGCGGTGAAGGGCTCCTGGCTCTCGTCCGCGGTGCGCTCGTGGCGGTCGGGACCGATGGTGTACGGGTCGGACGCCGCCGGGGCTGTGGGGACCGGCGGGGCCTCCCGGAACTCCGGGACCTCGGGGAGCCGGACCTGCATCGTGGTCTCGGCCTCTGTCTCGGCGGCGAGCGGCTCAGGTGCGGGCGACTCGGCTGCGACCGGCTCGGTTTCGACCGGACCCGGTGCGGGCGCGGGCACCGGCCCGGCGCCGGGTCCCGCTCCCGCGTCGCGGATCGACTGTTCGGCCGCGGCGATCAGCGGGTCACCGGGCAGCGCGAGCGTCCGGCCCGGCAGGGAGTTGGAGTTGGCCTCGGCGACCGATCCCGGCAGGTTCAGCGCGGGCGCGTCCCCCGGCACCCGCACCGGCGGCGGGGTGGCGGTCGGCGGCGCCTTCGGCAGCAGCGCCTGCGGCAGCACGACGACCGCCGTCACGCCGCTGCCCTTCTGCTCGCGCAGCTGGACCCGCACCCCGTGGCGCGCGGCCAGCAGCGACGTCACCTGGAGTCCGAGGCCCGCTCCGTCCCCGCTCTGCCGGCCCGCCTCGAACGAGGACGGGTCGGCCAGCCGGGCGTTGAGCTCGCCCATGCGTACGGACGACATCCCGATGCCCTCGTCCTGAACGGAGAGCATCACCTCGCCGGACTCCAGCAGCCAGCCGGAGAGCTGGACATGGGAGTCGGGCGGCGAGAAGGAGGTCGCGTTCTCCAGGAGCTCGGCAACCAGGTGGCTGAGATCGTCGGCGGCGAAGCCGGCGATCTGGGCGTGCGGCGGCAGCGACTGGATGGTGACCCGCTCGTACCGCTCGATCTCACTGACTGCCGCCCGCAGGACGTCGACCAGCGGGATCGGGCCGGAGTGCCCGTGACCGTGCTCGGCGCCCGCGAGGACCAGCATGTTCTCGCTGTGGCGGCGCATCACCGTGGCCATGTGGTCGAGCTTGAAGAGGGTGGCGAGCCGCTCCGGGTCCTGCTCGCGCTCCTCCAGGTTCTCGATGACGCCGAGCTGGCGTTCGACGAGGCCGAGGGTGCGCAGCGAGAGGTTGACGAAGGTGTGGTGGACCGTGTTCTTCAGCTGCTCCAGCTGGGCGGCCAGGTCGGCCGTGCGGACCTGGAGTTCGGCGCGCTGGATGGACAGGGCCTCGTGTCCGGCGACGAGCTCGCCGCGCTCCTTCTCCAGGTTCGCGAACCGGCCGTTGAACTCGTGGAGCAGCCCCTGCAGCCTGCCGTGCAGAGCGTTGAGGTTCCGTACGACCTGGGCGAACTCGTCGTTGCGGCCGGTGTAGCGGACCGGCTCGGCGGTGCCGGGCTCCGCGGCGAGGCGGGCGGCGCCGATCCGCAGGACGGCGAGCGGCTGGGTGAGCGTGCGGGCCACGGCGGTGGAGACGCCGACGGCGATCAGCAGACAGCCGCCGAGCAACGCGATGTGCAGTTCGAGCGCGGTGACGTCGTCGTCGCGCAGCTGCTCCAGTCGCTGGATCCGGGCGGTGCCCAGTGCGGACTCGACGCTGCGCATCCGGTCGATGCGGGCCGAGAGGGACGCCTCGACCTTCTTCCGGTTGGCCTGCTGGTCGGAGTCCGACAACTCGGGGCGGTCGGTGAGCGCGGCGAGGTACTTCTCCGCGCTGTTGACCTCGGGCCCGGTGACGGTGGAGGAGAGCTTCTCGCGGGCGGTGGAGCCCGCGGCCTGGTCGAAGTCGGCGAGCGCGGCGAGCTCGCGGACCCTTGCCTGCTGGGCGGCGGCGCTCAGCTCGTCACGGTTGCGGTCGTCCTCGCTCGGGCCCTCGTCCTGGGGCTGCACGGGCAGCCCGGTGAACGGGTCGATCTGCGGGGTGGTGGCCACTTCGCGGGGCACCGACAGCGCGGCGATCAGCAGCCCGCGGGTGGCGGAGGCCTGCTCGGCCGCCTGGCCGAGGGCAAGGGGCGCACGAGTGGCCTCGGCGGCGCGCGGCGGGGTCTTCTCGGCCAGTTCGTCGGCGAGGTCCTGCAGTTTGGCGATGACCTCGGAGTACGCCTGGTGGGCCGCGAGCGCCGAGCCCTTGCCGGTGAGCGCGGTACGGCGCAGCGAGGGGATCGTGGAGAGGTCGCGGCGCAGCGCGGCCGGGGCCGTGCCGCGGATCTCGTCGATCTGCTGGTCGACGCGGGCGCTGCGGCTGCTGGGTCCGTCGCTCTTCGGGCCGGACTTCTCGGCCCGGCCGCTCGCGATGTAGGCGGTGACCTCGTCGCGCTCGTCCGCGAGGGCGTGCGCGAGCGCCACCGCCTGCTGATTCAGCTCGGCAAGCGTGACCAACCGCTGGGACTCGGTCAGTTCGGAGGAGGCGCCGAGCGCCGCGGGCGCGCCCGCGGCGATGACGGTGATTCCGACGACCGCGACGCCGGCGACCAGCCGGCTGCGTACGCGTACGGTGCGCCGGGTGGGCTCACCTTCGGCCGGCGGCGGAGGTGTCGCCCCGGAACCGCTTCGCTTGCTGCCCTTGCTCCGAGGCCGCTTCTTCTGCACCGGTGCTCGCAATCTTGACTCGTCCACCCTTAGAAGCAGAGGTGACGCTCGGTCACATGAAACGGCGCCCCGGCCCCTGGTACGGCTTCTGACCATTCCAGTGCTTTTGAGAGGGGGGCGCGCATCAACCGCTCCGCCACCTGAACGAGTGAACATCACTCCAGAGTTGACGAACAAGTCTCCCCAGACGCGTCGTCGTGCACACCCGGGCCGCGGGCTGGAACTTCCGCGCAGGCTTTGGCAGGATGCCCGCCCGCACGCCGCTCGGAGCCATTCCTTCCGCTCAAGAGGTACGGCTGACCTGCTCGTACGACCCAACGCCGCACTCGTGCGGGGTCGGTGAAGGCGTCGTGCAGACTTGCCGTATGCGTATCGAACTCGCCACCGTCCCCGGTAGCCCCGGGCGCCCCAACGAGGACTGGGCGGCCACCGCACTTCCCGCCTCCGGCCAGGGCGGGACGCTGGTCCTGCTCGACGGCGTCACTCCGCCGCAGGGGGACGACGGTTGTGTGCACTCCGTCCCGTGGTTCACCGCTCGACTGGGCGCCTCCCTGGTCGAACTGTCGGGTTCGCGGCGGGATCTGCCCCTCATGGAGGTGCTCGCCGAGTCCATCCGGCGCACCGCCGAAACGCATCGCTCCTCCTGTGACCTTTCTCACGTACGTACGCCGCAGGCGACCGTCGTGATGGCGCGCTGGGACGAACGCGAGATCGAACACCTGGTGCTCTCCGACTCGGTCCTGCTGTTCGAGTCGACGGACGGCTCGGTACGCACACTGGTCGACGACCGGCTCGACCGGCTGCCACCGGGCTCCCTGACCACCGAGGCGATCGCCGACGCGCAGGTGCGCAACAAGGAGGGCGGCTTCTTCACCGCCGCCGCCGACCCCTCGGTGGCGGCCCGCGCGGTGACCGGGCGGACGCCGCGCGCCGAGGTGCGGGCCCTGGCCGCACTGACGGACGGGGCGAGCCGCTGGACCGAGATGTTCCGCGAAGGGGACTGGGCGGCCTGCCTCGGGGTGCTCCACAAGGAGGGCACACAGGGGCTGATCGACCGGGTCAGGGCGCTGGAGGACGCGGACACGGAGCGCACGCATCTGCGGCGCAGCAAGACGCACGACGACGCCACGGCGGTCTACGCGGTGCTGTAGGTCGCCCGGGCAGGGGGTCGTCCCGGGCCGGGATCGTGGCGGGTGCCTCCGGTGGGCGGTTTCCACGGGGCACAGGTCCGGGAGCACCCGGGAGTGCCGGGCCCGTCCGGGTGCGGGCCCGGCTCGTGTCATTCCTCGGCGCGGGTGTTCAAGTGGTGCAGCAGCCGTGCCAGTTCCGCCACCTCGGCCCGGTCCCAGTCGGCGAGCTTGCGTACGTACCGCTCGCGGCGGGCGTCGCGGACGCTGCGGTATCGCGCGAGTCCCTCGTCGGTGAGATGGACGAGGAAGGCCCGCCCGTCGGCCGGATCGGGCTCGCGCGCCACCAGTCCGAGGTCCTCCAGGGCGCGCAGTTGACGGCTCATGGTCGCCTTGCCGACCCCGAAGTACGCCGCGAGATCGGTGGCCCGCTGCTGCCCCGCCGACTCCAGCTGTACGAGGAGTCCGTACGCCGCGGACTCCAGTTCGGGGTGGACCTCGCGCGCCATTTCGCCGGAGCTCGACCGCGCCCGGCGCAGGAAGACTGCCAACTCCCGCTCCAGCGCCAGGAATTCGTGGTCCACACCAGTCGCCCCGGTCGCGCCGGGTTCATTACCGCTTTCGCTCCCGTGCACGTCAACACCCCTCATGAGCTTTCCTGCCGCTGAAAGTTTCTTTCACCGCTGGTCATCGCCGCAGCTCCGCCAGTATTTCGCAGGCGTAGACCAACGGCACCGCCCAGGCCCCCTTCCGCCGCGCAGGTCTACGTGCGTAGCGTCATTTCTGGCATGTCCACACCATCACATGTCACAGGGGTGCGCCGAGCCGCTCCCCTGGGTCGGCAGATCCCCCCACCGAGACCTCGGAGGCACGCAATGCCCGTGCGCAGATCCGGATCCGGAACGACCCGCCGCTCGCGCTTCGCGGCGATGGGAACTCTTCTCGCAGCACTCTCGCTTCTGCTCACCCTGCCCGGTGCGGCCACCGCGGCCGACTCCCCCACCGCCACCACCACACCCGCCCGCGGGTCGGCCACGATGGGCATGGGCGTCGTCGCCCATGACGGCCAGGGCGGCCTGCCACGTGACACGCGCGCCGTGCAGACCGAAGGGGTGGACGTCAGCAGCCACCAGGGCAACGTCGACTGGGCGACCCTCTGGAACAGCGGTGTCCGGTGGGCCTACACCAAGGCCACCGAAGGCACGTACTACACGAACCCCTACTTCGCCCAGCAGTACAACGGCTCGTACAACGTCGGCATGATCCGGGGCGCGTACCACTTCGCCACCCCGGACACCACGAGCGGCGCGACCCAGGCCAACTACTTCGTGGACCACGGGGGCGGCTGGTCACCGGACGGCAAGACGTTGCCCGGCGTCCTCGACATCGAGTGGAACCCGTACGGCGACCAGTGCTACGGCAAGACCGCGGCCGCCATGGTCTCCTGGATCCGCGACTTCGTGAACACGTACAGGTCACGCACCGGCCGCGACGCGGTGATCTACACCGCGACCAGCTGGTGGCAGGCCTGCACCGGCAACAACGCGGGCTTCGCCGCCACCAACCCGCTCTGGGTGGCCCGCTACAACACGACCGTCGGTGAACTCCCGGCCGGCTGGGGCTACTACACCATCTGGCAGTACACGTCGTCCGGACCGTACGTCGGCGACCACAACCACTTCAACGGCGCCCTCGACCGCGTACAGGCACTCGCCAACGGCTGAGTCCCGCCTCGCAGCGCCCCGCCGGGCCCCGGTGACACACCCCGTCACCGGGGCCCGGACCGCCCCTGAGCACGGCCCGCCACCGGCTGCCTGGACATCGCGGGCACCCGGGGATACGCGGAACGGCCCGCACCGCCCTCTCGGGGGTGCGGGCCGTCCGACCGGCCGCGCACGTCATGCCACGCCCGTCACGCCGTGGCGCTCACGCCGCAGCCGGGATCCTCTCCTCCGCCCTGGCCGAAGCCGGGGCGAGAGCGATCTCCAGCACCTGGCGGACATCCGTCACCGGGTGGACCTCCAGCTTGTCGAGGACCTCGGCCGGGACGTCGTCCAGATCGGCCTCGTTCCGCTTCGGGATCACCACGGTGGTGATTCCGGCGCGGTGAGCGGCCAGCAGCTTCTGCTTCAGGCCGCCGATCGGCAGCACCCGTCCGGTCAGCGACACCTCGCCGGTCATCGCCACATCCGTACGGACCAGCCGCCCGGAGAGCAGCGAGGCCATTGCCGTCGTCATCGTGATACCGGCGCTGGGGCCGTCCTTGGGGACCGCGCCCGCCGGGAAGTGGATGTGCGCTCCCCGGTCCTTGAGATCGGCGACAGGCAGTTCCAGTTCGGCGCCGTGCGACCGCAGGAAGCTGAGCGCGATCTGCGCGGACTCCTTCATGACGTCGCCGAGCTGGCCGGTCAGGGTCAGTCCGGCGGCGCCCGTCTCCGGATCTGCCAGCGACGCCTCCACGAACAGCACGTCGCCGCCGGCACCGGTCACCGCAAGTCCGGTCGCCACGCCCGGCACCGCGGTGCGGCGCTCGGCCGGGTCCTGGGCGGACTCGGGAACGTGGTGCGGCCGTCCGATGAGACCCCGCAGGTCCTCGTCGGTGACGGTGAACGGGAGCTCCCGGTCGCCCAGCTCGTGCTGGGCCGCGACCTTGCGGAGCAGCCGGGCGACGGCCCGCTCCAGGTTGCGTACGCCCGCCTCGCGGGTGTACTCGCCGGCCAGCTTGCGCAGCGCCGACTCGTCCAGGGTCACCTCGTCCTTCTCCAGGCCGGCCCGCTCGAGCTGGCGCGGGAGCAGGTGGTCCCGGGCGATGACGACCTTCTCGTCCTCGGTGTAGCCGTCGAGCCTGACCAGCTCCATGCGGTCGAGCAGTGCCTCCGGGATGGCTTCCAGGACGTTGGCGGTGGCCAGGAAGACTACGTCGCTGAGGTCGAGCTCGACCTCAAGGTAGTGGTCGCGGAAGGTGTGGTTCTGCGCCGGGTCGAGCACTTCGAGGAGCGCCGCGGCCGGGTCGCCGCGGAAGTCGGAGCCGACCTTGTCGATCTCGTCGAGCAGGACGACCGGGTTCATGGAACCGGCCTCCTTGATGGCGCGGACGATGCGTCCGGGGAGCGCACCGACGTACGTTCGCCGATGGCCGCGGATCTCCGCCTCGTCCCGCACACCGCCGAGCGCGACACGGACGAACTTGCGCCCCATGGCGTGCGCGACGCTCTCGCCGAGGGACGTCTTGCCTACGCCGGGAGGCCCGACGAGGGCCAGCACCGCACCACCGCGGCGCCCGCCGACGACCCCGAGACCGCGGTCGGCACGGCGCTTGCGCACGGCGAGGTACTCGGTGATCCGTTCCTTCACGTCCTCCAGGCCCGCGTGCTCGGCGTCGAGGATCTCCTTGGCGGCGCGGATGTCGTACGCGTCCTCGGTGCGCTCGTTCCACGGCAGTTCGAGGACGGTGTCCAGCCAGGTGCGGATCCAGGAACCCTCGGGGCTCTGGTCGGAGGAGCGCTCCAGCTTGTCGACCTCCTTGAGCGCGGCCTCACGGACGTGCTCGGGAAGATCGGCGGCTTCGACGCGCGCCCGGTAGTCGTCGGACTCGTCCTCCGGGTCACCGTTGAGCTCGGACAGCTCCTTGCGTACGGCTTCGAGCTGGCGCCGCAGCAGGAACTCGCGCTGCTGCTTGTCGACACCCTCCTGGACATCCTTCGCGATGGACTCGGCGACGTCCTGTTCGGCGAGGTGTTCGCCGAGCCACTGGATGGCGAGCTTCAGCCGGGCGACCGCGTCGGCAGTCTCCAGGAGCTGCACCTTCTGGGTGGTCGTGAGGAAGGGTGAGTAACCGGAATTGTCGGCGAGGGCCGAGATGTCGTCGATCTGCTGGACCCGGTCCACGACCTGCCAGGCGCCGCGCTTCTTCAGCCAGCTGGTGGCCAGGGCCTTGTACTCCTTGACCAGCTCGGCGGCGACACCGGGAAGCGGCTCGGGGACGGACACGTCCACGCGTGTCCCCTCCACCCAGAGCGCGGCCCCGGGTCCGGTGGTCCCGGCGCCGATCCTCACCCGGTCACGGCCGCGGATGAGCGCACCGGGGTCACCGTCGGAGAGCCGGCCGACCTGCTCGACGGTACCGAGCACACCCGTTCCGGTGTACGTCCCGTCGATCCGCGGCACGAGCAGCACCTCGGGCTTGCCGCCACCCGGCCGGACGGCTGCCTGCGCGGCCTCCACGGCGGCCCGCACATCGGTGTCGGACAGGTCGAGAGGAACCACCATTCCGGGCAGCACGACCTCGTCGTCGAGCGGCAGCACAGGCAAGGTCAGCGGAGTGACCGCGTTGGGCTCATTAGCCATGATCTCCCCTTCGGCATTCAAGTTGAGCTACGCAGGCTCAATGCTCCTGAGTGCGGTTATGTTCCCGGGGCTGCGTTCGCTCTGAGCGATCTTCTTCCGCCTCGCCTGTCACCTGCGAAAACCGTTCGCAGCCGCGCCGCACTCCGGGGGAGAGTGTCCATATGGGTGACACTGAGCTGCGCGACAGAGGGCTCGCCGAAGACGGGACGATCAGACGCGAGGGCTCGCTGAGCCGCATACCGGCAGCGTTCGCCCCCGTGGTCGAGGCGGCCCGCTCCCGTATCACCGAGGCGTTCGGCGCCACGCGGCTGCACAGCGCCTACCTCTACGGCAGCATTCCGCGGGGCACAGCCATTCCCGGCGTCTCGGACCTGGATCTGCTGCTGGCCCTGCGCGACGGACCGACCGAGGCCGACCGGGCCACCGCCCGCTCCGTCGAGGCCGCGCTCGACGCCGCGTGCGGCCCGGTCGACGGCGTGGGCATCCTCCTCTTCGGCGCCGACACCCTGCTCAGCGAACTCGAACGCCACGACATGGGGTTCTTCGTCGCCTGCCTCTGCACCCCTCTTCTGGGCGACGACCTCGCCACGCAGTTGCCCCGCTACCGCCCCACGCCCCTGCTCGCCCGTGAGACCAACGGCGATCTGTGTCTGTCGCTCCCCCGCTGGCGCAGCCGGGCCGCCGGAGCCACCACCGACGCGGAACGCAGGAACCTCAGCCGCGGCGTCGCCCGCCGTATCGTCCGGTCGGGCTTCACCCTGGTCATGCCGCGCTGGGGCGGCTGGACCAGCGACATCGAGGAGTCCGCGGAGATCTTCGGCCGGTACTACCCCGAGCGGATCGAGCAGATGCGCGTCGCCGCGGCCACCGGCCGCACCCCCTCGACGGACCCGGCAGTCCTCACCATGCTCATCGACGACCTGGCGCCGTGGCTGGCAGCCGAGTACATCGCGGTGCACGGCGAGAAGGCGCCTCGCCCTTGAGCTGACCGGCCGCACCGGCGCGGTGGTGCAGCAGCGGTCGGCAGGCCACCCGGGCAACAGGGCGGGGCGATGCCCCCGCGGGTGAACGGCGTCCCGATGACGACGGCAGCAGTGGCAGCGGGGGCGCATCACCGCGTACCTCTGCCGCACAATCCTGTCCGCACCGTGCAGGGCACCCGCCGCGGATGAACCGACGAGGGACCGCCCTCCGATAGAGGGGATGTGAGGCTGATGCGCCCCTCGGGGGAGAACGGGACCGGCGATGACAACGCGCTGCTGCGCGCCGTCGCACATGGGGATGCGGCGGCTCTCGCCGCGCTCTACGACCGGCATGCCGGCTGGCTCTTCGCCCGGCTGAGCCGCCGGTGCGCGAACCCGGAGACCGTACGGGAAGTACTGCAGGACACGTTCGTCACCGCGTGGCGGTCCGCCGGTGCGCACCGCGGCGGGCAGGCGGGCGGCTGGTTGTGGGTGATCGCCGCCCGCCGCCTCGTCGACGCCCAGCGCGCCGAGGCCCGCACCGAACGCGCCACCCGGGCCGAGCAGGCCGGGGCTACCGGCCGGTCCGCTGCCGCCCCGTCCGCGGAGGAACGGGTACTGGCCGGTCTGGAGTACGGCGATGTGGGCGCGGCGCTGGACCGCATCTCGCCCGAACTGCGGGAGGTCCTGCGCGCGACGGTCATCGACGGCCTGACGACCCGCGAGACCGCACAACTCCTCGGCATACCCGAGGGCACGGTCAAGACCCGGGCGATGCGCGCCCGGCGTGAACTGCGCGCCGCCCTGGACCGGCTGTCGCCGGGCGGCGAACCGCTGGGAGGCATGGCATGACGGGCTGGCATGTGGGCGCCCGGCTGGCGCAGCGGTACGCGTCGGGTACGGCGGCGGAGACCGAAGCCTGGTCCCTGGAGAAGCACGTCGAGGCGTGCGAGGGGTGCGCGGCACGGGTGTCGGCGGCGGTACGCGGACAGGGGGCCGCGGCGGCGGTGGTCGACGAGGTACGGGCGGCGGTGGTCGCCGCGGCGGGACAGACGGATCGGGCGGAGGCGGCACGGGGGTCCACGCGAGTCCCGGCGTCCCCTCCTCCGTCCGCGACCCGCCACTACCGCACTCCCCTCCTCGCCCCCGCTCTCCGGGCCGCCGGGCCCGCGCTGCGTGGCCCCTGGCTGGCGTCCGTGCTGCTGATGGCGGCCGCGGCCGTCGCCCTCGCGTACGGCGCCCGGAGCGGAACCGGGGCGGTGGCCGGTCTCCCGGCCCGTCAGCTGCTGCTCCTGATCGCGCCGGTGCTGCCGCTCGCCGGGGTGGGCGTCGCGTACGGGCGGCACGCGGATCCGGTGTACGAACTCGCCGCCTCCACCCCGTCCGGCGGGCTGCGTCTCCTGCTGATCAGGACCGCCGCGGTCCTCGGCCTGAGCGTGCCGCTGCTGACCGCCGCAGGGGCGGTGCTGCCCGCTTCGGCCGGTGCGCCCGGTGCCGTCGCCTGGTTGCTGCCGGCCGTCGCCATGACCCTGGCTGCGCTGGCGCTGGGTTCGTACACCGGGTGTCGTACCGGTGCCTCATCCGTCACCGCGGCCTGGGCCCTTGCCGTCGTCGTGCCGTCCGCCGGGGCGCCCCTGGGCCCGGAGGCCCTGGCCGACGGAGCGGCGCGTTATCTCGCCGGGCCCTTCGCGCAGAGCGGCTGGGCGGCGGGGGCGCTGCTCTGCGCCGCGCTGCTGGCCGTACGCCGTCGATCCTTCGACCACCTGGAGAAGCTGTGAGCGTGAACCCATGAGCACCGTGACAGTCCGAGGAGCCAGGACCGTCCGCGTCACCGGGCTGACGGTCCGCCATCGCAGAAGGACTGCGCTGGACGCCGTCGACCTCGATTTCGCTCCGGGGGTCCATGGGCTGCTGGGGCCGAACGGGGCGGGCAAGACCTCGCTGATCCGGGTCCTCGCGACCGTCGCCGCACCTTCCGAGGGCAGGGTCGAACTGCTGGGCAGCGAGGTCGGAGCGGTAGCGGACCACCGCAGCCGCTCGGCCGTCCGTCGTCGTCTCGGCTATCTGCCCCAGGAGTTCGGCTACTACCCGGGCTTCACCGTCCGCGAATTCGTCGGTTATGTCGCCTGGCTCAAGGAGATGCCCGCCACGCAGGTTCCGGAGGCGGTGGAACGGGCCGTGGCACGGGTCGGACTGACGGACAGGATCGACGCGAAGGTGAAGACCCTGTCGGGCGGCATGGTGCGGCGCGTCGGCATCGCGCAGGCGATCGTCAACGATCCGGACCTCCTGCTGTTGGACGAGCCGACCGCCGGCCTCGACCCGGAGCAGCGCGTCGAGTTCCGGGCGCTGCTGCGTGAACTGGGCGAGACGTCCACGGTGATCGTCTCCACGCACCTCGTCGAGGACGTCGCAGCGGCCTGCACCGAGGTGACACTCGTGGAGGCGGGCCGGATCGCCTACCGCGGCACCACCGCCGAGCTCACAGCGATCGGCAGCAACGGGGTGGACGACAGCCCCGGCGACAATCCCATCGAACGGGGCTACGCCGCCGCGCTGCGAGCCCACCGCACCACGGTGGCGGACCGATGACCGGCACCCTGACACGCATCCGGGACACGGGCACCGCACTCGCTCGTACGCCGCTGGGCACCGAACTGCGGCGTGGCATCCCACCATGGACCGGCGCGGCCGTCACGCTCACTCTCCTCGTCACCCTGGGTGCGAAGGCGGACCAGTGGCAGGGCGGCTGGGAGGAGACCCACGGCCAGCTGCGCTCTGCGAGCACTCTGCTCTGCGGCCCGCTCACGGCGGCGGCCGCCTGCTGGCAGGGCGGCCGTGAACGCCGCGCCCGCACCGCCGAACTGCTGTCCGGCGTCCCCCGCAGCCGGCTGCGCCGGGCCGTGACGGCGGCGGCGCCCGTCGCCCTGTGGGCAGCGGTGGGGTATCTCGTCGCGCTGGCGGTGCTGGTGGCGGCAAATCTGCCGTACGCGGCCGGCCGCGGTCCGTCCCTCCCGCGGGCCGTCTCGGACGGCTGCTTCCTGGTCTCGATCGCCCTGATCGGTTTCGTCGTCGGCCGGCTGTCCCCGTGGCGGCTGACCGCACCGGTTCTGGCGGTCTGCACGTACGTCGGGCTGGGCATCCCCGCCTATCTGCAGTCAGAGTTCCGCTACCTGAGCCCGGGCGAACAGGCCGAAGTGGAAGTGTCCGTACCGGTCTGGTGGTTCGCCCCGGTCATGGTGGTCTGGCTGGGCGGTCTGGGCCTCGCCGTACTGCTCGGGTACGCGGCACGGCGCCGGTTGCTCGCTGTCGTACCGCTCATCGTGGCGGTCGCCGCCGGGGCGCTCATCGTGCGGACCGGCGACGAGCTGTGGCGGGACGACCCCGTGGCGGCCAGGCGGATCTGCACGGACGGCGTCCCGCAGATCTGTGTGAACGGGCACGACGGCCCGATGCTGGCGCAGGTTTCGGACGCCCTGAGCGGCATGCTCTCCCGGCTGGACGGGGTCCCGCACGCACCGACGCGGTACGTGGAGTACGGCGCACGTCCAGGCAGCGGCGACGTACCGCTGCCGGACCTGACGCTCGGCTGGGGCGTCGTACGCAACAAACTGGTCGATCCCCGGGCATATGCGCAGGGTGCCGCGTCGCAGCTGATGATGCGGGACTGCCCCGCGGAGACCAGAAGGGAGAGCAAAGAATTCCTGCGCGTGTACCGCACCGAGTCCGCTGTGCGGAAGTGGCTGTCCCCCGAGAGCGACCCCGGGCGCAAGGACCCGCAGGTCGAAAATCGCCTGGCCCGTCTCCGAGCCATGCCGGACACCGACCGGAGGGCCTGGCTCGGCCGCTACCTGACCTCCCGGCAGAGCTGCGACCCGGCGGAGGTGCCGGCCCTGTGAACAGCACCGCGCAGGGACCGCTCCTCTACATCCGCTCCCGCGCCCTCCCCCAGACCACCGCCACCCTGACCGCGATCGTGCTCGTCGCCGCCTGGGCCGCGGACCGGCTGCAGGACCACTTCAGCCACACCGGGCGCGTCCCGGTCCTGGTGCTCGCTCCGCTGCTCGCCTCCGCCGCGATCTCCACCAGCATGCACGCGTACACCGCCGAGCTGGACCGGACCGCCGTACGCCCCTGGTGGCCGCGCCGGCTGCTGCATCTGCTGACCCTGACCGTGTTCGCCGCCGGGGCACTCGCGCTGGCGGTGCCGGGGCATCCCGAGGCGTTCGGCGCGCCGGGGATGGTGCGCAACGTGCTCGGGGCGACCGGGGTGGCGGCCGGGTCGGTGGCGCTGATCGGTGCCCGGCCGAGCTGGCTGCCGATGACGGTCTACGGCGGAGCGGTCTACCTTGCGGCGCCCCGCACTCCGGGCGGCGCGGCCGCCGTCTGGGCCTGGCCGATGCAGCCGGGGCCGCAGGGGGCTGCGTGGGTGGTAGCAGTGGCGGCGTACCTGGCCGGGGCGGCGCTCCTAGTGGTGCGCGGCGCACGGACCGAGCCCCGGTGACCACACCCTTCGACTCCTCGCGCCCCACCCGGATCCACCGATTTTGGCCCCGCCCGCGCCGTCCGACGAGGATGGTGGGAATCCATCCGCCGCCTACCGGAGACCGAGGACATGCCGACCGCCGACCGCCGCACCGCTCACAGCCCCGTCACACTCGACCGCCGCGAGGGACCGTACGGGGAGGTCGTCCTGCGGGAGCGGGGAGACGACTTCGAGATCATCGCCAATGGGTGCTTTCTGATGGACACCGCGGACGGGCGCTCCGAACGGCTGCTGATCGATGCCGCACTCGCCGCACTGCCCGCCGGGCGGACGGATCCGGCAGTGCTCGTCGGAGGGCTCGGGGTCGGCTTCTCGCTGGCGCATGCCGCCGCCGAGCCGCGCTGGGGGCGAATCGCGGTGGTCGAGCGGGAACAGGCGATCATCGACTGGCACCTGGACGGGCCACTGGCCCGGATCTCCGCTGCGGCGCTCGCCGATCCGCGGACGGCGGTCCTGGCGACGGATCTCGTCACATATCTGCGTACGACTACGGACCGTTACGACGCGTTGTGTCTGGACATCGACAACGGACCGGACTGGACCGTCACCGAGGACAACGGAAGTCTCTACTCCGCTTCCGGCCTGGCGGACTGCCGGGAACGGCTCAATCCGGGTGGGGTGCTGGCGGTGTGGTCCGCGCAGCCGTCCGCCGCCTTCGAACAGGCCCTGCAGAATGCCGGATTCAGTGGGGTAAGGACGGAAGAGGTGCATGTTGCCCGAGGCGTGCCCGACGTGGTTCATCTCGCACTTCGGGACGGCTGAGGTTCCCCCGCCGGGTATCCGGGGCCCCGGACGCCCGGGGGCCAAGCGCCACAAGACAGACACTCCGCCGCCTGCTTGCGTCCAACCCGTTCCCGTGCCGTTGCACCCTGCGTAGCCGGGAACAGTCTGCTGGCTCTACGCTGCTGAGCGGCAAACGGGATCACCCACGAAATTCACAAGCGAAGACCGTGCGTCCGGGGGAATGACCCCCGCGAGAACGGGCAGGGGCGGGGCGATGGAACAGACACACACCACCCACAACGGTGTCGCGGCCACCCCGGGCGCGCAGCGCCGGGTGCTGGTGGTCGAGGACGACGCGACGATCGTCGACGCCATTTCCGCACGCCTGCGGGCCGAGGGCTTTCTGGTGCAGACCGCGCTCGACGGCCCCGCGGCCGTCGACGCGGCCGAGGCCTGGCAGCCCGACCTGATGGTGCTCGACATCATGCTTCCGGGCTTCGACGGCCTGGAGGTCTGCCGCCGGGTTCAGGCCACGCGGCCGGTTCCGGTGCTGATGCTGACCGCCCGGGACGACGAGACCGACATGCTGGTCGGTCTCGGTGTCGGCGCCGACGACTACATGACCAAACCGTTCTCCATGCGTGAACTGGCGGCCCGGGTGCATGTCCTGCTGCGCCGGGTCGAGCGCGCGGCGCTGGCCGCGGTGACGCCGCGCAGCGGCATCCTGCGCCTCGGCGAGCTGGAGATCGATCACGCCCAGCGCCGGGTCCGGGTGCGCGCGGAGGACGTCCACCTGACGCCGACCGAGTTCGACCTGCTGGTCTGCCTGGCCAACACGCCGCGCGCGGTGCTCTCCCGGGAGCAGCTGCTCGCGGAGGTCTGGGACTGGGCGGACGCCTCCGGCACCCGTACCGTCGACAGCCACATCAAGGCGCTGCGCCGGAAGATCGGTGCGGAGCGGATCCGTACCGTGCACGGTGTCGGTTACGCCCTGGAGACCCCGGCGCCATGACCCGGCCCGGCTCCGGACTGCGCCCCTTCTCGATCAAGGCCAAGCTGGGCACGCTGGTCGTGGTCTCGGTGTTCATCACGACCGGGCTGCTGATGGTGGCGGTGCGCACCAGGACCGAGCTGCGGTTCATCACGGTGTTCTCGGTGATCGCGACGCTGCTGATCACCCAGTTCGTGGCGCATGGGCTGACGGCGCCGCTGGACGAGATGACGAGGGTGGCCCGGTCGATCTCGCACGGCGACTACACCCGACGGGTGCGGGGCGCGGGCCGGCGGGACGAGCTCGGCGATCTGGCGCAGACGATCAACCTCATGGCGGACGATCTGGAAGCCGTGGACCTGCACCGCAAGGAGCTGGTGGCCAATGTCTCGCATGAGCTGCGCACGCCCATCGCGGCGCTGAGAGCCGTCCTGGAGAACGTCGTGGACGGGGTCTCCGCCGCTGATCCGGAGACGATGCGCACGGCGCTGAAGCAGACGGAGCGGCTCGGCAGGCTGGTGGAGACGCTGCTGGACCTGTCCCGGCTGGACAACGGGGTGGTCACCCTCAAGGCCCGCCGTTTCGAGGTGTGGCCGTATCTCTCGGGCGTGCTGAAGGAAGCGAACCTCGCCGCCTCGCACCGCCGGCTGTCCTCCGGCTCCGGGAACCACACCCGCACGGACGTACATCTGCACCTGGACGTGTCGCCGCCCGAGCTGACCGCGCACGCGGACGCGGAGCGGCTCCACCAGGTGGTGGCCAATCTGATCGACAACGCGGTCAAGCACAGCCCGCCGCACGGCCGGGTCACGGTGCGGGCACGGCGCGGCGCGCTGCCGGAGTCGCTGGATCTCGAGGTCCTGGACGAGGGTCCGGGCATTCCGGAGTCCGAGCGGCACCGGGTCTTCGAGCGTTTCAACCGTGGCAAGGTGGCGTCCCCGCACGGTCCGGGCAGTGACGGCGGTACGGGCCTGGGCCTGGCGATCGCCCGTTGGGCCGTGGATCTGCACGGCGGTCGCATCGGAGTGGCCGAATCGGCTCGCGGTTGCCGGATCCAGGTCACCCTTCCGGGGATCTCTCAACCGCGCAGTTGACGCAGGGACCGAACCGGAAGGGCACGTTCTACGAGTGGTCCCACGAGGGGATATGGTCCACGTGGCCGTTGCCACGGCCACGCGTACCCGGAGTGAAGCGGAACCACGCTTGTTTCCCGCCATTTCCAGCGCCGAAACCCGCTCTTTGATGTGACTTGCACGACGAAGACCGGCCCGGTCTGCATGGAACGGTCAAGGAGGCGTAGCCTTGATTTCCGCTGTCCATCACCTTGTGAAGCGGAAGAGGGCGGTTGCCGCCGTGTCGTCTCAGTCCCCCAGTAACTCGAGCATCTCGACCGACCAAGCCAGCCCGGGTGCAAACCCGGCTGCCGCTTTCGGCCCCAATGAGTGGCTCGTCGACGAGATCTACCAGCAGTACCTCCAGGATCCCAATTCGGTCGATCGTGCCTGGTGGGACTTCTTCGCCGACTACAAGCCGGGTACGTCCGGCACGGCGGACAAGCCCGTTCCCGGCGCCGCAGCCGCGGGGGCTGCGGTAACTCCGGCCCCGGCTGCCACCGCACCGGCGCAGACCGACCACACCGCGCCGGCCGCTCCGGCGCAGCCCGTGGCCCAGGCTCCGGCTCCGGCCGCCGCACCCGCCGCACCGGCGGCGCCCGCGGTTGCCGCACCCGCTGCCCCGGCCGCTCCGGCGAAGGCCGCGCCCGCGGCACCCGCCGCGCCGGCCGCGAAGGCCCCCGCCAAGGCGGCCCCGGCCACCGCGGCGGCCGAGGGCCCCGAGTACGTGACGCTGCGCGGTCCGTCCGCCGCCGTTGCGAAGAACATGAACGCCTCGCTGGAGCTGCCGACGGCCACGTCCGTCCGCGCCGTTCCGGTGAAGCTGCTCTTCGACAACCGCATCGTCATCAACAACCACCTCAAGCGCGCCCGCGGCGGGAAGATCTCCTTCACGCACCTCATCGGGTACGCGATGGTGCAGGCCCTCAAGGCCATGCCGTCGATGAACTACTCCTTCGCGGAGAAGGACGGCAAGCCGACCCTGGTCAAGCCGGAGCACGTCAACCTCGGTCTGGCCATCGACCTGGTGAAGCCGAACGGCGACCGCCAGCTGGTCGTCGCGGCCATCAAGAAGGCCGAGACGCTCAACTTCTTCGAGTTCTGGCAGGCGTACGAGGACATCGTCCGCCGCGCCCGCATCGGCAAGCTCGGCATGGACGACTTCACCGGAGTCACCGCCTCGCTGACCAACCCCGGCGGCATCGGCACCGTCCACTCGGTGCCCCGCCTGATGCCCGGGCAGGGCCTCATCATGGGTGTCGGCGCGATGGACTACCCGGCGGAGTTCCAGGGCACCTCCCAGGACACCCTGAACAAGCTGGGCATCTCGAAGGTCATGACGCTGACCTCGACGTACGACCACCGGGTGATCCAGGGCGCCGCCTCCGGCGAGTTCCTGCGGATCCTGGCCCAGCTGCTGCTCGGCGAGAACGAGTTCTACGACGAGATCTTCAAGGCGCTGCGCATCCCCTACGAGCCGGTCCGCTGGCTCAAGGACATCGACGCCTCGCACGACGACGACGTCACCAAGGCCGCGCGGGTCTTCGAGCTGATCCACTCCTACCGGGTCCGCGGTCACGTCATGGCCGACACCGACCCGCTGGAGTACCGCCAGCGCAAGCACCCCGACCTGGACATCACCGAGCACGGCCTCACCCTGTGGGACCTGGAGCGGGACTTCGCGGTCGGCGGTTTCGCCGGCAAGACGATGATGAAGCTCCGCGACATCCTCGGTGTGCTGCGTGAGTCGTACTGCCGCACCACCGGCATCGAGTTCATGCACATCCAGGACCCGAAGCAGCGCAAGTGGCTCCAGGACCGGGTGGAGCGTCCGCGCCCGAAGCCGGAGCGCGAGGAGCAGCTGCGGATCCTGCGCCGTCTCAACGCCGCCGAGGCGTTCGAGACGTTCCTGCAGACCAAGTACGTCGGCCAGAAGCGGTTCTCGCTGGAGGGCGGCGAGTCCGTCATCCCGCTGCTCGACGCCGTCATCGACTCCGCCGCCGAGGCCCGCCTCGACGAGGTCGTCATCGGCATGGCCCACCGCGGCCGGCTGAACGTCCTGGCGAACATCGTCGGCAAGTCGTACGCGCAGATCTTCCGGGAGTTCGAGGGCAACCTCGACCCGCGGTCGATGCACGGCTCCGGCGACGTGAAGTACCACCTGGGCGCCGAGGGCACCTTCACCGGTCTGGACGGCGAGCAGATCAAGGTCTCGCTGGCCGCCAACCCCTCGCACCTGGAGGCGGTCGACCCGGTCCTGGAGGGCATCGCCCGCGCCAAGCAGGACATCATCAACAAGGGCGGCACGGACTTCACGGTCCTGCCCGTCGCGCTCCACGGCGACGCGGCCTTCGCGGGCCAGGGCGTCGTCGCCGAGACGCTCAACATGTCGCAGCTGCGTGGCTACCGCACCGGCGGCACCGTGCACGTGGTGATCAACAACCAGGTCGGCTTCACCGCCGCGCCGGAGTCGTCGCGTTCCTCGATGTACGCCACCGACGTGGCGCGCATGATCGAGGCGCCGATCATCCACGTCAACGGCGACGACCCCGAGGCCGTCGTCCGGGTGGCCCGTCTCGCCTTCGAGTTCCGCCAGGCGTTCAACAAGGACGTCGTGATCGACCTCATCTGCTACCGCCGCCGCGGTCACAACGAGGGCGACAACCCGGAGTTCACCAACCCGCAGATGTACACCCTGATCGACAAGAAGCGCTCGGTGCGCAAGCTGTACACCGAGTCGCTGATCGGTCGCGGCGACATCACGCTGGAAGAGGCCGAGCAGGCGCTCCAGGACTTCCAGGGCCAGCTGGAGAAGGTCTTCGCGGAGGTCCGCGAAGCCACCTCGGCTCCGGCTCAGACCCATGTCCCTGACGCGCAGCCCGAGTTCCCGGTCGCCGTCACCACCGCGGTCTCCCAGGAGGTCGTGAAGCGGATCGCCGAGTCCCAGGTCAACATCCCGGAGCGGATCACGGTCCACCCGCGCCTGATGCCGCAGATGCAGCGCCGTGCCGCCTCGGTGGAAAACGGCACGATCGACTGGGGCATGGGCGAGACCCTGGCCATCGGTTCGCTGCTGATGGAAGGCACTCCGGTCCGGCTCGCCGGCCAGGACACCCGCCGCGGCACCTTCGGTCAGCGTCACGCGGTCCTCGTCGACCAGGTGACCGGCGAGGACTACACCCCGCTGCTCTACCTGGCCGACGACCAGGCCCGTTACAACGTCTACGACTCGCTGCTCTCCGAGTACGCGGCGATGGGCTTCGAGTACGGCTACTCGCTGGCCCGCCCGGAGTCGCTGGTCATCTGGGAGGCCCAGTTCGGTGACTTCGTCAACGGCGCGCAGACCGTCGTCGACGAGTTCATCTCCTCGGCCGAGCAGAAGTGGGGCCAGACCTCCGGCGTCACGCTGCTCCTGCCGCACGGCCACGAGGGCCAGGGCCCGGACCACTCGTCCGCCCGCCCGGAGCGCTTCCTGCAGATCTGCGCGCAGGACAACATGACGGTCGCCATGCCGACGCTGCCGTCGAACTACTTCCACCTCCTGCGGTGGCAGGTGCACAACCCGCACCACAAGCCGCTGATCGTCTTCACCCCGAAGTCGATGCTCCGTCTCAAGGCGGCGGCGTCGAAGGTGGAGGAGTTCACCACCGGCGGCTTCCGCCCGGTGATCGGCGACGACTCGGTCGACCCGAACGCGGTCCGCAAGGTCGTCTTCTGCGCCGGCAAGGTCTACTACGACCTGGAGGCCGAGCGCGAGAAGCGCGGTGTCACGGACACGGCGATCATCCGTCTGGAGCGCCTGTACCCGCTGCCGGGTGCCGAGCTCCAGGCCGAGATCGCCAAGTACCCGAACGCCGAGAAGTACCTGTGGGCGCAGGAGGAGCCGGCCAACCAGGGCGCCTGGCCGTTCATCGCCCTGAACCTGATCGACCACCTGGACCTGGCCGTCGGCGCCGACGTCCCGCACGGGGAGCGCCTGCGCCGCATCTCGCGGCCGCACGGTTCGTCCCCGGCGGTCGGCTCGGCCAAGCGGCACCAGGCGGAGCAGGCTCAGCTGGTCGCCGAGGTCTTCGAGGCCTGATCAGCGGCTGTACGAACCGGAAGGCCCGGCCCCGCGAGTGATCGCGAGGCCGGGCCCTCCGGCGTGTGCGGGGTGTAGCCCGCCGAGGTGTCAGATGATCTGCGGCTCGAAGTCCCAGAACGGACGGGTCCGGGAGCGCGCCGAGATCGTGTGCACGTGCTGGGCGCCCAGCGTGGCAACGAGGTCGCCCAGTGCCTCGGTCTCGACCTTGTCGGCGCGTTGGTTGTCCCGGATGCCCCGCAGATCCGCCGCGTGTGCGATCCGGGTGGAGAGCGTCAGCGGATGGGTCCGGCCGAGGGTCTCGGTGGCCCGCGTGACACAGGCATCGGTCAGCGCGGCGGCGGACTCCGGGTCGCCCACCAGATTGCGCAGCGCCGAGGTATTGATCGCGCACCCCAGCGTCCATGGGTGGTTCTCGCCCACGGCCTGCGTCATCTGGTCGAGCGCTTCCTCGGTGAGCATGTGGGCATGGTCCCGCTCGCCGACACTGCGCAGGATCAGAGCGTGGTTGGAGCGGGTTCCCGCGACGTACGGGTGATCCTCGCCGAGCATCGTGGTGTAGCCGTCCACTGCGTACTCGCTTATGGTCCTGGCCTGGTCGATGTCGGCGTGCTCGCGCGCGAAGAAGCTCTGGCTGGCCGCGAACATCAAGGTCAGCGGGTCGTTCTCGCCCAGTACCCGCTCACAGCGCTCCAGAATCCTGGTGAACGCGGGTGCGGCCTTGCCTCGTTCGCCGCTGCGGTAGCGGCAGAGAGCGAGGTTGTGCTCGGCGAGCAGCGTCTGCGGGTTGTCCTCACCGAGGACGATCCGGTGCACCCGGGCGCTCTGCGCCTGGAGCGATTCGGCTTCGCTGTAGCGGCCGAGCAGCCGCAGGTCCGTGGCGTAGTTGATCTCGGAGATGAGGGTCCAGCTGTGCCGTGCCCGCAGCAGCTGCCGCCGCGCCTCCAGAGTGCGCCGGTTGAGCTCCCGGGACTCCTCGTACCGGCCGAGCAGCCGCAGGGAAATCGCCAGGTTGTTCTGGGCGTTGACGGTTCGGGAGTCCGTGTCTCCGAGTAGTTCGCGGTAGGTGGAGAGGATCCAGCCGGACATCTCCAGCGCCTCCTCGTAGCGGCCGAGACCCCGCAGGTCCGCCGCGAGGCCGCTGGCGGCCCGCAGATGCTCGAGGTCCTGTCCGCCGCGCTCGGCCCGCAGATGGTCGACCACAGCCCGCTCCATGGCCTCGGTGCCCGCGTAGTCGCCGACGGCCCGCATCAGGTTGGCAAGGTTGTAACTGAGGTCCCAGAGCCGGGGGTGGGTTCCGCCCAGCAGGTCGCGCCAGGCCGTCATGGCCCGCTCGCCGAGCTTGATGCCCGCCCGGTACTCGCCCGAGAAGTACATGTAGCGCAAACAGTTGAGGACCAGGGTGTGCACCGCGGGATCGGTGCTCTCCAGGACGTCGGCCCACTTCAGATGCGGGGTGATCTCGGCGTACGCGGGCCACTGGGTGGCGTCGATGGGCCGGCCGGGGTCCGCGCCCGCAAGAGCACGACGGACCACGTCGATGAACTCCTTGCGGTCCCGCTCCGGCATGTCCTTGCCGACGATCTGGTGGACCATGCGGTGCAGATAGAGCGACTCCCCGGTGGACGAGGCCTCCTCGTCCACCGACTCATGGGACTCCAACCGGACCACGGAATACTGCCGCAGCTGGCTGATCGCCCGGTTCCACAGCAGCGGATCGTTCATCAGACCGGTGAGCTGTTCCGGCAGCTCACCGGGCGGCATCTCCTTCAAAAGCCGTACGGGAATGGAGCCGGGTGCGAAGAAGCTGCACAGGCGGAGCAGGTCGATGGACTCGGGGACGGTCTCCTTGAGCTTGTTCAGCAGTATCGACCAGGCCGTTTGGAAGGCGACCGGAAAGTCCCTGGAGACCTTGACGACGTCCTGGTCGATGCCGCCCTGGAGGAGTTCGATGTACTCCTCGATCGACATGTCGGAGTCGTTGAGCCAGCCCGCCGTCTGGTCGAGCAACAGTGGGAGATCCTCCAGCGCCTCGGCCAGCTGGTCGGCTTCGGTGTGCGTCAGCCGTGGAGCGCGGCGGCGGATGAAGGCCACCGATTCGTCCCGGCGGTAGACCGGTACTTCGAGGAGGTTGCTGTTGTGCTCGCCCCACTCCGGGTTGCGTGAGGTGATCAGCACGTGTCCCGGTCCGGTTGGCACCAGGTCCCAGATCTGTTCGGGCTCGTCGGCTCCGTCGAGGACGAGTAGCCAGTGGGAGTGCGGTTCGCCGCGGCGCAGCGCGTCCCTGACCGCACGCAGCCGTTCACCGTACTCGGCGCCGGTGGACAGTCCCAGCTCCGGTGCGAGTTCGGCAAGGTTCTGCCGGTAGATGGCGCGGCGGTCGGCGGGCACCCACCAGACCACGTCGTACTCGGCACCGAAGCGGTAGACGTACTCGGCGGCCAGCTGCGTCTTGCCGACCCCGGACATGCCGTGCAGCGTGACGACGCCCGCGCCGGGACCCGCCTCCTGAAGTGCGTGGTACGCCTCGTTGAGCAGCCCTTCACGGCCGGTGAACCGAGTGTTGCGGCGCGGCACCCCGCCCCACACCTCGGGGGTGTCGGCCGGGAAACGGGGCGCGGGCTTCGCGTCTGCGGGCCTCGGCACCGGGCCGGCGGTGAGGTCGAGGCGGGCGAGCATGCGCCGCTCGGCCTCTTCCGCACCGACGTTGGTCAAGTCGGCTGCGGCGAAGACGGAGGTGGCACCAGGCATGGTGGCGGTGGTGATGGAGACGGCCACGAAGCGATCGGCGTCGGGGGCGACCACCTCACGGAGCGCCTTGTTCCACTCGCCCTGGCTGCGGGGGCCCAGCTGGAAGTACCAGTCGCTGAGAATGACGAGGATGCGGCCGGGGGCAAGCATCAGGTCCCGCAGCGAGTCCTCCAGCGGCGTTTCCACCGGGGGATCCCAGCGCTGGAACACGACCCGTACACCACGCCGTTCGAGACGGTCCCCGATCCAGGCCGCCCAGGCCCGGTTGAACCCGGCGAAACTGATGGTGACGGTGGACGTCCCCGTTGCTCCAACTTGCTTACGCGCTGCGGGCATTCAACCGTCTCCCTGCATCGATACAAGCCCAATTAACATACACCGGCGACCGGGTCGGACCCCTTGTTGAAGTCTGCTGCCGCACGATCCGCGGCACCCTGTCACGCGCGCTCGGAATGGTTCCTCTGCTGCCATATCACCCGGGCCGTGCTCACGTACGCCCGTGCGCGGGCCACGTGCCCCATTGGGGGTGGCCAATCCGCCAGACGGTGGTAGAGCGTGATCATTTCGTTGACGATCACCCGTCCTTCGGGAGTCAGCGCACCGGATCCGGCGAGAACGGGCAGGACGGCGCCGACCTGCTCTCGCCGGCGGGCGTGCTCGGACCAGGCCAGATCGCGCTGGGTGTAGGTGACACGTTCGGCGCCGAGTGCGAAGCGCTGCCAATAGTCGGCGAGCGCGATATGCGAGTAGGCCCCTTGCAGCAGCCCGTCGAAGGGACGCGGATCGGGACGCCAGGGTGCGAAGTGCCGGGGTGCGGTGTCCTCGTGATGCAAGGGTACGAGGGCGCTGAGCGCGGCCAGTTTGGTGTGCTGGAGCTCGTGCACGAGGGTCGCGGCGAGATGGGCGGCGCCGGCCGGCCGGCTGCTGAGAACAGCGCCGAACGCCTCGCGCCGGGTACCGCTGCAGTGCGCCGCCTCCTCGCCGGAGGCTGCGGACCCGGGTGGCGCGCCGAGCGGCACCAGGCAGCGCAGCAGGGCGGCCGCTTCGGCCCCCCGGTGGTCGCCGCCGATCCGAAGCATCGGCTCCACGCCCGACCAGGACTCGGTCCAGGCCTTGCGTGCGGCGTCGTCGAGCTGAACGGCGCCGCTCAATCCATGGTGCTCGAGGCCGCGGCCCGCGGCACGGTACGGGTCGAGATCGTCCAGCGGCACGGGGCTGCCGCCCGGCAGCACGGCGGGCAGGGTGTGCACCGGCAGCCAGCGCGGGTCCAAGGAGCTCGCGCCGTCGGAGTCGACCCGCACGAGCACGGCCGAACCGTGTTCCTCACGGATTCTCAGCTCCCCGTCCCCCGCCGCAAGACCGACCGTTCCCGGGCTCACGCGTACGGCGCCGAGCGTCGGCAAATGCAGCAGGGTGCCGCGCGCGGTGAGCCGTGTCGCGAAGGACAGTCCGGCGCAGATCGCGGCCGCGGCTGCCAGCGCCCCCAAGTGGCCGAGACGGGCGCGCAGTTCCTGGACCGGCGCGCCGGCCGTAAGAGCATTCAGGCAGCGTTCGGCCCAGGGACCCACGAGTGGATGGAGCAGTACGGCGCGTGCGGCGGCCCGGTCTGCGCGTTCGGCCGCCGCCAGCAGCGCCCAATCCTCGTGGAGCCGGTCGAGCAACTCCGGCGGGCGGCCGGTCGCGGGTGCGGTCGCCGCATCGAGCAGGGCGCGCAGCAGAACGAGCCGACGGGTGTCCTGGTCGCGGACGAGTAGATCCAGGGCCTCGGTGTCGCCTTCGGTGCGGCCCAGATCGCGCAGCGCGCGGTCGGGGAGGGCTGCGCTCATGGGGGGTCTCCTGCGGTCGCTTCGGCCAGCCGGGCCGCCACATGGCGGACCAGTCGGTCGAGGTCGGCGCAGTAGACGGAGGGGTTGGCGAAGCCGTGTCCTGCGCGGTAGCGATGGGCATAATGGCCGCCGCCACAGACGGTGAGCAGCGGGCAGGTGCGGCAGACGGCGGCGAGCGCATCGGCGCCCCCGTGTCGGGCGGCGACACCGGGGTGACGCAGGGCGTCGTCGAAGGTGTGGCGGAAGACGTCGAGCCCCGTGCCCGCGGCCCCGTCATAGGCAGACTTGAGGGAGTCGATCTGCTCGATCGCGCCGTCGGTCTCGACCACGATGGCGTTGACCGGGTCGAGTCCGAGCGATTCGGTGGCTGCGGGCAGACCTAGCAGCAGCGCGAGACACTCCTCGAAGAGCCGGACCTTTGTCTCCCGTCGGCCGGCCGACCACCAGCGGTCGAAGACGGTGCACAGCCAGTCGCCGTAGGGGGTGGGGCGCCCGATTCCGCCCGGGTGAGTGGAGTGCGCCGGGTGGGTGACGGGCAGGCCGGGCGGTGGGGCGGTCCAATTGCCGTGCGGCAGAAGCAGATCCAGGGCCGGCGGGTGCAGGGCGAGCAGCGACTCGTACATCTCGACCGGGTCAATTCGCAGATCGACGACGGCGAGGATGCCCGCGTACGCCTCGTGGTGCCGGTCGGCGAGCAGCCGGGCGCCGCGCAACGCCGCCGGCCAGGAGGGGCGTCCCGCGTGGTCGGTACGCAGGGCGTTGTGGGCGGGTAGACCGCCGTCCAGGCTGATGCCGATGTTGATGCCGTGGCGGGCCAGCGCGGCAATGCGTGCGTCGGTGAGCAGCGTGGCGTTGGTCTGGACGGTGGTGCGTACGGTGCAGCCGGCCGGAGCCCGGTCACGTACCCGCTCGGCGAACGCGGCCAGCCGGTCGGCGCCGACGAGCAGGGGTTCGCCGCCGTGCAGGACGAGGGAAATCTCGCGCAGCCGGTGTACCGCCGCGTGTTCGGCGATACGCGACGCGGTGCGCCCCAGGACTGCGGGCGAGGCGGCAGCGGGGCGGTCGCGCCAGGTCCGGTCGGGGCCCTCATACAGGTAGCAGTAGCGGCAGGCCAGATTGCAGCGGCCGTGGACCTTGACGATGAACTGCCCGAACGGGACGGGGGCCGGGCCGACGGGGCCGGTGCGGGGCGCCGCGCTGGGCGTCGCCTGTCGGGACAACCTGGCACCCCCTGTGATACGGACCCTTGGAACAGCTCCCGATACGGCCGCGTGGCCGGCGCCCGGCGCCGGTCCGAAGCGAGTATCCCTGGCCCTCCGGACGGGCAAACCCGGCCGGGCAACGACGTCCTGATCGCTGGAGTCCGAGGGCCGAAACCATACGGGTCGGTCCGGATCCGAACGCGTTCCGGCGACCGGGCCGGCGATTCAGCGGCCACTCACAGCGCGCTGGTGAAACCCCACAGCATCTCCCGGGGCCGGTTCGCCCGGCCCCGCAGATCCGCCACCACGGCCGCAAGGACCGGATGGTCCAGCGTTCGCAGTGTTTCGAGGTCAAGCTCCAGCAGATCGGGCAGGGATCCCTGCGCGTTGTGGGGCTCACCGTTCTGCCCGTCCGCGGCACCCTCGTCACCGCGTCCCGTCGACTCGCTCATCACGACTCCCCGTTGCTGTCGTACCCGGATCAGAGCCGTATGCCCGCCCGTGAGCGCACAGCCCTGACGTACCACCGTTGAACACAGCTCCGAGTACTCGTCATTGAGCACTCAGCGCTCCAGACCGGCCAGCCGCTCGGCGGTCGAATCGGCCGCCGAACCGCCGCCGTCCGGCAGCTTGTGCCATTCGAGGGCGGCCGACCGGTACGCCTCGCGCGCAGCCCGGGGACGCCCCGCCTTCTCATACGTCATACCCCGCCAGTGGTTGGCCGTAGCACTCAACTCCACAGCCTCTTGGAGTTGTTGCGGACTCTCCAGCTCCGCTTCGGCCCTCCGGGCCGACTCCGCCGCGTCCCGGAACGCCTCGGCCGCTTCGTCGAGCCTGGCCGGCCGCTGCAGTGCGCGCGCGGCGTCGAGGTGCGACCGGCCCAGCGCCAGCCAGCAGCGCGCCGCCGTGAGCGGGTCGCGGGCCTCCTGCGCAGCAAGTCCGAATAGATGCTCGGCCTCTCGCAGATCGACCCGGTCCTCGGTGGCCCGGTGCCGCAGCATGACCGCCTGGCCGAGCATCAGCAGCCGCTCGGCCAGCTGCATGCTGCCGGCCGGGGTCTCCGTGCGGCAGTCGCGCAGCACCCGCACCGCCGCGCCTATGTACCCGTTCCCGTCCGGCAGTTCGGCGCGCCGCAGCAGTGTTCCGCCCCATTCGGCAAGCAGATCTGCGTGGGCCGGGTAATCACGCGGGATACCGCGGGACGCGCGGGCGAACCACTCGGCGGCCGCAACGAGTTCGGCCGGGGCGCCCCACTGCTCGTAGCGGGCGACACGGACCCGGCCCGCCCTGGTCTGGAGCGCGGCGCGCTGCCGCTGTTCGCGTACTGTCTCCAGGGCCTGGTCGATCAGAGTCGCAGCCTCGTCCGGTTCATCGCCGGAGGCCAGCAGGGCATCCACCAGATCCAGCAGGATCCGCACCTCGGTGCCTACGGTGTGCCGGTCACCGCCCGCCCCGAACGCGGTGCGCAGCGAGCGGGCCGCCTGCCCCGCGTACACCCTGGACTGTTCGGTGTCGGCGGTTGCCCGGGCCAGTTTCAACAGCGTCCGGCCGTGCGCGAGGGGGAGGGCGGCCGGCCGGTTCTGCTGATCGGGCCAGATGTCCCCGAAGGCCTCCAGCATGCCCGCCGCGGACTGCAGCAGGGCGCTGTCGCCGCCGAGCCGCCACTGGGCCTCCAGCGCCCGCACCCGTTCCAGGGTGAGCCGCAGCGCCTCGGCGGGGTCGAGGCCTGGCGCCGCGCATGCGACGGTGTACTCGCGGTCGGCGCGCCGCAGCAGCTCCAGTGCGCCGCGCCGGTCGCCACGCCGCCGCCGGTCGTCGGCCGCGGCGTGCAGCACCTTGGCCAGAACGGCCCGTTCGTGTATCGCCCCGGGCTGCTCGGCTGCGAGCTCCGCTGCGTGCTCGGCCTCACGCAACAGGTCACCGCCACCCTGGAACTCCCACAGCCGCAGCACACAGCGGGCGTACTCGGCCCACAGCTCGGGATCGGCGCCCGGGTACAGCTCGCGTTCGACGGCGCCCCGCAGCAGCTGTACCGCGTCGATCAGGTACTGCACCATGCTGTCCGAGTCGAACTGGCGCAGGAGCGCGCGGGCGCTCTGCACCGCCGCGTGCGTCGTGCGGTCGGGGGCATCACTGCCCGCGTGGTCGCCATAGAGCGCGAACTGCTCGGGCAGGGGCATGAATCGCTCCAGTACGCGGGCCGCTACCTCGGCGAAGGGGTGAGGAACGCGCGACCCGCTTCCACCGCTCTCCCCGCTTTCGTTACCCTCTTCGTTCTCGCCGTTCTCCCCGTTCTCGCCGTATGCCCCGATGCTGCCGCCGTGCATGCGCGGCCCGATGTCCGTGGCGTACGAAGATGCGCCCCGGCCCTCCCCGAGCTGCGCGAAGGCCAATGCGGGGAAGTTCGGACCGCCTTTGCCGAACCGCTGCTCCACATATTCCGAGCAGTGCTTGAGCACGAGCAGCGCCTCGTCCCGGCCCAGCGGTCCGAGCAGCCCCTCCTGGACACCAGGCGCGAACTCGTACCACTGCCCGCTGCCCGGGCCGTCGGTCCTGCTGCGCGACAGCAGTCCGCTGAGCAGCACTTCGGCAAGCTCGGAGGGGCCCGAGTCGGGCAGCATCGTCCGCTGCACCAGCTGCATCACCGGCAGATAGAGAGGAGCCGCGGCGAGGTAGACCGCCAGCTGTCCGGCTGTCGGCGAGGCCGCAGAGCGGAAGCGGCTGACCAACTGCAGCGAAGACAGCCGGTCGCCCGGGCGGGGTGCGGGCGCCGCCGGCTGGTCGGCCCGTACCCAGCCGACCGCGCCGGAGATCCGGCCGGAGCCGGCGCCGGAGAGCAGCCTTGCCCAGGCGGCGAGCGCGCCCGCCACCGGCGGCAGCACGGGAACGGCGAGGGCACCGGGACGGGTGGTAGGCACACCACCGGGCTCCTCGGTGACCTTGAGGGCCGCTGCGCCGGAGAGCCCTTCGCCGCGGGAGAGCGCGCCGTAGGTGACCGGCAGCCGGGTGCGGTTCCACATGCGCTGCGGTAACGGCTGGAGTACGGCGGTAGGGGCCTGCCGGGCCAGATGGTGGAGCAGCCGGTGAGCACGTCCGCTGTGCCAGAGCGGTCCGGCGCAATCGCTGACGAGGACGGTGACGCGGCGGCCGGTCGGGTCGCTGAGCCGGTCCGCCGAGTTCAGCGGTGCGGCGGCCGGATCGGGGCTGCGGCTGACCGCGCAGGAGCCGTCGGGCCCGCGGTGCAGATAGCGCACCTGCACATCACGGAAGGCTCCCAACTGTCCGAAGATTTGTTGGAGTTCAACGAACATCCGGTCCCAGACGCGCATCGACGACGAGGCATCCATGACGAACTGCAGGAGCGCGTCGGCCCGGGAAACTCCACGGAACACCGGAATGATCAACCCGCCCGCGCGTGCGCTGAGTTCGGCGGTGGCCGTCTCGTCCAGGGTGCGACGCGAGGGCGGCACGGCCGGACGGTAGCGCTGCAACGGGCGTAAAGCACGCTGCAGTTCGAGAGGAGAAGGAAGCGTTGAGGCAGCGGGCACGCCGAGACTGAATGAGGCAGCGCTCCGGCGTCGGTAGCCGCGCGGACCGTCCTCCTCACCGGTGTGCCCGTCGCCCTGCGCCGCAGGCTTCGGCAGCGGTACGGGATACAGGGCGACGCGACGGCCGGCGTCCCTGGGGTCCCCCTGCTCCGTGCGGCCGTCGTCCGGTGCGGCGTCCGTGGTGGCGCTGCTGCCGGTCGCGCGCCGGGCAGTCGGCGTGGCCGGACCTTCGTCGGACTGCCCGGCAGGCGCGGGCGCCCCGGTGGCGTCGTCCTGCCTTTCTCCCCCGTCCGGTGCGCCGGGGCGGCGTGTCCACCGAGCGAGCCAGAGAGCGTCGCAGAGCTGTTCGGCGTCGGGGTCGAGCCCGGCCGCGCGCAGCCGAGCCACGAACGCGGGCAGCAACCCGCCGGCGTGCGGCTCCGACGCGGATCCCTGCCCTTGCGTTACGCGCCCCTGCCCGCTCGGCGCATGCTCCTGCCGGTCCGGGCCGTTTCCCGCTACGTCCGGGCCGGGCCGTGCCACGGCGTCGGGCATCAGCGCATCACCTCGGCCGGTCCAGTCGCTGGATGAGCAGGTCGGCGAGCCGGTCCCGGCCGGCCGGGGCGGCGGTGTCCGTGAGGTAGATCGCGTTCAACAACTGGTCGGTGGCCAGGAGTTCGCTGCGCGACCGTTCCAGGAAGTGGGCGATGAGATCATCCCCCGAACGCGCCGCCTCGTCGCCGAGATGGGCTCGTACGAAGGTGGCGAGCCGCTGGTGGTCGGGGCGGCCCAGCTCCAGGTGGATGCAGCGGCGCATCAGCGGGGCCGGGAAGTCGCGTTCGCCGTTGCTGGTGAGCACGACGAACGGGAAGGCTGCGCACTGTACCCGGCCGCCCTTGACCGTCACTTTGGTGCCGTCGTCGGTCAGCACCTCCGCCTCACCATCGGGCAGCCGGTCGGCGATCCGTTCCAGCTCGGGGATGCCGAACTCGCCCTCCTCCAGCACATTGAGGAGATCGTTCGGCAGGTCGATGTCGCTCTTGTCGAGTTCGTCGATGAGCAGCACGCGGGGCCGGTCCGAGGGCAGCAGTGCGGTGCCGAGCGGGCCGAGCCGGATGTAACTGCCGACGTTGTCCGCCGCGTCGGCTCCGGCGGCGGCGCTGTGCGCGGCGATCTGCACGTCCTGCAGCCTGGCGATCGCATCGTAGTGGTAGAGGCCGTCAAGGAGGGTCGAGCGGCTGACGATGGGCCAGCGCAGGACCCGGCCGAGCCCGAGTTCATGGGCGACGGAGTGCGCCAGCGTGCTCTTCCCGGCGCCTGGGCTTCCGGTGACCAGCAGCGGGCGGCGCAGATACAGCGCGGCGTTGATCATTTCGAGCTCTTCGGCGCCAGGCCGGTGGAGTTCGGCGAGGTGCCGGTGGCCGCCGAGGCGTCGGGTGGCCGAGCCGTCGGTGAGCGCACCGTCGTCATCGTCCGCATCGTCGGGGTCCGGGGCGCCGCGGCCCGCGAAGTCACGCCAGGGGGGCGGGGGCGGCAGCTGTTCGATGCCCCCGTGCGGTTCGCCGGCCCCTCGGTAGATGAGCCACTCGCTGGGTTCATTCATAGCGTGTTCCTCGTCGTCACTCGTCCGCCAAGGCCTGCCGAAGGGGCAACCGCCGAACGTGCCTCACGGTAGCGATCCGGGCACGCCGCCGTAAGGGGCGCACCGGTGCGGTGGCCGTTCACGGTGCCTCCAGGAGCTGACCGGAGCCGGGCAGCGGATGGTGCGGATCGTCGTAATACAGGGCAACACCGTCCGACCAGTACGTCTCCGTACGTCCCGCGTGTACGCCCCGCCTGAGCTCGTGGATCCGCTGCGGCAGCCGGTCGGAGGAGCGCACCTCCGCGACGGTGTCGGCGGCGCGCCGGTGGAACTCCGTGCAGACCGCGTCGGCCTCCCCGGTCCGCCGCCACAGGGCCACCCCGAAGCCGCCGTCGAGGATCCGCACCAGTCCGGCCGTGGTCTCGGGATCCGGCCGGCCGCCGTACCGGCAGAGGACCGGCACGGTCTCGTACGCCAGGGTGTGCAGCCTCGCCGCCTCCGGTACGCGTACCCCCATTCCGTCCTCGCAGTCGACGACTTCGGCCTGCATCGAGGAGTTCCGGGTGCTGTTCCAGCGGGCCCTGCGCCGTCTTTCCACTTCGTCGTCCGGCGGCTGCCCCCGCTCCGAGCGGCGCACGACCACCGGACGCACGGCGCCGAGCGGCAGCCCGTCGGGGGTCACCTGCCAGTTGTCGACGCCCAGGCCGAGCAGCGCCGGTGCGACCGCGACCTGGAGCACGGCGGGGCTGTCCGGTTCGTCGCACCGCCGGAATGCCTCGGCGAGCGGGGCGGCGAGCCGCTCCGGCAGGGCGCCGAGCCCCGTGCCCCGGCTGTCCTCGGCGACGGGCAGGACCTCCCCGGCGGGGCGGGCGACGCCGACCCGCCAGTCGTACAGGTCCCGTTCCCAGCCGCGTGGCTCCAGCTCCAGCAGGACGAAGGCGCGTTCGCCGTACCGGGCCGGCTCGTTCATCGGGGCGGGGGCCCGCTGGTGCTCCTGGTCCCGGCGCTGCCGGACGGCGCGCCAGTGCAGTACGAGTTCCTGCCGGAAGTCGCGGGAGAGGTCCTCGTCGGCTATCCGTTTCACCCATTCCCAGAGGGATTTCGTGGCGGTCCGGGTGGAGGGCACGTCGAAGGGGCGGTCGGCGGCGAGGACACCCATGCAGTAGCGCAGGATGAGTTCGAGCGCGGCGTCGCGGTCGCGGACGCGGGCGTCGTACAGCGAGCCGAGTCCGTCGCGCCAGCCGCGCGGCGCCGGGCGGAGGTCGCGCGCGTGGACGTTGGGCAGGCCGTCGAGGAGGCTGAGCAGATTGCGGGTGCTGACCGGCGGCGGGAACTCGGCGAGCCTGCCCAGCAGGTCGATCCGCCGCTTGGGGCTGAGCACCCGGCCGGGCGGCCCGGGCAGGTCGCTCTGCACATCGGCCCAGGTCCGCTCGGTGGAGGCGGGGCTGTTGTGCCGGTCGGCGTGGTAGCGGTCGTGGGCGTGGAAGACGGCCTGGTAGGTGTCCTCCGACTCGGTCTCCACGGGTCCGGCGGGCACCGTCAGGGAGCGCAGCCGCTCGATGCCGACGGCGGTGCCGCCCTGGTGGTCGTCGAGCCGCGACTTGATCACGCCGACGACCTCGCCCCGGGCCACGTCCACGACGGGGCCTCCGGACATCCCGAGCTCCAGCCAGTCCCCGTCGAGCCGGATCTGCTGGTCGGCGTCGGCCCAGCCCCCGTACGTGCCCTTCACCTCGCAGTCACCGCTGAGCGTCGTCAGCCCGCCGCCCGGCGAGGGCGCCCAGCCCACGCAGCGGACCTTGCGGCCGCGGAGCATGGCCTCCGATCGCTCGGTGACGTACACACAGGCGTGTTCGACGGGCCGCCGGAGCTGGATGAGCGCAAGGTCGGGAGCGGGCCAGCCGGTGCCCCCGGCCGGCCGGGTCTCGGGCAGCGCGGCAAGCACGACACCGGGGACCTCGGTCAGCTCGGCGCTGTACGGATCGGCCCTGAACAACACGTTCACCTCGCGCCCCTCCCCCCGCATGGCCACATGCGCGCACGTGAGGACCCAGCTCGGGGCGATGAAGAAGCCGCTTCCCAGGAAGCCCTGGCCGGGTCCGTCAGTGGCATACCCGGCACCCGGGTGATGGATGCGTACGGTGGCGTCCCGCACGAGGTCCATGAGCGCAGCCTCCGCCTGGCCCGGACCCCCCTCCGCGCCCCCGCCGGTCTCCTGCGTCATGACCCGCCGCCGTCAGCGGCCGCGGCCGTATGGGGATGCGCCGGTACGCCGGTGGGTGCCCCGGCGGACGGCGACGGGGGCGCGGGCTCCGGTTGTCCGGAGTGAGCCGGTGGAGCCGAAGGCGCCGGGGGTGTCCGGACTGCAGGCGGCGCGGACGGGATCGGGGGCGTGGCCTGCGCGGGCACCTGGGGCGTGACCGGCGGGTCGACGGGCGGTCCGCCCCCGTTCCAGGTGAGCGTGACCTTGATGGCGCCCTTGGCCTCCCCGTCCGCGAGGAGCCCGACGACCTTGCCCGCCCTGGCGGTGAGCTCGATGCCGAATTCGACGCTGACCTCGTCCGGCCGTACGGCCCGCAGCGGCTCGGCGAGCGACCGCGCGACGCCGGTCACCACCCCCTGCAGGCTCTCCACCCTGGCCTGCACCTGGTCGGCGAAGTCCGAGAAGCCGGTGTCCGTGTAGGACAGGCCGCTCCCGGTCGGCGTTCGCCGGAGTTCCTCGGCCCCGGAGATGCGCGCCCAGACCGGCGTACCGTCCGGCAGCTCGATGCGCGTAATACGGGTCTCGCTGTCGCTCATGACACCCCCCGTTCCCCGAACTCCCCGCAGGTTAACGGCAGTACGTGACCGATGCGAGGCACATCGACCATGACACCGGGGCGGGGCGCGTCGGTTCCAGGGGGCGTCCGCATGGTCCCGCGCGGCCCGGTCGGGGGCGCTCACCAGGCATTAAACTTGCCGCCATGTACTTCACCGACCGTGGCATCGAGGAGCTGGAGAAGCGGCGCGGCGAGGAGGAGGTCACCTTCGAGTGGCTCGCCGAGCAGCTGCGTACCTTCGTCGATCTCAACCCTGACTTCGAGGTGCCCGTCGAGCGCCTCGCCACCTGGCTGGCCCGGCTCGACGACGAGGACGAGGACGACGAGTAGGGCGACGCCCGGGATCTAGGTTCTGTCGTTCCTGATCCGGTCGTACGCGAGGCCGCCCGCCCCGTGCGCGAGCAGCAGCGCCCCCGCGAAGGCCCACCCTCCGCTGCGGCGCCCGATCCCCCAGGCGACGAGCGGGAGACCCACGGCGAGCTGGGCCACGGCGAGCGCACGGGCCCTGGGGCCGCGCACCCACGGACCGAGGCCACTGCCCTCGACCGCGTCGAGTTCCAGCTTCACCGCATCGCGCCAGCCGGCCCACGCGATCCGTTGCGTTTCGGGCCGGCCGCCGACCGCGGTGTGCAGCCGGTCGGCGGGTTCGCCGGGTTCGAGGCCCGGCGGGAGCACCAGGCCGATGCGGGCGAGGACGGCGAGCAGCCCGCGCAGCCGGGTACGGGCGTCCGCTTCGGGGTCGGGGCGGGTCAGCGCTTCGAGTTGCTGGATGTCCAGCACGGGATCGAGGCCGAGCCGTCCGGCGAACGTACGCATCGCCTCGTCCTCCCCGGCCGGGGTCCCGTCCGTCAGCCAGACGTAGCCGACGGGCCGCCGGAAGCCGGACGCGAGTGTGTAGCCCGCCCGGTCGCCGTCCCACCACAGCGCGAGGACCGGCCAGGTGGAACCGACCGCGAGTGCGGTGGCCCAGCCGCCCAGCACGCTGTCGACCGACTGCTCCCCCTCCGTCTCCGCCGCGCTCCGGCTTTCCTGTCTGTCCTGCCAGGGCGTGCCCTCCGGGACGAGGACGCTCCACTCGTCCCCGGCGGGTGCGAGCAGCATCCGCTCGCGCAGCAGATGGGCCACGGGCCGCACGGATCCGAGCTCGGCCCGGCACAGCAGCAGCGCGCCCACGGATGATGTCGCGTTCATGTCCCACACCGTAGGGCAATTTGCCCATATTGGGAGCTATTTGATCGATCCGTGGCACCTCACCCCCTCTTGACTTCCCCGATCCGCGATATATCGTGTTCTGCAAGAGACGCGATATGTTGCGTCGCGCTGCGTTCCCCGGGAGGTCAGATCCATGCCTGTGTCGACGTGGGCCATCACCGAGCCTCAGAAGCTGACCTTCGACGAGCCGGTGACGTCGCTCAATGTGCGCATCGTCAACGGCACGGTCAATGTCGTGGGCACCGAGGAGCCGACCGCCCGGCTGGAGGTCTCCGGGATCGAGGGCCCGCCGCTGATCGTGACGCAACAGGGCGGCACCCTCTCCGTCGCCTACGAGGATCTGCCCTGGCACAACTTCCTGAAGTGGTTCGACCGCAAGGAATGGCACCGCAGCGCGGTCGTCTCGCTCGCCGTGCCGGCCGGGTCGACGGTGGAGGTCGGCGTGGTCGGTGCCGGAGCGTTCGTCTCCGGCATCCGGGGGCGTACGGACGTGCGCGGCGTCAGCGGCGACACCACGCTCGTCGGCCTCGCCGGCGCGGTCCGGGCGGACACGGTCTCCGGCAATGTGGAGGCCCAGGCCGTCACCGGCAACCTCCGCTTCAAGTCGGTCTCCGGCGATCTGACGGTCGTCGAGGGCGCCGGGGCCTCCGTACGGGCCGATTCGGTCAGCGGCGACATGGTGCTGGACCTGGACCCGACCGGGAAGCCCACGGACATCCGGCTGACCACGGTCTCCGGCGAGGTGGCGATCCGGTTGCCGCACCCGGCGGACGCGAGGGTCGAGGCGAGCACGGCGAGCGGCGCCGTCTCCAACGGCTTCGAGGATCTGCTGGTCAGCGGCCAGTGGGGAGCGAAGAAGATCACCGGCACGCTCGGCGCCGGGACGGGAACGCTGAAGGCCACGACCGTCTCGGGATCGATCGCCGTGCTCCGCCGCCCACCTGCCGAGGAAGACCCGTACGACGCCGAGCCGACCGGAAAGGTGCTCTGACATGCCCCCCGTATTCGCCCATGGGCGCCTGCGCCTCTATCTGCTGAAGCTCCTGGACGAGGCCCCCCGCCACGGCTACGAGGTGATCCGGCTCCTGGAGGAACGCTTCCAGGGTCTGTACGCACCATCGGCCGGCACGGTCTATCCGCGACTGGCCAAGCTGGAGGCCGAGGGCCTGGTCACGCATGCCACCGAGGGCGGTCGCAAGGTCTACTCGATCACCGACGCGGGCCGCACCGAACTGGCGGGCCGCACCGGCGAACTGGCCGATCTGGAGCTGGAGATCCGCGAATCGGTCTCCGAACTGGCCGCCGAGATGCGGGACGACGTGCGCGGCGCGGCGGGAAAACTGCGCAGCGAGATGCGGGCTGCGGCCGGCGAGAACCGGCACACGTCCGCCGCCGGGGCCGGCGCGAAGGGCGAACAGGGATCCCCGTTCGGCGACTTCGGCGACTTCGGCGACAACGAGGCGTGGCGCACCGCCAAGGAGGAGCTGCGCAAGGCCAGGCAGGAGTGGAAGGAACAGGCCCGCCGGGCGAAGGACGAGTCGCGTCGCGCCCGCGAGGAGGCCCAGCAGGCCCGCCGCCAGGCCAAGGAGGCCCAGGACAGGGCGCGCGAGCAGATGCAGAACGCGGCCCGGCAGGTCCAGGAGCACTTCGCCCGGGGCGACTGGCCCACCGGCGTACGGGAAGGCCTGGCGGAGATCACCGGCCGCCTCGGCGGCTTCGCCGCGACGGGCAGCTGGCCCCCGTACATCAAGCCGGACCCGGCCGACGCGGACCCCGAATGGGGCAAGGACACGGCCGGCACGGGCGACCCGGCCCGCGATCTGGACCGCCTGCTGGACCGTTTCCGCGACGACATCCGCGACGCGGCCCGGGACCGGGGCGTCACGGAGGCTCAGCTGACCGAGGCCCGCCGCCATCTGTCGACGGCGGCAGCCCACATAGGCGCACTGCTGCGGAAGGACACCGGCACCAAGGGCACCGACACCGAGGGCCCGGACGCCTCCCGGTGAGCGGGACGAGGTGACATGCCGCACGGGTCATGCCACCTCGTGATCAGCCACACCCGCCGGAGGGGGCCCCAGCCACCGCCCGCCCCTCAGCTCGCCTCGGCCTGCCCCTCCGCTCCCCCGTCCCCGTAGAGCGCACGCGTCACCGTCTCGTGCGTCGCCCCGTGTTCCGCCAGCACATCGGCGACCACACCGGGGATGACGGTGAACGCCAGCAGGATGTGTTCCTCGCCGATGAACCGGTCGCCGCGCCCGAGCGCGATCCGCAGTGACTTCTCCAGGACGGTCTTCGCGCCACGGTTGAAGGGCGGTCGCCCTGACCGCCCCCGGCGGTCCTTCCGGTCGCCCGCCAGCGCACCCTCGCCGTGGGCGCCCTCGATCCGGGCGACGATCTCCGTCACGTCGATGCCGATACCGGCGAGTGCGTCCGTATCGGCCTTCGTCAGGCCGCCCCGGCGGGCCGCGTCGGCGAGCGCCGCCTGCACCGATGCGCGACGGTCGGTGAGGCCGAGCGCGGTGGCGGCGAAGGAGGCCCGGCTGCTGCCCGGCCGATCCAACAGGGCGAGCAGCATGTGCTCCTCGGTGACGGAGCGGGAGCCCGTCCTTCGGGCCTGGTCCACGGCTCCGGTCACAACGGCGCGGGCATCGGCAGTGAATCGTTCGAACATCAATTCCTCCCGTACTTCTTGTGCACGGCCTGTCGGCTGACGCCCAGTTCGGCGGCGATCTCCTGCCACGACCAGCCCTGGACGCGGGCACTTCTGACTTGGACGGCTTCGAGCTGCTCCAGCAGCCGCCGCAGCGCGACGACGGCCCGCAGCCCGACGCGCGGGTCACGATCGCCCGCACGTGCGGCAAGATCCGTTGCTTCGGTCATGATGTCAACTTACGTTGACAAGGCGCTCTTGTCAACCACGATTGACAAGAGCGGCGACGACTCGCCCCGGAAGACCAGCGGCCGGGCGAAGCCGGACCCCTTGGCGTGCAGACGGCGGAGGCGCTTCTCGATGAGAGTTGACTGTCAGCGCAGGGGCACCGCGGTCCGCCTCGCCCTCGACGCTCCGGCCGCGGCAGGGAGAGGGTCCGGGCGTGGGCGTCGTTCAGCCGCCAAATGCCGGGCGGCCGCGGATCACCGACGGAGACGCGCGTGGGCGGCGGGGGCGAGGGCCCCCGCCGTCGGCACGGTCGAAGTGACAACCGCCATGGGTGCACTGTCCATACGCACGACGCAGATCCCACAGCGGAACTGACGCACCATCAAGGGCGCGTCGGAAGGGCGGGCGGACTCAGGAGGCGGTGAGCACGATCTTCCCGAACTGGTCGCCCGCGGCGAGTCGTTCGAACCCCTCACGAGCCCGGTCCAACGGCAGCACCTCGTCGATGACGGGCCGCACACCGGTCGTCGCACAGAACGCCAGCAGGTCCTCCAGCTCGTCCTTGGACCCCATCGTCGAACCGACGACCTTCAGCTCCAGGAAGAAGATCCGGGTCAGCTCGGCGTGCGAGGGACGGTCGCCGCTGGTCGCACCGGAGATGACCAGGGTGCCGCCGGGGCGCAGCGACTTCACCGAGTGCGACCAGGTTGCGGCGCCGACGGTCTCGATGACGGCGTCGACACGCTGCGGCAGCCGCGCGCCCGGCTCGTACACCTCGATCGCACCGAGCTCGACGGCCCGCTTGCGCTTGGCCTCATCGCGACTGGTTGCGTAGACCCGAAGGCCTGCGGCGCGACCGAGGACGATCGCGGCGGTAGCGACACCGCCGCCCGCGCCCTGCACGAGAACCGAGTCCCCGGGCCGGACCCCGGCATTGGTGAACAGCATCCGGTACGCGGTGAGCCAGGCGGTCGGCAGACAGGCGGCCTGCTCGAACGTGAGCTCCTTCGGCTTGGGCAGCACGTTCCAGCTGGGGACGGTGACCTGCTCGGCGAAGGTGCCCTGGTAGCGCTCGGTGAGGATGGAGCGGGGCTCCTTCGGGCCGACACCGTGCCCGGTCTGGCCGATGACGGAGTGCAGGACGACCTCGTTGCCGTCCTCGTCGATGCCGGCGGCGTCACAGCCGAGGATCATCGGCAGCTTGTCCTCGGCGAGGCCGACACCACGGAGCGACCAGAGGTCGTGATGGTTGAGGGAGGCGGCGCGGACGTTCACGGTGGTCCAGCCGGAACGCGCCTCGGGGGCGGGGCGCTCGCCCAGCTCAAGGCCGTTGAGGGGCTGGTCGCGGTCGATGCGGGATGCGTAGGCGGCGAACATGGCCTTGACGATAGGCCGGGGGGCGCGCCGACGTAACCGATCACGGGTGTGACGCGTACCGCGCGTGCGGGTCGCCTGCGCCGGACCTTCGGAGTCGGAGATCCGGCCTCGCCGGCGTCCGGGGCCATGCCCCGGTTACGGAAGGGGGCGAGGTCGGGGAACGGGCCCCACAAGCACCCGGCCCCGCCCCGCCCCGAACCTCAGCGTCGCGCCACGCCCTCCGCGCGCGCCGCCGCGGCAACCGCCGCTGTCACGGCCGGAGCGACCCGCTCGTCGAACGGTGACGGAATCACGTAGTCCGCGGCCAGCTCGTCACCCACGACATCCGCCAGCGCGTTCGCGGCGGCAATCTTCATGCCCTCCGTGATCCGGGACGCCCGCACCTGCAGCGCCCCCGCGAAGATGCCCGGGAAGGCCAGCACGTTATTGATCTGGTTCGGGTAGTCGGAGCGTCCCGTCGCCACCACGGCCGCGTACTTGTGCGCGATGTCGGGGTGGACCTCCGGGTCCGGATTGGCCATGGCGAAGACGAACGCACCGGGCGCCATCGACGCGACCGCCGACTCCGGCACCGTACCGCCGGACACACCGATGAAGACGTCCGCGCCGACCAGGGCGGTCTCCAGCGGGCCGGAGATGCCGGCCCTGTTGGTGAGCTCCGCGAGCTCGCGCTTGACGTCCGTCAGGTCCTCACGGTCCCGGCTGACGATGCCCTTGCGGTCGGCCACGGCGACGTCCCCGAGCCCCGCCTCCAGCAGGAACTTCGCGATGGCGACTCCGGCCGCACCGGCGCCGGAGATGACACCGCGCAGGTCGCCGAGGGTCCGCCCGGACAGCTTCGCGGCGTTGCGCAGGGCCGCCAGCGTCACGACGGCGGTGCCGTGCTGGTCGTCGTGGAAGACCGGGATGTCGAGCCGCTCCTTGAGCTTGCGCTCGATCTCGAAGCAACGGGGCGCCGAGATGTCCTCCAGGTTCACCCCTCCGAAGGACGGCGCGAGGCGGACGACCGTCTCGACGATCTCGTCCGCGTCGGTGGTCGCGAGCGCGATCGGCACGGCGTCGACGCCGCCGAACTGCTTGAAGAGGATCGCCTTGCCCTCCATCACCGGGAGGGACGCCTCGGGGCCGATGTCGCCCAGTCCGAGCACCGCGGTGCCGTCCGTCACGACGGCGACGACCTGCGACTTCCAGGTGTAGTCGTGGACCAGCTCGGGGTTCGCGGCGATGGCGCTGCACACCTTGGCGACGCCGGGCGTGTACGCGAGGGACAGGTCGTCCTTGTCCCGGATGGGGACGGTGGACTGCACGGCCATCTTCCCGCCGCGGTGAAGCGCGAAGGCCGGATCGAACGGCTCGTCGGTGGCGCTGTCGGTGTTGCTGTCGCTGCGAGGATTGACGATCTCCGCTGCCATGGTGTTGACCCCTTAAGTCTTCAAGGTTTGAGGGTGGCCACTCCTGATTGAGGAGGGGTGGGCGGGCACCGCGTACGTTCCCTGCGCCGGGCGGTTGGCCCGCCCCGGCAGGGGGAGGTACGTACGCGCGGGCGCGCCGCACACGCGCCCTGGGCCCCGGATGAGGGGTGTAAACGTCTTTCTTACCGGACGGACCGCTTCACGGACGAGTCCGTATCGACTCGGTGACGTGCCTCATAGTCGAATATCTGGACAAGCCCGCCAACATGCGAAATATAGGCCGACATGTGAGACGCGCCGAAGATTCTCCGGCCGGAAGAAGGAAACCCCACAGAAGGTCCAGCCTTGATGTACCGGCCTCTTGGGGGTCGGGGATCGCCCGTTACCCGATTTTGACATGGCTGGCGCCCCGAATGGGCTAGTCCGAATGGCAAGATGCCGTAATCAGACGAGGCGGCGACATCCGACGATGTGTGCCATACCGCCTGGCAACTCGACCCTCACCTGCCGGAGGAACCCGATCATGACCGCACGCACCACTCGTCGTACGACCGCGAAGTCCCGGATTGCTGCGGTCGGCGCCATCGCGGTCGCCGGCACCATGCTGCTGACCGCCTGCGGCGACCAGACGAACTCGGACACCACGAAGACGGAGGGCGGCACCAAGAGCACCGCTCCGCTCTTCGACAAGCTGCCTGCGGACATCCAGAAGGCCGGTGTCATCAAGGTCGGCACGGACGCCACGTACGCTCCGATGGAGTTCAAGCAGGGCGACAAGATCGTCGGTGTCGACCCCGACATCGCCGCGGCCCTCGGCAAGCAGCTCGGTGTGAAGATCGAGTTCACCTCGGGAACCTTCGACACCCTGCTCGGCGCTCTGCCCACCGGCCGCTACAACGCCGTCATGTCCGCCATGAGCGACACCAAGGCCCGCCAGGAGGGTCTGGACGACAAGGGCAAGAAGACCGGCACCGGTGTCGACTTCGTCGACTACTTCACCGCCAGCACCGGCATCCTGGTGAAGAAGGGCAACCCGGAAGGCATCAAGTCGGTCGACGACCTCTGCGGCAAGAAGCTCGCTGTCCAGCGCGGCACGACGTACGAGAAGGCCGCCAAGGACCTGTCGGCCAAGTGCGTCACGGACGGCAAGAAGAAGATCTCGATCGAGGCCTTCTCCAGCGACGCCGAGGCCCAGACCCGCGTCAAGTCCGGCGGCGCCGTCGCCGACCTGAACGACTCCCCGGTCGCCGCCTACATCGCCAAGACTGCGGGCGGCGGCAACGACTTCGAGGCCGTCGCCAACAAGTCGGACGCCGGACCGTTCGGTATCGCGGTGGACAAGAAGAACACGCAGCTCCGCGACGCCCTCAAGACCGCCCTGGACGCGATCATCGCCGACGGGACCTACAAGGCCGCTCTCGACAAGTGGGGCGCCGCCGACGGTGCCGTCACCGCAGCTGCCGTCAACGGCGGCAAGTGAACCACGCACCGGCTGAAGGGCAGTCGTTGTGAACGACAAGATCGACAAGGTTCCGTCCGGGGCGGCCCCCGCCCCGGACCGGATCACCCCCGTGGCGAACAAGGCGATCCCGGTACGTCACGTCGGACGCTGGATCAGCGGGCTGGTCGTGGTCGCCGTCCTTGCGGCCCTCGGGTACGCCTTCTCGCAGGGCAATGTGCGCTGGGCGACCGTGCCGGAGAAGCTGTTCGACTCCAGCATCCTCACCGGCCTGTGGCACACCATCCTGATCAGCGTGGCCTCCATGGTCCTCGGCCTGGTGCTCGGCGTGGTCTTCGCCGTGATGCGTCTGTCCAAGAACCCGGTGACCGGCTGGGTGGCCTGGCTGTACATCTGGTTCTTCCGCGGCACTCCGGTCTATGTGCAGCTGCTGATCTGGTTCAACCTCGCCCTGATCTTCCCGATCTTCGACATCGGGTTCTACCGGGACGAGATGACCGATGTCATGACCCCCTTCCTGGCCGCCCTGCTGGGGCTCGGTCTCAATGAGGGCGCGTACATGGCGGAGATCGTCCGGGCCGGCATCCAGTCCGTCGACGAAGGCCAGACCGAGGCGTCCCACGCACTGGGCATGACGCAGGCGAAGACCATGCGGCGAGTGGTGCTCCCGCAGGCGATGCGGGTGATCATCCCGCCGACGGGCAACGAGTTCATCAACATGCTCAAGACCTCGTCGCTGGTCGTGGCCGTGCAATACCAGGATCTGCTGCGCAGCGCACAGGACATCGCGTCCACCTCGTTCGCGGTGATGGAGATGCTCTTTGTCGCCTCGATCTGGTACCTGGCCCTGACCAGCGTGTTCAGCGTCGGCCAGTACTACCTGGAGCGCCGTTACGCCCGCGGGGCACTGCGCTCCCTGCCGCCCACCCCGCTGCAGCGTCTGCGGGCCAACCTGAACATGCTCCGCCGTTCGGAGGTGGCCAAGTGACCACACACCCCATGGTGAAGGCCGAGGGCGTCCACAAGTCCTTCGGCGCCGCGCACATCCTCAAGGGCATCGACCTGGAGGTCGCGCCGCGTGAGGTGTTCTGCCTGGTCGGTCCGTCCGGTTCCGGCAAGTCCACCTTCCTGCGGTGCATCAACCACCTGGAGAAGATCAACGCCGGGCGGCTGTCCGTGGACGGCGATCTGGTGGGCTACCGCGAGAAGGGCAACAAGCTCTACGAGCTCAAGGACAGCGAAGTGGCGGCCAAGCGCCGCGACATCGGCATGGTCTTCCAGCGCTTCAACCTCTTCCCGCACATGACGGCCATCGAGAACGTCATGGAAGCGCCGATTCAGGTCAAGGGCGAGGCGAAGGCCGTCGCCCGGGCCCGCGCGGAGCGGCTCCTGGACCGGGTCGGCCTGGGCGACAAGGCGAAGAACTACCCGTCGCAGCTCTCCGGCGGCCAGCAGCAGCGGGTGGCCATCGCCCGCGCCCTGGCCATGGAGCCGAAGCTGATGCTCTTCGACGAGCCGACGTCGGCGCTCGACCCGGAGCTGGTCGGCGACGTCCTGGACGTCATGCGCGGTCTCGCGGAGGACGGCATGACGATGATCGTCGTGACCCACGAGATGGGCTTCGCCCGCGAGGTCGGCGATGCGCTGGTCTTCATGGACGACGGTGTGGTGGTCGAGTCGGGCCACCCGCGCGACGTACTGACCAACCCGCAGCACGACCGGACGAAGTCGTTCCTGTCAAAGGTGCTGTAGCAGTACGGGCATGACGAGAGGGCGGTACGGACGTGGAGTCCGTACCGCCCTTCTTCGTACCTGCTACTTCATCAGCAGCTCCGGACTGAGCATCAGTGCACGCAACTGGGCCCGGGTGAGCGGCGTCGATTTCAGCAGCGGGCCCTGCGACCGGTCGCTGGTGAAGCCGGTGCTGTCGCGGACGGCCAGCAGCCCGCCGTCCTTGAGGGTGAGCCGGGCGACTAGTTCGGACCCCCACCGAGGCGTGCCGTCGTAGTTCATCGCGTCGCTCCAGATGGTGAGGATCCGGCCGTCCGGTAGCTCCTCGCGTACGCAGTCGGCCGGCCGCGGCTCCCCGTTGGTCGGCTTGCAGATGTCTGCGGCCGGATCGAAACCGCCGAGCTTCTTGACGACACTCTTCGCGTCCATGGTGCCGATGACGAGGTACCCGACGCCGCCGTCCCTGCGGACGGAGTACTGCCCGTCCAGCGGCCCCACCGGATGCTCCTTCGCCTGCGCGGCGGTGGCGTGTTTGATGATCACGGCGAGGGAGACCTGCTCGACCGAGCCGACACCCTTGGGCAACAGCTTGACCAGCTGCTTCGCCCGGCCGCTGTGGCCGGCCGGCTCGGCGGGCCCACCCACCGAGGCGTTCTGCTGCTTCGTCTGTGCAGCGAGTCCCGGGACCGCGACCGCTCCGGCCGCGACGACGGCGAATGCGGCCGCGACAACCGTGGCCCGGCGCCGCCATCGCACCCTGGCGGCTCTGGCGTACACCACCTCGGTGCTGATGACCGGCTGCCCCGCGTGCTCGGCGGCCCGCCCCAGCAGCTCCCTGACGTCGTTCATACGAGTTCCTCCGCCATCTCGGCGCGCAGCGCCGCCAACCCCCGAGCCGTATGGCTCTTGACCGTGTTCTCCCGCATCCCGAGCAGCTCGGCCGTGGCCTCGACGCTCAGGTCCTCCCAGTAGCGCAGCACCAGCACGGCACGCTGTTTGGCCGTGAGCCGGGCGAGGGCCGCCCGCACCGCGAGGCCGGTGTCCGTGTCGGGCGAGTCGCCCGCGCGGTCGGGCAGTTCGCCGTACGCCTGCTCGCGCCGCCAGAAGCGGCGGCGGGCGGCGATGAAGGTGTTGACCAGGGTCTTGCGCGCGTACGCCTCGATGTTGTCGAGCCGTCCGTACCGCCGTCCGCCGAGGACGACCTTCACGAGTGTCGACTGGACCAGGTCCTCGGCCTCGTGCCGGTCGCCGCAGAGCAGATAGGCGCTGCGGAACAGTGCCGTACGCCTGCCTTCGACGAAGGCGTGCAGCGCGGCATCGTCATCGATCCGCATCGTCGACGCCCCTTCCCGGGTCCGCGGGTGCGGACCGTCTCACCCTTCCAGTGCGCCGGGGTGCGCGGCGGGTTGCAGAGGTCGGACAGAAAGTCGGGGCGGTACGGACCGGAGTCCGTACCGCCCCGACGAGGGCATGCTGCCGCTACCTCACGGCGAGTACCAGGGCGTCCGAGGGCGAGGCCCAGACGGCCCGCGCCTCGCCGAAGCCCGCGGCGCGCAGCGTCTCTGCGTGCCACTGGGCGGACGGCATGTCGCCGTCCGCATGCTCGCCGTAGATCTTGTACCGTTCGGCGGTCGGTACGGCGAGGACCGGGTCCTCGGCGGCGAGGGCCCACCAGTCCGCCCAGTCGAGGGTGCCCGCGGCCTTGGCGCGGTCCATGGCGGCGTGCCGGTGGGCGCGTTCGGCCGCGTTGATCCGGGGGGTCGTGGTGTCGATCATGCGGTCGGCATTCATGAACACCCCGCCGTCCCGGACGAGCCCGGCGAGCTGCCCGTAGAGCGTGGTGAGCGGTTCGCTGTGCAGCCAGTGCAGGGCGGTGGCGGTGAGGACGGCGTCGTACGTGTCGTGCGGCAGCCGCTCCACCCACTCCGGGTCCTTGAGATCGGCGGTGACGAAGGTGGCGCGCTCGTCGCCGGCGAAGGAACCGCGGGCGATGGCGAGCAGCGCGGGGTCGAGGTCGACGCCGGTACTGGTGGCCTCGGGGAACCGCTTGAGCAGCCGGTCCGTAATACTTCCCGTACCGCACGCGAGGTCGAGCACCCGTGGTTCGGGCCCCACCACGGCCTCGACCATGTCCAGCATCACCCGGAACCGCTCCTCGCGGTCGGGCATGTACCACTCCTGCTGCCGGTCCCAGCTCTGCTGCCAGGCCTGCCAGTCGGTGCCCGCTGCTGTCTCCGTCACAAGTATCCCTCCAATGTAATACCCTGAATCTGCAACCGCCTATTACTCCGATCGCCGCACGACGACCCTAGACCGACCCGGTAAGGACTACAAGTGGAACTGGCCTATTACTCGGACTATGCGGTGCGCCTGATCAACACCGAGGAGCCGGCCCGCAACAAGGACGTCCTCACCTCCGTCGAGGCGGTCCGCGAGCTGTTCGGCGCCAACGCGCAGGCTGCGAGGCGCGCCACCGACGCGGATGTGACCCGCTTCCGGTCGGTACGGGCACGGCTGCGCGCCGTCTTCGAAGCGGCCGACAGCGGCGACGAGACGCTCGCCGTCGACCTGCTGAACTCGCTGCTGCTGGAGTTCCCGGTCAGCCCGCAGATCTCCGGCCACGACACCCGTGACGAGGACGGCAAACCGGACTGGCACATGCACCTGGCCGACCACCCGTCGAACGCGACGGCCGGATACGCCGCCATCGCGGCGATGGGGCTCGCCTTCCACCTCACGTCGTACGGCGTGGACCGGCTCGGCCTGTGCGAGGCGGCGCCGTGCCGCAACGCGTATCTCGACACCTCGACCAACCGGTCCCGCCGCTACTGCTCGGACCGCTGCGCGACCCGCGCCAATGTGGCCGCCTACCGGGCCCGCAAACGTCTGGAGGCGGAGCGCACGGCCGACACCGGCCGCAGCGTGGTCACCGCCCAGCCCAGCACCCCGAGCACCGACTTCTGATCCTTCCTCAGCGGCCGGTAGCGGACCCGGACCCTGGCCAGCACCAGCTCCTCGGGCACCGTCCCGTAATCCGTGCTGTCCCCGCCCGCGAACGTGTTGTCGCCCAGCACCCACCAGCCGCCCGCACGGCGCTCGACGGCCCGTTTGACGACCAACAGGTCCTGCTGGAACGGATGGCGCAGAATCACCACATCACCCGGGCGCACCGGCGCCCCGTGCTGCACGAGCAGCCAGTCCCCGTGGTGGAGCGTGGGCACCATCGAAGGCCCCGTCACCTCCACCACCTGGAACGGCACTCGCGCCGCCAGCCCGCGCGTGGGCTCCTGTGTCAGCTCCGGCCCCTCCGGCATTTCCGGCACCTCCCCGGTCCGTTCAGTACACCGTCCCGCATACCGTTCCGTACATTCGGCCACTGGCCCCATCCTCACCCCGGACTTTTGGCCTAAGCCCATGGGGGCACCCACAAAAACGCGTCCCTCACGGAGTAATGTCCCACCTGAGAAGACGATCACGAGGAAGGACAGCTCAATGCTTTCCCGCCTGTTTGCCCCCAAGGTGAAGGTCAGCGCCCACTGCGACCTGCCCTGCGGCGTGTACGACCCGGCCCAGGCCCGCATCGAGGCCGAGTCCGTCAAGGCCGTCCAGGAAAAGTTCCAGGCCAACGAGGACCCGCACTTCCGGGCCCGCGCTGTGGTCATCAAGGAGCAGCGCGCCGAGCTCGCGAAGCACCACATCTCGGTGCTGTGGAGCGACTACTTCAAGCCGCCGCACTTCGAGAAGTACCCGGAGCTGCACCAGCTGGTCAACGACGCCCTGAAGGCGCTGTCGGCCGCGAAGGCCTCCACCGACCCGGCGACGGGTCAGAAGGCGCTGGACTACATCGCCGAGATCGACAAGATCTTCTGGGAGACCAAGAAGGCCTGATCGCCGCTTCCGAGCGGTTCGACCTGCCACGCAGGCCAAGGCAGCAAACAGAAGGGCCCGACCGGTCTTGCCGGTCGGGCCCTTCTGCAGTGCGGAGACCGCTCGGGAAAAAGGATCAGGGGGTGCGCCCCGCTCTCCCGAGGAAAGCCCCCGCGAGCAGCGAACCAGCCAGGACGAGCGCGGAGTTGACCAGGATTGCGACGCTGACCCCGGACAGGACGCCGTGGGGGCCGGTGTCGCCGAGTGCGGTCATCCGGGCGGCCGCGATCGCGCTCATGACCGGGATGCCCATGGTGATACCGACCTGCTGGGTCATCGTGGCGAGCCCGGTGGCCAGGCCCTGTTCAGCGTCGGGGAGGCCGGAGGTGGCGGTGACCATGAACCCGACGATCATCAGCATGTTGCCGATGCCACCGACGAACGTGGCCGCGAGCAGCAGCCAGATCCAGGCCCCCGACGCACCGAGCGCGGCCAGGGCGAGGGTGGCGGCGGCCTGGACGGCACCGCCGGTGACGATGGTCGTCCGGTTGCCGTAGCGGCCGACCGCTCGTCCGCCGAGCGTGCCGCCGATCACGGTGCCGATGCCCAGGACACCGAAGGCGAGCCCCGTGCTGAGGGGCGTGTAGCCGAGCACTTCCTGCAGGTAGAGGGTGAGCAGGAAGACGAGTGAAGTCTCGGTGACGAAGGCGATCAGTCCGGCGGTGTTGCCCCAGATGACGCTGCGCCGCTTCAGGATCCGTACGGGCACGAGCGGGGTGGCGGCCCGCTTCTCGACCGACCAGAAGGCGACGAGGAGGGCGACGCCCGCCAGAAGTGCGCCCAGAGTGGTGGGCGTGGTCCAGCCGGTCTCGCCCGCCCGGGTGAGTCCGAAGACCAGTGCGAGGAGTCCGCCGGTGACGGTCACGGCGCCGGGAATGTCCAGCTTCGGCCGCCCGGTGGGGCGTGAGTCGGTGATGACCGACGGGGCGAGGACGAGGACCAGGAGAGCGACGGGGGCGTTGATGAAGAAGGCCCAGCGCCAGGAGAGCAGGTCGGTCAGCAGCCCGCCGAGGACGGCCCCGGCGGTGAACCCGGCGGACATCAGGGCGCCGTTGAGGCCGAGGGCGCGTGCACGCAGCGGGCCTTCCTTGAAGGCGGTCGTCAGCAGGGCGAGTCCGGCCGGGGTGACGGCCGCGGTGGCAAGACCCTGCAACACCCGTGCCGCAAGGAGGACTTCGGGCGAGGTGGCGAGTCCGCCGAGGAGGGAGGCGGCGCCGAGCACGGCCATACCGCCCAGGAACAGCCGCTTGCGGCCGACAATGTCGGCCACGCGACCGAAGAGGAGCGTGAAGCCTGCGGCGGCGAGCGCGAAGGCGGTGGCGATCCACTGAAGGTTCGCGAGGGAGAAGCCGAGCCCCTCACCGACGGCCGGCAGCGCGACATTCAGGATCGAGAAGTCCACCGCGATCATGAACTGGGCGCCGAGGAGCAGGGCGAGGACGAGCTTCTGCCGCCCGGTCATGCGGACCTCGGACTGCGGGAAGGCGGTACCGGCGGCCGGGGTGGCGGCGGCGGTGACACCCCCGGCGACAGCCGGTGAAGGGGTCGTGCTGGGTACGGACATGGGTGCCCTTCCTCAGGCAGGCGTTTTAACGGTCCTGTAGTTCCGTTAAGATGGCGTCACCGTAACAGAGGAACTCCCTCTAATGAAACTGGAGACCCGTTATGACTTCCGATGGTGTGGAACCGGGCACCGTCCGGCCCGGTGGACGTACCGCCCGGGTACGGGAGTCCGTCCTGCGGGCGGCGGGGGACGCCCTGGCCGAACACGGCTTCGACGGCCTCGACCTCGCCGATGTCGCCCGTCGCGCAGAGGTCGGCAAGACGACCGTCTACCGGCGCTGGTCCACCACCACCGGCCTGATCGCCGACCTGCTCGACGACATGGCCGAGCAGTCCACCCCGCGTACGGACACGGGTTCGCTCATCGAGGACCTCAAGGCCAATGCGCGGCTCGTCGTGAAGACCCTGTCCGATCCGCGCCAGGGCGCCCTGTTCAAGTCGGTGATCGCCGCGGCGACATGCGACGCGCGCACGGCCGAGTCGCTGCACCGCTTCTACGCGATCCGCGTCGAGGAATGGGCGGCCTGCGTCACCCAGGCCCTGGAACGCGGGGAGTTGCCCGCAGGCACGGACCCCGGCGATGTGATCCGCGCCGTCTCGGCACCGCTCTACTACCGCCTGCTGGTCGGCGGCGGCCCGCTCGACACGGCGGCGGCCGACCGCGCGGCCGAGGCGGCAGCCGCGGCGGCACGGGCAGGGGTGTACGTGAGGTGAGGCGCCGCATGACGCGGTGCGCGGTGCACGGTGCGCGTCAGTCAGGGGCCGGCGTCACCGGTACCCGCGCAGACGTACCGCCCAAGGATGGTCGGCGCCGTACGCCAGGGTGAGGGTCTCGGTCAGCCAGGCACGTTGGTCGGCGGTCAGGACCCGCAGCGCCGTTGTGAAGTCCTCTTCGTCCTTGGGCCGCCGCGACTTCGCCTTGTACAGGAGCTGCACATGCAGGGCCAGGTACGGGATGCCGTCCTCCGAGACCCGGCCCAGCCGGTCGAGCGGGAGGCGGATGCGGGTGTCGCGGCGGAAGGCCCAGTCGGTGCCGTCCGCCTCGTCGAGCATGAGCTGGATGCGCCAGGGCTCGTCGGGGCCCGGCCGGCACCAGATGTCGTGGACCCCGTGCGGGAGGATCTCGCCCAGGAGCCACGGGCGCAGGGTGCCGGGCGGGTCGGCGGCCCACCACTCCCAGCCGGCGAGCACCTGCTGGGCGGTGAGCTGGTCGCGGCGGAGCAACGTGACGTCGATGTCGACGTGCTCTCGGAAGGCGTGGCCGACCGCCAGCTCGACCGCGTAGCCGCCCGCGATCCACCAGGGGGTGCGCAGCGGGGCGAAGCGGCGGGCGACCTCGGCGAGCGGGGCCGGGTCCCAGGGCCCCCAGGGGGTTTGTGTGCGCATGGCTGCCGTTCCGTCCCTTCGGTCCGGTCGGACCGCCGGCCCGCTCACCGCCGGCTCCCCGGTCGTCGGTACTCGGTCATCGGTCATCGGTCATCGGTCATCGGTCATCGGTCGTGCCGTCGGACGGTCAGTCCGCCTTCAGCAAGTGCCGGTAGCTGTCCGGATTCTCGCTCAGGTATGTGGCAAGGCTCTTCGCCGGGCGACCGGTGAGGCGCGTCACCGCGTCCGAGGCCGTGGACATCTCGCCGGCGGCGATGGCTTCGTACGACGTCACCCAGCCGGCGACCTCCCACTCCTCGGCGCCGTACTGCGCCCGTGAGGCGTAGGCCTCCTCCCGGGTCTCCGGGCGGTAGGTGATGGTGCGTCCGGTGGCCCGGCTCAGTTCCTCGGCCGCTTCGGCGAGGGTGAACGCCTCGGGTCCGGTGAGGTCGTACGTCACCCCGTCGTGGCGGGTGTCCTCGCTCTCGGTGTCGGCAAGCAGGACGGCGGTCGCCGCGTCCGCGATGTCCTCGTGCGCAACCGCCGCGACCCGGCCGTCACCGGCCGGGCCGCGCAGCACCCCGTCGGCCCCGGTCATCGCCGGGATACCCGCGAGGTACCAGCTGTCGCGCAGGAAGGTGTGGCGCACACCGGCGACGCGGATGTGCGCCTCGGTGTGCCAGTGGTCGCGGGCGAAGGTGAACGTGGCGTCCGGCGCGGCGCCGAGGAAGGACACGTACACGATGCGTTCGACATGGGCAGCGACCGCCGCGTCCACGGCGGTGGTGTGCTCGAGTACCCGGTCCGGGCTCTCGTGCGCCGAGACGAGGAACAGGGTGTGCGCGCCGGCAAGGGCCTGGCGCATCGCCTCCCCGTCACCGTAGGCGGCGGGCGGTGCGGCGACCGCGCCGGACAGGTCCGGCAGCCGGGACGGGTCGCGGCCGAGGAGCCGTACGGGGACACCGGCGCGCGCGAGCCGCTGTGCGACGCGGCCGCCGACCGCGCCGCTCGCACCGGTCACCGCGATGATCGGTGCATCCCGGACGGCGGTGCTGGGGCCGGGGTCGGTGGGGGGTGCGGTGTTCATGCGGGGCTGCCTTCCTTGCGCGGCCAGGGACGCACTTCCACGACCGCGTCGACCGGGACGGGACCGTAGATGTGCGGAAACTCCTCGCCGCCGGGCGCCAGGGCTTCGTACCGCACGGGTACCGAGAGCCGCGCGGGATCGATGACGAGTACCACCAGGTCCACCGGGCCCTCGGCACCGGCCGGGTTCTCGGAGCCGTACAGCATCTCGGCCACGCCGGGGAGCTGGTGGGGCGACGAGCAGTGGATGAAGCCCTCTTCGTGCAGAGTGCGGCCGCGGGTGGACATCTCGTACGTCCCCGTCCCGCGGGCCGCCTCCCACAAGGGGCGTTCGGTGAGGTGCTGCAGCAGTTCTTCGGCCATGGGGCCCAAACTAGCTGCGCAGACGGCTCCTTCGGGCCATCGGCGTGGCCGCCGATCCGGCCGTCGGCAGCGCCGCGATCCCGCCGACGATGTGCCGCGCCGGATGGGCCGGACGGGCCCCGGCGCGTGCGCCGCCTGCCCGGCAGCCGGCGTCTCTCCGCCCCTATTCCGTCAGCAGTTTCGCCTCGGTCCCGGGGTCCAGCCCCACCACCGGGCGGTCCGGCCGCTGCGGTGCCGCGCCGCCCAGCTCGGACAGCCAGTTCCAGGTGTCGGTGACCGTCTCCCCCACCGGCCGGCAGTGGAGTCCGGCCGCGCATGCCTTGCTGACGTCGCCGCGGTGCATGGTGTCGTGCAACTCTCCCGGCGGCAGCCAGACCGGCAGGTCGGTCCATGGCTCCACGCCCGCCGCGAGGATCTTCTCGGTGGCCGTCCAGCGCAGCACGGCGTCGGAGCCGGTGGCGCGTACACAGGCATCCAGCAGCTCGCCCATGGTGGCGTGCCCCGGGCGGCTGACCAGGTTGTACGGTCCGTGCAGGCAGCGATCCGCCGCGTCCAGCAGCCAGTTGGCGAGGTCGCGGGCGTCGATGTACTGGAGCGGGGTGTCCGGGGTGCCCGGGGCCATCACGGGTCCGCCGCGGGCGATCCGCCGCAGCCACCACGGCAGCCTGCCGATGTTCTCCCACGGGCCGAGTATCAGTCCGGCGCGGGCCAGCAGGGCGCGGTCGCCGAAGGCGTCGAGCGCGGCCAGTTCGCCACCGCGTTTGGCCAACGGGTACGAGACCTCCGCCCCGGCGTCCGGCGAGGCGCCGGTCACCAGCGGTCCGTCCTCGGGCAGTCCGGCCGGGGCCGGGTACGCGTACACCGAACGGCTGGAGACATACACGTACCGCCCGGCCCGGTCCGCGAGCAGCCGGGCCGCGTCCCGCACCGCCGAGGGCGCGCCGCTCCAGGTGTCGACGACCAGGTCCCAGCCGCCCTCCCCCGCGGCGGCGAGCGCTGCGAGGCCGTCGGCGGTGGTGCGGTCGCCGAACAGCTCTATGGTGCCCGGCGGGGGTGGGTGGTGGCCGCGGTGGAACACCGTGACGTGCCAGTCCCGCGCGAGCGCCGCCTCGGTGACGGCACGTCCGACGAATTCCGTACCGCCCAGGATCAGAAGCCTCATGGGCCGACTCTGCCCGCGGGCAGGGCGGTTGGGAACAGTTCCTCGCTCTGGGCGGAATCGGACACGCCGGTGGCCGCGGTACGCCGCAAGGAACCACGGCGGAACGGCTGAACCTGTGCCCCCGCTTGATCCGCCGGCAGCGAACGGTCCCGGCGGGCCGCTCCCCCTGATGGATGCTGGGCCCAGCGGCCCGGGGCGGACCGGGTCCAGCCATTGGAGGTAGACGCGTGAGCGAGCGTCCGGAAACGCTGTACAAGGCCATCGGCGGTATCGACGCACTGCGCCGGCTGAGCAGCACCTTCTACGACAGGACGCTGGCGGACCCGCTGCTCGCCCCTGTTTTCGCGGACTTCACTCCGACCCATATCGAACATGTCGCCGTGTGGCTGGCCGAGATCTTCGACGGGCCCACCGACTACACCGGGAAGCTCGGGGGCCATCAGTCCCTGTTGCGCTCCCATCTCGGGCTGTCGGTCACCGAGCCGCAGCGGCTGCGCTGGATGGAGCTGATGGCAGCCGCGGTCGACAAGGAACTGCCGGACGACGAGCTGCTGCGCCGCCGAGTGCTGGAGTACTTCGACTGGGGCACCAGGATCGCGCGCGACGTCTCGGCGTCCCCGGCCGGTGCGGACCTCGGTGATCCGGGGCCGACGCCGCGCTGGGGCTGGGAAGGCCTGCGCTGACGGCCGGCGCGCGCATGACCGGTGCGCGCCGACGCCCGGCGCGCATGACCGCTAGGCGCTGCCGGGTTCGGTACGGGCCGGGTTCAGCAGCTCGTCCTGTGTGTCCTCGGGCTCTCAGGCGAGTTCGAGCGGGAACGCGCCCCGGTGACCGGTGCCCGCACCCTCCGCCGGGCGGGCCTCGAACTCGCGGCAGCTCCAGATCTCCTGGACGAACCCGGTCCGCCGGTCCCACAGATCGAGCACATCGTCCTCGCCCGCCGCCCCGCGGTACGCGTCCTTCGCACCCCGGAAACAGGCAAGGCCGCCGGAGAGTCCCCGGTCGGTCGTCGCCGGGAAGTAGTCCGAGAACGCGCAGGCGATGCATGACTGCAGACGGACTCCGGGCGGGAGGGAGCGCTGGATCATGGCGAGTGCGGTGGCGAAGTCGCACTCGGCCCGGCGCGACCCGTAGACCGCGCCGCCGAAGTGCAGCTCCAGATGGAGATCGGCGTCCGGACGGCGCAGCGACAACAGGCAGCCGAGCGTGGCCTGGTGAACCGTGCCGTCCGCGACGACCGGAAGCGGCAGGTCCCACTCCAGCACGCAATCGGTGAGAGCGCCGTCCGCCAGGGCGAACATTCCGCTCTCCGGCGGCATGCCGGCCACCGGAGCGAGGTCGTCGAAGCTTTCGCCCTCGAAGTCGACGCCCCTGATCCGGATCCGGAGTTGCTGTCCATCGGTGGTGAGAATGACGGCCTCGGAACCTTGTCGGTCCCGGTACCACCCTGCCCATGACTCGTCTGTCATGGGCACGGACTGTAGCCCGTGCCCATCGCCGTCCCCCGGGCGCCCTCCACTTCGCCGTTGCGGGCGCCACGGGCGCCGTGACCTCAGCCGACCTGCGGCTCCCGCCACATGGGCCACATCGAGGGACCGTCCGGGAGTTCGACGGTCGTGCCCATGAAGGTAAAGCCCAGCCGTTCGTAGAGCCGGCGGCTGCGCGCGCTGCTCGCCTCCAGATAGGCGGGGACGCCGTCGCGGTCGCAGCGCTCCAGCACATCGGCGATCAGGGTCGCACCGATCCCCTCCCCCTGACGGTCCGGGGACACCCCGATCATGAGCAGATACTCATGGGCCCTGTCGTGCGGGTGGATCGCGCCCGTGAGCCTCCCCACCAGCTCGGCCCGCTCGTTGTCGGGGTCCGCGGTCGCGCGCATCAGGGCGGGGGTGGTGTCCTCCTCCGGGGGCGCGCCCGCGGGCACGGGCAGCCACAGGGCCACGGCCGTGCCGTCCTCCAGCAGGTCGATACGGCCTTCGGCGAGCGTGACGTCGACGAAGACGCCGAGGAACTTTCCGTGCACGGCCCGGCGGTGCGCCTCGTCCGGGAAGACCCAGCCGCTGACCGGGTCGTGGTGGAACGCCTCGTCCAGGAGCCGAACCACCTGTTCCCGGTCTTCCGCTTCCGCCTGCCGTATCCGTACGCCCATGTCCGGCTCCCGCTCTCGCTCGTACCACCTCAACCGACGTACAGGATCTTAGAGTTGATGCCGTACGGGTCCGGCGGGAGCCGGTCGCTCCGCCGCCCTCCTCTCTGCCCCGGCGCGTTCGGTGGATGACGGCCACTTCCTCTTTCTCCTCTCCTCCCTCAGTGGGTCCGGCGGGTGACGAACTCAGCCAGGGCGAGCAGATCGCCCGCCGCCGCCAGGTCGGGCACCGCCCGGGACAGATGGTGGACCGCGCGGGCCATCCGGTCCGCCGCGCCGACCTGCGCCCAGTCCCGGCCGCCGGCCCGGTCGACCGCGTCGGCGGCTCGGCTCACCTCGCCGGGTGTGCGCATGGAACCCCGGTAGAGCGCCGCGAGTTCGGCCGCCGCCGGGGTGTGGGAGGTCAGCGCGGCGACCACCGGCAGGGACTTCTTGCGGGCGGTCAGATCCGCCCCGACCGGCTTCCCGGTCTGCGCCGGGTCCCCCCAGATGCCGATCAGATCGTCGATGAGCTGGAAGGCGAGGCCCGCCTCCCGGCCGAAGCCGTCCATCGCGCCGACCGCCCGCTCCTCCACGCCGGCGTACAGCGCACCGAGCGCGCAGGCGCAGCCGAGGAGGGCGCCGGTCTTGGCGGTGGCCATGGCGAGACACTCGTCGAGCGAGACCTCGTCGGGGCCGCGCTCCTCGAAGGAGCAGTCGGCCTGCTGTCCCGCGCACAGCTCGATGACGCAGTTCGCGAGCCGGGTCGAGGCGCGCGCCGAGGCCGGGCGGGTGTCCTCGGTGAGCAGCCGGTGGGCCAGGGCGAGCATGGCGTCGCCCGCGATGACGGCGGCCGGGACGCCGAACACCGTCCAGGCCGTGGGCCGGTGCCTGCGGGTCCGGTCCTCGTCGATGACGTCGTCGTGCAGCAGGCTGAAGTTGTGGACCAGCTCCACGGCCACGGCTGCCCGCACCGCCTGCTCCGCATCGCCGCCCACCGCACGGGTCGCGGAGAGGACGAGTGCGGGCCTGATCGCCTTGCCGGCCTGCCCCGCGGTCGGAGTGCCGTCGCCGTGCTCCCAGCCGAAGTGGTACATCGCGACACGCCGGATGGATCCGGGCAGCGACTCGACCGCGGCCCGAAGCTGCGGATCGACGAGACTCCGGGTGCGCTCCAGGAGCGCCAGGGCCTCATGGCCCTCGGCGGTGGCGGTGTCCGTACTGATCATGGTCACAGTGGCTCCCTCAGGTCACCCGGGTCCGGAGCGACCCGGCCGGGGCGTCGGTGGTGCGGTGAGCGGGTGGTTTCCACGGGGCAGCGCCACAGGTCACTCGGCCCATAGGTCACCCCCGTCGGAGCGGACCAGGCCCGTCCGAGGAAACCGGGACGGGCCGCCGGTCCCGGGCCGGGGTGGGTCAACCGACCCAGGACACCTCGGATCGGCGGCCTCGGGCCGGGGATGACGGGTGGGACCCGGACGGGGCAGGTCCGGGTCCCGCGGACCTCAGCGCCAGCGGCTGACCTCGACGTTCTCCAGGACCCCGAGGGCGTCCGGCACCAGCACGGCCGCCGAGTAGTAGGCCGTCACCAGGTAGGAGATGATCGCCTGCTCGTCGATGCCCATGAAGCGGACCGAGAGGCTCGGCTCGATCTCGTCGGGGATGCCGGTCTGCTGGAGCCCGATGACCCCCTGCTCGGCCTCGCCGGTTCGCATGCAGATGATCGACGTGGTGCGGGCGTCGGTTACCGGGATCTTGTTGGACGGGAAGATCGGTACACCGCGCCAGGCGGGCACATGGTGGCCGCCGATCTCCACGCTCTCCGGCACCAGCCCGCGCCTGCTGCACTCGCGGCCGAACGCGGCGATGGCCCGCGGGTGGGCGAGGAACAGCTTCGATCCGCGGCGGCGCGACAGCAGTTCGTCCATGTCGTCGGGGCCGGGCACGCCGTCGTGCGGCTGGAGGCGCTGGTCGTAGTCGCAGCTGTTGAGCAGCCCGAACTCCCGGTTGTTGATGAGCTCGTGCTCCTGGCGCTCGCGGAGCGCCTCGACCGTGAGCCGCAGCTGCTGCTCGGTCTGGTTCATCGGCTGGTTGTACAGGTCGGCGACCCTGCTGTGGACCTTCAGCACGGTCTGGGCGACGCTCAACTCGTACTCGCGCGGCGCCGATTCGTAGTCGACGAACGTGTGCGGGACGACGGCCTCGCCGACATGGCCGGCGGAGAGGTCGATCTCCGCCTCGCCGTACTTGTTGGTGCGCTGGTGCGGGATGTTGAGCAGGCCGGCGAGATGCGCGCGGAGCGAGTCCGCCCGCTCGGCGAGGTTGAGCACATCCGCCCGCCTCAGCGTGAGCACCGTGCACGCGGTGACGGCGCGGGCCGTGTACTCCCAGACTGCGTCGCCCTCGATCAAGGAGTGGTCGCCGAAGTACGCCCCGTCGGCGTGCACCCCGAGCACCGCCTCGTCGCCGTAGGGGCCTGTGCCGACCTTCTCGACCTTGCCGTGCGCCAGCAGGAAGACCCGGTCCGCGGACTCCCCGGAAGCGGCGATCACCTGCCCCGCGGCAATCTCGCGCTGCTCGCACCGCCGGGCCAGCTCGGCGAGCACCTCCTCGTCGCCGAAGTCCCGCAGGGCGGACAGTTCACCGAGCTCCGCGGGGATCACCGTGACCCGGTCACCGGTCTGCACGAACGTCACCCGGCCGTCTCCGACCGAGTAGCTCAGCCGGCGGTTCACCCGGTATGTGCCGCCCTGTACCTGCACCCATGGAAGCATGCGCAGCAGCCACCGCGAGGTGATCTCCTGCATCTGCGGAGCGGACTTGGTGGTCGTCGCGAGGTTCCGCGCAGCCGCCGTGCCCAGACTCTGCTGCGGCGGTGCCTGCGTGTTCTGAACCTCTTCACCAACGGACATCTGACGTCCTCTCGATCATCGGCTGACCTGCGAGAAGAAGCCTTTCAGCGTGGGGACGCAGCACGCTATTACACAAAAGAGTGTGACTAATCGGTCTTTGGGCTGGGCACGACGCCGAGCGATGTCCACATCGCTTCTTAATTTGCATCGCTGATGCAAGTTATCTAGGCTGACCACCATGCGGCTGACGAGATTCACCGACGTGGCGCTGCGCGTACTGATGCGCCTCGCCGTCGTGGAGAACGAGGACCCGCCGACCACCCGGGAGGTGGCGGCGACCATGCAGGTGCCGTACACCCACACCGCGAAGGTGGTCGCCCGACTGCAGCACCTCGGCCTGATCGAGGCGCGGCGGGGCCGCGGCGGCGGACTCACCCTCACCGGAGCCGGCCGGTCCGCCTCGATCGGCGGACTCGTCCGCGAGCTCGAAGGGCCCGGCGATGTCGTCGAGTGCGAGGGCAGCACCCCCTGCCCGCTGCGCTCGGCCTGCCGGCTGCGCGGCGCCCTGCGCCGGGCGGAGGATGCCTTCTACGCCTCGCTCGATCCGATCACCGTCGCCGAACTCGTCACCTCCCCCACCGGCCCCCTGCTGATCGGCATCAGCAGTGGCCGCCCGGCCGCCGACTGAACCACCACATCCCCACCGGGCGGTTTCCGCTGCCCAAAAATACGAATCTCAGATACCAATTCAACCTCCGAGGAGTCAGCCCGATGCTCTCCGAGCCGTCCACCGCCACCGTCCGTGCCACCCTCCCCGTCGTCGGCGCGGCCATCGGCGACATCGCCGATCTCTTCTACCGGAAGCTGTTCGACGCCCACCCCGAGCTGCTGCGCGACCTCTTCAACCGCGGCAACCAGGCGTCCGGCGCCCAGCGCCAGGCCCTCGCGGGGTCCATCGCCGCCTTCGCGACCCAGCTGGTCGAGCGCCCGGACACCCGCCCCGACGTGATGCTCGGCCGGATCGCCCACAAGCACGCCTCGCTCGGCGTGACCGCCGCGCAGTACGACGTCGTGCACACCCATCTCTTCGCCGCCATCGCCGAGGTGCTCGGCGATGCGGTCACCCCTGAGGTCGCGGCCGCCTGGGACGAGGTGTACTGGCTGATGGCCAACGCCCTGATCGCCATCGAGGACCGGCTGTACGCGCAGCAGGGCGTGGCCGCCGGTGACGTCTGGCGCGCGTGGGAGGTGACCGACCGGATCGAGGAGACCGCGGATGTAGCCACCTTCCGGCTCCGCCCGGCCGACGGCACCTCCGCCCCCGCCTTCCGCCCCGGCCAGTACGTCTCCGTTCAGGTGGAACTCCCCGACGGGGCACGCCAGATACGCCAGTACAGCCTCTCCTCGGCCCCGGACTCGCCGGTCCGTTCCATCACCGTAAAGCGGGTGCACGGCGACGGCTCGCCCGACGGCGAGGTCTCGTCCCACCTGCACGCCCGCACCCGGGCGGGCGACCGGCTGCGTGTCTCCGCCCCCTACGGCGATCTCGTCCTCGACGCCGTCGACGCCCCGCTGCTGCTCGCCTCCGCGGGTATCGGCTGCACCCCGATGCTGTCGATGCTGGACCACCTCGCGGCCACCGGCCATCGCGCCCCGGTCACCGTCGTGCACGGCGACCGGTCCCCCGCCGACCACGCCCTGCGCACCGACCACGAGCGGCTCACCGACAAACTCCCGGACGCCGTGGCGCACTTCTGGTACGAGAACCCGGAGCCCGGCCACCCGGCCGACCGCACCGGTCTGGTCGATCTGAGCGGCCTCACGGTCCCGTCCGGCACGCACGCGTACCTCTGCGGTCCGCTGCCCTTCATGCGGGCCGTCCGCACCCAATTGCTGGCCAAGGGCGTCCCGGCGGCCGACATCCACTACGAGGTGTTCGGCCCCGATCTGTGGCTCGCCCAGGACTGAACCTCACCGGATGCTGGCGGAATTGACCGGATCTGCTCGCACACCGCCCGAACAACGTGCCGGCGGATGGCCCGGAGCACGGCGCTCCGATACAAGCGGTGTACGGACTCGCTCCCCCCACACCCCAAAGGAGTCGGCCATGTCCACCCCCATGTCCGCGAGCGCCCTGCTCGAAGCCCTCCGGCACGAAGGACTCACCGTCGTCCAGGTAGGCGACTGGCGTACGCACAACCGCAATCACAAGGGCCCCTGGGGCCCCGTGAACGGCGTGATGATCCACCACACGGTCACCAGCGGTACCGCGGCCACCGTCCGGATCTGCCGCGACGGCTACCCGGAGCTGCCCGGCCCGCTGTGTCACGGCGTGATCGCCAAGGACGGCCGGATCCACCTCGTCGGCTACGGCCGTGCCAACCACGCCGGCCTCGGCGACGACGACGTGCTGCGCGCCGTCGTCGCCGAGAAGCGCCTCCCGCCCGACAACGAGGCCGACACCGACGGGAACAGGCACTTCTACGGTTTCGAGTGCGAGAACCTCGGCGACGGCAAGGACCCCTGGCCCGACGCCCAGCTCGAAGCCATCGAGAGGGCCGCCGCCGCAGTCTGCCGCCATCACGGCTGGACGTCCCGCTCGGTCATCGGCCACAAGGAGTGGCAGCCCGGGAAGGTCGATCCTCGCGGTTTCACGATGGAGTCCTTGCGCACCCGGATGCACGCCCGGCTGAAGTAGCCGCACGCCCGCACCCACGCCACCAGGGCGACGGGGGCCGACCGGCAGACCGGGCGACAATGGGCGCATGCCCTGCCACCCACTCGACCTCTCCCGGCTGCAGCCGGTGCTCCCGTCACCCCTGCAACCGGTCGAGGACGAGCGCTTCGACCGGCACGGCATACGGCTGCTGCTCAAACGCGACGACCTGATCCACCCGGATCTGCCGGGCAATAAATGGCGCAAACTCGTCCCCAATCTGACGGCCGCCGCCGGGCGCACCGTGCTGACCTTCGGCGGCGCCTACTCCAACCATCTGCGCGCCACCGCCGCCGCCGGCCGGCTGCTCGGATTCCCCACCGTCGGCGTCGTACGCGGCGACGAGCTGGCCGGCCGGCCGCTCAACCCGTCGCTGGCGCAGTGCGCGAAGGACGGCATGCGTCTGCACTTCGTGGACCGTGCGACGTACCGCGCGAAGACCGATCCGGCGGTCCTGGAGGGGCTGCTGAGCGCCTACGGGGCGTGCAGTGTCGTCCCGGAGGGCGGCAGCAATGCCCTGGCCGCACAGGGCTGCACAGCGCTCGGGCGGGAGCTGCACGGCCTGGCCGATGTGGTCGCGGTGGCCTGCGGCACGGGCGGCACCCTCGCCGGTCTCGCCGCCGGCCTCGCACCGGGGCAGCGGGCACTCGGCATTCCGGTGCTGCGCGGCGGCTTCCTGGGGGACGCGATACGGGAGCTGCAGCGGGAGGCGTTCGGCGGGCCCGCCGGGGTGTGGTCCCTGGACGAGCGTTTCGCCTTCGGCGGCTACGCCCGTACGACTCCGGAGCTGCACGCCTTCGCCGACGACTTCGAGGACCGGCACGGGCTGCCCGTCGAGCGGCTCTACGTCGCCAAACTGCTGTACGGGCTGACCGAGCTGGCCCAGGAGGGCGCGTTCGCCCCGGGGACGAGGCTCGTGGCGGTCGTCACCGGTCAGCCCTGGGGCACGTCGGACTCCTCGCGGTAGGCCGCCGCCTCCTCCAGGTCCAGCCGTCGCAGCAGGTTCCGCATCATCTCGTCGTCGATCCGCCGCTCGTCCCGCAGCCGTACGAAGACCGTGCGCTCGGCGTCGATCATTTCCCTGGCCAGCCGCCGGTAGGTGTCGTCGGCCGACTCCCCGGTCACCGGGTTGGCCGCGCCGAGCCGCTCCCACACGGCGTTGCGGCGGCGCTCCAGGACCATACGCAGCCGGTCGGTGAGCGGTCCGGGCAGACAGTTGCGTGGGTCGGTGAGCAACTCCTCCAGGCGCGCATCGGCAGCCGCGGAGGCCTCGCTCTGGGCCTGCGCCTCGGCGAGGGTCTCCGCCTGCGCGTCGCGCCCCGGGAGCTTCAGGACGCGCACCAGGAGCGGCAGGGTGAGCCCTTGGACGACCAGCGTGCCGATGACGGTCGTGAAGGTCAGGAAGAGCACCAGGTTGCGGGCCGGGAAGTCCTCGCCGTTGGTCATCGCCACCGGGATGGAGAATGCGATGGCGAGCGAGACGACGCCGCGCATCCCGGCCCAGCCGACGATCAGGGGCGAGGTCCAGTTGGTCTCGGTCTCGCGCTCCCTGATCCGCTTCGACAGCCACCGCGGCAGATAGGTGGCCGGGTAGACCCAGATGAAGCGGACCACGACGACGGCGAGGAACACGGCCACCGCGTACCGAAGGGCCTCCGTGACGGCATAGGTGCCGAGCCCTTTCAGTACGAAGGGCAGCTGCAGTCCGATCAGCGCGAAGACCGCCGACTCCAGGATGAACGCGACCATCTTCCACACGGCCGCTTCCTGGAGCCGGGTCGCGAAGTCGACCTGCCAGGAGCGGTGCCCCAGATACAGCGCCACGACGACCACGGCGAGCACTCCGGAGGCATGCACGCGTTCCGCCGCCGCGTACGCCACGAAGGGGATCAGCAGCGACAGGGTGTTCTGCAGCAGGGCTTCCTTGAGGTGCGTGCGAAGCCAGTGCAGCGGCACCATCAGCACCAGACCGACCCCGACACCGCCGCCCGCCGCGAGGAGGAACTCGCCGATCCCGGCGCCCCAGCTGATGCTCTCGCCGACGGCGGCGGCCAGCACCACCTTGTAGGCGGTGATCGCCGTCGCGTCGTTCACCAGGGACTCGCCCTGCAGGATCGTCGTGACCCGGCTCGGCAGCCCGACCCGGCGGGCGATGGCGGCCGCCGTCACGGCGTCCGGCGGCGCGACGACGGCGCCCAGCACCAGTGCGGCCGTCAGCGGCAGGTCGGGCACCAGCCAATAGGCCAGCCAGCCGACGGCGAAGGTGGCGAAGAGGACGTAGCCGACGGAGAGCAGGGCGATCGGCCGGACATTGGCGCGCAGATCGAGGTACGAGCTGTCGACCGCGGCCGTGTAGAGCAACGGCGGCAGCAGCAGCGGCAGCACGATGTGGGCGTCCAGGGTGTACGACGGCACGCCCGGCAGATAGGAGGCGAGCAGCCCCCCGGCGACCAGCAGCAGCGGGGCCGGCACCGGGGTGCGGCGGGCGGCCCCCGCGATGGCCGCACTGGCCGCGACAAGTGCCACCAGCGGCAATGCGTCCATCTCACCGTCCTCACATCCGTCGTAACCTGACAATCATGAGTGAGTGCCTGCACGTTCTCGAACTGCCGCGCCCCGAGCCCGCCCCGCTCAGCGCCACATGTCCCGAATGTCTTGCCGCGGGCACCCACCCCGTGCAACTGCGGCTCTGCCTGGTCTGCGGCCATGTCGGCTGCTGTGATTCGTCGCCTCTGCAGCACGCCACGGATCACTTCAAGACGACCGGCCATCCGGTCATGCGGAGCTACGAGGCGGGCGAGAGCTGGCGTTGGTGCTTCGAGGACGGTTCGATCGTCTGACGTCTGGGTACGTCAAACCGGCGCCTGTTGTTCGTAATTGACCGCCGCAGACCTCTAGCCACTGTGTGTACTCATGGGCTTACCATGAGTGACAGTCATGGGATGGGGTCCCGGCGACACGGCATCATGGATCGCGATAGCGTCGCCGGACCAAGAACCGAAGACGTACCGCATGGCTCCGGGGCACCCTTCCCGGAACCTCGAAAGAGTTTGTGCCACCTTGGAGGTGAGGGTGTCCCAGATCGCAGGCGAGCCCGGGAATCAGGACTTCGTGGAAGTCCGGCTGCCCGCTGCGGGTGCCTACCTGTCGGTGCTGCGTACGGCCACGGCCGGTCTCGCAGCGCGCTTGGACTTCACGCTCGACGAGATCGAGGATCTTCGCATCGCGGTCGACGAGGCCTGCGCGATTCTGCTCCAGCAGGCCGTGCCCGGCTCCGTCCTCAGCTGCGTCTTCCGACTCGTCGACGATTCTCTCGAGGTGACGGTAGCGGCCCCGACGACGGACGGCCGGGCCCCCGAGCGCGACACATTCGCCTGGACGGTGCTCTCCGCACTGGCCGGCAAGGTCGACTCCACGGTCGCCGACGACCGTACGGTCAGTATCAGCCTGTACAAACAGCGCGGCGCGGGACCCGGGCCGGCGTGAGCAACGGGAACGGGGACGGTCCTGTGCGGGACGAGACGATCCGACCAGGGGTGGTGCGACCAGCAGGCATCCCGGAGCAGCAGGCCCTGCCCCATCCGGAGGACGGGGCGGACGGGCCGGTGGTCCGTACGGTCGCGGTGGAGCAGGCGGAGCGGGCAGGCCAGATGAGCGAGCACGGACACCACGATCCGCGTGACCGCAGTGGAGCGCGGGCACTCTTCATCGAGCTTCGGGAACTCCCCGACGGCTCGCCGGAGAAGGCCGAACTGCGCAACCGGCTGGTGCGGATGCATCTGCCGCTCGTGGAGCACCTGGCCCGCCGGTTCCGTAACCGCGGCGAGCCGCTGGACGATCTGACGCAGGTCGCCACGATCGGCCTGATCAAGTCGGTGGACCGGTTCGACCCGGACCGCGGCGTCGAGTTCTCCACGTACGCGACACCGACCGTCGTGGGCGAGATCAAGCGGCACTTCCGCGACAAGGGCTGGGCGGTCCGGGTGCCGCGCCGGCTGCAGGAGCTGCGGCTCTCGCTCACCACGGCCACCGCGGAGCTCTCCCAGCAGCACGGCCGGTCGCCCACGGTCCATGAGCTGGCGGAGCGGCTGGGCATCTCCGAGGAAGAGGTCCTGGAGGGCCTGGAGTCGGCCAACGCCTACAGCACGCTCTCACTGGACGTCCCGGACACGGACGACGAGTCCCCTGCGGTCGCGGACACGCTGGGCTCCGAGGACGAGGCGCTGGAGGGCGTCGAGTACCGGGAGTCGCTGAAGCCTCTGCTGGAGGACCTGCCGCCCCGGGAGAAGCGCATCCTGCTGCTCCGGTTCTTCGGCAACATGACGCAGTCGCAGATCGCGCAGGAGGTCGGCATCTCCCAGATGCATGTCTCGCGCCTGCTGGCCCGCACGCTGGCACAGCTGCGCGAACGACTGCTCGTCGAGGAGTAGCGGGCGTCGCGCGTCACGCCTCCGGCGTCGCGCGCGGACCCCGGATGCCCAGCGCCTCCCTCGTCACCGGCCTGAACAGCTGCACCAGCGCGGTCAGCGCCACCGCGGCGAGGACGATCCCCGCCGGGATCAGCGCACCGTGGGAGCGCAGCAGCGTCCAGGCCACCGGCAGCGCCATGAGCTGCGTGATCAGCGCCGGACCCCGGCTCCAGCTGCGCCGCAGCAGCAGTCCTCGCGCGGCGAGGAGCGGGATCAGGCCGAGCGCGATCAGCGTGAGACCGCCCATCTCCGCCTGCTCCGGACTGTCCGGCCGGCCGAGCAGGCCCATGACCAGCATGTAGACCCCGCCGAGTGCGAGCGCCGCCCCTTCGAGGGCGTTGAGTCCGGCCACGAGGGCGATCCTGGCCGGCTTCGTCGGCTCGGCCGTGGGCGACGAGGGCGGCGTGTTCTGCTGAGTACTCACCCTTGCAGGTTGGCATCCCGGCGCCGCGAAAGCGAAGCCGGGGTCCGGATCGGAGTGCCGCGATGCAGCCCCTCGCACCCGGACCGTCACCGAACGTGAAGACAACGGGTGAGGACTTCAGACCGATTCCACGCGGTAGGTAGTCTGGCCGTCATGCGCGCACTCCTTGTGGTCAATCCAGCTGCTACCACCACCAGTGCGCGGACCCGTGACGTGCTCATCCACGCGCTGGCCAGCGAGATGAAGCTGGAGGCGGTGATCACGGAGTACCGCGGGCACGCCCGGGACCTGGGGCGGCGGGCCGCCGACTCCGACGACATCGATCTCGTCGTGGCCCTCGGCGGCGACGGCACGGTCAACGAAGTCGTGAACGGCCTGCTCCACAACGGTCCCGACATCGACAACCTGCCGAGCTTCGCCGTGGTGCCCGGCGGCTCCACCAATGTCTTCGCGCGCGCTCTGGGCCTGCCCAACGACGCGGTGGAGGCGACCGGCGCGATCCTGGATGCGCTGGCCAACCGGACCGAACGCACGGTCGGTCTGGGACTGGCGGCCGGCACGCCCGGGACCGAGGACGAGTCGGTCCCCAAGCGCTGGTTCACTTTCTGTGCCGGTCTCGGTTTCGACGCGGGCGTGGTCGGCCGGGTCGAACAGAAGCGCGAGCGCGGCAAACGGTCGACGCATGCGCTGTACGTACGTCAGGTGGTGCGGCAGTTCCTGGACGAACCGCACCGGCGGCACGGAACGATCACGCTGGAAGTCCCCGGCGCGAACCCGGTCACCGATCTCGCGCTGTCCATAATCTCCAACACGGCCCCCTGGACCTACCTGGGGAATCGTCCTATATACGCATCCCCGAAGGCCTCGTTCGACACCGCCCTGGATGTCCTCGGACTGAAGCGCCTCTCCACCCCCGCGGTCGCCCGGTACGGCACCCAGCTGCTCACTTCGAGCCCCGAGAAGGGTCCGCACGGCAAGCACGCTGTTTCACTTCACGACCTCACGGACTTCACCTTGCATTCAAAGGTTCCACTGCCGTTCCAGATGGACGGTGACCACCTGGGCCTGCGTACCAGTGTGACGTTCACAGGCGTACGCCGTGCACTGCGTGTGATTGTGTGAGCGGAAGGACCCAAAGTCCTTTAACTCGAACGTTTGGACTGGCCTCCACCCCATAGAAGTACGGCTGTGACCTAGCCGACACCGAGGAATCAAAAAAAAGTTTCCGGAAGGGGTTGTATCCGCCGCCGAGGTTTGCGAATCTCTACATGGCGATCGGGACGGCCCGCAACAACGGCCTCCACTGAGAGCCAGAACCCCTCCTCACTTCACAGGACCACAACCAGTTCATCTGGGCGTCGGCCCATCAGCTGTGGGGGGATTCGTGAAAGCGTTCACATTCACAAGCAACAGTATGCAATACCAAGGAGAGGTAGCAGCCATGGACTGGCGTCACAACGCCGTTTGTCGTGAGGAAGACCCCGAGCTGTTCTTCCCCATCGGCAACACCGGTCCTGCGCTGCTGCAGATCGAGGAAGCCAAGGCCGTCTGCCGTCGCTGCCCCGTCATGGAGCAGTGCCTGCAGTGGGCGCTCGAGTCCGGCCAGGACTCCGGCGTCTGGGGTGGCCTCAGCGAGGACGAGCGCCGCGCAATGAAGCGCCGCGCCGCTCGCAACCGGGCGCGTAACGCCAGCGCCTGATCCGACGCCACCGCTACGAGCCTCAGTCAGGCGGCGCGTACAGAGCGTACGCACCACCCCGCCCCCCGAGTCGCAGCGCGCAGTACCCCCGAAGCGCATGCATGACCAGTGAGCCCGGACCATCAACAACGGTCCGGGCTCACTGCTGTTCCCCCGGGGAACAGCTCCGGCTACTTCTCCGCGCTGACCGGGATGTCGAGGACCACCTGGGTGCCGCGCCCGGGAGCCGGGACCATGCCGAACGATCCGCTCAACTCGCCCTCCACCAGCGTCCTTACGATCTGCAACCCCAGGTTGCCGGCCCGCTGCGGGTCGAACCCCTCGGGCAGTCCGCACCCGTCGTCCTGGACGGTGATCAGCAACCGGCCCTCGGCCGGGGAACCGCCGCGCACCGCAGAGACCTCCACCGTGCCGGTCTCGGCGACGGTGAACGCGTGCTCCAATGCGTTCTGCAGCACCTCGGTCAGCACCATGGCCAGCGGAGTGGCCACTTCCGCGTCGAGGATGCCGAAACGGCCCGTGCGACGGCAGGTGACCTTGCCCGGCGAGATCTCGGCCACCATCGCGATGACCCGGTCGGCGATCTCGTCGAACTCGACCCGCTCGTCCAGATTCTGGGACAGCGTCTCATGGACGATGGCGATCGAACCGACGCGCCGTACCGCCTCGTTGAGGGCCTCGCGGCCCTGCTCGGAATCCATCCGGCGGGCCTGCAGACGCAACAGGGCTGCCACGGTCTGGAGGTTGTTCTTCACCCGGTGGTGGATCTCCCGGATGGTGGCGTCCTTCGTGATCAACTCACGCTCGCGGCGACGCAGTTCGGTCACGTCGCGGAGCAGGACCAGGGAGCCGATACGGACACCCTTGGGCTTGAGCGGGATCGCCCGGAGCTGGATCACGCCGCCCGCGCACTCGACCTCGAACTCGCGGGGCGCGTAACCGCTGGCCACCTTGACCAGGGCCTCGTCCACCGGGCCGCGGGACGGGGCGAGTTCGGCGGTGGTCTTGCCGAGGTGGTGTCCGACCAGGTCGGAGGCGAGACCGAGGCGGTGGTACGCGGAGAGGCCGTTGGGGCTGGCGTACTGGACGACGCCGTCGGCATCGAGCCTGATCAGCCCGTCGCCGACACGCGGCGACGCATCCATGTCGACCTGCTGGCCGGGGAACGGGAAGGATCCGGCAGCGATCATCTGGGCCAGGTCCGAGGCCGACTGGAGGTAGGTGAGCTCCAGCCGGGACGGGGTGCGGACGGTCAGGAGGTTGGTGTTCCGGGCGATGACCCCGAGAACCCTGCCCTCACGGCGTACGGGGATGGACTCGACCCGTACCGGCACCTCCTCGCGCCACTCCGGGTCACCCTCGCGCACGATCCGGCCCTCGTCCAGCGCCGCGTCCAGCATCGGACGGCGGCCGCGCGGCACCAGGTGGCCGACCATGTCGTCCTGGTAGGAGGTGGGGCCGGTGTTGGGCCGCATCTGGGCGACCGACACATAGCGGGTTCCGTCGCGGGTGGGAACCCAGAGGACCAGGTCGGCGAAGGACAGGTCGGAGAGCAGCTGCCACTCCGAGACCAGCAGATGCAGCCACTCGAGGTCGGTGTCACTCAGGGCTGTGTGCTGGCGGACGAGGTCGTTCATGGAGGGCACGTGTGCGAGCGTACCTGTGGATACGCACTGGTTCCGAACCGAACGACCGGCCCGTACGTTCAAGGGGGAAGGGGCCGGAAATTGCCGCGCTCCGATGGATGGACACAGGCGAATGGTCTAGTCCACAATGCTCAAGACAGAGCTTCCGCTCTCCCCGCACAGGAGAGTGGATCGAGGTGGCCGCGCTCTCTGCCCTGACTGCGACGGCGCCTCTCCCCGGCCGGGGGCACCGCACACCGCCGGCCGAGTAACTCCGGGCTGCGGTGCCGGACGGGCTGAGGGTCCCGTCCTGGCGCCGCGGCCCGCGGGTGTTTCTGCGGGCCGCCCCGTGTTCAGCGGGTCTCGGTGACCTTGGCCAGTGCGCGGGGCGCGTCCGGGTCCTGACCACGGGCAATGGTCACCTCGTACGCCAGCAACTGCAGCGGCAGGATCTCCAGGATCGGCTGGACCTCCTCGGCGACCCCGGCCGTCGGCAGCACGAAGCCCGCGGATGCCGCCTCCACCTGGGCCTTCGGGCCGACCACGAAGAGGTCCGCGCCACGGCCGCGCAGCCGGTCCAGGACCGGCTGGAGGGCCTCGCCGCCCCGGCCGTCGGTGACCACGGCGATCACCGGGGAGATGTTGTCGACCATGGCGAGCGGGCCGTGCAGCAGATCGGCCCCGGAGTAGGAGAGCGCGGGGATATAGCTCGTCTCCATCAGCTTCAGGGCGGCTTCCTTGGCCGTGGGGTAGCCGTATCCGCGCGAGGTGATGACCATGCGCTCGGCAAAGCGGTAACGCGACGCCAGGCCCTTGATCTCGTCCTTGCGGGCCAGGACCGCTTCGGCCAGCTCCGGCAGGATCGCGGCGGCGGCGCCGTCCCCGCCGCGCAGGCCCTCGACGAAGAGGTAGAGGGACAGCAGGGAGGCGGTGTACGTCTTGGTGGCCGGAAGGGCCTTCTCCGGGCCCGCCAGGATGTCGATGTGGTGCTCGGAGACGGCGGCGAGCGGCGAGTCCGGGTTGTTGGTGACGGCCAGGGTGATCGCGCCGGCCTCACGGGCCGCCCGGGTGGAGGCCACCAGGTCGGGCGAGCCGCCGGACTGGCTGACGGTGATCACGAGGACGTCCCGCAGGTCCGGCTTGGCGCCGTACGCCGTGGTGGTCGACATCGACGCCAGACCGCAGGGCAGGCCGAGCCGGATCTCCAGCAGGTACTTGGCGTAGAGCGCCGCGTTGTCCGACGTACCGCGGGCGGTGAGCAGGACGAAGCGCGGGTTCTTCGCCGCGATCTCGGCGGCCACCGCCCGGATCTCCGGGGCGCCCCGGTCGAGGATGCGGCGCAGCACCTCGGGCTGCTCGGCCATCTCGCCGGACATGATGCGGCCCGGCCGCTCGCCCTCTTCGGCCGGAAACGTGGCGGACATGTCGGGTGCCTCCCAGAGGTCTCTCGGTGCGTCCGGAGCGGCGGTCCGACCAAGTCGACCACGGGGACGCCGAGGGCCGCCAGCGGGCCGCGGCCGGACAACGCACGAACGCCATCCGGACGTCACCGCAGGGTGGCCCGGCTCTGCTAGATTAGGTCTTGATTGGTCTATACCACATGTCATCATCTCCTCAGATCGGCAGGCCCCGCGTGGAAGTTGTCATCGTCCCGGACGCCAAGGCAGGCGGCGAGCTCATCGCGGGGGCCATCGGCGCCCTGCTCAGCCGCAAGCCCGACGCACTTCTCGGCGTTGCCACCGGTTCGACCCCGCTGCCCATCTACCAGGCACTGACCGCCAAGGTCCGCTCCGGCGAGGTGGATGCCTCGCGCGCCCGCATCTGCCAGCTCGACGAGTACGTCGGACTGCCCGCCGGCCACCCCGAGTCGTACCGCTCGGTGGTGCTGCGCGAGGTCGTCGAACCGCTCGGCCTGTCCGAGGCGTCCTTCATGGGCCCCGACGGCTCCGCCGAGGACGTACAGGCCGCCTGCGAGGCGTACGACAAGGCGCTCGCCGCAGCCGGCGGGGTGGACCTGCAGCTGCTCGGCATCGGCACCGACGGTCACATCGGCTTCAACGAGCCGTGCTCCTCGCTCGCGTCCCGCACCCGGATCAAGACGCTGACCGAGCAGACCCGGATCGACAACGCGCGCTTCTTCGACAACGACATCAGCCAGGTGCCGCACCACGTCATCACCCAGGGCATAGGCACCATTCTGGAATCCCGCCACCCGATCCTGCTGGCCACGGGCGAGGGCAAGGCCGAGGCGGTGGCGCAGACGGTCGAGGGGCCGGTGGCGTCGTTCGTCCCGGCGTCGGCGCTGCAGCTGCATCCACATGCGACGGTGGTGGTGGACGAGGCGGCGGCGTCGAAGCTGAAGCTGGCGGACTACTTCCGCGCCACGTATGCGGCGAAGCCGCGGTGGCAGGGGATCTAGGGTCTTCGTTCGGATCAGGCTGAGCCCAGCATGATCCGAACGAGAGGCCCCAGGTCTCCGGACAAGGAAGGGCCGGGGCACCGTGGCGGTGTCCCGGCCCTTCTTTGTTGCTCATACGCCGGACGGCTCGGCTCAGTGGCCGGACACGGTCGGGTGGGGTGCTCCCGTGATGGCTTCCGCTGCCGCAACTCCGCAGACTCGTGCCGCTCCGTGGGTCGCTATGTACAGCGCTCCCCTCGGCTCCGCCTGCGGTACGCCCATCTCGACCACCACCGTGTCGGGACGCTCCGCCAGCAGCGTGGTGAGTGCCTGGCTCATCCACGCGTGCCGGTGGGCGTCACGGACGACCGCGACGATGCGCCGCTCCCCCGCGGCCCGCATCACCGAGGCCGCCGGCTCCTCGGTCTCGCCGCTGTACGTGTCGGTCGCGGTGCCGGGCAGGACCCGGGCCAGTTCGGCCGCGACGCCCCACGGGGTCTCGTCACCGACCGCTATGTTCGCGACGGGGGTGAACGCGGCCACGTACGCCGGTTCGGTGAGCGGTTCTGCGGCGCCGGTCAGCTGCAGCGCGCGACGGGCGGCGACCAGGCCGATGTCGGACGCGATACCGGTGCGGGGCGCGGTCCCCTCCTGCGTTGCCGCGCCCGGCTCCGGGACAGCCCCCCGGGCCCGCTGCGTCCAGGACGCGAGGGCACGTACCCGTGCCGCCGCGTCGGCCAGCCGCTCCTCGGGCAGTTCGCCGGCCCGCACCGCCGCGACCAGCGCGTCGCGCAGCCGCAGCACGGTGGCCTCGTCCTCCAGCCCGCCGCCGACGCAGATCGCATCGGCGCCCGCGGCGATCGCGAGGACGGAGCCGCGCTCGATTCCGTACGTCGCGGAGATGGCCTGCATCTCCATGCCGTCGGTGACGATCAGGCCGTCGTAGCCCAGCTCGTTGCGCAGCAGACCCGTGAGGATCTGCGGGCTCAGCGTCGCCGGGCGGTCCGGGTCGAGCGCGGGCAGCAGGATATGCGCGCTCATCACCGATTTGGAACCCGCTGCGATCGCCGCCCGGAAAGGCACAAGCTCACGCGCGTGCAGGGTCTCGAGGTCCACATCGATGCGGGGCAGCGCATGGTGCGAGTCGACGGCGGTGTCGCCGTGTCCCGGGAAGTGCTTGGTGCAGGCGGCGACCCCGGCGGCCTGGAGGCCTTCGATGTACGCGGCGGTGTGCCGGGCCACGAGGTGCGGGTCGGCCCCGAACGACCGTACGCCGATGACCGGGTTGCCCGGATTCGAGTTGACGTCGGCGGACGGCGCCCAGTTGAGGTTGACGCCGCACTGGGCGAGCCGGCGGCCGAGCTCCTGAGCGACCGCGCGGGTCAGCTCCAGGTCGTCGACGGCCCCGAGGGCGAGGTTGCCCGGGAAGGACGAGCCATGACGCACCTCCAGTCGGGTGACGTCACCGCCCTCCTCGTCGATCGCGACGAGCACGTCGTCCCGCTCGGCCCTGAGCTGGGCGGTGAGCGCGGCGAGCTGTTCCGGCGTCTCGATGTTGCGGCCGAACAGGCCGACGGAGGAGAGGCCTTCACCGACGCGGCGCAGCAGCCAGTCGGGGGCGGTGGTACCGCTGAACCCGGGCTGCAGGACGGCCAGGGCGTCGCGCGTGACGGTGTCCGTGGTGGAGGTGAAGGTGGTCATGGGGCGGCGTTATCCCTTCACTGCGCCGTCGGTAAGACCGCTGACGGCCTTGCGCTGCAAGTAGATGAAGAGGATCAGGATCGGTACGGCGAAGAGCGAGGAGGCGGCCATGGTCGCTCCCCAGTCGTCACCGAACGCGGTCTGGAACTGGGAGAGCCAGAGCGGCAGGGTCTGCGACTCGATGTCCTTGTTGAGGATGAGGACGAGCGGGAATTCGTTCCAGGCGGTGATGAAACCGAAGAGCGAGGTCGCCATCAGGCCGGGGCCGAGCAGCGGCAGGATCACCTTCATGAAGGCCTGCGGGCGGGTGCAGCCGTCGACCATCGCGGACTCCTCCAGCTCCCTCGGCACCGAGGCGACATAGCCGCGCAGCGTCAGGATGGTGAAGGGCAGGACCATCATCATGTAGAAGACCGTCAGCGGGACCAGGCTGTTCAGCATGTCCGCGTCGCGGACCAGCATGTAGATCGCGATGACCATGACTTCCCACGGCGCCATCTGCGCGACCATGAAGGTCAGCAGGATGCCGCGGCGGCCCTTGAAGCGCATGCGCGCCATCGCGAAGGACGCCAGCAGCGCGATCAGCAGCGAGGCAGCCACGGAGAGCACGGTGACGGTGAACGAGTTGCGGACCAGGGTCCAGAAGTGGTCCGCCGCGACGGCCTTCTCGAAGTGGTCGAAGGTGATGTCGGTGGGGAACCACACCGGGGTGTCGGTGATGATGTCGCCGGTCGGCTTGAAGGCCGTGCTGAACATCCAGTAGACGGGGAAGGCGAAGCCTATGAAGAGGACGACTGCCGTCGCGTTGGGCCAGATCCGGCCGATCAGTGAGCGCCTCACAGCTCGTCCTCCTCTTGCTTGAGTACGGTGCGCAGGTAGTAGCCGGTCATCGCCAGCAGGACGATGATCGTCAGGAACGAGATGGCCGAACCCATGCCGAAGTGCTGGTTGCCGACACCTTCGACGAAGGCGTAGACGGGCAGGGTCTCGGTGAGCCGGTCCGGGCCGCCGCCGTTGATCGCGAAGAGCTGGGCGAAGGACTTGAAGACCCAGATGACTTCGAGGAACGTGGTGGCCAGCAGGAACGGCTTGAGGAACGGGAACGTCACCGAGGTGAAGCTCTTCCAGGTTCCGGCGCCGTCGAGCGACGCGGCCTCGTACAGCTCCTTGGGGATCGTCGTCGACGCGGCGTACAGGTTGATCGCCACGAACGGGATGGACATCCAGACGATCACCAGGGTGACCAGCGAGAAGGTGGAGAACTGGGTGCTCGTCCAGTTGTAGTCGGCCATCGAGTGCCAGCCGAGGCTGTCGAGCACATAGTTGACGACGCCGAAGCGCTGGGCGAACAGCCACTGGTAGACCGTGGTCGCGGCGATGATCGGCATGGCCCAGGCGAGCACGAGGCCCAGCATGAGCAGCAGTCGCATCTTCTGCCCGAGGCGCGCGAGCAGCAGGCCGATCAGGGTCCCGAACACCATGATCAGGACAACGTTGGCGGCGGTGAAGAAGATCGAACGCTCGACGACCTTCCAGAAGTCCGAACTGCCGAGGACTTCGGTGTAGTTGTCGAAGCCGTTCCACTCGGTCAGGTGGAGGATCAGCTGGCGCGGGTTGAGGTTCTGGAACGACAGCATGCCGTTCTTGACCAGCGGATAGCCGAGAAGCACCGCCGTGACGAGCAGTGCGGGCAGGAGGAGCAGGTACGGGGCCGAGCCACCGACCCGCTTCTTGCTCGATGCGGCAGGGCCGCCGGGAGGCGCGTCATCCTTGCGGACACCGGCTGCCGGGACCGAGTCCACTTGTTCGGTCTGCACTGACATGCTCGCCATCTCTTCTTGGGCCGTACGGTCGAGTCACGCGGGAGCGCCGGGGGGCGGTCGTTGCCCGCCCCCCGGCGCGTGCGGTCAGCTCGTCTGCGAGAGACGCTTGTTGATCTCCGACTCGACGGCCTTGGCGGCGTCGGCCGGGGACTTGCCGTTCAGAACCGCGGTCATGTAGCTCTTGATCGGGTTCGGCGCGTTCTCGACAGCGGCCCACTCGGGGATGAGCGGGGTGGTGCCACCACCGGCGGCGGCCGGGGCCGCGGCCTCGGCGGCGCCGTTGCCGGTCAGGTTGGAGTTGAGCGACTCCTTGTTCGGGATGACGCCGTTCTCCTTGGCCAGCTGGCCCTCGAACTGGTCGGACAGGGCGAGCTTCAGGAACTCCTTGGCGAGGTCCTGCTTCTTGCTGCCCGCGGCGACCGCGAAGTTGGAGCCACCGAGGAAGACGCCCTCGGGCTTGTCGGCGGTCTCACCCGGGATGGTGAAGTAGCCGATGTCGCCCTCGATCTTCTTGTTGGCCGCGATGGCCGTGCCGGCCTCCCAGCCCATGCCGACAAAGGCACCGACGTTGCCCTTGGCGAAGACCTCGGCCTGCTGCGGGGTCGCCTCGTCCTTGTCCTTGGGAGCCTTGGAGTAGGACTGGTACTTCTTGTAGAGCTCCATGGCCGCGGCGACCTTGGGGTCGGAGAGGTTGGAGACGTACTTGTCGCCTTCCTTCTTCACGAGGTCCGCGCCCTGACCGATGGTCAGACCATCGAAGAAGTACCAGTTCTGGCCGGGCAAGTAGATCGGCTCCGCCTTGCCCTTCTTCTTGATGGCGTCGAGGTCCTTGAAGAACTCGTCGCGCGTCTTCGGGGTGTCCTTGATGCCTGCGTCGGCCCAGACCTTCTTGTTGTAGATGACGACGCGGTTGGCGAAGTACCACGGGGCGGCGTACTGCTTGCCGTCGAAGACCGAGGACTTGTTGAGCGCGTCGACCCAGTCGCCGCCGATCTCCTGCTTGAGGTCGCTCAGGTCGGCGAGGCCACCGGTGGCCGCGTACGCCGGGGTCTGGGTGTTGCCGACCTCGATGACGTCCGGCGGGGTCGACTCGGAGAGAGCCGTCGTGATCTTCTGCTGGATGCCGTCCCACTTCTGGGTCTGGAACTTCAGCGTGGCGCCGGTCTTCTTCTTGAAGGCTGCGGTCAGGTCCTTGGTCCAGCCGGGAGGCGTGGAACCGTCCATGGCCCAGACGGTCAGCGTCTGGCCCTTGTAGCTGTCGGGGCCGGTCTTCTTGCCACTGTCGCCCTTGCCGTCGTCCGAGCCACAGGCAGTGGCACCGGCCATGAGAGCTACGACACCAATGGCCGCGATGAGTCCGCGCTTCACGACACCCTCCTCAGGGATGCAAGAGAATTCCCCCCACCACCCGAGATCGCCGTCCGTCGCACAACCTCATACGACGGGTACTGCCCGTGGGGCTGGGACCTGGTCTTTAATGGTTTAGACCAGTACCGGGAGCTTGGCCTAGACCTTTAGGGGTGTCAAGGGTGTATAAGAAGTGCACTCGCGTCCGTTATAGGACCGACACCTGAGGGAGGGCGACGAGCCGTGACCGGACCGTGCCACCATGTGAGCCGCGACAGATGGAGGAGCCGGTGACGGCAGCAGCGCAGCAGTCGGGAAGGCGGGCGATGGGTTCCGACGGGGGCAGTGCGGAGAACGGGACGGGCGCGGGCACCGGTGCGGCCACGCGTACCGCCCGCGTGCCGAAGTACTACCGCCTCAAGCGCCATCTCCTCGACATGACGGACACCATGCCGCCCGGCACCCCCGTGCCGCCGGAGCGGACCCTGGCCGCCGAGTTCGACACCTCGCGCACGACCGTGCGCCAGGCGCTCCAGGAGCTGGTCGTCGAGGGCCGGCTGGAACGCATCCAGGGCAAGGGCACGTTCGTGGCCAAGCCGAAGGTCTCGCAGGCCCTGCAACTGACCTCGTACACGGAGGACATGCGCGCCCAGGGGCTGGAGCCGACCTCGCAGCTGCTGGACATCGGCTACGTCACGGCCGACGACACCCTCGCCGGGCTGCTCGACATCACCACCGGCGGCCGGGTGCTGCGGATCGAGCGACTGCGCCTGGCCAGCGGCGAACCGATGGCGATCGAGACAACCCATCTGTCGGCCAAACGCTTCCCCGCACTGCGCCGTTCACTTGTGAAGTACACCTCGCTGTACACAGCACTGGCCGAGGTGTACGACGTACGGCTGGCCGAGGCCGAGGAGACCATCGAGACCTCACTCGCCACCCCCCGCGAGGCCGGCCTGCTCGGTACGGACGTGGGCCTGCCGATGCTGATGCTGTCCCGTCACTCCCTGGACGGACAGGGCGAACCGGTGGAATGGGTGCGGTCGGTGTACCGCGGCGACCGTTACAAGTTCGTGGCGCGTCTGAAGCGGCCGACCGACTGAGACGGCGGGCCCCGGCTCCTGACCGGCCAACTGCCCGAATAGGGACGGAGCACCAGGAGTCGGCCCCCCGGGCAGCATTCTCTCCCCCGGCCCCGGCACACCGTTGCCGGACCGAAATACGGACAGGGGGTGACGCTGGCCGGAACTCTCCCCTAGATTTCCTGCGCATTACAACAGGTGGTCAGCGAGGGGACGGAGTCGCCATATGCCAGAAGAAACAGACACGAAACCACCAACGGTCACACCTATGAGGGTGGTCATCGCCCTCTGCCTCATCGCGCCGTTCGTGGCGATGCTCTGGGTGGGTTCGTACGCGAAGGTGGACCCGGCCTTCATCGGCATTCCGTTCTTCTACTGGTACCAGATGCTCTGGGTACTGATCTCCACCGCGCTCACGATGGTCGCGTACAAGCTGTGGCAGCGTGACCAGCGCTCCCGCAAGGGGGGTGCTTCCGCATGAAGGACGGCGTGAACGGCGTCGCGCTCGGCGTCTTCATCTTCTTCTTCCTGGCCGTCACGGTCATCGGCTTCATGGCCGCGCGCTGGCGCAAGGCCGAGAACGAGGCCAGCCTCGACGAATGGGGGCTGGGCGGACGGTCGTTCGGCACCTGGGTCACCTGGTTCCTGCTCGGCGGCGACCTGTACACCGCGTACACCTTCGTCGCCGTCCCTGCCGCGATCTACGCGGCAGGCGCGGCCGGCTTCTTCGCGGTCCCGTACACCATCCTCGTGTACCCGTTGATCTTCACCTTCCTGCCGCGGCTGTGGTCGGTGTCGCACAAGCACGGGTACGTCACCACCTCGGACTTCGTCCGCGGCCGCTTCGGATCGAAGGGGCTCTCGCTGGCGGTCGCCGTCACCGGCATCCTCGCCACGATGCCGTACATCGCGCTTCAACTCGTGGGCATCCAGGCGGTGCTTGACGTGATGGGCGTCGGCGGCGGCGAGAACACCAACTGGTTCGTCAAGGACCTGCCGTTGCTGATCGCGTTCGCGGTGCTCGCCGCGTACACGTACTCCTCCGGGCTGCGGGCCCCCGCGCTGATCGCGTTCGTCAAGGACGGGCTGATCTACCTGGTCATCGCGGTGGCGATCATCTACATCCCGATCAAGCTGGGCGGCTTCGACGACATCTTCGCCAAGGCCGGCGAGGCGTTCTCGCAGACCAACCCCGCAACCGGCAAGCCGCGCGGCGCCCTCGCGCCGGCCGATCCGGGCCAATGGGGCTACGCCACTCTGGCCCTGGGTTCGGCGCTTGCACTCTTCATGTACCCGCACTCGATCACAGCGACGCTCTCCAGCCGCAGCCGTGACGTGATCCGGCGCAACACCACTATCCTGCCGCTGTACTCGCTGATGCTGGGCCTGCTGGCGCTGCTCGGCTTCATGGCGATCGCCGCCGGGGTCAAGGTGCAGAACGGGCAGCTGGCGATCCCGCAGCTGTTCGAGAACATGTTCCCCGACTGGTTCGCCGGGGTGGCGTTCGCCGCGATCGGTATCGGCGCGCTGGTGCCCGCCGCGATCATGTCGATCGCCGCTGCCAACCTCTTCACCCGGAACATCTACAAGGACTTCCTGAAGCCCGACGCGACCCCGGCCCAGGAGACGAAGGTCTCCAAGCTGGTGTCGCTGCTGGTGAAGGTCGGTGCGCTCGCCTTCGTCCTCACGATGGACAAGACGGTCGCGATCAACTTCCAGCTGCTGGGCGGGATCTGGATCCTGCAGACGTTCCCGGCGCTGGTCGGTGGCCTGTTCACCCGGTGGTTCCACCGCTGGGCGCTGCTCGCCGGCTGGGCGGTCGGCATGGTCTACGGCACGATCGCCGCGTACGGGGTGGCGAGCCCGACCCAGGCGCACTTCGGCGGCTCCTCGAAGGAGATCCCGGGGATCGGCGAGATCGGCTACATCGGCCTGACGGCGTTCGTACTGAACGTGGTGGTGACGGTGGTGCTGACGTTCGTCCTGAACGCGGTGAAGGCCCCGGCCGGAATCGACGAGACGTCACCGGCCGACTACACGGCGGACGCGGGCGACCCTGGCGTGAAGGTCGAACTCCCGTTGGCCAGGCCCGAGCCGGCCGGCTCCCCCGACGCGAGCCCGTCGACCAAGTAGGCCTGTACGCCAGTCATGAATGTGGCCCGCCCGGCGACGGAGGACAAATCCGTGGCCGGGCGGGCCACACAGGTCTCGGACAGGAGCGGCACCTCTGGTGCCCCTGGGCGCGCGCCCCGCGCCCCGTACTGCAGACTTCCGCCATGGACATATCGATCAGGCCCGTCGACCCCACCGAACACCACCTCCTCGGCGAGATCACCGCATTCGCGTACCTCGACGACGGCCTGCTCGACCTCGGTGCCGACGACCCGTATCTCGAACAACTCCGCGACGTGCCGCGCCGCGCCACCGAGGCCGACGTGCTCGTCGCGGTCGGTGCCGACGGCCGGGTACTGGGCGGCGTGACATACGCACCGCCCGGCAACCCGTGGGCCGACATCGCCGGCCCCGACGAGGCCGAATTCCGGATGCTCGCCGTCGCGCGGGAGGCGCGTGGCCTCGGGACGGGTGAGGCGCTCGTACGGGCCTGTATCGACCGTGCACGGGGTACGGACGGCGTCGCGCGGCTCGTCCTGTCGACGCAGTCGGCCATGCTCGGGGCCCACCGGATCTACCGTCGGCTGGGCTTCGTACGGACTCCGGAGCGCGACTGGTATCCCATTCCAGGCCTCCAGCTGCTCACCTACAGCCTCACCCTGTGAACCCCGTACGACACAACATGTGGGGGCCGTCTCATAGGGCGGCCCCCACATGTATGCTCGTGCTCGCTGTCGCCGCAGGGAAATCCGGTGTGAATCCGGAACTGTCCCGCAACGGTGTGATCGGTGTACTTTTGCGCACCCTGTAAGTCCGAGGACCTGCCGACAGCGCGTCCGGCTCGACCGATCCGGACGCCCAGACGTCCGGGCCTCGCGGATGGGCCGGTGGACGCCGCACGGAGTGCTGCCCTCTTTTCCGGGCCTGCCTCTGCCCGGCTGCCCCGCTCCCCGCCCGGCCCCGAGCCGAGCGAGGGAGAGCACCACATGACCATCGCGCCAGCCGATCCGGCTTCAGTCGCCGAGTCCACGGGAACCGCGAACGACGGACCCGGGACCGCACTGCTGCGGACCCTGACCGACCTCACCGTCGATCTGCCCGACACCGACCCCGGTCGCGTCGCCGCCGCCGCGCTGCGCGGCCGCAACGCCCGGTCGGACGAAGCAGAGTTGCGTTCGCTGGCCACCGAGGCCGCCGCGGGTCTGATCTCCGAGGACCCCGCGTACTCCCGGCTCGCCGCCCGCCTCCTCACCCGCACCATCGCGGACGAGGCGGCCGGTCAGGGCGCGGTGTCCTTCTCCGCCTCGGTCTCCGTCGGCCACCGCGAGGGTCTGATCGCGGACCGCACGGCCGCGTTCGTGGCGCTCCACGCGGCCCGGCTCGACGCGCTGGTCGAGCAGTCGCTCGCCGACGGCGCCGACGACCGGTTCGGCTACTTCGGACTGCGGACGCTGCACAGTCGCTACCTGCTGCGCCACCCGCACACCCGTCAGGTCATCGAGACGCCCCAGCACTTCATGCTGCGGGTCGCGGCCGGTCTCGCCGAGGACGACTCGGCGCGCGCAGTGGACGAGGTCGCCTCGCTGTACGGCCTGATGAGCCGCCTCGACTACCTCCCTTCCTCCCCCACACTCTTCAACTCCGGCACCCGGCACCCGCAGATGTCCTCCTGCTATCTGCTGGACTCGCCACTGGACGAGCTCGACTCGATCTACGACCGCTACCACCAGGTGGCACGACTCTCCAAGCACGCGGGCGGCATCGGCCTCTCGTACTCCCGGATCCGCGCCCGCGGTTCGCTGATCCGCGGCACCAACGGGCACTCCAACGGCATCGTGCCGTTCCTGAAGACACTCGACGCCTCGGTCGCCGCGGTGAACCAGGGCGGCCGCCGCAAGGGCGCCGCCGCCGTCTACCTGGAGACGTGGCACGCGGACATCGAGGAGTTCCTGGAGCTGCGCGACAACACCGGTGAGGACCAGCGGCGTACGCACAACCTCAACCTGGCGCACTGGATCCCGGACGAGTTCATGCGCCGGGTCGACACGGACGGCGACTGGTCACTGTTCTCGCCCGCCGACGTGCCCGAACTGGTCGACCTGTGGGGAGACGAGTTCGACGCCGCGTACCGGGCCGCCGAGGCCAAGGGCCTGGCCCGCAAGTCGATGCCGGCGCGTGAGCTGTACGGCCGGATGATGCGGACCCTCGCGCAGACCGGCCAGGGCTGGATGACCTTCAAGGACGCCTCCAACCGGACCGCGAACCAGACCGCCGAGCCGGGCCGCGTGGTCCACTCGTCGAACCTGTGCACCGAGATCCTCGAAGTCACCGACGACGGCGAGACGGCCGTCTGCAACCTCGGTTCGGTCAATCTCGGGGCGTTCGTGGCCGACGGTGAGATCGACTGGGAGCGGCTGGACTCCACCGTCCGTACCGCCGTGACGTTCCTCGACCGGGTCGTCGACATCAACTTCTACCCGACCGAGCAGGCCGGCCGGTCCAACGCCCGCTGGCGCCCGGTGGGTCTGGGCGCCATGGGGCTCCAGGACGTCTTCTTCCGGCTGCGGCTGCCGTTCGACTCCCCCGAGGCCCGCGCGCTCTCCACGAAGATCTCCGAGCGGATCATGCTCGCCGCGTACGAGGCGTCCTGCGACCTCGCCGAGCGGTCCGGTCCGCTGCCCGCCTGGTCCGAAACGCGCGCCGCGCGCGGTGTGCTGCACCCCGACCACTACGCCACCGAGCTGACCTGGCCGGAGCGCTGGGACGCGCTGCGCGCCCGGATCGCGAAGACCGGTATGCGCAACTCGCTGCTGCTGGCCATCGCGCCGACCGCCACGATCGCCTCGATCGCCGGGGTGTACGAGTGCATCGAGCCGCAGGTCTCCAACCTCTTCAAGCGCGAGACGCTCAGCGGTGAGTTCCTCCAGGTCAACGCGTATCTGGTGGATGAGCTGAAGAAGCTCGGCGTGTGGGACGCGCGGACCCGTGAGGCGCTGCGCGAGGCGAGCGGCTCCGTGCAGGGGTTCGCCTGGATCCCGGAGGACGTACGGGCGTTGTACCGCACGGCGTGGGAGATCCCGCAGCGCGGACTGATCGACATGGCGGCGGCGCGTACACCGTTCCTCGACCAGAGCCAGTCGCTGAACCTGTTCCTGGAGACGCCGACGATCGGCAAGCTCTCCTCGATGTACGCCTATGCCTGGAAGCAGGGGCTGAAGACGACGTACTACCTGCGCTCGCGCCCGGCGACGCGGATCGCCCGCGCGGCATCCGGCCGGGCAGCGGCCGCCGCCCCCATTCCCGTACAGCAGGCAGCGGCTCCCGACGCGGACGCGATCGCCTGCTCCCTCGAAAACCCCGAGTCCTGCGAGGCCTGCCAGTAATGAGCAACACCGAGAAGAATCTGCTCGACCCGGGCTTCGAACTGACCCTGCGGCCCATGCGCTACCCGGACTTCTACGAGCGCTACCGCGATGCGATCAAGAACACCTGGACGGTCGAGGAGGTCGACCTCCACTCCGACGTGGCCGACCTCGCCAAGCTGTCCCCCGGCGAGCAGCACATGATCGGCCGACTCGTCGCGTTCTTCGCGACCGGCGACTCGATCGTCTCGAACAACCTCGTGCTGACGCTGTACAAGCACATCAACTCCCCCGAGGCGCGGCTGTACCTGTCGCGGCAGCTGTTCGAGGAGGCGGTGCACGTCCAGTTCTATCTGACGCTGCTCGACACGTATCTGCCCGACCCGGATGACCGCGCGGCAGCGTTCGACGCGGTCGAGGAGATCCCGTCCATCCGCGAGAAGGCGCAGTTCTGCTTCAAGTGGATGGACTCGGTGGAGAAGATCGAGCGGCTGGAGACGAAGGCGGACCGCCGTCGCTTCCTGCTGAACCTGATCTGCTTCGCGGCGTGCATCGAGGGGCTGTTCTTCTACGGCGCGTTCGCGTACGTCTACTGGTTCCGCTCGCGCGGCCTGCTGCACGGTCTCGCCACGGGGACCAACTGGGTCTTCCGCGACGAAACGATGCATATGAACTTCGCGTTCGAGGTCGTGGACACCGTCCGCAAGGAGGAGCCCGACCTCTTCGACGACGAACTCCAGCAGCAGGTCACCGACATGCTGAAGGAGGCCGTCGACGCGGAACTGCAGTTCGGCCGTGACCTGTGCGGCGACGGCCTGCCGGGTATGAACACCGAGTCGATGCGCGAGTACCTGCAGTGCGTGGCCGACCAGCGGCTCGCCCGGCTCGGCTTCCCGACGGTCTACGGCTCCGAGAACCCGTTCTCGTTCATGGAGTTGCAGGGTGTTCAGGAGCTGACGAACTTCTTCGAGCGCCGCCCGTCGGCGTACCAGGTGGCGGTGGAGGGCTCGGTCGCCTTCGACGACGACTTCTAGACTCTGGCACCGACCCTGGGATACGGGCGCCGCGTTGCCGTGACCGGCTGCGCGGCGCCTGCCGTTTCCGGGGGCTCCGCCCGCCGTTCGTGCTCTGCGGCGCGCAGCTCACGGTTGATCCGGCGCTCCCGTGCGAGCCCGATGAGTGCGGGCAGCAGGACGAGAGCGAAAAGTGCCGCTATGGCCAGGAAGTTCATGAATGTGTTCATGCCTCTACTGTCGTCCGTGCGACCACATTCCGGCAGTGGCAGGACTGCCACACAGCATCGAATTACTGCCACACTGACGTCATGCTGAAGAATGTCGCCGCTCTCCTGCTGGACGAGGTCCACCCCTTCGAACTCGGCGTGCTGTGCGAGGTGTTCGGTCTCGACCGCAGCGACGAGGGTCTGCCGGTCCACGATTTCGCGGTGGTCTCCGCGGAAGGCCCGATGCTGCAGACCCATGCCGGGTTCACCATCAGCACACCGCACGGAATCGACCGGCTGGAGGAGGCCGACCTCGTCGCCGTACCGGCCGGCAGCCACTTCATGGACCGGGAGTACCCCGAGGAGGTCCTGGACGCCCTGCGCCGCGCGGTGGACCGCGGGGCGCGCGTGCTGAGTGTGTGCTCCGGCGCGTACGTCCTCGGCGCGGCCGGGCTGCTGGACGGCCGCCGATGCACCACCCACTGGCGCCACACCGCCGAGCTGGCCCGCCGCTTCCCGCGGGCCGTCGTCGAGCCCGATGTGCTGTACGTGGACGAGGGGCCGGTCATCACCTCGGCGGGCACCGCCGCCGGGATCGACGCCTGTCTGCATCTGGTCCGTCAGGCGCACGGTCCCGATGTCGCCAACGCCATCGCCCGCCGCATGGTGGTGCCGCCGCACCGGGACGGCGGCCAGGCGCAGTACATCAAGCGCCCGCTGCCGCGCACCGCGTGCGACACGGTCGGCGGGACGCTCGCCTGGATGGAGCGCCATCTCGACCAGGAGATGACCGTCGAGCAACTCGCCGCCCAGGCGCACATGTCGCCGCGCACCTTCGCACGCCGCTTCCAGCAGGAGACCGGCACCACCCCGTACCGCTGGCTGCTACGACAACGAGTCCTGCTGGCACAGCACTTGCTGGAGACCTCCGATGAAACGATGGATGTGATCGCCGACCGGACCGGTTTCGGAAACGCCGCCGCGTTGCGTCATCAGTTCGTCAAATCCCTGGGGACCACTCCGAATTCCTATCGCCGTACCTTCCGTGGACCGATGTCCGTCTCCGAAGCTGCCTGATCCACGTCGGACCTGACCTCCGATCATTCGTCCAACCATTTTCCGCATCAGTCCATGGACCACGGGCCCCGCTGCCCGCAAGGGTCGGGCGCATGGACATGCGGATGGCAAGACGAAGGACCATCGGAGCCGTGGTGACGGCGCTCGCCGCCGCGCTGCTGCCCTGGCAGAGCGCGGCGGCCGAGGGCGGCTCGGCCGCCGCGGCCCCGCCCGAGGTGCTGCCCACGCTCCGCGAATGGCAGGGCGGTCAGGGCGAGTTCACGCTCACCGATCGGGCCGGAATCGTGCTGGACGGGGTGCGGGACAGTCGTACGGCCGCCGACGCACGCCGATTCGCCGGCGAACTGAACGGCAGGGCGTCGGTGTCACAGGGCCGCGCGGCCCGTTCCGGGGATATCGTGCTGCGCCAGGACCCGTCCCAGAAGGGCGTGTTGGGAGCGGAAGGCTACCGGCTCACGGTCGGCGCCCGCATCACCGTCACCGCCGCGACCTCCACCGGCGTGTTCTACGGCACCCGGACCGTCCTCCAGTTGCTGAACGACGACGGCCGTGCCGCGCGGGGTTCGGCAACCGATGTACCCGCGTACCGCGAGCGCGGAGTCGGGGTCTGCGCCTGCTACATCAACATATCGACACAGTGGTTCGAGCGGCTGATGAAGGACATGGCGTCGCAGAAGCTCAACCAGCTGTGGATCGAGGCCAAGGTCAAAAGCGACACCGACCCGGCGTCGGCGTTCTGGGGCTACTACACGAAGCCGCAGGTCCGCACGCTGGTCGCGATGGCCAGGAAGTACCACATCGAGCTCGTGCCGGAGATCAACTCCCCCGGCCACATGGACACCTACCTGGAGAACCACCCGGAGCTGCAGCTCAAGGACCAGAACGGCGTCGCCTCCCCGCCCCGGCTCGACATCTCCCGGCCCGAGGCACTGGCGTACTACACCTCGATGGTCGACGAGGCGCTGAAGGTCTGGGACAGCCACTACTGGCACATGGGTGCCGACGAGTACATGATCGGCTCCTCCTACCCGGCCTACCCCCAGCTGCAGGCCGCAGCACGCGCGAAGTTCGGTGCGTCGGCCACTCCCGACGATCTCTTCACCGACTTCATCAACCAGGTCAACGCGCATGTGAAGGCGGACGGCAGGTCCCTGCGGATCTGGAACGACGGGCTCGTCGGCAAGAACGCCGTCGTCCCGCTGGACCGTGACATCACCGTCGAGCACTGGCTGAGCGGCGGTTCCATCCAGCAGCCGTCCTCGCTGCTCGCCGAGGGCCGGCCGGTCATGAACTCCGCCTACTCCCTCTACCTGGTGCGGGGCGGATTCACGATGCAGACCCAGAAGCTGTACGAGAGCGACTGGACGCCGTTGCGCTTCGAGGGTCAGACACTGACCCAGGGGGCGGCGAACCTCACCGGCGCGAAGATCAGCCTGTGGCCGGACAGTGCGGCGGCCGAGACGGAGAACGAGGTGGAGGCGAAGGTCTTCATGCCGCTGCGCTTCGTGGCGCAGGCGACCTGGGGCGGCCCGAAGCCGAGCCCGACGTACGCCGGTTTCGAGGCGCTCGCCCGGAAGGTCGGTCACGCGCCGGGCTGGGAGAACACCGACCGCACGCCGCTCGCCGACGGTACGTACCGGCTGACCACGGGCGCGAAGGCGCTGGCCCCTGGGACGGACGCGGGCGTGTCCCTGGTCAGGAACAGCGCGGCCTCCTGGGCGCTGACGGCGACCGCCGACGGGTACTACACGGTGCGGTCCACGGAGAACGGTCAGTGCCTGGACGCGGTGCGCGGCAAGAAGTATCTGGGCGCGCCGCTGGAGGTGGGGGCGGAGCTGTCGCTCGGGAACTGCTCGGCGACGGCGCGTACGCAGCGCTGGCAGCTGGACACCGGGGCGGGTGCGCTGACGCTGCGCAACGCGATCTCGCAGCTGCATCTGACGGAGCGGGCGTCGGACGGCGCCGCGGTGCAGACGACGGGCGCGACCCGGCTGACGGCCGGAGCCGCCTGACGAGTCCGGCTGAGGGCGTCACCCGCCCGATGCGACCCGGCTGACGGCGCAAACCGCCCGACGCCGTACCCAACGGGGCCCCGCCCGCCGGATCACCTGATCGCCGGCGCGCGGGGCCCTTCCATGTCCGGGGTCAGATACCGCAGTTGGACGCCGACCGGAAGTGGCTGGGTCGGTGGTCCAGATGGACGTGGTCGCCATGGTCCGGGTAGCCGGGACCGAGGATCCCGTCGAAGCCGTGGTGGCGGGCTCCGTCGGCGAGGGTGCACAGGGCGTGCGGCCCGGCCCCGAGGCCGGCCGCGTCGCCGTACAGATGGCGGCTGTTCGAGGCGCACCGCACTGTTGCAGGCCGTGGATCGGAAGCCGCTGACCACAGTTGGCTGCCTTCCGGAGTCCCGGAAGGCAAGCAGGCCCGGTGGAATCCGGAACGTCAGTCGTTCGGCACGATCTCGTAGCGTGGCGTGTTCTCCGCCATCTGCCTCAGCGCGTCCTTGCGGTCGCGCTTCGAGAGCCGGTCGATGTACAGGTAGCCGTACAGGTGGTCCGTCTCGTGCTGAAGGCAGCGCGCGAAGTATCCGTCGCCGCGGACCTTGATCGGGTTGCCCTTGGCGTCCTGTCCGCGCACCACCGCGTAGTCCGGGCGGGCCAGCGAGGCATAGGCCGTCGGCACGGAGAGGCAGCCCTCGTTGGAGTCGTCGAGGACGCGCTCCTCGGGCGGCAGCTCGTCCAGCACCGGGTTGCAGACGACGCCCACGTGCCGCACACCGTCGTCGTCCGGGCAGTCGTAGACGAAGACCTTGCGGTCCACGCCGATCTGGTTGGCGGCCAGACCCACGCCTTCAGCCGTCTTCTGGCTGGCGAACATGTCGTCGATCAGCTGGGCCAGCTCGTCGCCGAACTCGGTGACGTCCTTGCACTCCTTGTGGAGCACCGGGTTGCCCACGACCGTGATCGGCCGGGAGGTGCCACGCTCGCGGTACGCCGCCTCACGCGCCTCACAGTCCTCGGTGTCCACGACGAATCCTTCGTCGTCGACGCTGATCTGCTCGTCCGTCTCCTGCTGCGCCATGTCCGCCGTACGCCTTCCTCAAAACCCGAATCGATGCCCGTACAGCGTAACGGCCGGGCCGCGGACGCACGGCTCAGCAGACTTCTTCGAGATCCCGCCACTCACGGCTGTCCGGGCTGTCCGCCACCCAGCCGTCCAGCAGTCCGCGGACCAGCCCGGCCGGCGCAGCTATCCCGCACTCGCGCTCGGGCACCCACAGCTCACCGGCGGTCCGGTGGCCCAGCGGGCCCGGATGGCCGGGCTCGCTGTGGTCGTGCGGGTCGAGGTGCTCACCGTCGCCCTCGTCGCTCTCCATCCGGCTCTCCGAACAGGCCCGGCAGAGCAGCCGTACGGACGACGACCAGTCCTCGGCGGCGAACCCGGCATCGGACGCCAGCTGCTCCAGGGCGTCCCGGTCGGCCTCCGTGGCGGCTTCGAGAAGCACCACCCAGGTGGGTACGGGGGACGGCGCCCACAGCTCGATCTCGTCGAACACGGGATACGAGGGGCCGGCCGCGGTCACCCGCTCGCCGTGCGGCACCCCGTCGTGCAGGACGACCTCGCCCCAGCGCCGCCCGGAGGACGGCAGCGGGATCGACAGCACTTCCATCCGCGCCGGGTCCAGCCTGCGGCCCCAGACGACCTCGGCCTCGCCCTCGGGCGACAGCCGTACGGCTGCGCTGCCCAGCTCCATGCCGGCCGGCTCGCTGTTGGCCGCCGCGGTGTGCTGGCCGCTGCCGGGTACCTTCAGCCCGTAGGCCTGCCAGGCGCGACGGGCCAGTGGCCAGTCCTGCAGAGCGGTGGCGGCGATCCCGACGTTCCACCAGTCCGGGGCGCCGGACTCCTTGTCGAGCAGCGCCACGGCCCGTAGGCCGGCCGCCCTCGCCTGTTCCCAGTCGTGCCGGAACTTGTGCAGCAGCGCCAGGTTGAACCACGACTCGGAGAGCCAGGGCTCCAGGTCCGCCGCCCGTGTCAGCAGTGCGCCCGCGTCCTCGTACCGGCCGTCGCCGATCAGCGTGAACGCGCGGTCCGTGGCCTGCCGCCAAGAGGCGGAGGGCCGATGCCGTACCTTCCCGAAGATCTTCACGATTCCCGCCTGTCCCGACTCGGACACCCTCGTTTTCCGGTCTTCTTCGCATCCAACCATGCCCAGCCGGACGCCCGCTCATTACCCATGGGTTACCCAGGCAGGACGGGGGTCAGACCGCCCCGGGCCAGCACGCGAGCGAGCGATTCCACGACCTCCGGCTGATAGTCGTGGCCGGTCCCGAGCCTGAGCTGTTCCAGTGCGTCGAGCGGCCCGCTGAGACCTTCCCCGCATAGGTCGTCGTATGCGTTGACGGCCCGGACGATCCGGGCGGGCAGCGGCTGCTCGCGGTACGGGTCGGCCTGCCGCTCCACCACGACGGCGATCTCGGTGTCCACCCCGGTCTGCCGGACGACGGCCCCGCCCAGCAGCGCGATCCGGCGCTGCTCGGCGGCGGGCAGTGGGGCCGTCGCCCCGTCGGGCACCGGATCAACGAGGGAGAGCTGCCCGATGTCGTGCATCAGGGCCGCGTACTCCAGCACGGTCAGCTCGGCCCCGGAGAGCCCCAGCTCGCGGCCGACGGCCGTGCAGAGCATCGCCACCCGGCGGGCATGCCCGTGCGGGGTGTAGCCGGCGATCTCGGTGGACCGGGCGAGCGAGGTGATGGTCTGCCGGTAGGTGGTGCGCACCGCGACGAACCGGCGGAACGACACCTGGGTCAGCAGCAGCGGTACGCAGAGCACGGGCAGCGCCCACAGGCCGGCGACGGAGACCCCCAGGGCCATCACCGCTCCGGTCGCGCAGACCGCCGAACCGATACCCAGCAGAGCGCGCAGCTCGTCACGGAGCAGCGGCCCGTACGGGAAGGGGGTACCCGCCCGCAGCAGCAGGGCGCCGAGCACGGCGTCGCACAGGGCGGTGAGCACGAGCAGTACGAGCAGGAAGAGCGCGAAGTACGGGCCGTCGCCGAACCAGACGGCGGACCGGCCGGAATTGTGGAGCGGCTGGAAGCACACAGCGGCGAACGAGACGATGATGATCCGCCGGGCCACCTGATCGGCGGTGGGCCCGCTGCCACGTGCCACATGGGGCACGGCGGCGACGAGCTGCGCCGCGACGAGAACAGCGATGACCTGCAGGGCTCCGTGACTGGTGGGCTCCCCACCGCTGCGGCCGAGAAGCGCGTACGCGAGCGCTCCGGCGGCGCCGAGCGGCGCGGGCTCCCGCTCACCGGGCAGCGCACCCCAGCGGGCCAGCTCACCGACGGTGATGAGCACGCCGAAGGCGAGGGCAAGCCCGGGTTCGTGGAGACCGTGCCAGAGGGTGTGGGCGAGCCCGGCGACGGCGAGCGCACCGGCGGCGCCGCGGACCGCCAGGACAGCGGGGGGCAGCCTCGTCCGGCCCCGACCGCGACTCACCGGGTCCGGTCCACGGACGACTGCGCTCCAGGAGCGAGCCCGTACCCATCCGCAGCCACCGCACGACCGGCCGCCACATCAAGCCCGTCCCCGGACACCGCACGACCGGCCGCCGGCTCGAGCCCGTCAGGCGATTGCGGGCGAACCGGCCTCCGGACGGCCCCGGCTCCCGTACCCGCTCCCCCACCCACCCGTGGCACCGGCACCGTCTCGTCGGCCGTCACCGCCGTCGACGCCGTCGACCACCCGTGCCGGTCCAGGCCTCGCGCCAGCGCCCGCACCATCTGCGGATCGAACTGCGTGCCCGCACACCGCTTCAGCTCCTCCACCGCCGCCGGCACCGGCCGCCCTCTCCGGTACGACCGTGTCGACGTCATCGCGTCGAACGCGTCGGCCACCGCGACGACCCTCGCGAACTCGGGGATCTCCCGCCCGCTGAGTCCGTACGGATAGCCGCTGCCGTCGAGCCGCTCGTGGTGGTGCAGGATCGCCGCACGCGCCTCGCCCAGGAAGCCGATGCCCCGGACGATCTCGTGCCCGTACTCCGGATGCAGTTCGATCACGCGCCGTTCCTCCGGGGTGAGCGGCCCGTCCTTGCGCAGCACCCGGGTCGGGACGCAGAGCTTGCCGACGTCGTGCAGGATCCCGGCGAAGCGGAGCACTTCGAGGCGGTCCTCCGCCATGCCGAGTTCCCTGGCGATCAGCACGGAGGCCCGCCCCACGCGCTCGCTGTGCCCGCGGGTGTAGGTGTCCTTGATGTCGACGGCCTGCACCAGCGCCCTGATGGTGGCGCGGTGCGCGGCGTGCTCGCGGTGGTACTGGGAGAAGATCCAGCAGGAGATGTACATCGGCAGCAGGACGAAGAGCGCGGACACCGGTCCGTACGAGCTGCGCCACAGCACGGCCATCATCAGCCCGGCGAGACCGTGCACCAGATGCGGTCCGAGCGAGCGCGGCAGGAGCCCGCTCCAGGCGTGTCGCAGCGGCAGCCGTTCGGCCGTTGCCAGGATCGAGCCGTCCAGGGCGGTCAGGACGAGGCTGAAGGCCAGCGCGGCGGCGCAGGCGGGCAGCAGGGCGTACGGGAAGTCGGGCAGCCGTTCGGGACCCGGTCCGCCGAGCGTGGCGCCGCCGCCGAGCAGACCGTGGACGTACGACGCCGCCCAGACGGTGAGGGCGAGCTGTGCCGCCCGCCAGATGCGGCGGGCCGTGGCGGGCGCGTGCTCGACCCGGCCGATGAGCGAGCCGGGGATCGCGACCAGCGCGGCGGCTGCGGGCGGCAGCAGGAACGCGGCGGCGAGCAGCAGCGGAAAGAACGATCCGGCACTGATCGGCACGGAGCTGCCGAGGAGGCGGCAGCGGCCCGGAAGCTCGCAGGCCAGATAGAGCGCCGTGAGCAGTCCGACGGTGGTCCACGCAATCCCCGCACCGGGACGCAATGCGGGCAGCGCGCAGAGCGTGGCGCAGACCACTGTGGCCAGAATGTGCGCGCGCGCCGCTAACGGTGTGGCTCTCACCCGCCCCACCCGCCCCCCAACGATGGTCAATGGAGGCGCCAGGCTAGCGAGTTGGACGCGCGATCGAGCGCCGATGAGCTCGATTAGCACGTTCGGGTGAGTTCGGCTGATGTGTACGCCGTACCGGTGGTACGCGTAAGGGCGCGCCGCGGCTGTCGCGGCGCGCCCTTACGCGTACGGAGGAAGGTGGGTGCGGGACGTACCGCCGCTCAGCGACTGCCGCCCATCACTCTCCGGCCCTCACCTGCCGGCCGTCACTCGCTGGCGGCGGTCGGCAGCTGCGACTCGGCCACCACGTCCTGATCCGGCACGGCCTGCCCCGAGCGGATCAGGTCGATCCGGCCCATCACCTTGGAGCGCAGATCGGTCGGCACGTCGTCGTGACCGCAGCAGCGCTTCACCAGCTTCTTCACAGCCTGCTCCAGGCCGTACTTCTCAAGGCACGGGGAGCACTCCTCGAAGTGCACCTCGAACTTGGTGCAGTCGCTGTCGGGCATCTCATGGTCGAGAAACTCGTAGAGATGATCGAGGACCTCTGAGCAGTCTGTCTCGTGCGGCTCTCCGCAGCTCATGAGCCCGAGCCTTTCCGATCGTCCGACTCTCCGGCACCGGCCGGGACGAGCCCGCGCTCACGGGCGTAGTCCTCCAGCATGCCGCGCAGTTGGCGGCGGCCCCGGTGCAGTCGGGACATCACCGTACCGATGGGAGTCCCCATGATGTCCGCGATCTCCTTGTAGGCAAAGCCCTCTACATCCGCAAGATAAACGGCGATGCGGAACTCTTCGGGGATCGCCTGCAGTGCGGACTTCACATCCGAGTCCGGAAGGTGGTCGAGAGCCTGCGACTCGGCGGAGCGCAGACCTGTCGACATGTGCGACTCGGCGCGCGCCAGCTGCCAGTCCTCGATCTCCTCGGCGGCACTGCGCTGAGGTTCGCGCTGCTTCTTGCGGTACGAATTGATGAAGGTGTTCGTAAGGATGCGGTACATCCATGCCTTGAGGTTCGTACCCTCGCGGAACTGGTGGAAGGAGCCGTACGCCTTCGCATACGTCTCCTGGACCAGGTCCTCGGCGTCTGCGGGGTTGCGCGTCATGCGCAGCGCGGCCGAGTACATCTGGTCGAGGAAACCGAGGGCGTCCCGCTCGAAGCGCGCGTTACGCTCGGCGGTCGTCTCCTCCGCGCGGCCGTCGTCGGTCCCTGTGTCGGTACCGGTGACCGGACCCACCTCCTCCAACGCTGTGGCGGATCCGAAACCGGACCCGCTCGAATCGGAGAATAGTCGACCTTGCTTCGACGCGGGCTGTCGATCCGATCCGCTCAGTGCCCGCTCGGGAGTGGTCTTCGCCGCGTGCAGCACCGTCCACTCCAGGTCAGCGGCGTTCGAGCGGCGCGGGCAGATGGTCGAACCCATGCGACGGACTCCCTCTCCACATACGACGTTGATGTACCGATGTCACCGACAACAGTGGCCCCCCACTCAACATTCCCGGGGCTGTGCCCGGTCTCCGCGAGGGTGACCCGATCCACCCGGAAGGAGGGGTGGCCGGTGTGTGAGGGAGACGAGTCCGGCGTTACAGGAGTCGGTCCAGCCAATTGGTGACGGCGGTGGTGAGGATCTCCATCGCCTGATCCTGGGTCAGGTCGGCCTTCTTCGGTACGGCGAACCCGTGGTCGCCGTACGGCACCTCGGTGATCTCGAACTCCCCCGGCGGAAATTCGGCGGGCCGTCCGAACGGGTCGTGGCCGCCCTGCACGACGAGCGTGGGCACACCCGAGCCGAGCAGCTCGTCCTTGCGGGACTTCTCCGGCTTGCCGGGCGGATGCAGCGGGAAACTGAGCGCGAGGACCGCGTGGGCGCCCAGCTCCGTCGCCGTCCGGCAGGCCACCCGGGCGCCTGCGCTGCGTCCCGCGGCGACGACCGGGAGCCCTGCGGCGGTGAGCGCGGGCCACAGGCCGCGCCAGCCGGTGTCCAGGGTCTTCGGGGCGGCTGCGAGCTTCTTCCCGGCGACCCGCCACGGCTGCTCCACCAGGGCCACGGTCACTCCGTGGGCGGGCAGCGCGGCGGCCAGGGCCTGGAGGTCGCGGGCTTCGATGCCGCCGCCGGCGCCGTGACCGGCGGCGAGCACCAGGCGCGGCTTCTTCGAGGGCAGCCAGGTGATCCGGGCCGTCCCGGCGCCGGTGTCAACCGTCTCGGTTGTCGTACGAGCTGTCTCTGTGGGGCTCACGTGTCTCATCCTGCCCGGTCAGAAGAGTGTGCCGACCTCCGGCGCGGCCAGCTCCTCCAGCAGTTCGGGTCCGTTGTTGCGGACATTGCTGACGGCGGTGGTCACCGGGTAGGCCCGCATCAGTCCGCCGGGCGGTGGTGCGAGCAGCGCCCGCAGTCCCTCGATGTCCGTGTGCGAGGGGTCCAGCCAGGCGTCCCAGCGGTCCGGGGTGAGCATCAGCGGCATCCGGGGGTGGATGTCGGCGAGCGCCGACGGGCCCTCGGCGGGGGCGACGGCGAGCGGGGTGGTCTCCGCCTCGGTGGTGATCACGGAGCAGGTCACCCACCAGGCCTGCGGGTGGTCGTCGGGCAGGGTGCGGTCGCGCCAGAACTCGTACAGTCCGGCCATCGCGAAGACCGATCCGTCCGCGGGTGTCACGAAGTACGGCTGCTTGCGGGGGCGCTTCTTCCTCCCCTGCTCCTCCAGCTGCCGCTCGTCGGTACCGGTGACCCACTCGTAGTAGCCGTCGGCGGGCAGGATGCAGCGCCGTGAGACGAAGGGGCGGCGGAACGACGGCTTCTCGTGGACCGTCTCCGCCCGGGCATTGATCATCCGGGCGCCGCCCTCCGGGGACTTGGCCCAGGAGGGCACGAGTCCCCATTTCAGTGCGCGCAGCTGGCGAACCGGACGTTGATCATCGGCGTCTTTCACCGGGCGTTCCAGTACGGCGTAGACCTCCTTGGTCGGCGCCACGTTGTAGTCGGGCTCCAGCGCCTCCACCGGTTCCCACTTCTCGACGCCGAAGAGTCCGGTCAGATCCTCGGGCCGCCGACTCGCTGCATACCGTCCGCACATAAGTGCCAGACTGCCACGACCCACCGGCACGACCGCAAGGAGCCGCCCGCACCATGGACAGCACCGATCTGGGCGATCTGTGGGATCGCATATTCGGCACCCAGCCCGCACCCGAGCAGTGGCTGGTGGTCGTGACGGCCACGGTCGCACTCATCGCCGTCGTGCCGAACGTCCTGTGGCGGGTCTCCCGCAACACGATCACCATCGCGCACGAGGGGGGCCACGGGCTGATCGCTCTGGTCACCGGCCGCAGGCTGGAGGGCATCCGGCTGCACTCGGACACCAGCGGGCTGACCGTCAGCCGTGGCAGGCCCACCGGTATCGGCATGATTCTCACCGCGGCGGCGGGCTACACCGCGCCGCCGCTGCTGGGACTGGGCGGCGCCTGGCTGCTCAGCAGCGGCAGGATCACGCTGTTGCTGTGGGTGGCGACCGCGCTGCTTGCCGTGATGCTGGTGATGATCCGCAATGTGTACGGGGCGCTCACCGTGATCTTCACCGGCTCGGCCTTCCTGCTGGTGTCCTGGCTCGCCTCGCCCGACGTGCAGTCGCTCTTCGCATACACCGCGGTCTGGTTCCTGCTGCTCGGCGGCGTGCGTCCGGCGTTCGAGCTCCAGTCGAAGCGGCGCCACGGCGGCGCACCGGACTCGGACGCGGACCAGCTGTCCCGGCTCACGGACGTCCCGGCCGCACTGTGGCTCTTCCTCTTCCATGCGGTGTCGCTCTGCTCACTGATCGGCGGAGGCCGCTGGCTCCTCGGCCTGTGAGGGACGGTGGCACCGGCCCCGGGCTCGTTGCGGCCGGTACCACGCTTGTATTACGCCCCGGTTTCCGCCTGTTTGATCAAGATCCGGGTTTGCGGTGAGCCACTAAAGTGAAGGCCATGACCGAAAGTTCCGTGCACCCCGCCCTCTGGCCCGCCCCCCATGCGAGCGGAGCCGTCGACGCAACCGTCACCGTGCCCGGATCGAAATCGGTCACCAACCGGGCGCTGGTCCTCGCCGCCCTCGCCGCCGAGCCGGGCTGGCTGCGCCGCCCGCTGCGCTCCCGCGACACCCTGCTGATGGCGCAGGCGCTGCGCGCGATGGGCGTCGGCATCGAGGAGGGTGTCGGCCCGGACGGCTCCGGGGAGGCATGGCGGGTCATCCCGGCCGGGCTGCACGGCCCCACCACGATCGACGTCGGCAACGCCGGCACGGTCATGCGCTTCCTGCCGCCGGTTGCCACCCTCGCCGACGGGCCGATCCACTTCGACGGCGACGCGCGTTCGTACGAGCGGCCGCTGAACGGTGTGATCGACGCGCTGCGGGTGCTCGGCGCCAGGATCGACGACGACGGGCGCGGCTCGCTGCCGATGACCGTGCACGGCGGCGGTGCGCTGGACGGCGGCCCGGTGGCGATCGACGCGTCCTCGTCCTCCCAGTTCGTCTCGGCGCTGCTGCTGTCCGCGCCGCGTTTCAACCAGGGCGTGGAGGTGCGTCACACCGGCACCCGGCTCCCGTCGATGCCGCACATCCGGATGACGGTCGACATGCTGCGGGTCGTCGGCGCCCAGGTCGACGAGCCGGAGACGGGCGGCGAGCCGAACGTCTGGCGGGTCTCCCCGTCGGCGCTGCTCGGCCGTGATCTGACGGTCGAGCCGGACCTCTCCAACGCGCAGCCGTTCCTGGCCGCGGCCCTGGTCACCGGTGGCCGGGTCACGATCCCCGACTGGCCACTGCGCACCACCCAGCCCGGTGACGCGCTGCGCGAGATCTTCACCGCGATGGGCGGCAGCTGCGAGCTGACCGAGCGCGGTCTGACGTTCACCGGTTCGGGTCGCATCCACGGCATCGACGTCGACCTCGGCGAGGTCGGCGAGCTCACCCCGGGCATCGCGGCGGTCGCGGCCCTCGCCGACTCCCCATCCACGCTCAGCGGTGTCGCCCATCTGCGGCTGCACGAGACGGACCGGCTGGCCGCGCTGACCAAGGAGATCAACGAGCTCGGCGGCCGGGTGACCGAGACCGCCGACGGGCTGCATATCGAGCCGCGCCCGCTGCACGGCGGTACCTTCCATACGTATGACGACCACCGGATGGCCACCGCGGGGTCGATCATCGGCCTTGCAGTCCCCGGAGTGGAGATCGAGAACGTGGCGACAACCGCCAAGACCCTGCCGGATTTCCCGCAGATGTGGACCCGAATGCTCGGGGTCTGAGTCATGCGTCGCTACGGCAAGAACCCCGACGAGGACGACATCCGGTTCCGCCCCAACCCGAAGGGCAACCGGCCTCGTACGCATACCCGTCCGAAGCACGAGGACGCCGAGGACGGCATGGTCCTCACCGTCGACCGCGGCCGCCTCACCTGCCTCGTCGAAGGCCGTACGGTCATGGCGATGAAGGCGCGCGAGCTGGGCCGCAAGGCCGCGGTGGTGGGCGACACCGTCTCCCTCGTCGGCGATCTGTCCGGGGACAAGGACACTCTGGCCCGCATCGTCCGCATCGGTGAGCGCCGCTCGGTGCTGCGGCGGACGGCGGACGACGACGATCCGTACGAGCGGGTGGTCGTCGCCAACGCCGATCAGCTGGCGATCGTCACCGCGCTGGCCGATCCGGAACCCCGTCCGCGGATGATCGACCGCTGTCTGGTGGCGGCGTACGACGGCGGGCTCAGCCCTCTCCTGGTCCTCACCAAGTCCGACCTGGCGTCCCCGGACAAGCTCCTGGAGGCGTACACCCCGCTGGGTGTCCCCTACATCGTCACCAGCCGCCAGGAGCTGGAGAACGGCGACGCGGCGGACCGGGTGCGCGAGCAGCTGAACGACCGGGTCACCGCGTTCGTGGGGCACTCCGGCGTCGGGAAGACCACGCTGGTCAATGCCCTGGTGCCGAAGGACCGGCGGCGTACGACGGGTGTCGTCAACGCGGTCACCGGCCGCGGCCGGCACACCACCACCTCGGCCCTGGCGCTGCCTCTGCCGGACGGGCGGGGCTGGGTGGTCGACACCCCCGGTGTGCGCTCCTTCGGGCTGAACCACATCGACCCTTCGCGGGTCATCCACGCGTTCCCCGACCTGGAGCCCGGCACCGAGGACTGCCCTCGCGGCTGCACCCACGACGCCGTCCAACCGGAATGCGCTCTGGGCGCCTGGGTGGTGGCCGGGCATGCCGATCCGGCCCGGCTGGACTCGCTGCACCGGCTGCTGGCCACCCGGGAACGACGCGAAGGCGACTGACCCAGGCACGTTTGCGATCTGCTGCTACCGGTAAGTGCATAATCGCACGCAGCGCGACAGAGCAGTCACCGACGTGGGAGGGCACCGACGATGGCGTGGCTGCTGGTCGTGGTCGCAGGGCTTCTGGAGACCGGCTTCGCTGTCTGTCTGAAACTGTCGCACGGCTTCACCCGGCTCTGGCCGACCATCGCCTTCTGCATCTTCGCGCTCGGCAGTTTCGGTCTGCTGACCCTGTCCTTGAAGAAGCTCGATGTGGGGCCCGCCTACGCCGTGTGGACGGGCATCGGCGCAGCGGGCACCGCGATCTACGGCATGGTCTTCCTCGACGATGTGGTCTCCACGCTCAAGCTGGTCTCGATCTCCCTGGTGATCCTGGGTGTGATCGGGCTCCAGCTGTCGGGCTCGTCCCACTGATTGCGGCAGGGGGGCGTCCGGGGAAGGGACAGGCGGCGCTGTGCCCGGCCGCCTCGCCGACCGGAACCCCCACGCCCCCAACCGGAAGAGCGGGTGGCCTCGGGTCCGCGCCCGCGCAGGAGCGGAGAGCCACCGGAGCGGACCTCCCGCAGCCACGTTCCTGGCCCACGCGGAAGCAGTCCTCGGAATTGGTCCGCCACCGGTGCCCCCGTCACCCGGCAGGCCACCGCTCCACCACCTCGCGCACCAGCGGCGCCGCGTCCGTGGGGACGGGGGACGCGGCAACCGCGTACGACAGTGCGAGGCGCAACGAGATCTCGCAGGTCACGGCCAGCGCCGCCGGGTCGTGCGGCGGGCGCCCCCCGTCCAGGGCGGCCACCGCGCGGTCGCGCACCAGGCCGAGGAGCTCGGTCGGGGTCGGCGGCCCGGCATCGGCCCGCCGCTGCGCCGGTACGGGCGAGGAGGGCGGCCCCGAGAGGCGGGCGGGGCAGGGTAACCGCTCTCCCCAGTAACCCGTGAGCAACGCTCTGACCAGGCTGTTCGTACGAGCGGCCCGAACCGTCCAGGCGGCGGTGGCGGCCAGTCTGTCCCCCGTACCGCCGGGCGATTCCAATGCCCGTTCGACACCGGCGAGGTAGCCGTCGGCAGCGCGCCGGACGAGAGCCCGGGCCAGGCCGTCCTTGCTGCCGAACTCGTTGTAGAGGGTCTGCCGGGAGACTCCCGCGGCGGACGCGACGTCGACCATCCGCACCGTCGCCCAGGGCAGGGTGCTGACCGCCGAGAGGGCGGCGTCCAGTAATGCTTCTCGCGCTGCAGGCATCGTCGCCTCCCACGCCAGGGGTCTGCGGTTCAGAGTTGACGCGCTCCCCCGCACTGTCAAGAGTTCATGCACCTCCAGGGTCCTGTGGCTGCGTTCACCTGCGGTCGATACTGTGACGACATGCCCGACTACCACGATGATCTGCGCCTCGCCCATGTGCTGGCGGACGCCGCCGACGCGACGACGATGGACCGGTTCAAGGCTCTCGACCTCAAGGTCGAGACCAAGCCGGACATGACGCCGGTGAGCGAGGCCGACAAGGCCGCCGAGGAGCTGATTCGCGGTCACCTCCATCGGGCGCGCCCGCGCGACGCGATCCTCGGCGAGGAGTACGGGATCGAGGGCACCGGCCCGCGCCGCTGGGTCGTCGACCCGATCGACGGCACCAAGAACTACGTGCGTGGTGTGCCGGTCTGGGCGACGCTGATCTCACTGATGGAGGCGGGCGAGAACGGCTTCCAGCCGGTGGTGGGCGTGGTGTCGGCCCCCGCGCTGGGGCGCCGCTGGTGGGCGGCGAAGGGTGCGGGGGCGTTCTCCGGCCGCAGCCTCACCTCCGCGACCCGGCTGCACGTCTCGAAGGTCGAGCGGATCTCGGACGCCTCGTTCGCCTACGCGTCGATGACCGGCTGGGAGGAGCAGGGCCGGCTCGACGGGTTCATGGATCTGACCCGGGCCTGCTGGCGTACGCGTGGGTACGGGGACTTCTGGCCGTACATGATGGTCGCCGAGGGTTCCGTGGACATCTGCGCGGAGCCGGAGCTGTCGCTGTGGGACATGGCGGCGAACGCGATCATCGTCCAGGAGGCGGGTGGCCGGTTCACCAGCCTCGACGGGGTGCCCGGTCCGGGCGGCGGGAACGCGGCGGCCTCGAACGGGCTGCTCCACCACGAGCTGCTGGGGTATCTGAACCAGCGCTACTGAGACAGCTTGCGGCTTGACCTGCGCACTTTCCCTTCCCTCACGCTCCCTGGGCTGTCGTGGGGCCGTCATCGCTCTTCGGGCCGTACCCGAACACGCGGTTGACGGCCTCCCGCGTGTGCCTCTCGCTGCCCGGCATCAAGTGCGTGTACGTCCGCAGTGTGAAGCCGGCACACGAACGATGATCGATTGCTCACGCCAGTTACGCACTGTGTGTGGCGCTCCCGTCGTACACGTCCTGGTGGCGTCGGACCTCGGTGTGATGCTCGGAGCTCCAGGCGGCCAGGGGCTCGATGGCGGAGAGCAGGGAGGAGCCGAGGGTGGTGAGTGAGTACTCGACGCGGGGCGGCACCTCCGCGTAGGCAGTGCGGTCGACCAGCCCGCTGCGCTGAAGGCGCCTGAGGGTGAGGGTGAGCATGCGCCGGGAGAGGGCGGGGATCGCGGTGTCGAGGTCCGAGTAGCGGGCGTCGCCGGCGGCCAGGGCGCCGATGACCAGCATGCTCCACTTGTCGCCCACCAGGTCGAGGATCTCGCGAATGAAGTCCGCGTCCCGCTCGTCCCAGCGCTCACACGGGCCCGCCAGGCGCAGTACGTTCGCCCGCGCCTCGCCGGTGGAGGCCGCCTGGCCCTCGTTGTCGCTCACCGATGACGCCCTTCCAGTGTTCCTCAGGAACATAAAAGTACCTTTTGTAACTCTTGTCGCGCTCCTGCACAGTAGGCCTAGGCACCGGGCGTCAACGCCCTGGTCGAAGCGGTCGTTCTGCGCACAGGGCGCCAACCGCCGGGCACTTCAGGCGTATTCCCGCCTCATCGCCTCCGGCACTGCTCCCACCTGTCGCACCAGCGCCGCACCCTCACTGGGCGAAGGGATATGCCCAGCAATGGAAGGGCTCAAGGACAAGGTCTTCATCGTCACCGGCCGCGCATCGGGCATCGGCGCGGCCGCCGTCTTCCCTCAACGCTAGGAGCACACAGGTATGCGATACACACGACTGGGATCGACCGGCCTTCAGGTCTCGGCGCTGACCCTGGGGGGTATGAGCTTCGGGGATCCCACACGGGGCACTCACGAATGGTCACTGGGCTACGACGCCAGCCGTACCGTCATCCGCAAAGCGCTGGACGCCGGGATCAACTTCCTCGACACCGCCAACGGCTACTCCGACGGCTCCAGCGAGGAGATCATCGGCCGTGCACTGCGCGACCTCGGGATCCAGCGGGACGACGTGGTGATAGCGACGAAGGTCTACGGCCGGATGCGTCCGGGACCGAACGGCGCGGGCCTGTCCCGGAAGGCGATCCTCACCGAGATCGACAACAGCCTGCGCCGCCTGCAAGTCGATCACGTCGACCTGTACCAGATCCACCGCTGGGACTACGAGACGCCGATAGAGGAGACCCTGGAGGCCCTGCACGATGTGGTGAAGGCCGGAAAGGCCCGCTACATAGGCGCGTCGTCCATGTACGCCTGGCAGTTCTCCAAGGCGCTGTACCTGGCCGACCTGCACGGCTGGACGCGCTTTGTTTCCATGCAGAACCACTACAACCTCCTGCACCGCGAGGAGGAGCGCGAAATGCTGCCGCTCTGCGCGGACCAGGGCATCGGTGTCATCCCCTGGAGCCCGCTGGCGCGCGGCCGGCTCACCCGTCCGTGGGACTCGGCGACGGCGAGGTCCGAGACGGACGAGTTCGGCAAGACGCTGTACGGGGAGGACGCCCGCGTCATCACCGAGCGGGTCCTCGAGGTCGCCGAGCGACGCGGGGTGGCACCGGCGAGCGTGGCGCTGGCGTGGGTGCTGCGAAACCCGGTGGTGACCGCACCGATCATCGGAGTTACCCGTCCCGAGCAGTTGGACAGCCTCGTCGCGGGTGTGGACCTGACGCTCGACGACGAGGAGGCCGGCTACCTGGAGGCCCCGTACGTGCCGCAAGCGGGCTTCGTCCAGACGTCCAACAGGTAGACCACGCCGCGGGGCCGCCCCTGCAGGCTGCGGGCACGGGCGGCTGCCGGCTCGGACGGCGCCGCCTCATCGGCGGTGGGCGGGGTCGGCGTCGCCGTAGGGGGGCGTCACTCCGCCCGTAGTGGCGGGGTGGTGGCAGGGGCGGCCTTCCACCCGGCGTGATCCGTACACAAGGCGCACGGGCGGAGTGGGAACGTGGGCGACGTTCCTCCGGCCGCCTGTGGGCCGCCCGAGGGGGCCCACGACGACCGACAACGACCAATGCCGCTACGAGGCGTACAGACTCCCGAGGGGCGTGCGGTCCACTTCCGTGCGCCCCTCGAATGATCTCCACCTACCCCTTGTTGGACTCCGCCAAGGATGCAACGCTGAGAGTCCCCCCACTTGTGAACTTGTGAATCGGCTCACGTGGTCGCTTCACGAAGGAGGTGGCTCCCTTCATGCTCGTCCGTGACGCCATGAGCACGATGGTCCTCACTATCGGCCCCACCCACACGCTCCGCCAGGCGGCCCAGCTGATGTCGGCTCGCCGCATCGGCGCAGCCGTCGTCCTCGACCGCGACACCAGCGGACTCGGCATCATCACCGAGCGCGACATCCTCAACGCGGTCGGCGCCGGCCAGAACCCCGACACCGAGACCGCATCCACCCACACCACCACCGATGTGGTCTTCGCCGCGCCCAGCTGGACCCTGGAGGAGGCCGCAGAGGCCATGACGCACGGCGGTTTCCGGCATCTGATCGTGCTGGACGACCACGGGCCCGTCGGTATCGTCTCGGTCCGCGACATCATCCGCTGCTGGGCGCCCACCAGGCGCCACCCGGTGGAACTGGTCGGCTGACCGCCCCTACGCACGTACGGCCGGTGGACCGGCCCCCTCGATGCAGAGGGGACCGGCCCACCGGCACCGGCAGCCGTCCGTACTAGCCGCGAAGGGCCTGGACCGCGACCTCCAGCCGCTTGCCGAAGTCGCCGTCCGCCTGGCGGAAGTTGTTGATCGCGCGCTCGGCGATGTCGTCGCGTGAGACCTTGGCGATGAACCCGGCGAGGTTGTCGATCAGCCGGACCTTCTCGTCCTCGGAGAAGAGCCGGTAGAGGTTCCCGGCCTGCACGAAGTCGTTGTCCTCGGCGTGGCTCGGGGCCTCGTGCGTACCGGTCCCACCGGTGACGGTGATGGGCTCCCACAGCGGACGGTCGGTCTGGACCGGACCACCGAAGCTGTTGGGCTCGTAGTTCTTCGCACCCTTGTGACGGCCGTCGTACAGGTACCCGTCCCGGCTGTTGGTCCGTGCCTCGGTGGCGTGCGGACGGTTCACGGGCAAGTGGTCGGCGTTGATCCCGACGCGGTAGCGGTGGGCGTCGCCGTAGGCGAAGAGGCGGCCCTGGAGCATCTTGTCCGGGGACGGGCCGATGCCCGGCACGAAGTGCGCGGGGCTGAAGATCGATTGCTCGGTCTCCGCGAAGACGTTCTCGGGGTTGCGGTTGAGCTCCAGCTTCCCGATCTCGATCGGCGGGTAGTCCTCGTGCGGCCACACCTTGGTGAGGTCGAACGGGTTGAACCGGTACGCGGCCGCCTCGGACGCGGGCATGATCTGGACCTGCACCGTCCAGGACGGGAAGTCGCCGCGCTCGATCGCCTCTCGCAGATCGCGCTGGTGGCTGTCCGGGTCCTCGCCGGCGAGCTTGTTGGCCTCGGCCTGCGTGAGGTTCTTGATGCCCTGGTCGGTCTTGAAGTGGTACTTGACCCAGAAGACCTCGCCGGCCTCGTTGTTCCACTGGTACGTGTGCGAGCCGTACCCGTTCATGTGTCGCAGCGTGGCCGGGATGCCGCGGTCACCGAAGAGCCAGGTCACCTGGTGGGTGGACTCGGGCGACAGACCCCAGAAGTCCCAGACGTTGTCCGCCTCCTGCGAGCCGGTGTACGGATCGCGCTTCTGGGTGTGGATGAAGTCCGGGAACTTGATGGCGTCCTTGATGAAGAACACCGGGGTGTTGTTGCCGACGAGGTCGTAGTTGCCCTCTTCGGTGTAGAACTTCAGCGCGAAACCGCGGGGGTCGCGCACCGCGTCGGCGGAGCCGAGGTTGCCCGCGACGGTGGAGAACCGCAGGAACGTCTCGGTCTGCTTGCCGACCTCGGAGAGGAACTTCGCGCGCGTCCACTGCGAGACATCGCGGGTCAGCGTGAAGGTGCCGTACGCACCGGCGCCGCGGGCGTGCACGATGCGCTCCGGAATGCGCTCACGGTTGAAGTGCGCGAGTTTCTCCAGCAGCAACTGGTCCTGCACCAGGACCGGACCACCGACGCCTGCGGTCTGACTGTTCTGGTTGTCGGCGACCGGTGCGCCGGCCTCCGTGGTGAGCGGTCCCTGCGTCACGTGCGCCTCCTGCGTCATTCCTGCACATCCGTCATGTCCTGATGTCCGCACAGCCTGTCCCTTACTTATGATCCCGATCCTACAATGGACCAAGTCCAAGTCAAGCCAGGATCCAAAGTCACACCCGTTCGGAACCAGGGCGCCCTCACTGTTAGGCTTGCTCTTATGAGTGACCTGTTGGAACGACTCCGCGGACGCGGCTGGCGCATGACCGCGCAGCGGCGTGTCGTGGCCGAGGTCCTCGACGGGGACCATGTGCACCTGACGGCCGACGAGGTCCACGCCCGGGCCGTCGCCAAGCTGCCGGAGATCTCCCGCGCCACCGTCTACAACACGCTCGGTGAGATGGTGACGCTCGGCGAGGTCATCGAGGTCTCCACCGATCACCGCGCGAAGCGGTACGACCCGAACGCGCACCGCCCCCACCAGCACCTGGTCTGCGCCCAGTGCGGCGCCATCCGTGACGTGCACCCGGCGGGCGACCCGCTGGCGGACCTGCCGACGGACGAGCGGTTCGGCTTCACGGTCTCCGATGTCGAGGTGACGTACCGCGGCATCTGCCCGAACTGCGCCGCAACTGCCTGAGACGGGACGAAGGGCCCGGTGCGAGTGACACTCGCACCGGGCCCTTCCGCATTCCACCCGACCGGGACCGAGCCTGCTCACCTCACCGGCCGTTCCGGTACGGAACCACTTCGACGGGCACCCGCAGGGCCTGCCGTAGGTGCGCGCCGGCCGCGCGCTTCGCCCCCACTGGACGTGCCCGAGCGGCGAACTGAAGGTGCTTCCCACCCCGGACGCCCTGCCGCTGCTCGCCAAGGGCGATGTCGACGCCCAGTGGGCGGCCCCCGAGGCAGCCGTGATGAACGGCATCGACGGCGGCTTCGACATCAAGTGGGTGGCAGGGAACTTCTCCCCCGATCCCACCTCCAAGAGCGGCCTCTGGGTGCGCCTCAAGGAGGGCGAGAGCGCCGGACACGTCGACATGGCGGGCCGGAGGATGGGCACGGTGATCGGCAAGGGCTCGGTCATCGCGTACCCGATGGACACCTCGCTGAAGAAGCACGGCGGCGGCCTCGACAAGATCAGTTTCCAGCAGCTCGGCTCCGCGGACGTACTGACCGCCCTGCAGAACGGCAGCGTGGACTCCGCCTGGCTGCTCGACCCGGTCTGGCGCAAGGTGGACGGCGACAAGCGGTACGCGTTCCTGGGCGGCCAGCCGGTCGGCGAACCGCTCGGCGGTCTCCTCTTCGGCCCGACGCTGCTGACTGAGGACCCGGACGCGGGTGTCGCCCTTCTCCGCGCCTACATCCGGACGGTGAACACCTACTTCGCCGGGGACTACAAGTCCGATCCCGCGTTCGTGACGGAGCTGGCGAAGCTGATGAAGATCGACGAGGCGACGCTGCGGTCGACGCCGTCCATGCGGATGGACTGGGAGATCCGGAAGGGCACGACGGACCGGCTGCAGCAGGCGTACAGCGACGCGGGCGTCTCGGAGGGCAAGCCGCCGGTACCGGAGGAGAAGGCCGTCGACCGGGCGATGTACGGGGAGGCGGTGGGCCACAGGCTCTGACGCGGCGCCCGTACGGCATGCACAGGGGGCGGCATACACAGAGGGCCGGATCCTCGAAAGGATCCGGCCCTCTGTCTTCAGTAGCGGGGACAGGATTTGAACCTGCGACCTCTGGGTTATGAGCCCAGCGAGCTACCGAGCTGCTCCACCCCGCGTCGTGAACACAACATTACGTGACGCCCCGGACCAGCGCAAATCCGTTCCTGACGACTGTGGGAAGCGCGGTGGCGCGGGGCCCCGTCGCCCCTGTGACGCCCGTGCCGCACCCCCGCACACCACTACGCGGTCAGCTCCTGGTGCAGGGCCTCACGGAGCCTGGCAGCCCGCTCCGCGACCTCCGCCGGGCCCAGTTCGACCGCACGCGCGCACCAGCGCTGCCCCTCGGTGAGTTCGCCGCGGCGGGCGGCGAGCAGGGCCAGCCGCAGCGCGGCCCGGCCGTGGCCGTCGTTCGCGGCGCGGCTCCACCACAGGGCGGCCTCGCGCTCGCTGCCCTCACGGGCGAGGAGCAGCCCCAGATTGAAGGCACCGTTGCGGCTGCCCGACTCGGCGGCCTCGCGGTACCAGCGTGCGGCGCTCTCCAGGTCACCGCGGGAGGCGGCGAGCATGCCGACGCGCACCTGGGCGCGGCGGTGCCCCTGCTCGGCGGCCCGCTCGTACCAGGCCTCGCACTCGGTCTTCTCCGGCATCGGCTCACCGAGCCCGGGCGGCCCCGGCGGCGGCTGGCGTGAGTCCAGCACCCCGGCCAGCCGGAAGGCCGCCTCGGCGCTGCCGCCCCCCGCGGCGCAGCGCAGATGGCGTTCGGCCTCCTGCTCCTCGCCGTGGTGCAGCAGGGCCATGCCGACCTGCAGCGCGGCCTCGGTGTGCCCGGCGGCCGCGGCCCTCTCGTACCAGGTCAGAGCTGCCCGGTCCTCGTCGCGCCCGGCGTGCAGAATGCCGAGGTTGAAGGCGGCGTCGACACTGCCCGCCTCTGCGGCCTTGGAGAACCAGGGCTGCGCGCCGGTCGCGTCGCCCGCCTGGAGCAGCAGCACGGCCAGGGCGTTGGCGGCCTCGCGGTGACCGGCGTAGGCGGCACGGCGGTACCACTGCTCGGCCTGCGGTGTACGGTCCTGGGCGGCGCAGAGCAGCCCCAGGTTGTACGCGCCGTTGACGTCGCCCGCGTCCATAGCGGCGCGGTACCAGCGCTCGGCGGTCTGCTGCTCGCCGCGGGCGGCGTGCAGGGCGCCCAGGGCATTGGCCGCGTTGCCGTCGCCCTCCTGGGCGGCGCGCAGCCACCACACGGCCGCGCTCTCCTCGTCGCCCGCGTCGCGGAGCAGGAAGCCGAGTGCGCAGGCGGCCCGGGCCTCGCCGCCCTTGGCGGAGGTGAGGTACCAGCGGCCGGCCTCCTTGAGCTCGCCGCGCTGTTCCAAAATGGCGCCGAGATGCAGGGCGGCACGGCGATGACCGCGCGCGGCGGCCTGCCGGTACCACTGCTCGGCCTCACCGACGCGCCCGGTGGCGGGGCCCGCCACGGGTCCGTCGTCCTTGCGCCCGCCCGCACGGCCCTCCTTGCGCGCACCGGTCCCGGTTCCGGTGCCGTCGGCGGCGCCACTGCGCGCAGGCAGGCCCGTCCCCAGTCCGGCGTCCGCCCCCGGGCGGCCGAACGCGTCGTGCGGCTCGTCGGCAGCCTTGCTCTCCAGGGTGCGTGCCAGGCGGTACGCGGCCTCTCGGTGCCCCTGCTCGGCGGCAGCGCGCAGCCAGCGCTCGGCGCCGACGTCGCTGCGGTGTTCCAGCAGGTCGGCGAGGGCGTACGCGCCCAGCGCATGGCCCTGCTCGGCAGACTGGCGCAGCCAGTACTCGGCGCCCGGCTCGTCGCCACGCTCGCGGTAGTGGCGGCCCAGCGCGTGGGCCGCGGCGGCGGAACCGGCGACGGCGGCGATACGCCACCAGCCGGCCGCCTCGTCGGCGTAGCCGCGCTGGTGGAGGAGGACGCCCAGGTTGTTGGCGGCGGCCCGGTCGCCGTCGGCGGTGGCCGCACGCAGATAGGGCTCGGCGCCGTTCAGATCGCCTCGGCGGAGCAGCAGCGCACCGAGGACGCTCATCGACGCGGTGTCTCCGGCGTCGGCGGCGCGACGGTGCCGCGCCTCGCTCTCGGCGGTCTCCGTGCTCTCGGCGTTCTCGATGCCCCGAGTGCTCCCGGCGCTGTGGCACGGCTCCGCGTCCCCGGCGCTCCCACCGTCCTCGAAGGCCTGGACGGCCTGGACTGCCTCGGCGTCGTCCGTGGCATGGGAGACAAAAGCCGCATCTGCCATGTTTCCCGCCTCATGGACGCGCCGCTGCACAAACCGCCCTGTCTCCAACAGAGTTGCCCTGTCCCCCATAAATACCATCGTCCCACCACCTGCAACCCGCGTGCACCTGGTATCTCGCGGCCAGTGAGGTCACTTCAGCGTTTTGTCGACATGCCCACAGAGAGATAAGTCAAACACGCCCGGAACCAACTCGTGCCCCGCAAACCGCACTTCAGGCCCTTTGAGCCAGAAAGTCTCGACAACACGACGAAGGCCCGGATCCTCGAAAGGATCCGGGCCTTCATCTTTTCAGTAGCGGGGACAGGATTTGAACCTGCGACCTCTGGGTTATGAGCCCAGCGAGCTACCGAGCTGCTCCACCCCGCGTCGTTGTGTTCAAACCGTACCACGATGCGAGGGTGGTGCTTTACCCGTTGCTACCGGCCGCCGCTCAGCTGCCCTTCTCCGTCTTGGGCTGGGCCGCAGCCGCACGCCGCAGCGCGTCCTCCAGATCCGCCTGGGCCTTGCCGTAGGCGGTCCAGTCCTGCTTCTTCAGGGCTGCCTCGCCTTCGGTGTAGGCCTTCTGCGCATCCGCGATCGCCTGCTTCAGTGCGGCGTCGCCGGTGGCCGGCTTCGTGCCCGGTGGCCGGGTGGTCTCCGCCGGCGGCTGGCTGGTGCCGGTGTCCTCCACTCCGAAGACTGCGTTGAGCGCCTCCCCGAGGCTGTTCTCGAAGACGATCTTCGAACCGTACGAGGCGGCGACCTTGCGCAGCAGCGGATAGTTCTGCGTGCCACCGCGCGTGTACACCGGCTCGACGTACAGGAAGCCGCCGTCGAGCGGCACGGTCAGCAGGTTGCCGTACTCGATGTCGGAGTCGGTGCCCTTGAGGTTTCTCACGAACTCGGCGACATCGTCGTTGCCGTTGAGCTCGCTCTGTACCTGGCCGGGTCCCTTCACCGTCGTGGTGACTCTCAACAGCCTTATCGTGCCGTAGTCCTTGCTGGCCGCATCCGCGTCCACCGCCATGAACGCCCCGAGGTCGGGCCGCCCCTTCGGAGTGAAGGTGGTGGTCAGCGAGAACTTCTGGGCCGTCTGGTCCGGCATCTTTATGCTCAGGTAGTACGGCGGGACGGCGCCGGACTCCTTGTTGGTCGGGTCGTCCGGGACCTGCCACGCGTCACTGCCGCTGTAGAACTGTGCGGGGTTGGTGACGTGGTAGCGGGTGAGCAGCTCGCGCTGCACCTTGAACAGGTCCTGCGGGTACCGCAGGTGGTCCATCAGGTCCTCGGGGATGTCGGCCCGCGGCTCCACCGTCCCCGGGAACGCCTTGCGCCAGGTCTTGAGGACCGGGTCCTTGGTGTCCCACTCGTACAGCTTGACCTTGCCGTCGTACGCGTCGACGGTGGCCTTCACCGAGTTGCGGATGTAGTTGACCTGGTTCTGCTGGGCGACGACCGCACGCTGGTTGGTGGTGAGCGAGTCGGCCGTGGTGTCACCGAGCGTCGTACGCGAGGCGTACGGGTACCCGTTGGTGGTGGTGTAGGCGTCGACGACCCACTGGATGCGGTGGTTCACCACGGCCGGATAGGCGTCGCCGTCGATGGTCAGCCACGGGGCGACCGCCTCGACGCGCTCCTTGGGTGTGCGGTTGTAGAGAATCCGCGAGCCGTTGCCGATGGCCCCCGAGTAGAGGATCTGCGGCTCGCTGAACGACACCGCGTACGCGGCGCGGTTGAAGGCGCTGCCGAGACTGACCCCGCTGTTGCCGTTGTAGCTGGTGGTCTTCTCGCCGTCCTCCTCGTAGTCGAGCTCCTTCTGGGGCCCGCCGACGATGGAGTACTGCTCGGTCTTCTCGCCGTAGTAGATCTGCTGCTCGTACGAGCCGAGCTTGCCGGTGGTCGGCAGACCGGACTCGGTGAAGTCCGGGGAGCCCTTCGGGTTCTTGCCCGTCGTGGTGCCCCGGGCGGCGATGGCGCCGTAGCCGTGGGTGTACGTGAAGTGGTCGTTGATCCAGTTGCGCTTGGGGATGCCCTCCAAGTTGAGCTCGCGCAGACCGATGACCGTGTCCTGGTCCTTGCCGGCGGCATCCTTGTAGCGGTCGACGTCCAGAGTCTTGGGGAACTGGTAGTAGTTCCTCTTCTGCTGGAGCTGCTGGAAGGCCGGGGAGACGACGTTGGGGTCCATCACCCGGTAGCTCGCCGCCTCGTCAGCACCCGCACGGAGCTTCGCGTCGTCGGTCGTTGTGCTCTTGCCCGTGTAGTCGTCCACCTGTGCGTCATCGATGTCGTACGCGTCACGCGTCGCCTCGATGTTCTTCCGGATGAACGGGGCTTCCTTGGCCTGCTCGTTCGGCTGGACCTGGAACTTCTGCACGATCGCCGGGTACAGCCCGCCGATCAGGATCGCGGAGAGCACCATCAGGCCGAACCCGATCATCGGGAGCTGCCAGGTGCGGCGCCACAGCGTCGCGAAGAACAGCACGGCGCAGATCGCGGCGATGCAGAACAGGATCGTCTTCGCCGGCAGGTAGGCGTTGGCATCGACGTAGCGCAGGCCGGTCCAGTTGTCCGTCGCCTTGAAGTCACTGGACTTCACGGCGAGGCCGTACCGGTCGAGCCAGTACGCCACGGCCTTCAGCGAGACGAAGACGCCGAGCAGCACCGACAGGTGGCCGGTGGCCGCGCCGGTCGCCCGCGCGCCGGGGCTGGTGATGCGGAGCCCGCCGTACAGGTAGTGGGTCAGGGCGGCGGCGATCAGCGAGAGCACCGTGGCCGCGAAGCCGAAGCCCAGCAGGAAGCGGTACCACGGCAGGTCGAAGGCGTAGAAGGACACGTCCAGGTGGAACTGGGGGTCCTTCTGCCCGAACGACACGCCGTTCACGTACATCAGCCACGTACGCCACTGGCCCGAGGCGGACGCTCCGGCGATCAGCCCGACGAGCGCGGTGATCGCGAGCAGCACCCACCTCTTGTACGGGGCGAGACTCATCCGGTAGCGGTCCAGGCTCTGTTGCTCCAGCGACATCGCGCTCAGCGGCGGCCGGAGCCGGTGCGCGAGCCAGACGTTCACGCCGACGGCGATCGCCATCAGCAGTCCGAAGACGAGGAACAGCCCGATCTTGGTCCACAGGGTGGTGGTGAAGACGGACGAATACGCGACCGACCGGTACCAGAGCCAGTCCGTCCAGAACCCGGCGAACATGACAAACACCATGGCGAGAATCGCCAGGACGCCCAGTGTCATGAGCAGGGTACGGGCGCGCCGGGACGGGCGGCCGACTCTGATCCGTGGCCCGGTCGGGCCCCCGCCGCGGTCCGGCATCTGGAAAGCCAACGTGCGCCCCTCGAAGTTCGCGGTCGTGTGAAGCAGGCCCAGCGATGGTAGAGCCCACCTATGCAACTTACTGAGGCTTTACCTAGTTCCCGTTCCCGGGGCGGAAGGGGGGAGGATGTTGAGCATGTCCAACGTTTCCCCCTCAGGCCCCCCGATGGCCGCGAGCCCCCTCACTGTCGCCGTGCTCGAAATCGACGAGTACGCCTCCGGCCTCGGCTGGGACCAGCCGGCCCGGCTCTTCGCGCTCGTCGACACCGCCAAGCTGCGGGTCCAGGAGCCCGGCCTCGCCGCCCAGCTCGGTCTCGACAGCTCCGATTCGACGACCGCCGCACTCACCCCCATCGAGCAGGAGGAGCTTCCCCCCGGAAAGGCGCTGGACGAGTTCCTCGCCACGATCGCCTGGCCCGACGCGGTCGTCGGCTGCGCCATGACGGTGGAGCGCCTGATGCTGCCGCCGTCCGCCGAGTCCTCCGTACCGGAGGGGCTCAGTGACGCCCAGCTGACCAAGTGGGTCGCCAAGCACCCCGACCGGCAGGAGGTGCGGATGACCGTGGCCGTCCTGCGCAACGGTGCGCGGGAGTCGGCCGTACGGCTCCGGGAGAAGGACTCCCCGACCGAGGTGCTGACCGGCGCCGGCCTGGTGCCGGGGCTGGCCGAGGCGCTCGCCGCCACGTTCGAGTCCTGACCGGAGCGGGCGGTACCGCCCGCTCCCCCGCCAGGGGCGGCGCGGTCAGCCTGCCGAGCAGCTCGGCAGGCCGGCCGTGTCGCCCGCGCGGATCTTCTCCAGCGACTTCTTCGCGTCGTCGATCGTCTTCACCTTGACCAGGGTGAGCCCGCTGGGGGTGTCGGAGGCGGCGGCCTTGCAGTTGTCGCCCGGCGTCAGGAAGTACCTGGCGCCCGCGTCGCGCGCGCCGACCAGCTTCATGTTGATGCCGCCGATCGGACCGACCTTGCCCTGGTCGTCGATGGTGCCGGTGCCCGCGATGAACTTGCCGCCGGTCAGCTGACCGGGCGTGAGCTTGTCGACGATGCCGAGGGAGAACATCAGGCCCGCGCTCGGACCGCCGACATCGGCGAGCTTGATGTCGATCTCGAACGGGAACGTGTGGTCCGTCCCGGCCTGGATTCCGACGATCGCCCGGTTCTCCTTGGGGGCCTTCTTCGTCGTGATGGTGATCTTCTCGGTGCCCTCGGGCTGCTTCCCGGCCTTCTCGGCCGCTGCCGCCGTCTTGGCCGGGATCACCGTGAAGGTGACGTTCTCCCCCGGCTTGTTCTTGGTGACCAGTTTCGCGACGTCCTCGGGCTGCTTGACCGCCGTACCGTCGACCGCCTTGATCACATCACCGGCGTGCAGCTTGCCCTGCGCGGGGCTGTCCTTGATCACCGTGGAGACCACGACGCGCGACGTCACCGGGATGCCCAGTTCGGTCAGGGCGGCGACCTTGGCGCTCTCCTGGGACTGGCTGAACTCCTCGGCGTTCTCCTGCGTCGACTGCTCCTCGGTCTTGCCGCCCGGGTACAGCGTGTCGTGCGGAACGACCACGCTGTCGTGGGCCAGCCAGCCGTAGACGGCCTCGACGAGGTTCATGTTGTAGTCGGCGCCGGTGACCCTGACCGTCGTCATGTTGAGATTGCCGGACGTCTTGTACGTCGGATGCCCGGAGATCTGCAGGACCGGCTCGCCGTCGACCTTGCCGAGCGTGTTCACGGTCGGCCCGGGAGACATCTCCGAATACGGCACTGGGATCAGCACGCCTGCGCAGAGCAGCGCGATGAGAATCAGCGTGGAGGCGAGCATCGTCGCGGTGCGGCGTGGCATGGAACGACAGTACGGGAAGGGTCTCTCAGTGCACCGCCGGGGCCGGTCCGTACGGCCGGGCGTCGTGCTGTGCCGAGTGGCGGGACAGTCGGCGCCGGGATGCGGATTGGCGACTGCGTACGTTTCGGTGCTGCCTCAGGCAGCGTCGGAACCGGAGTCGGATCTCTCCATCGCTTCACGGAACCGGGCATATCCGGCGAGTTCGGTGACATCACCGGCCGTGCGATTACGGGCGGCCCAGCTTCCCCATATCGCAGCACCGACAGCAGCGAAAAGCGGAATCAGCAACCAGGCGAGTGCTGCCATCACTACCTCCCCACGCCATGTGCGACCGCAACGGACCGATCAGCAGATTAGCCTTCTGCAGATTCAACGCTCACGGCAGGGGTGCGGTTACGCAAATCGGGGCGGATGTCGCCGGTCCGGTTTGCGCTCAGCAGGCGCCCACCCACTCCTCCGTACCGTCGGAGAACCGCTGGTGCTTCCAGATCGGAACCTCATGCTTGAGGTCGTCGATGAGCTTGCGACACGCCGCGAATGCCTCCGCACGGTGCGGGCAGGAGACGGCGACGACCACGGCCAGGTCCCCGACCTCCAGTTCACCCACACGATGGACAGCGGCCAGTGCCCGGACCGGGAACTCGGCGACGACCTTCTCGGCCACCCGGCGCATCTCGTCCTGCGCCGACGGATGGCAGGAGTAGCCGAGCGCGCCGACGTCCTGGCCGCCGTCGTGATTGCGCACCGTGCCGACGAAGAGCGCCGTGCCCCCCGCGGCGTCGTCCCCGGCGGCGCGGAAGATCTCGTCGACGGACAGCGGGGTGTCCCGGATCTCCAGCAGCCGGATCGGGTCCTGCGCCGCCTGCTCACCGGGGTGGTCATGAGTGGGTGCCATGGCGCCCATGGTGCCGCACGGCACCGACTTCGCGGAATAGCGCTTTCCACCGGCGGGCCGCCGGCCGCCTTGGAGCCTCCTACAGCGACCGGGGCGCCCGGCCCGGTCCCGCCCGGACACACCGCGGCCGGACACGTCTCAGATGCGGCGGCGGGCCTTGCGGGCGCGGCGGACCAGGGCGGCGGTGCCGAGCAGCGCCACGGTCGCACCGGCGGCGCCGGCGGCGGTGGCGTCCTTGCGGCCGAGCCTGCGCCCGGCGACGGTGTGGCGGCCCTCGACCTCTTCGAGGAGGGCGGCGAGTACTTCCTCGTTGGTCCACCCGGGACGCCAGCCGACATCGTGCAGACGGCTCACGCTGACCACCCAGGGGTGCATCGTGTACGCGAGATCTCCCGCCGGGGACGGGGTGAGGCCGATCCGGTGCAGCCGGGCGGCGGCGCCGAGGGCGACCGCAGAGGGCAGTTCCATCCGGCGGACGCCACTGAGCTCCTCGACCTCCTCCTGTTCCAGCCAGCCGTCGCAGCCGACCGCGAACTCTCCGTCGATCTTCTCCAGCGCGGCGTACTCCAGGGCCGTGACCAGGTCGTCGACATGGCAGAACTGCCAGGTGGGGCGTGATCCGGCGACGACCAGGAGGCGCGGCGACTCGAAGTAGCGGGTCAGCGCCGTGTCCGTACCGCCGACCAGGACAGTGGGGCGGACCACGGTCACATTGAGGCCGGGATGGGCGCGGGGTGCGCGCCGCCCGAGCCGTTCGATCTCCAGGAGGTCGCCGACGCCGGTGGCCTCCGCCGTGGCACGCAGTTCGGCGTCCTCGGCGAGCGGGATGTCGTTGTCGGGAAGCGCCCCGTAGACCATCGCCGACGTGCAGAGCACGACCCGGTGGACCCCGACAGCCGCGGCGGCCGTCAGCACGGTCTGGGTGCCGCGGACGTTGTACGCGGTACGGGCGGCGGGGTCGGTCTCCAGGTCGAGATCGAGCGCCAGATGGACGACGACGTCTGCGCCGCGCAGCTTCTCGGCGATGGCGGGATCCCGTACGTCGAGGATGTGCCAGATCGCCTCGGAGACCTCGCCACGGCGCTCGTCGATGGCGATGACCTGCTTGATCTCCTCGGAAGCCGCGAGGCGCGCGGTGAGCAGCTCACCGACGCCGGTCGCGGCACCGGTGACCGCGACGACGGGGCCGCGGCTCTTGGAGCGGCTCTTCGAGGGTTTGCTCTCGGGCGAAAGGTCGGCCAGGTTTCGCGCTGCGCGAACCTGAGGATCTGGGGAACTCACCGGGCGTCTCCAGCGGTTGTCTTCAGTACGTACCCGAATGACGCGTACGTACCAGGTGGCGTCCATCCTGCCGCAGGCCGGGGGTCGGCGGAGCACTGAGGCCCCGAGCGGGCTTGGTGTCTACGCTGGATGGTGATGTCGGGCAGTCGCCGTCGGTTCGAGCCGGCGGCCCTACGAGCCGAGGAAACCCGTGAGTGACACCCCATTCGGATTCGGCCTTCCGCCGGAGGAGCCGGAAGACGGCGACGAGGGCAAGAAGAAGGACCCCGCCGGAGGTGGGCAGGGTTCAGGCGGGCCTGCGAACCCGTTCGGCTTCGGGCCGGGCGCGGGCGGGGACAACCCGTTCGCAGCGATGTTCGGCACGATGAACCCGAACGACCTGGGAGCCGCCTTCCAGCAGCTCGGCCAGATGCTGAGCTACGAGGGCGGTCCCGTGAACTGGGACATGGCCAAGCAGATCGCCCGCCAGACGGTCGCGCAGGGCACCCCGGACGGCACGAAGGACGCGAGCGTCGGCCCTTCGGAGCGGGCCGCGGTCGACGAGGCGCTGCGGCTGGCCGATCTCTGGCTGGACGGCGTGACGTCGCTGCCGTCCGGTTCCGTCTCGACCGTGGCGTGGAGCCGTGCGGAGTGGGTCGAGGCGTCCCTCCCCGCCTGGCAGAAGCTGGTCGACCCGGTGGCTGAGCGCGTCGGCCTCGCCATGGGCGATGTGCTGCCCGAGGAGATGCAGGCGATGGCGGGCCCGCTGATCGGCATGATGCGGTCGATGGGCGGCGCGATGTTCGGCCAGCAGATCGGGCAGGCCGTGGGCGTGCTGGCGGGCGAGGTCGTCGGCTCGACCGATATCGGGCTGCCGCTGGGACCGGCCGGAAAGGCCGCGCTGCTCCCGCTGAACGTCGAGAGATTCGGCAAGGACCTGAGCGTGCCGCAGGACGAGGTGCGGCTGTATCTCGCCCTGCGTGAGGCCGCCCACCAGCGGCTCTTCGCCCATGTGCCGTGGCTGCGCTCGCACCTGTTCGGCGCGGTCGAGGGGTACGCGCGCGGCATCAAGGTCGACACCAGCAAGCTGGAGGACGTGGTCGGCCAGTTCGACCCGTCGCAGCCCGAGCAGCTGCAGGACGCCCTTCAGCAGGGCATGTTCCAGCCGGAGGACACGCCGGAGCAGAAGGCCGCGCTGGCTCGGCTGGAGACGGCGCTCGCGCTGGTCGAGGGCTGGGTCGACGCGGTGGTGCACGAGGCCGCGAAGGCCCGGCTGACGTCGGCCGACGCACTGCGCGAGACGATGCGCAGGCGGCGCGCCTCCGGTGGTCCGGCCGAGCAGACCTTCGCCACGCTGATCGGCCTCCAGCTGCGGCCCCGGCGACTGCGGGACGCCTCGCGGCTGTGGGCGTCGCTCACGGACGCCCGCGGTCTCGACGGTCGCGACGCACTCTGGGCACACCCGGACATGCTGCCGACCGCCGGTGACCTGGACGACCCGGACGGGTTCGTGCACCACGAACAGCTGGACTTCTCGGAGCTGGACAAGATGCTCGGCGAGGCCGCGAAGGGTACCCAGAAGCCCGCGGACGACCAGGGCGACACCGGTGACCGGGGCGACGCGGACGGCAAGGGCGGCAGCGACGGCAAGGACGACACCGACCAGTGAGCCTGCACGACGACGCAATCCTCGTACTGAAGAGGTACGAGTCATCGGCCGACCCGGACCAGGAGCAGCTGCGCCAGGTCTATCTGGACCATCTGTCGCGGCACCCGGACGGCATGTGGAAGGCCTGCGGGGCCGGGCATCTGACGGCCAGCGCGCTGGTCGTCGATCCGGAGCGCGGCCGGGTTCTGCTGACGCTGCACCGGAAGCTGCAGATGTGGCTGCAGATGGGCGGGCACTGCGAGCCCGAGGACGACACGCTGGCTGCCGCGGCGCTGCGTGAAGCCACCGAGGAGTCCGGCATCAGCGGTCTGACCCTGCTGTCGGGCGGCCCGGTGGCGCTGGACCGGCATCCGATCCCGGCACCCTGTCACTGGCATCTGGATGTGCAGTACGCGGCACTGGCTCCGTCGGGCGCCACGGCGCAGATCAGCGACGAGTCGCTGGATCTGCACTGGTTCCCGTACGACGAGGTGGCCGAGGTGGCCGACGCCTCGGTCGTACGCCTGGTCGCGCGCACACGCGCGGCCCTGGAGGACGGCCGGCAGCCGTAACGGACCGCAACGGGTAAGGGGCGGCCTCCTTCGAGGCCGCCCCTTACCCGTGTCCATGCGGTGCGGCTCAGTTCCAGGCGTTGTTCTGGTTCTGGCCGTGCGCTCCCTGCTGGCCCATGCCGTACTGGGCGCGCAGCCCCTGGCCGATCTGGGCGCTCTGCGGGGGCAGCACCTCGCTGGGCTGGACCAGGGCGAAGCCCTGTCCGAGGAAGCTCAGCTCCCAGCCCTCGCCGGTGTTGCCGCGCCGCCGCCAGACCCCGGAGGAGTGCGTCTGGGCCTGCATCTGCACCCGCAGCGAGCTGGACCAGGCGACGATCGCATCGGCGTCGACGTTGACGTACTTGTCGGGCGTGACCTGCATCATCAGCGGCTGGCCCGAGGTCATCAGGGCGACCTTGCCGGTGCCGGAGATGTTGAGCTGGTACTTGCCGGTGCCCGAGATGCCGTACTGGCTGTCCACGGCGATGACCTCGGTGTGCAGCGACGAGTCGAGCGCCAGGACGTAGGCGCTGTCCACCGTCATGCCGTCGTGGTCGACGTCCACGACGTGGACGTACTGCGCCAGGTTGGCGAGGTAGACGGTGCCCTGCCCGGAGCAGCGCATCAGGTCGAGGCCCTCACCGGTGGTTGCGCGGGCGCGGCGCTGCCCGTGCGACTGGTACTCGCCGTCGAACTCCATCAGCCCCTGGTAGGCGACCATGGCGCCCTTGCGGGCGAGGACGTCGTCGCGACCGGTCAGCGAGACCCGCAGGAGCTGCGGGTTCTGCACGGTGTACCGCTCCTGGGACTGCTGTTCCGTGTAGCTGAAAAGCGGACTCTGCATGGTGTGTTCTCCCTCCCCCTCAGTTCCGGATCCGCAGGCGGTCCGTACTGTCCTCGCTCGGCTGGACGACGACGATGCCCTGGCCGGAGAACGCCATCTGGTACGCCTCGCCGCTTCCGCGCCCGATGAGCGAAGAGGCCTTGAAGCTGCGCTTGCCCTTCACCTTGAGGTTCGGGGACCACGCCACGAGGGCGTCCGGGTCGACGTAGGTCTCGTCGTCCCCGCGCCCGCAGTCCACGACGATCGGCGTGCCGCGTGAGGTGATGGCGACCCAGCCGGTGCCGGCGATGCAGACGTTCCACAGGCCCTGGCCGGCGAACTTGGCCAGCCCCTTGACCCGCTCGACGCCCCAGGTGAGGTGGCCGTCGAAGGCCAGGACGTTGGTGCCGTTGACCGAGAGCGAGTCGTTGTTGAGATTGATGACGACCACATCGGCGCCGTAGTCGGCGAGGTAGAGCAGCCCGTCACCGGCGCACTTCATCAGGGGCGCGCCCTCGCCGGTGATCCACTGGGAGGCGATCTGACGGACGGCGGGCGGATTCGGTTCGTACTGGATGAAGCCCTCGTACGACACCATCGAGCCGGTACGCGCATAGAGGTCCTGGCCGGTGGCCATGGCGACCTTGAGCATCGTGCGGCCGTGGTTCTCCATCCGGGCCGTGACGGGGGTCGGGGCGAAGCCCGCGAGTTGCTGGTTCATGACGGGCTCCCTCAGACCTCGTAGGGCTGGACGACGATGAAGTTGCCGGGGGCTCCCCGGAACTGGAGGTTCACGGTCTCTCCGCTGTGCCCGGGGTATGCGTTGCGGCGCAGTCGGACCTGGCTGGAGATGATCACCTGGGACGCCGACGACCAGGCCACGATGGCGTTGCAGTCGGCGAACGTGGTCGGCGTGACCGGCAGGACGACGGGAACCCCGTGGGTCTTGACGATGACCGTCCCGGTGCCCTGGAACTGCATGGTGAACAGGGCGCCACCGGGAATGCCGTGGCCCTCGATCCTGCGGACCTCGTGCTGCAGCGACTCGTCGAAGGCGAGAACGCTCTCCGCCGAGACGCAGATGCCGTCGCCCTGGAGCTCGATGGCGTGCAGATGGGAGCCGTCCTCGGCGAGGAAGACCTGCCCCCGGCCGGTACAGCGCATCAGCTGCATCTCCTGGCCGGTGGCGTTGCCGACGATGCGGCCGGCGAAACCGGCGCCCTTGTAGCTGAAGTCGACCTTGCCCTGGTACATCACCATGGAGCCCTGGCGGGCGAGCACCGGTGTGCCGCCCATGGTGAGGTCGACCCGCATGAGCTGCTGATTCTGCGGAGTCCAACGCTGGCCGGTGGCCGTCTCCTTGTACGGCTGGAGCGCGGCCTGCAAGCCTGCGCCGGCCGCCTGCGGCACCCCTTGCGGTACGCCCTGGGGCATGCCGGGGGGCTGCTGCCCGTACGGAGCCTGCTGCCCGTAGGGGGCGGCGGGCACGGGCTGGCCCGGGACCTGCCCGAACTGCGGCTGCTGGGGCGGCTGGCCCGGCTGTCCGTACGGAGCCGGGGCGGGCGCGGGCGGCGGCACGGTGCCACCCATCGGCGCCATCGGCGCCGCGATCGTCGGCGCGGCATGCATCTGCTGCTGCGGGGTGGGGGCCGGGGCCTGCGCGGCCGGGGCTCCGAAGGACGGGGCGGGCTGCGGGACTTGGGAGGTCTGCGGGGCAGCCGGAGCGCCGAAGGACGGGGCCGGGGCGGTCGCCTGCGGCGGCGGGGCGAACGACGGAGCGGCCGCCTGCTGCTGCGGCGCGGCGGGCGCCTCCTCGGCGACCTCGCCTCCGAAGTTCTTCAGCAGCGCGTCGAGGCCGCCGTCGAACCCCTGGCCGACGGCTGCGAACCGCCAGACGTCCTTCAGATAGAAGTCGCCCAGCATCACCGCACGCTCGGTGGTGAACTCGGAGCCGGTGAAGGCGTACCTGACGACTTCCTCGCCACCCGCGACGATCCGGATGTACCCCGGACCGACCTGCGACATCTGCCCCGCACCGTCGATGGTCGCGGTGAACGACAGCTTGTGGATGTTCGCCGGAATGCGGTCCAGAGTGACGCGGAACGACTCGGTGTCACCGGCCTGGGTGCCAAGGAGCTGAATGGACTCCTCGGGCGACTTCGGCTGATTGAAGAAGATGAAATACCGGTCGTCGGAGAGCTGCTCATTGGCATCGAGGCCGAAGCAGCTGATGTCAAAGGTCAGTCCCGGTCCGGAGATCTGCACACCTACGTACAGGTCCGTCCCCGGCGTGAGATCGCTGATCTTGGCCTTGTGGCCGCGTTGGAATTCCCTTGCCATGCGTAACGACCGTCCCCCATCCCGAATGTGAATGCGTCGCGCCAGGCTAGCCGCAAACTCCGACATTGAGCTGAGTCGGTACACACCCGGTACAGAATCACCGAATGTCACTCGCTTCGGGCGGCCGGCAGATGCGGCAGCCGGTCGGCCGCCACCACTCCTTCGAGGTAGCCGCGAGCCCGCTCGGTCCGCGGGTACGCCTCCAGCAGCCGCCAGAACCGCGGACCATGACCGGGGACCAGCAGATGCGCGAGCTCATGGACGAGCACGTAGTCGACGACGTACTCCGGCATACCCTGCAACCGGTGCGACAGACGGATGCTGCCCTCCGCCGGTGTGCAGGACCCCCATCGGGTGTTCTGATTGGTCACCCACCGCACCGACGCGGGTCTGGCCCGGCCGTCGAAATACAGGTCGGACAACCGCGCGGCACGCTCGGCGAGTTCGCTGTCACCGAGGATGCGCTTGCTCTCCTGGGCGGCGAGTTTGTCGAGCATCACGCTCACCCAGCGCTGCTCCTCCGCCTCCGACATCCGGGCGGGGATCAGCACAATGGTGCGGTCGCCCTCCCGGTACGCGGAGACCGTTCTGCTGCGGCGGCTGCTCCTGCGGACCTCGACCGCGCTCGTCGCCGAGACGCGGGGCGGATGGCTGGCCGCGCTGCGCTGATGATATCCGGCGCTGCGCGCGGGGGTCTCGCCGGCGAAGCCGGGTGACGGGTCGGCGGGCACGCCCCGACGTTACCCGCTGTCAGTGGGGGAAGTCCCGCCCCCAGGGCGGTTGACGCTTGATCCACTCCACGGCATGCACCATTTGAACGACTAATGCCCCTGCCTGTGGATAACTTTCTGCACGTTTCGACACCTGCCTGCATTCTGGCAACGGATCTCGCGAAGCTCCGGCCACGCCCCGCATACAGAGACCGCAGAGCGACCGCAGAGAGATCACACAGAGATCGCACACGGACCGCACCGACGCTGGACAGCACGACGGACAGAGACCGGGGAGACCATGCATCCGATGTTGAAGCCCGCACTGCGCCGCGCCTGGCGCGGCAGGAACACCGTGCAATTCGGAGTGACACGCGCTCACGCGGTGAAGCTCGGCCCGGTGGATATCGCCACCGGAAGTTTCCTGGAACTGCTCGACGGAACGCGCGGCCTGCCGCTGCTGCGCGAAGAGGCACGGGCGCTGGATCTCTCGGACCATCAAGTGGACACACTGGTGAGACGCTTGGCGAACGCGGGGCTGATCGACGACGTACGGGCCGGCGGCCCGGAAGCCGCAGCGTTACGGAACCGGGCCGACGTCCTGGAGCGGCAGCGCCCCGACCTCGCGTCGCTCTCGGTCATCCACCCCGAACCGGGCGGCGGGATGCGCAGGCTGGTGGCCCGCCGTGCGATGCGGGTCCAGGTGAGAGGCGCCGGCCGGGTCGGTGCGGCGATCGCCGCCGTTCTGTCCGGCTCCGGAGTGGGACAGGTCGAGGTCCTGGACGGCGGGGTCACCGAGCCCTCCGACATCTCACCGGGCGGGCTCCCGGCAGCGGCGGTCGGAGAGCGCAGGGACACCGCCGCCCGGCAGTTGGTCCGCCGCTCGGCCACCGGCTCCACTCCGCGGACGACGGGGACGGCGGACGCCGCGGCGGGTGGCACGTCGGCGGGCAGCCCAGCTGCGAGTGGCGGGCCCGGACTGTCGTTGGTCGTGGTCGCCCCTCGGGACGGTCTCGCGGTCTACGCCCCCGACCCCCGCGCCGCCGAACCGTGGATCACGTCGGGCATTCCTCATCTCTACGCCGGGGTGATCGAGGCCACCGGTGTGGTCGGCCCTCTGGTCCTGCCCGGGGGTACGGCCTGCGCGGGATGCCTGGCGCTGACCCGCACGGACCGGGATCCGCAGTGGCCAAGGATGCTGACGCAGTGGCGGTCCGGGCGACGCAATGCCGTGCAGGCGTGCGACCTGGGGCTCGCGACAGCGGTGGCCGGTCTCGCCGCAGCCCATGCGCTGGCTTTTCTGGACGGCGAACTGCCCGCCAGCACGGGGGCCAGGTGGGAGGCCGCTCTGCCGCTGTTGGACTGGAGGTCGGAGCAGGTCGGGGCGCACCTCGACTGTTCCTGCGGGGCGGGTGGGCACACTGAGGGGGAGCGCACCTCTGGGCTCGGCACGACGCAGGACACAATGGCCGGGTAACCGCCGCACGCGGCACGGCAGTCTGGGATTTGGAGGGGCGTATGTCTGATCTACCCCGGAAAGCGGTCACCCGTACCGCCAAGTTGGCCGCACTGCCACTCGGCTTCGCCGGCCGGGCCACGTGGGGTCTGGGCAAGCGGATCGGCGGCAGGTCCGCGGAGATAGTGGCCCGCGAGCTCCAGCAGCGCACGGCGGACCAGCTGTTCAAGACATTGGGGGAGCTGAAGGGGGGTGCCATGAAACTCGGTCAGGCCCTGTCCGTCTTCGAGTCGGCACTGCCCGAGGAGGTTGCCGGGCCGTACCGGGCGGCGCTCACCAAACTGCAGGAAGCCGCGCCCCCCATGCCGACCCGCACCGTCCACGGGGTGCTGGCAGAGCGGCTCGGTGAGGACTGGCGGGAGCTGTTCCTCGAATTCGAGGACAAGCCGTCGGCCGCCGCCTCGATCGGGCAGGTGCACCGGGCGGTCTGGCACGACGGGCGCGAGGTCGCGGTGAAGGTGCAGTATCCGGGCGCCGGGGAGGCCCTGCTCTCGGATCTCACTCAACTCAGCCGCTTCGCCCGGATGCTCGGCCCGCTGATCCCCGGGATGGACATCAAACCGCTCATCGCGGAGCTGCGTGACCGCGTGTCGGAGGAGCTGGACTACGAACTGGAGGCGCGGTCCCAGCAGGAGCACGCCGAGGAGTTCGCGGACGATCCCGATGTGGTGATCCCGGATGTGGTGCACCAGTCGGACCAGGTGCTGGTGACGGAGTGGATCGACGGTGTGCCGCTCTCCGAGGTGATCACCGACGGCACGCAGGAGCAGCGGGACCGGGCGGGCCAGCTGCTGGCCCGATTCCTGTTCTCGGGTCCGGCGCGCACGGGCCTGCTCCACGCGGACCCACATCCGGGCAACTTCCGGCTGCTGCCTGTGGGAACGGAGGACGGCGAGGCCGGACAGTGGCGGCTCGGGGTGCTGGACTTCGGCACGGTGGACCGGCTGCCGGGCGGTCTGCCGCAGCCCATCGGGGACTCGTTGCGGCTCACGCTGGCGGGTGACGCCGAAGCGGTGTATGAACTGCTGCGCGCGGAAGGCTTCGTCAAGGAGTCGATCGACCTCGACCCGAATGCGGTACTCGACTATCTGCTGCCGATCATCGAGCCGGCACAGGTGGAGGAGTTCACCTTCACCCGGAGCTGGATGCGCAATCAAGCGGCTCGGATAGCGGATCTCCGCTCCCCCGCCCATCAGCTGGGCAAGCAGCTGAACCTGCCGCCCGCCTATCTGCTCATACACCGGGTGACGCTGAGCACGATCGGAGTGCTGTGTCAGCTGGGTGCGACGGTGCGGCTGCGGGACGAACTGGAGTCCTGGGTCCCGGGGTTCCTGCCGATCGAGGATCTGCCCGTCGAGGACCTGCCCGTCGAGGACCTGGCCGTCGAGGACCTGCCGATCGCGGACCTGCCTGAGCAGGAGCAACGGGTGGGCGACGCGGCAGCCGGGGCATAGGCCCCGGGACCGGGCCGGGGCGGGCCTGTCACCACCAGGGCGAATCGAGGCGGCCTTCGATCGCCCTGATATGGCTGCGGGCGCAGTTGTCACAGAAGTACTGGCGTCTGCCGTTCTCCACGGAGCAGACCCAGGTCGGCGGCGCGTACTCGCTGTCGGCGGCGGTGCCGCACCGGGCGCACACCACGACATGCGCGCCCGGTGCGGGGTGATGAGTCTCCTCGTTCACCTCGTGACGATAACTCCGTCCCCGCCGCGCGGCACGTCACCACACAGCACGACCGCGGGGCCGATCCGTTCGGACCGGCCCCGCGGAAGGGGTACTGACAAGAGGTACTGATCGCTGCCGGGCAGAGCGGCTGTCCGGCAGCGGGTGGAGCGGTTCTTCGGCCTGACTAGTGCATGACCGCCATGGCCAGCGCGCGGCGGGCGCGCATCGAAGCGCGCTCCGCTCGGCGCTGCATCCGCCGGGCGGAGACCAGGCGCACGGCCTGGCGCTCCGCATCGGCTTCCCTCAGGCGGTCGTGCATATGCGCACGAGCCAGAGCTTCTGGGATGAGTTGCATTTCACGGGTCCTGTTCTGACGCGAGTCGTTCGCGCCGATGCTTGTGACGTTCGGTGTTGCGGAGCCGACGGGCTCATTCGTGGGGACGGACATTGGTGCCTGATTTCGGGGATCGTGGGTTCGGGGACGGTCGATGGTTCCGATGCGCTTCATGGGTTTGGGGGCCGTGGCCTCCAGGCCGGCGATCACGCCGCGACCGGGTTCTTGCGCGGACGGCCACGCGGCCGCTTGCGAGCGACGACGACGCCCTGGATGAAGAGCTCGCCGCCCCAGACACCCCACGGCTCGCGGCGCTCCTTGGCGCCGGCGAGGCAGGCCTCGACGAGCGGGCAGGTGCGGCAGAGGGACTTGGCGTACTCGACATCGGCCGGCGACTCGGCGAAGAAGACCTCCGGGTCGTAGGAGCGGCAGGGGACGGGCACGCCGAGGTTCTCGATGGCGTCGTCGAGCGCGGTGAGCGCAGTGAGGGGGATCAAGGTGGAGTCCTCCGTGAGGCCGGGCGGGGGGATCGTTTCGGAAGGCGGTACGGACGGGGCGTGCGCTTCGAGTTGCACGGTGGTGGTGTCCTCGTCTGGTCGTTCCGGCCGGTCGGCCGGGTGGCTGCTGGTACCGGGTGCTGCTTGTCCCGAGGCGCCTCTTCGCTGTGTCGTCCGTTTGGACAAAACAAAAGGGCCGCGGATCCCGAGTGGGGTTCCGCGGCCCTGAAGGCGCCGGCCTGATGGTCCATCAGGCTGGATCACTCCAGGGTTCAGGCCCACGGAAGGCCCACATCTTGTGGTGGTGCGTCGTCTGCTGCTCGGCTCCGGCACCGACTGCCGCAAAGGCATAGGCCGCCTTGGCCTGTCCCTTCGCTACTGCTGCCGTCGGTGCCTGGCTCGGTCGCTCATTGCGCTCCCGCACGGGGAGGCTCGCCAGGGACAGCGGGCTGACGGCGGAAATGCCGGACAGACCGGTGCCACGCAGCGAGGATTCCGAAGAGCAGGCGAGGCCGAGCGAGCAGGCGGAGACGACCGACAGATCGGTCATTTTGTTGGTCTCGATGATGCTGATCACGACAATCGCCTCCTCTCGGCGTCTCGGGGGGACCGGGCCTGCCGGTCCTGCGTATTCGGATAAGTACAGCACGGGGTGAGGGCTTCAGAGAAGTCGCTGTTCCCGTGGTTAAGAACCTATGGTGACGACTGGGGCGGGCGCAAACTATTTTTTCGACGAGTTTTTCTCACACCTCCTCGTCGTCTCCTCCGAGCCCCTCGTCTGGGTCCTGGCCTGCGCATATGGCCAGCACGGCGGCGCCGAACCGGTCCAACTTCCGGACACCGACCCCGGAGATTCCCGCCAGTTCACCGTCGCTGCCCGGGACCGCCTCCGCGATCGCCATCAGCGTCTTGTCGGTGAACACGCAGTAGGCCGGCTGGCCGATCTCCTTGGCCTGTTCCGCGCGCCAGTCGCGCAGCCGCTCGTAGAGCGCCTCGTCCATGTCGGAGGGGCAGTCCTCACAACGCATCAGCTTCATCTCGCCCGCGTCGGTGAGGGTCTTGCCGCAGACCCGGCACAGGGCGGGGCCACGGCGCCTGCGCTTGGCCACCGCCGGCCGCTCGATGCCTCCCCCGCCGCTTCCCCCGATGCCGGTCACGCCGCGGCCGCCGCCGAGCGCCGCCGAGCCGGGGCGCAGCCCGTTCAGGAAGCGGCTCGGGCGCCGTCCGCCGCGGCTGCCGGGCGACCGGGACAGCGACCAGGACAACGAGAGATGGAAGCGGGCTCGGGTGACGCCGACGTACAGCAGCCGGCGTTCCTCCTCGATCTGCTCGTCGGTCTTGGCGTACGTGATCGGCATCATGCCCTCGGTCAGTCCGACCAGGAACACGGCGTCCCACTCCAGGCCCTTCGCCGAGTGCAGTGACGCCAGCGTGACTCCCTGGACCGTGGGGGCATGCTGGGCGGCCGCCCGCTCGTCCAGCTCCGCCACCAGGTCGGAGAGTGTCGCCCCCGGCTTGGCCTGTTCGAAGTCCTCGGCCAGCCGGACCAGGGCGGCCAGGGACTCCCATCGGTCGCGCACCGCCCCGGAGCCGGCGGGCGGCTCCGTGGTCCAACCCTTGGTGGAGAGCACCGCCCGCACCTGCGAGGGCAGCCCCTCCGCGCCGTCGAGCAACGAGTCGTTACCCCCGGCGCGGGCGGCGCCGCGCAGGGCGACGCCCGCCTCCCGTACCTCGGCGCGCTCGAAGAAGCGCTCCGCTCCCCTCAGCTGGTACGGCACGCCCGCGTCGGACAGGGCCTGCTCATAGACCTCGGACTGGGAGTTGACCCGGTAGAGCACGGCGATCTCTCCGGCCGGGACGCCCGCAGCGATCAGATCGCGGATCCGGCGGGCGGTGCCCTCGGCCTCGGCGGGCTCGTCCGCGTACTCCGTATAGGCCGGCTCCGGCCCCTGCTCCCGCTGCGAGACCAGTTCGAGGCGGTGCTCGGCGGCACGGCCGCGGGCCTGGCCGAGCACGCCGTTGGCGAGATGGACGACCTGGGGCGTGGAGCGGTAGTCCCGAACCAGCTTGACCACGGTCGCGTTCGGGTGGCGGGTGCGGAAATTCAGCAAGTGGTCGGGGGTGGCCCCGGTGAACGAGTAGATGGTCTGGCCGGCGTCCCCGACGACGCACAGGTTGTCCCGGTCGCCGAGCCAGAGGTCGAGCAGCCGCTGCTGGAGCGGGCTGACGTCCTGGTACTCGTCGACCACGAAGTGCTGGTACTGGCTGCGGACATGGTCGGCAATGTCATGGCGGTCCTGGAGGATCGCGACGGTGAGGAGCAGCACATCCTCGAAGTCGATCACCGAGCGGTCGCGCTTCAGCTGCTCGTACATCGCGTAGATCTGGGAGATCTCGGCCGGATCGCGCGGGGCGTCCCGCTGGGTCTTGGCGACCACGGCCGGGTAGTCGGCGGGCACGGTCTGGGTGACCTTCGCCCACTCGATCTCGCTGGTGACGTCCCGCAGCTCGTTGCGGTCGAGCCGGATGCGGCAACGGGCGGCTGATTCGGCGACCAGCTGGACCTTGCGCTCCACCAGCCGCGGCAGATCACCACCGACTGCTTTCGGCCAGAAGTACTGGAGCTGTCGCAGGGCTGCGGAGTGGAACGTCCGCGCCTGCACCCCGGCCGCGCCGAGCTGGCGCAGCCTGCCCCGCATCTCGCCGGCGGCCCGGTTGGTGAACGTGACAGCCAGCACACTCGTCGGCTGAAGTATCCCGGCACGCACCCCGTACGCGATGCGGTGCGTGATCGCTCGGGTCTTGCCCGTACCGGCTCCGGCCAGCACACACACCGGACCGTGCAGGGCCAGGGCGACCTCGCGCTGCTCGGGGTCCAGTCCGTCGAGCACGGCGTCCGCCGACTCGGGGACCCGGGGGAAGAGAGAGGAATGCGTTGCTGATGTCACCCCGCCATGCTGCCAGGTCGGGAGAGCCGGACGCGGAAGTTGTCCACAGGGGAGCGGCATCCGTCGTATGAATGCAGGGGTGGCTGCGGGAATGGCGGCCAGGTCGCGTATGTTCCACTCCCTGCGGGGGGCACCTTTCCAGCTTTTCCGCTGGACGCGGCAACGCAACGTGACGAGACGAACGAGACAGAGGAGCGGAAAGACATGCCGGGCACTGTGACGATGTACAGCACCACGTGGTGCGGTTACTGCCGTCGGCTCAAGGGCCAGATGGACCGCGAGGGCATCACGTACAACGAGATCAACATCGAGCAGGACCCGGAGTCCGCGGCCTTCGTCGAGAAGGCCAACGGGGGCAACCAGACCGTTCCGACGGTTCTGGTAGTTCCCGCCCAGGGGGGCTCTGAGGTCGTCATGACGAACCCGAGCCTTGCCCAGGTCAAGCAGGCACTCAGCGCCTGACTCTCGCGAGACGCAACCCCCGGCCGGTCTGACGCCGATCGGGGGTTTTGTGTGCCCTGGGGACCCCAGCAGCAGGACAAGGAAGCCCGCCCTCGGCACGCCCGGTATCGGCTACCGCCGTGGTCGACAGGAGACCGTCATCACCCGAACTCCTGCACGTGTCCCACAGGGGCGCGAGAGACTGAGCACTCCGCCTGGCGGCCGTCGCCAACAGAAGCTCTCAGCGCGCGAAAGCAGAGCTGCAGGTTCAGAGCGTGAGCACAGGCCGGGTGGAGAAATCCTCGCAAAGGTCTTCACCGTCCGGGCCATACACGAACTCGGCCATGGATGGGTTGCGATTGGCTCTTCTCGGACGGTTCGACGCTGACGAACCCCTCGCTGGCCCAGGTGAAGCAGAAGATCGGCGTCTGATCGCGCGCGGTTGCGCTCTTCGCGCCGGTGCGAGGTGTAGAGGGCGAAGAACCCGCACGCAGAGCCGATGCCAAGAGCCCGCGTGAACGCCCGCTGCCTTCCGGTCGCCCCGGAGGACGGCGGGCGTTCGCGTACCCGGAAGCCGGGCTTCGGGTCACGCCGCCGCGACGCCGAGCTGCCGGGCCGCCGCCGCGACTGTCTGCTCAAGAAGGACCGCGATGGTCATCGGTCCGACCCCGCCCGGGACCGGGGTGATCAGCCGCGCCCGCTCGGCGGCTGTCTCGAAGTCGACGTCGCCGACGTTGCCCTCGTTGTAGCCGGCGTCGATCACCACTGCGCCCGGTTTGATGTCCGCACCAGCGATGAAGCGCGGCTTGCCGACCGCGGCCAGCAGGACGTCCGCCTCCCGCACGATCGACGAGAGGTCGGCCGTCCGTGAGTGGCAGTACGTCACGGTGGCGTCCCGGCCGAGCAGAAGCATCCCGGCGGGCTTGCCGAGGATGGCGCTGCGCCCCACGACGACCGCCTGCTTTCCCGCGAGGTCGACGTCGTACTCATCCAGCAGGCGGATGATTCCGCCGGGCGTGCAGGAGACGAAGCCGGGCAGGCCGAAACTCATCGTCGCGAACGAGTGCATGGTGACCCCGTCGACGTCCTTGGCCGGATCGATCGCTTCGAAGGCGGCGCGTTCGTCGATGTGCGGTCCCACAGGGTGCTGGAGCAGGATGCCGTGGACACCGGGGTCGACCGACAGTGCGGTGACCGCGTCGACCACATCCTGTGTGGTGGAGGTGGCGGGAAGGGCCACGTGCCGCGACTCGATGCCCGCGCTCTCGCACCGGCGGCGCTTCATCCGGACGTAGGTCACCGAGGCCGGGTCTTCCCCGACCAGCACCGTCGCCAGGCAGGGTGCCTTCCCGGTGCGCAGCCGGAGTTCCGCTGCCGCCGCGGAGCTGGTTCCGATGATCTTGCGCGCGAGGGCGGTGCCGTCCATCGGACGGGCTGTCTGAATCCGGGCCACGTTTCGCTCCTGAGTGTCACGAGGATCGCGAGGATCACGGTGTGTCGCCCAGGCGCACGGCATCGACGGTTGTCGAGAGTTCCGTCGGACCGCTCCCCGGTGGTGCTCCACCTCAGCGCCAGTCACGGCCCGGAGCCAGAGTAGTGCGCCGTCGTCTCTTCGGGGGAGAGACCGGCGCGGTCCTGAAGGTGCGACCGGGCCGCGCACGCCCCGGTCGCACGCCGAGCAGCGCGCGTCAGCCGACGCTGCCCGGCCTCGGGAGCGGCTTGCCGTACCAGAGTTCGATCAGACGTGCCGCGATCGAGATGCCGAACGGCGGCAGGACCTCGCCCGACTCGAAGGCCGCCGTCAGGTCCTCGCGGGAGAACCAGCGGGCCTCCTCGATCTCCTCGCCGTCCACATCGATCTCCGACGACGTGGCCCGGGCCATGAAGCCGAGCATCAGGCTCGACGGGAACGGCCAGGGCTGGCTGGCGATGTACTCGACCTCGCCGACCGTGACGCCCGCCTCCTCGAACACCTCGCGGGCGACGGACTGCTCGATCGACTCCCCCGGCTCGACGAAGCCCGCGAGCGTCGAGAAGCGGCCTTCCGGCCAGTGCACCTGACGGCCCAGCAGAGCACGGTCCTGGTCGTCCGTGACCAGCATGATCACCGCGGGGTCGGTGCGCGGGTAGTGCTCGGCGCCGCAGGCCTGGCAGCGACGGATGTGGCCGGCCGCCGCGATGACCGTGCGTTCGCCGCAGCGGGAGCAGAAGCGGTGCAGCCGCTGCCAGTTCTCCAGGGCCACCGCGTGCACCATCAGCCCCGCGTCGCGGGGGCCGAGCAGCAGTCCGGCCTCGCGCAGGCCGGCCGGGCGGGCCGGCTGGTCCATGCGGCCGGGCAGGGAGTCCTTCTGGAGCGCGAAGTAGCTGACGCCGTCCTCGTCGGTGCCGAGGAAGTAGCGGTGGGTCTCGGTGACCGGGGCCTCGAAGGCCGGGGTCATGACGATCTCCGTACCGCCGTCGGCCGTGTCGTCGATCAGCACCTGCCCGCCCGAGACCACGAAGACGCGGGTGGTCGGGTGGCTCCAGGCGGCGGAGAGCCAGGCCTCGTCGAGGCGGTGGTGCGCGGCGCGGTCGATGCCGCTGGGCGCGGTGAGACCGATGGGCCGGTCTGTCGTGGCGTTGTCGAAGGTGCTCACAGGTGCTTCCTACTCCCCCGGGACGGTTCGGGTGTTCAGAGGATTCAGCGGAGTGCGGCCGACAGCTCGCCCCACAGGTGGGCGGTGGTCTCCACGCCCTTGAGCAGGAGATCGAGTTCGACCTTCTCGTTGGGGGCGTGCCAGCCGTCGGACGGTACGGAGATGCCCAGGAAGAGGACGGGTGCGCCGAGCACGTCCTGCAGGTCGGCGGCGGGTCCCGAGCCTCCTTCGCGGGTGAAGAGGATCTTCTGGCCGAAGGCCCGTCCCATGGCCCGTGCCACGGCCTGCAGGGCGGGGTGGTCCAGCGGGGTCAGGCAGGGGCGGGTGGCGGGGGCGAAGGTGATCCGGTGGCGGATGCCGGCCGGGAACTGCGCCTCGGCCCAGGCGCGGACGGCCTGCTGGACATGGTCGGGGTCCTGGCCGGCGACCAGCCGGAAGCTGATCTTCACGAGGGCGGAGGACGGAATGATGGTCTTGCTTCCGGCGCCCTGGTAGCCGCCGCCGATGCCGTTGACCTCGGCGGTGGGGCGGGCCCAGATGCGTTCCAGCGTGGAGTAGCCGGCCTCGCCCGTCGTGGCCTGCGACTTGGCGGTGCGCAGCCAGGTGTCCTCGTCGAAGGGGAGCTCGGCGAAGAGGGCGCGCTCGGTGTCGGTGAGTTCCGTCACGCCGTCGTAGAAGCCGGGGATCGCGACCCGTCCGTTCGCGTCGTGCAGCGCGGCGACGAGGCGGGCCACGGCGGTCGCCGGATTGGGGACGGCGCCGCCGAACGATCCGGAGTGGATGTCCTGTTCCGGGCCGTACAGCTCGATCTCGCACTCGGCGAGGCCGCGCATGCCCGTGCAGACCGTCGGGGTGGTCTCGTCCCACATGCCGGTGTCGGAGACGATCACGGCGTCCGCGGCGAGACGCGCCGCCTGCTGCTCGACCAGGGTGCGGAAGTGCGGGGAGCCGGACTCCTCCTCGCCCTCGACGAGGAGCTTGAGGTGTACGGCGGGGGTGGTGCGGCCGGTGGTGGCGAGGTGGGCCCGGACGCCGAGGGTGTGGAAGAACACCTGGCCCTTGTCGTCGGCCGCGCCGCGCCCGTACATCCGGCCGTCCCGGATCACCGGTTCGAACGGATCGGTGTCCCAGCCGTCCTCCCGGGCTGCGGGCTGCACGTCGTGGTGCCCGTAGACGAGGACGGTCGGAGCGTCCGGGTCGTCGGACGGCCACTCGGCGAAGACCGCGGGCGCACCTGCGGTCTCCCAGATCTCCGTGACCGGGAAGCCGGTCTCCTTGAGCTTGGCGGACAGCCACTCGGCGCTGCGTCGTACGTCTCCGTCGTGTTCCGGCTGGGCGGAGACGGAGGGGATCCGCAGCCACTCGGCGAGGTCGTCGAGGAAGGCTGTGCGGTGCTGCTCGGTGTACGTACGGACGGCGCTGTCCGGGGTGTCGCTCATGGTCTTGAGCCTATCGGCCCATCGGAGGTGGCTCGTCCAGGAGGAGCTGCTCCAGCTCGGCACGGCACGGCAGGTGGTCGGGACGGACGGCTTCCCCGCTGCGGACGAACAGGAATGTGGTGGTGACGGAGTCGAGCGGTATGTCGTGCAGTTCGGCCCACGCGAGGCGGTAGACGGCGAGCTGGAGCGGGTCGGCGCCAGGGGTGCCCGAGGTGCCTTCGCGGCCGCTGGGCACATTGCGGGTCGTCTTCCAGTCCACGATCTCGTACGTGTACCCGTCGGGGCCCTCGTTGCGGTACACGGCGTCGATCCGGCCTCGGATCACCCGGCCCGCGAGGGTGATCCGGAACGGTGTCTCGACGCGGTACGGGGTGCGGTGGGCGTACGGGGTGCGCTCGAAGGCCTCCTTGAGCGCAGCGAGGTCGCGCTCGTCCGCGATGTCGGCGTCGCTCTCGTCGCCGCCGGGCAGCTCGTCGGGGCCGAGCATGGGCAGCGGCAGCTCCTCGAAGCGGGCCTCCACCCAGGCGTGGAACCGGGTGCCGCGGCGGGCTGCCGGAGCAGGCGGGCGGGGCATGGGGCGGGCCAGTTCCTGCGCGAAGCCGTCGGGGTCGTCGGCGAGACGCAGCAGCTGCGTGGCGGAGAGCGAGGCGGGCACGAGGACCTCGCGCACGGTGGCGCGGGCGCGGCGCAGCTCACCGGCGAGCGCGTCGAGGTCCCGGTCCCAGGAGGCGAGGGTGCGGGACTCCTCCGGGGTGAGCCGTGAGGGGGTGCGGGCTGCGGGGACGTGAGGGTCGGGGGCGTGTGGTGCCGGGGCCGGGTCCGGCCCCGGGGCCACGGGGGGTTCGGTCGACCAGGCGTCCCAGTCCGCGGCCTCGTCCGGGTACAGGTCCTCGTCCGGGTACGGGTCCTCGTCGGCGTACGCGTCGTCGTCCGGGAAGGGGAACGGGAACGCCTCGTCGTCCGGTGCGGCGGGATACGCCCCCGGCACCGAGTCGCTCCCCGTCGCCAACTTCTCCAGATGGGCCAGCACTGTGTCCGCGGCCGCCCGGCGGCGGGCGAGTGCCGTGTCGTCCAGGGGCAGCGGCCAGGCGTGGTCGCCGGCTGCGGTGGCCGCCAGTGCCGGGTTCTCCTCGTCCTCGGCCGGCTCGTCCTCCCATGCCTCGATCTCGCCGTGTCCGGCCGCACAGTGCTCGTACAGCGCCTGCAGAAAGCCGGACGGGCCACGCGGCTTCTTCTGGGACGGGCCCCACCAGTGGCCGGAGCCGAGCAGCAGGGTGCGGGGCCGGGTGAAGGTGACGTATCCGAGGCGCAGCTCCTCGGTGTGCTGGTGCTCCTTCATCTCCGCTCTGAAGCCCTTGAGCCCCTGGGCGTCCCAGGTGTGGACGACGGGAAGCGTGGCCACGTCGCCGCGCAGGGCGTGCGGGAGGACCTTGGACTGGGAGGTCCAGGCGTCGCGGGACTGGCTGCTGGGGAACTGGCCGGCGACCAGGCCGGGCACGGCGACGACGTCCCACTCCAGGCCCTTGGACTTGTGGGCGGTGAGGACCTTGACGGTGTTCTCGCCGCCGGGCAGCGCGTTGTCCAGGCCCTTCTCGTACTGGACGGCGGTGCGCAGGAAGCCGAGGAAGGCCAGGAGCGTGGCCTCGCTGTCGACGGAGGCGAAGCGGGCCGCCACGTCCAGGAAGTTGGCGAGGGTCTCTCGACGGCGGGCGGCCAGGGCCTGCGGCGACGCGGAGAGTTCGACTTCGAGGCCGGTGGTGGCGAGGACGCGGTGCAGGACGTCCATGAGGGGGTCGGCCAGCGAGCGCCGCAGGTCGCGCAGTTCGGTGGCGAGGCGGGCGAAGCGGATGCGGGCATCGGTGGAGAACGGCAGCCCGTCGTCCTCCGTACCGCTCGATTCGAGGAACGTGTCGAGGGCGTCGGCGAGCGAGATGACTTCGGCCGGGTCGATGCCCTCGACGGCTTCGGCGAGCCGTCGGTCGGGGTCGAAGTCCTCGTCGTCGGCGTGGGCGGCGTGGTGGACGAGGAGGCGGGCGCGGCGGCCGAGGAGGGCCAGGTCGCGGTGGCCGATCCGCCAGCGGGGGCCGGTGAGCAGCCGGACCAGGGAGGCGTTCGCGCCGGGGTCCTGGAGGACTTCACAGACCGCGACGAGGTCGGCGACCTCGGGCAGGTGCAGCAGCCCGGACAGGCCGACGACCTCGACCGGGATGTCGCGGGCGACGAGCGCGGCCTGGATCTCCGGGAAGTCCCCGGCGGTGCGGCACAGGACGGCGATCTCGCCGGGTGCCTTCCCGGTCCGTACGAGATGGGCGATCGAGTCGGCGAGCCAGTCGATCTCTTCGGTGTGGGTACGCAGGAGGGCGCAGCGGACGATGCCGTCGCGCTCGGCGCCCGGGGCGGGGCGCAGTGCCTCCACACCCTCGTGCATGGCGCGCAGCGGCTCGGCGAGCCCGTTGGCCAGGTGCAGCAGGCGACCGCCGCTGCGGCGGTTCTCGCTGAGGGAGTACCGGGTGGCGGGGGTGCCGTCGGCGTGCGGGAAGTGGCGCGGGAAGTCGTCGAGATTGGCGACGGAGGCGCCGCGCCAGCCGTAGATCGCCTGGCAGGGGTCGCCGACGGCGGTGACGGCGTGCCCGGACGCGGTGCCGTCGGGGCCGCTGCCGAAGAGGGCGGAGAGCAGCAGCCGCTGGGCGACGGAGGTGTCCTGGTACTCGTCGAGCAGGACGACCCGGTATTCATCGCGCAGGATCGCGCCGACCTCGGGGCGGGTGAGGGCGAGCTCGGCGGAGAGCGCGATCTGGTCGCCGAAGTCGAGGAGGTCGCGGCTGCGCTTGGCGTCCCGGTAGCGCCGGGTCAGCGAGAGGAGCTCGCGGCGGGCCTCGGCGGTCTCGGGGATCTTGCGCAGCTCGGCGTTGGTGAGCCGGGCCGATGCGAGGGTACGGAGGAGCTCGGTGTCGTACTCCGCGAGCCGTTCGGGGCGGACGAGATGCTCGGCGAGTTCGGCGTCGAGCGCCAGCAGATCGCTGACCAAAGTGGGGAACGACCTGGTCAGGGCCGGGTAGGGGCCGGGGGCCTCGCGCAGCACGCGGGCGGCCAGCTGGTAGCGGGTGGCGTCGGCGAGGAGGCGGGTGGTGGGTTCGAGTCCTATCCGCAGCCCGTGCTCGGTGAGGAGCCGTCCGGCGAAGGCGTGGTACGTGGAGATGCTGGGCTCGCCCGGCGGGTTGTCCGGGTCGATGACGTCCGGATCGGTGACGCCGGCGGCGACGAGGGCCTTGCGGACGCGCTCGGAGAGCTCGCCCGCCGCCTTGTTCGTGAACGTGAGCCCGAGGACCTGCTCGGGGGCGACCTGTCCGGTCCCGACCAGCCACACCACGCGCGCCGCCATCACCGTGGTCTTCCCGGACCCGGCTCCGGCCACGATCACCTGCGGGGCGGACGGCGCGGTGATGCAGGCCGTCTGCTCCGGGGTGAAGGGGATCCCGAGGAGCTCCTTGAGCTGCTCGGGATCGGTGATACGTGAGGACACTCCACAGAGGCTAACCGGGCGGACCGACAGTGTGCGGGCGATGAGCCGGACCGGCCGGTGGCCGGAAGGTGCCTCGTCCGGGGTTGCTGACCGGTCCAGGTTGAAGGCCGATCGATCCCGATCGCATGTGATCGCATCAACGACCTTACGAGGAGGGTCGTATGAGCCCCGACGCACCTGCCCCCGGCTTCGGGCCGGACTCCGCCTGGCTCATGGGGCGCATCGATACGACGAAGGCGCATCCGGCCCGGGTGTATGACGTATTCCTCGGCGGCACGGACAACTTTCCCGCCGACCGGGAGGCCGCGGCCATGGCGCCGGCGGCCAATCCGCGGGGGCACCTCGACGTCCGGCACAACCGGGACTTCGTACGGCGGGCCGTGACCGAGCTCACCACGGGCGCGGGCATCCGGCAGTTCCTGGACGTGGGGGCGGGGCTGCCCACCCGGCAGAACGTGCACCAGATCGTCCAGGACATCGCCCCGGAATCCCGGATCGTCCACGTCGACCACGACCCGGTCGTCCTGGTCCACGCGCAGGCCCTGCTCACCAGCTGCGCCGAGGGCAGGACGGACTACATCGAAGCCGACCTGCGCGACCCCGCGAAGATCCTCCTGGAAGCACGCCGGACGCTCGACCTCGACAGGCCGGTCGCCCTCGTTCTCGCCGCCGTACTGCACTTCATCGAGGACGACGAGGCGTACGACATCGTCCGGAACCTGCTGGACGCTCTGCCGTCCGGCAGCCATCTCGTCCTGAGCCACCTCAGCGAGGACATGAACCCGGTGGCGATCAACAAGGTCGCGGAGACATTCCGGAAGCGGGGATTCTCCTTCGTGCTGTGTTCACGTGCCGGCATCGAGCGCTTCCTGACCGAGAACGCCCTGGAGCAACTGGAGCCCGGCATTGTCCCTGCGCACCACTGGCGCCCGGATCATGCGGCCGACGCGGAAGGCACCGGAACCGGTGCCTTCCGCGGAGCACCTGGCGGGTCTCGACGCCATCGAACGGACCCGGTACGTGAGCATCGGCGAGGCGACCGATGACGACATCAATGTCTACGTGACCGTGGCTCGCAAGGGCTGACCGTCCACAGCCGATACCCGCGTCACTCCAGGATGTGGCGGCCCTCCGGCTGTGCGCTGCAGGACGCCCGGAACGTGCAGTGGGTGCAGTGCTGACCGGTCGTGGGGGTGAAGCGTTCGTCCAGTACACGGCCCGCGGCCGTGGCCAGCAGGTCGGAGACCCACTCGGTGGTGGGCGGCTCCTGGGCCTGCACCTTGGGCAGGGTGTCGCCGCCCTCCTTCTTGGGGGCGGGCTGCCTCAGCTGTACGAGTTCGGCGCCACCGGGTGCGGGACGGTGGCCGTCGAAGATCTCGTCGACCGCCCCTTCCCTGACGGCCAGCTGATACACGGCGAGCTGGGGGTGACGGGCGGCCTCGTCCTTCGTCGGAGCCTGTTTTCCGGTCTTGAAGTCGACGACGTACGCCCGGCCGTCGGCGTCCCGTTCGACGCGGTCCATGGAGCCGCGGATCCGTACCTCGTACTCCCCCGCTTCGAGTGTCACGTCGAAGTCGTGCTCGCTCGCGGCGGGGGTGCGGCCGGTGCGGTCCATGACATGCCAGCGCAGGAACCGCTCGAGGGCGACCCGCGCCTGCTCCTTCTCCTGCTGCGACTTCCATGGGGCGTCGAAGACCAGCCCGTCCCAGACGGAGTCGAGGCGTTCCATCAGGACCGCCAGATCGGCGGGGGTGCGGCCGGAGGCGACCTCGTCGGCGAGTACGTGCACGACGTTGCCGAAGCCCTGCGCAGCCGTCGCCGGGGCGTCCGCCTTCACCTCGCGGCCGAGGAACCACTGCAGTGCGCAGGTGTTGGCGAGCTGATCGAGTGCGCTGCCGGAGAGGGCCACGGGGTGGTCCCGGTCGCGGAGCGGGACGGCCGAGCGGGTCGGCTCGTACAGGCCCCACCAGCGGTACGGATGGGCCGACGGTACGAGCGGCTGGCCCTCGTCGTCCGTGAGTGCGGCCAGCCGGGCCAGCCGGTGGGCCGCCTCGTCGCGCAGGGCGTCGGAAGCATCCGGGTCGACGGTGGTGGCGCGCAGTTCGGCGACGAGCGCGGCGACAGCGAGGGGCCGGCGGGGGCGGCCGGTGACGTCGCGCGGTTCGACACCGAGCTCGGTGAGGAAGCGGGACGGCTGGTCGCCGTCGTCGGCGGGGGCCTTCACCGCGGTGACGATCAGGCGTTCTCGGGCGCGGGTCGCTGCGACGTAGAAGAGGCGGCGTTCCTCGGCGAGCAGGGCGCCCGGGGTGAGCGGTTCGGCGAGTCCGTCGCGGCCGATCCGGTCCGCTTCGAGGAGTGAACCGCGGCGGCGCAGGTCCGGCCAGAGGCCCTCCTGCACCCCTGCGACGACGACCAGCCGCCACTCCAGCCCCTTCGACCGGTGCGCGGTCATCAGGCGTACGGCGTCGGGGCGTACGACGCGCTCGGAGAGGGTGTCGGCGGCGATGTCCTGGGCGTCGACCTCTTCGAGGAAGTTGAGAGCGCCGCGGCCGCCGGTGCGTTCCTCGGCGCGGGCCGCGGTGTCGAAGAGCGCGCAGACGGCGTCGAGGTCGCGGTCGGCGTTGCGGCCGCCGGCGCCCCCGCGCAGCGCGGCCCGTTCGAGCCGTCCCGGCCACGGGGTTCCGGCCCACAGCTCCCACAGGGCCTCTTCGGCGGTGCCGCCGCCTTCGAGGAGCTCACGGGCCTTGCACAGGAGCGCGCCGAGACGCTGGGCACCGCGGGCGTACGCGGGGTCGTGCGCGACGAGGCGCTCGGGCTCGGCGAGTGCGCGGGCCAGCAGTTCCCCGGAGGGTGCCGGTACGCGATTACCGGCTGCCCGCTCCTCGTCGCGCAGCGCCCGCCCGAGCCGGCGCAGATCGGCGGCGTCCATCGAGCCGAGAGGGGAGGCGAGGAGGGTGAGAGCGGTCTCGGTGTCGAGCCAGGGAGCAGGAGACTCGTCGGAGGTGAGATCCGGGGCGGGATCCGAGGTTGGATCCGCGGCCGCGTCCGCTCCCGGTGTCTTCTTCGTAGTCGGCGTGCGGTGCAGCGCCGCCGTGGCGACCGTGCGCAGCGCCATGAGGAGCGGGGCCACCGCCGGTTCGTGGCGCAGCGGGAGGTCGTCGCCGTCGACCTCCAGAGGCACGCCCGCCGAGGTGAGCGCGCGGCGCACCGCGGGGATCGTGCGGCCGCCGGCGCGTACCAGCACCGCCATCTCGTTCCACGGCACGCCGTCCTCCAGATGGGCCCGGCGCAGCAGGTCGGCGATGTTGTCGAGCTCGGTGGACGCGGTCGGGTAGGTGTACGTCTCCACCCGGCCGCCCTCGCGGACCGCTGCGAGCTCGCGGTGGGCGCGCACCTTCGCCGACGGCAGGCGGGTCAGCGGCATCCGGCGGGTGAGCATCCGGGTGGCGGCCAGCAGCTGTGCGCCGGAGCGGCGCGAGGTGGTGAGGACGCCGACCGGGGCCGGGTCGCCGTCCGCCCGCCGGAACGTCTCCGGGAAGTCGAGGATGCCGTTCACATCGGCGCCCCGGAAGGCGTAGATCGACTGGTCCGGGTCGCCGAACGCGATCAGGTCCCGGCCGCCGTCGGCCCCCGGCGCACTCCCCCGGTTGCCGGCCAGCGCGTGGAGCAGCCGCACCTGCGCCGGGTCGGTGTCCTGGTACTCGTCGACGAAGACCGCGTCGTACTCGCCGGCCAGCAGCGCCGACACCTCGGGGCGCTCGGCGAGGAGCACCGCCCGGTGGACCAGCTCGGCGTAGTCCAGTACCCCCTGCGCGTCCAGCACGTCCAGGTACTCGGCGAGGAATTCGGCGGCCGCACCCCAGTCCGGGCGGCCGGTGCGGCGCGCGAAGTCGGCGAGGGCATTCGGGCCGAGGCCCAGCTCGCGGCTCCGGGCGAGCACCGCGCGTACCTCGTCGGCGAAGCCTCGCGTGGTCAGGCAGGCCCGCAGTTCGTCGGGCCAGCGGATGTGCGCGAGGCCCTCCCGCTCCAGTTCGAGCTGGCCGGCCAGCAGATCGCGGACGGTGACGTCCTGCTCCGGTCCGGAGAGCAGCCGCAGCGGTTCGGCGAAGAGGTCGGCGTCCTGGTGGGCGCGGACCAATGCGTAGCAGAAGGAGTGGAACGTGGTGGCCTGCGGGCCACGGGCGGCGCCGAGCCGGGCGGCCATCCGGTCGCGCAGCTCCACCGCGGCCTTGCGGCTGAAGGTGAGCACGAGGATGCGGGCCGGGTCGCCGCCCCGGGCGACGCGGGCGGCGACCGCCTCGACGAGCGTGGTGGTCTTGCCGGTGCCCGGCCCGGCGAGGACCAGCAGCGGACCGCCGGGGTGATCAACCACCGCCTGCTGCGCCGCGTCCAGGAGAGGGGGGTCCACGGAACCCGGCCGGGTACGCACCAGTCGGTACGCGCCTGTGGTCCTCCCCCTACGCCCCTGCGGGCGTGGAGAGACCCCCTGCCGTGCCTGACGGTGCGGACTGTTCCGGGTGAAGGAGGAGGAGCTCACGTGGATCGCCGGTCCTGGTGGGTGTGCTGGTGGTGAGGGGTCGGGGGTGCGCGCCGCGAACTGTCGACGCTACGCCAGCGAAGGGGTCGGATGCGGCGAGTCCGCTGCGGCGATCGTCACGTTCCACGTCGCACCGCAGGTCGCCCGGAAAGGTGGGCGGAGAGTCTCGGAGCAGGTCGGGCAGCAGGTCACGCTGCACTTCTCGCACGTCCTGCGGTCCCGGCTGCTCCCGTCCGGGGACCGAATGGCGGAAGCTGTCAGGTGTGAGCTCCTCCGTCCTCGCCCTCGGCCCCGCCGTGACCGCCGCCGGTCACGCCGTCCCACCGTGCGCGCTTCATGTCGAGGCGCGGTATGTGACCCTCCGCGCTGCGCGATGCCTCGCGCAGCGGAGTGCTCTCCTCGCGGTAGTGGTCCAGCGCCCGCAGTTCGTGGCCGGGCAGCAGCGCCCCGTCGGAGCGCACCACACGCCACCACGGCGCCGCACCGCCGTACAGCGCCATGACCCGGCCGACCTGGCGCGGCCCGCCCTCGCCCAGCCACTCCGCGATATCGCCGTACGTCATGACACGGCCGGGTGGGATCAGGTCGGCGACATCGAGCACGCGCTCCGCGTACTCGGGCAGCTCGTCGGGCGCCCGTTCGTCCCTCGCGCCGTCGTCGCTCGTCCAGTGTTCGCTCATCCGACCCATGGTGCCGTACGCCACCGACAGCCCGGCCCGGATCGCGAGCGACCGCTACGTATGCATCCGTTCACCGAGTGTGCACGCAGGAGCAAAGGAGCGTATGTTGCCCATCGCACGACCGTGCAATGCACCCTGATGCCCCCCTCTGTCTCCAGGCCGTGCCACCATCATGCGGGCGGTGACCGGTGATACGAGAACACGAAGACCAATCAGAGGCGACGAAGGAGCAGGGCGTGCAGCCACCGAAGGCGGCGGACGCCTCTGATGCCGAGCCGCGCCCGGAAGAAGGCCGGAACCGGGCTCAGCCACCGGAGCAGAAGACGGCACCGGAGCAGGAGCCGTCATCCGAGACGGAGCGCGAGCAGGGGCACGGCCAGGAGCCTGCGCAGCAGGCCCGCCCGCACCATCTGGTCGGCTCCACCCTCTCCACCGTCCGCGCGGCCGAAGAAGCCGACCGTGTCTCCGGGGACGAGCCGCTGCTCCCGGCGCGCGTGCACCGCCCCTCCGACCTCATGCGGCTCCTCGTCGGCGTTCTGGCGATCGCCGTCCTGTTCTCCATCGCCGCGTTCGCCCACGGCACGACCACCGGTCTCGAGAACGACATCAACAAGGGCACCGACCAGGCGCCCGACGTCCTCATCAAGATCGCCGGTCTGGTCTCCAGCATCGCCGTGCTGCTCGTGCCCGTCGCCTTCGCCATCGAGCGGCTGATCAAACGCGACGGGCTGCGGATCGCCGACGGGGTTCTTGCCGCCGTGCTCGCGCACGGGGTGACGCTCGCCACCGACCTGTGGGTCGCCAAGTCCGCCTCCGGCACCATTCAGGACGCCCTCACCCAGCCGCAGCCCGGTGCTGCGCTCACCGATCCTGTCCACGGCTATCTGGCACCTGTCATCGCCTATATGACGGCGGTCGGCATGGCGAGACGGCCGCGCTGGCGGGTCGTGCTGTGGGTGGTGCTGCTGCTCGACGCCTTCGCCATGCTGGTCGGCGGCTACACGACACCGTTCTCGATCGTCCTGACCGTGCTGATCGGCTGGACCGTGGCCTACGGCACGCTGTACGCGGTCGGCTCGCCGAACGTCCGGCCGACCGGTCAGCATCTGATGGCCGGTCTGCGCCACGTCGGCTTCCGCCCGGTCACCGCGATGCGCGCCGACGACGCCCCCGACTCCGGCGACCAGAGCGACCGGGGCCGCCGCTATCTGGTCTCCCTCGAGGACGGTCCACCGCTGGATGTGACGGTCGTCGACCGGGAACAGCAGGCGCAGGGCTTCTTCTACCGGGTATGGCGCAGACTCACCCTGCGGGCCATCACCCAGCGCCGCTCCATCCAGTCGCTGCGCCAGGCTCTGGAGCAGGAGGCGCTTCTCGCGTACGCGGCGATCGCCGCCGGGGCCAACGCCCCCAGACTGATCGCCACCTCCGAACTCGGTCCCGACGCCGTGATGCTGGTGTACGAGCACATCGGCGGACGCTCGCTCGACGCGCTCGAGGACGTGGAGATCACCGACGATCTGGTGCGCGGTGCCTGGCGGCAGGTGAAGGCGCTCCAGTCGCGGCGGATCGCGCACCGCAGGCTCACCGGCGACGCGATCCTGGTGGAGCCTTCCGGCACGGTGTTCGTCACCGATCTGCGCGGCGGGGAGATCGCGGCCGGTGATCTGGTGCTGCGGATGGACATCGCCCAGCTGCTCACCACCACCGGTCTGCGGGTGGGTGCCGAGCGGGCCGTCGCGGCCGCGCTCGAAGTACTCGGTCCCGACGCCGTCGCCAACTGTCTGCCGCTGCTCCAGCCGATCGCGCTCAGCCGCTCCACCCGGGCGGCGCTGCGCAGGCTCGCCCGGGAGCGGTCGCAGCGCGAGCGGGAGGCGGTGCTCGAAGCGTCGGACGCCGCCAGGCGCGCCAAGGCTCAGGAGTCCGAGGTGTCGGACGCGGAAGGGGTCCCCTCGGTCCCCGCCGACCGCAAGGCGCTCCGTAATGAGAAGCAGGCGGAGAAGCGCGCCGAGAAGCGGGCGATAGACGATGCGCTGGACGAGGCCCGCGAGGAGGATCTGCTGACTCAGATCCGCCGCCAGGTGCTGCTGATCCGGCCGCAGGCGCCCGTCGAGCCGGTTCGGCTGGAGCGGATCAAGCCGCGCACCCTGCTCAGCTTCATCGCCGGTGCCATCGCCGCGTACTTCCTGATCTCCCAGGTCACGGAGGCCGACTTCGGCGCGGTCGTCGAGCAGGCGGAGTGGGGCTGGGTGGCGGCGGCGCTCGGGTTCTCGGCGCTGAGTTACATCGCGGCCGCGATGAGCCTGCTGGGGTTCGTGCCGGAGCGGGTGCCGTTCGGCAAGACCGTGCTGGCGCAGGTGGCCGGCTCGTTCGTGAAGATCGTCGCGCCGCCCGCGGTCGGTGGGGTGGCGCTGAACACCCGGTTCCTGCAGCGTTCCGGGGTGCGCCCGGGGCTGGCCGTCGCGAGTGTCGGCGCCTCGCAGCTGTTCGGGCTCGGCTGCCATGTGCTGCTGCTGGGCGCGTTCGGCTATCTGACCGGTACCGAGAAGACCCCGTCGTCGCTCACCCCGTCCAGGACGGTGATCGCCGGGCTGCTGACCGTCGCGGTGCTGGTGCTGGTGGTGACCGCGATCCCGTTCCTGCGGAAGTTCGTGGTGACGCGGGTACGGTCCCTGTTCGCCGGAGTCGTACCGCGCATGCTCGACGTCGTGCAGCGGCCGCAGAAGCTGCTCACCGGCATCGGCGGCATGCTGCTGCTGACCGGCCTGTTCGTGATGTGTCTGGATGCGTCGATCCGGGCGTTCAGCGGTCCCGACGTACCGCAGCTCAGCTACGCGAGCATCGCGGTGGTCTTCCTCGCCGGCAACGCGTTGGGTTCGGCGGCGCCGACCCCGGGCGGTATGGGCGCGGTCGAGGGTGCGCTGACGCTGGGGCTGATCGCGGTCGGTCTGCCCAAGGAGGTCGCGGCGCCTGCCGTGCTGCTGTTCCGGCTGATGACGCTGTGGCTGCCGGTCCTTCCCGGCTGGCTCTGCTTCAACCATCTCACCCGCAAGGACGCTCTCTAGTAAGGGCTGTCCCGTAATCCCCCGCCAGGGATTACGGGACAGCCCTTGGGTCCCGGCTCACGGATCCGGTCCCCGGTCCCGCCGCCACCCGCTTGGACCGGCGTCCCGCGCGCGGTCCGGCACCCCATCGCACGATGGAGCAATGAGGACCCCCCCTGCCCTGCGCGCCGCGGCCCTCGCCGCAACCGTGACCGTTCTGCTGCCCCTCACCGCCTGTTCGGACAGCGGCGACGGTGCGGCCGACACGGACCGCACCCGGAACTCTCCGCACGCGGCGAACGCCGCCGACACGTCGGTGCCGGCCGACCTGACTTCCCAGAAGCTGGAGTGGAAGTCCTGTCCCGCCCCTTCCGCTGCACAGGGCGGTGGCACCGCCCCCACCCCGCTCCCCGGCGACACCGCCTGGGAGTGCTCCTTCATGAAGGTCCCGCTCGACTACGCGAAGCCGGACGGCGACACGATCAAACTGGCGCTCATCCGCGCCAAGGCCAGCAACCCGAGCAAACGGATCGGCTCACTCATCTTCAACTTCGGCGGCCCCGGCGCCTCCGGCGTCGCCACGCTGCCTGAATTCGGCACCACGTACGACAAGCTCCGAACCCGCTACGACCTGGTGAGTTTCGATCCCCGCGGGGTCGGCCGCAGCGAGGGCGTGAAGTGCGAGAACGACAAGCAGCTCGACGCGCGCTTCCAGAGCGACCTCACCCCGGACGACGCCGCCGAGGTGCAGGCCTACGCCAACGAGCAGAAGGAGTATGTGGCGGCCTGCAAGAAGAACTCCGGCTCCGAACTCCCCTACGTCGGCACCACCAACGCCGCCCGCGACATGAATCTGATGCACCAGGTGCTCGGCGACGAGAAGCTGCACTACCTCGGTTTCTCCTACGGCACCGAACTGGGTGGCGTCTACGCCCACTTGTTCCCGAAGAGCGTCGGCAGGATGGTGCTGGACGCGGTCGTCGACCCGACCGAGGACACCGAAGAGTCCTCCCTCGGCCAGGCGCAGGGGTTCCAGCTGGCTCTGGACAACTTCACCAAGGACTGCGTGAACCGCGGCGCCGCCTGCAAGCTCCCCGGTTCCACCGGGAAGGAGGTCGAGCTGTGGATCGCCGATCTTCTCCAGCGGCTGGAGAAGAAGCCGATCCCGGGGCTCGGCACGCGGCAGCTGACGCAGTCACAGGCCATCACCGGGATCGCGGCCGCCCTCTACTCCCGGGAGAACTGGCCGCTGCTGGAAGAGGGGCTCGACGAGGCGGACGGCGGCAACGGCGCACTCCTCCTGGCCTTCGCCGACTCGCTGAACGGCCGCTCCGACGACGGTCGTTACGACAACTCGACGGCCGCCAACACGGCCATCAACTGTGTCGACACCAAGCAACGGTTCAGCGCCGACGAGACGAAGGCGAAGCTCCCGGCGTTCCAGAAGGCGTCGCCGATCTTCGGTGACTATCTGGGCTGGGGCCTACTGGCATGCACCGGCTGGCCGGTGAGGGGTGCCTGGGACACCCCGGACGTCAGCGCCCCCGGCGCGCCCCCCATCCTGGTCATCGGCAACACGGGAGACCCGGCGACCCCGTACGAGGGCGCGAAGGCGATGGTCGACGCACTGGGCAAGGGCGTCGGGGTGGAGGTGACGTACAAGGGGCAGGGGCACGGCGCGTACAACAGCGGCGACGCCTGTGTGCAGAAGGCAGTGGGCGACTATCTGTTGGACGGCAAAGTCCCGGCGGCCGGTACTGTCTGTGGCTCAGGGGCTGGCGGCAGCGACAAATAGGGCGCGTCGCACGCCGTACGTGCAGGCACAGCGGGGAGGGACGTACAGGTGGTTCACCATGCTCGCGCCGGAGCGCTGGCCGCTGCCGCACTGCTGCTGACGGGGGTGCTCGCCGGCTGCGACGGGGGCTCGGACGCGAAGGCGGACGGCAAGGCGGGCCGCAGCGCCGCGCCCTCGTCCACCGGGGCGTCCGGCGGATCGGACGGGAAGCCGGACGCGCTGCCCGTCCTGCCCGCGGCCCTCACCTCCCAGCGGCCGGAATGGAACCGCTGCAAGGCAGTCGGGGGCGAGAGCGCACCGGCCTCCGGCTGGAGATGCGCGACGGTCAAGGTGCCGTTGAACTACGCCGAGCCGACCGGCGACACGATCGGGATCGCACTGATCCGCAAGGAGGCCCGGGACAAGGGCCGTCGGCTCGGCTCGATGCTGTTCAACTTCGGCGGCCCCGGTGGCTCGGGCGTCTCGATACTGCCACGCGCCGCCGGATCGTACGGGAAGCTCAACACCCGCTACGACCTGGTGAGTTTCGACCCGCGCGGAGTCGCGGGCAGCTCCGGGGTGAAGTGCCGCACCGACCAGGGGCAGGAGGACGCCAACCGGAAGATCGACCTGACTCCGGACACGGCGGCGGAGGAGGCGGCGTTCATGAAGGACGGCGCGGACTTCGGTGCCGGCTGCGAGCGCAGCTCGGGCAAGGTCCTCCCTTACGTCGGTACGACGAACGCCGCGCGGGACATGGATCTGATCCGCGAGGTGCTCGGCGACAAGAAGCTCACGTATTTCGGCATCTCGTACGGTACGGAGCTCGGCGGTACGTACGCGCATCTCTACCCGAAGAATGTGGGACGCACGGTCCTCGACGCGGTCGTCGACCCGACCGCCGACACGATCGGGCACGCCCGCAACCAGGCGACCGGCTTCCAGCGGGCGCTGGAGAACTACCTCAAGGACCGTGGCCAGGACCCGAAGGCGGGCACCCGGCGCATCGCCCGGCTGCTGGAGCGGATCGACGGGAAGCCGCTGCCGACCGGCTCGGGCCGCAAGCTCAACGAGACGCTGGCGATCACCGGCGTCGTGACGCCGCTCTACTCCAAGAGCAATTGGCCCGTTCTGACGCAGGCGCTGGACGAGGCCGAGAACCAGGGCACCGGCAATCTCCTCCTCCAGCTCGCCGACTCCTACAACGGCCGTGACGAGAACGGGCACTACGACACCCAGAGCCACTCGCAGCGCGCCATCTCCTGCGCGGACAGCAAGCTCCGGCCGACGGCGGGCGACGCGAAGGCGCTGCTGCCCGAGTTCCGGAAGCTGTCCCCGGTCTTCGGCCCGTTCCTGGCGTGGGACACGGCCGGCTGGTGTGCCGACTGGCCGGTGAAGGGTGAGCACGACACTCCGGAGGCGAGTGCTCCGGGCGCCGGTCCGATCCTGGTCGTCGGGACGACCGGTGACCCGGCGACGCCCTACGAGGGTGCACAGAAGATGGCGGACGAGCTGGGCAAGGGGGTCGGCGTCATGCTCACCAACAAGGGCGAGGGTCACGGCGCATACGGCGAGAGCCCGTGTGTGACGTCGACCGTGGACGCGTACTTCCTGGACGGGAAGGTTCCGGCGAACGGCAGGACCTGCTCGTAGAACGGGTCGACGGATACGACGAAGGGGCCGGCCCGCGCAGTGCGGACCGGCCCCTTCGAAGCGTTCAGCCCCCCATACGGAGGCTCGGTACAGCGGCTCAGTACACCGGCTTCTCGGGCTCGATCTGGTTGACCCAGCCGATCACGCCGCCGCCGACATGCACCGCGTCGGCGAAGCCCGCCGACTTGAGGACCGCGAGGACCTCGGCACTGCGGACACCGGTCTTGCAGTGCAGGACGATGCGCTTGTCCTGCGGAAGGTCCTGCAGGGCGTTGCCCATCAGGAACTCGTTCTTCGGGATCAGCTTCGCGCCGGGGATCGAGACGATCTCGTACTCGTTCGGCTCGCGGACGTCGATGATCTCGATCTTCTCGTCGGCGTCGATCCACTCCTTGAGCTGCTTCGGAGTGATCGTGGAGCCGAGCGCCGCCTCCTGGGCCTCCTCGGACACGACGCCGCAGAAGGCCTCGTAGTCGATGAGCTCGGTGACGGTCGGGTTCTCGCCGCAGACCGCGCAGTCGGGGTCCTTGCGGACCTTGACCTGGCGGTACTGCATCTCCAGGGCGTCGTAGATCATCAGACGGCCGACCAGCGGGTCACCGATACCGGCGAGCAGCTTGATCGCCTCGTTGACCTGGATGGAGCCGATGGATGCGCAGAGCACACCCAGCACGCCGCCCTCGGCGCAGGACGGGACCATGCCGGGGGGCGGCGGCTCCGGGTAGAGGCAGCGGTAGCAAGGGCCGTGCTCCGACCAGAAGACGGACGCCTGGCCGTCGAAGCGATAGATCGAACCCCACACGTACGGCTTGTTCAGCAGCACCGCGGCGTCGTTGACGAGATAGCGGGTGGCGAAGTTGTCCGTGCCGTCCACAATCAGGTCGTACTGGGCGAAGATCTCCATCACGTTCTCGGCTTCGAGCCGCTCTTCGTGAAGGACAACGTTCACATACGGGTTGATGCCCAGGACCGAGTCCTTGGCGGACTGGGCCTTGGAGCGGCCGATGTCGGCCTGGCTGTGGATGATCTGGCGCTGCAGGTTCGACTCGTCGACCTCGTCGAACTCCACGATGCCGAGCGTGCCGACACCGGCCGCAGCCAGGTACATCAGGGCCGGCGAGCCGAGACCGCCGGCGCCGACACAGAGCACCTTCGCGTTCTTCAGCCGCTTCTGCCCGTCCATCCCGACATCCGGGATGATCAGGTGGCGGGAGTACCTGCGGACCTCGTCGACGGTGAGCTCAGCAGCTGGCTCGACCAGGGGTGGCAGCGACACAGGAACCTCAACAATGCAGGTGGTCGGTTTCTACGTACTTCATCTACGTACGGTTGTTCACCCGCAACACTGCCACGCCCCTCCTCATTCCGAGATACCAGGTCCGATCCGCGAGACGATTTCGTCCCAGTACCCGGGCAGCGCCGCGAATGGGTCGGTTTGTCCACCATGGTCGGTGCGGATCGTGCGATCGGTGAAGAAGATCGTCCCCGCCCCCTGCCAGCGGGCGATCCGCATGGCCTCGTCGAGGTGGGTGCGCGGGACGCCGTGCACAAAGTGCGCAAAGCATTCCGGTGGGTAGTCCGCGGTCCACTCCGCCACCTGCGACCAGCGGTAGTCGGTCCACGCCCCGGAGAAGGTGACCAGCTGGTCGGCCGTCTCGGCATAGCCGGGATACGGGTGGGTCCCGTGCCCCAGCACCAGCAGACCGCCCCCGGCCTCTTCGTCCCCTCCGTCCTTGCTGTCCTCGCGCTCCTCCAGGAGCGCGGCGAGTGTGCTGGTGATCCGGCGGACCGCCGGAAGGTCGGCGCGCTCGGCCGGACACCGGTCGAGGTAGAAGCCGTCGACGCGGTACCAGTCGAGGAAGGACTGCGCGTCGGCGATCAGCTCGCCGAACGGCCGGTTGCCGAAGGTCAGATCGAGATGGCCCAGCAACAGGCCGCCGCCCGCCCGGACGGCGTCCTGCTCAGCCCTGTCATGCACGGCCCGTTCGCGGGCTTTGCGGAGCCAGCCCGCGGCCTCCAGACAGTGCGGGTCGGGCCGGGCGCCGGGGCCGCTGTCGATGTTGAGGACCGCCCAATGCAGCGGGGTGCCGGAGCGGGTCAGCTCGGCCCATTCGGTGGGCGCGAGCAGCGGGTGCGCGTACCCCGGGACGCCGAAGCCGAGCTGCTCGGTGCCGCTGGTCCGGCGGGCGGTACCGGCGCTGGTCAGATGCGGCATGCCGCCTCCATCCAGATGTCGGCGAGGGACTCCTCCAGATTGATCCGGGGGCGCCAGCCGAGCCGGTCGCGGGCGGTGCGGACGTCCGCCTGCTGCCAGGCCCCGCAGCCGTCCGGGTACGGGGACGGGGTCGCCGAGAGGTGTTCGATGACGGACTCGGCGGGGGTGCGGGGGGCGCCGATGGGGAGCCGGGCGGGGGGTGTGTCGAGCTCGTGCAGGGCACCCGGGTATCCCGCGACCTTGGCGAGCACGGCGGCCGCGTCGCGCAGCCGTACGGCCCGGCCGGTACCGATGTTGACGACGCCCTGCGCGGCGGAGAGCGAGGCGGCGTGCACGGCGCGGGCGACATCACGTACGTCGACGAAGTCGCGCTGCACTCCGAGGCCACTGAGTTTCAGCTCGCCGTCGCCCGACTGCATGGCACGGCGCATCGCCTCGGCGAGCCGGCCCAGCGGTGAGCCGGCCGGGGTGCCGGGGCCGACCGGCGAGAAGACCCGCAGCACGACCGCGTCGAGGCCGGAGCCCAGGACGAGTTCGGTGGCGGCGAGCTTGGAGACGCCGTACGGGCCGCCGGGGCGCGGCACGGCGTCCTCCGCGGTCGACGATCCGGGCTGCGAGGGCCCGTACTCCGAGGAGCAGCCGACCTGGACGAGACGGGCGCTGCAGCGACTGCGGCGCATCGCCTCGCAGACGGTGGCGACGGCGACGGTGTTGTGCCGGGTCAGATCGCGGGCGCCGCCGCGGGTGGCGCCCGCGCAGTTGACGACGACCCCGGGGTGGACGGCGTCCAGGAAGCGGGTGAGTGCTCCTGGACTGCCACCGGCCAGGTCGAACCGTACGTCGGCGTCGTCGCCGCGGCCGAGCGCGGTCAGGTGCACGGCGGGGTCGGCGAGCAGCCGGTCGGCCACGAACCGGCCGAGGAATCCATTGGCTCCGAGCAGCAGAACCCTCATCGTGTGCCCCCTTCGTGCCGACGGCGGGCTGCCGGCGCGGGGGATTGGGGGGTCATGTCCGGTGTCTCCTTGGGGAGGTTGCGAGCGTTACGGGACAGGCACCCGCGGCGTCGGCTCCGCGGGGTTCGTGCGGGGTTACCCGCGGGTGTGGGCGGAGGCCCTGGAGAGAGCGACGGTGGCGTGGATCAGCAGCCCGAGCGCGGCTGCGCCACAGGCGATGGCAGGTACGGCTCCGGTGCCGGCCGCCGCTACGACGGTGTCGACGGGCCGGGCGACGAAGTGCAGGCCGGGCAGCCGCCCGGCCAGGACCAGGGCGGGCGCGACCGCTTCGACGGCGCAGGCTGCGGCGAGTCCGGTGGTGGCGGGCTCGGGGAAGCCATGGATGGTCAGCAACCGGGCCAGCAGGAGCAGGACACCGAGAGCGGCGGCCGCGACCGGGGCGCCGCCACCTCCGTATCCCAGGTCGGCGAGGTAGAGCAGCCCGGTGAGGACGCACAGGAAGAACGCGACGGTCCCGAAGAGCAGGGGGCGCACAGCTGCTGCGAACTCCTCCAGTGCGCGGCTGCCTGCGAGTTTGCGCTGTGCGTGTACGGAGAAGAGGTGCGCGCACCAGGCGGCCGGGGCGACGGCGAGCGCGAGCCCCAGGAGGGGTGCGGGGGTGATCGCCCAGGGTCCTTCGGGGCCGCCGCTGAGGACCTGGTCGAGCAGGGCGTCGCCGTAGAGGACGTACCCGAGAAGCCAGTACCCGTAGACCGGGGCGGCAGCCGAGTAGCGTCCTTCGGCGGCGTGCAGGGGGCCGCTCCGCAGGCACAGACCGAGGCCGAGGAGCGCGACCAGCGCCCCGACAAGGGCCACGGTGAGCCGCGCTCCGCCGCCGAGCACCCCGTCGGTGAGTTTCAGGACGACAGCGGTCGCGGTAGAGGCGGCGCCGGGCAGCAGCGCGCGGAGCGACCAGGCGGCGCGCGTCTCGATGTCACGCATCGGCGCGGGCGCCGTCGCGCGACCGGGCTCGACCGCGACGGCGGGGACCCTCGCGTAGAGCTCCTCGGCGAGCGAGAAGACGTCGCGGTGCCGGTAGCGGGCGGCGGCGCGGTCGGTGACCCCGTGGGCTTCGAGCCCGGCGGCGATCTCCAGGGGATCGACGGCGCGTTCGCAGAGCTCGCGGTGCCGGTGCATGAGCGTCTTCACGGGGTCGATGGGCCCACGCCGGGCCACGGTGGGCTTGCGCGCGGAGACGGCGGGGGTGTGCGCGATCTCGGGGGCGCGGGCGATGGGCGCGGCGTCGGCCGTGCCCGTGGCCTTGACTTCGGTCTCGGCCTCGGCCGCTTCCGGCCCGGACTCCGGTTCTTCGCTGGGGAGGCGGTCCGGGGCGACGGTCGCCTTCCGCGGACGGGCGGGGTCGGTGGGCGGGGGTGAGTGGGGGGCCGGGGTCTGATCCAGGGCCGGGGCCACATGCGGGGCTGCGGCCGGATCCGGCTCCGCGGTCGGAGGGCGGTCCGGTTCCGTATCGCCGGCCGCGTCCGGCGCCTGGGAGGTGGCCGGGTCCACCTCCGGGGCATGCGGGCCTTCGCCCCGGTCGGCGCTCCCGCCCCGTCCCATGAAGTGCCTCATGACCGACGCCGGCCGTCCCTTCCCGGGGAGGCCCGGCACCACCGGCATGCGCCCCTTCCCGGTGAAGCCCGGCACCACCGGTGCCCGCCCCGGCAATGCGGGCAGGCCCCAAGCCGGTGCGGAGATCTCCGCGACCCGCGTCTCGGAGACCAGGGCCTCCGAGCGGGAGTCCCAGCTCGCGTCGGGCATCGGTGTGCCCGAGACATCAGGCGCCTCGGTCGGGCGGCCGCCCATGGGGGTTCCTCCGTGTTCTTCGCCAAGTCCGCGGGACCGGCCGGCGGGTGCACCCGGCCGGCCCGCCCTCGTGTCCGTCTCCTGCTCACACATCGCAGTCCCCCGTTCTCCGCGCGCCCGCGCACACGCCCTCGGCCGTCCAGCTCGGGGTGTGCCCGGCCGTGGGTGGGACGGGGGCCGTCCAGCTGCCCAGCACATGGGCCTCCGGCGGTGTCGCGAACGGGCGTGGGGCGCCGTTCGCGTTCAGCGCATGCGTGTCTCTGCGCACCGGGGAGTGCGAGATCAGCTCCAGGTAAATACCGCGAAATGCCGCGAGGTTCTGTTCGACGGTGAAGAGTTCGAGCGCGCGGGCGCGGGCCGCCGCGCCGAGGCGTGCACGGCGCTCGGGGTCGCGCAGCAGCGTGATGCACGCGTCGGCGAGCGCCCGGGGGTTGCGCGGCGGCACCACCAGCCCCGTACCGCCGATGACTTCGACGACGGCGCCGACGTCCGTCGACACCGTGGCACGTCCGCAGAACATCGCCTCGACCAGACTGATCGGGAAGCCTTCGACGACGCTGGAGAGGACCACGATCCCGCCCGCCGCATACGCCTCCGCCAGGTCGGGCAGTTCGGCGTCGCCGATGTCCTCGAAGGAGACCGGGTTGTCACCGATGGCGTGCGCGTCGGCGGCCTCGTCGGGGAAGAGCTGGGCGGCGAGCGCCCGGCACTGGGCGAGGTACGTGGTGCCTTCCGCGCACGGTGCCGGTGCGCCGATGATGCGCAGCCGCGCGTCCGGTTCGGCCTTCCGCACCACGGCGAACGCGTGCAGCAGCGCGATCAGGTCCTTGGAGGGTTCGATCCTGCCGACCCAGACCAGCGTGTCGGGTCCGCCGTCGTCGCTCTCCCCGAGCGCGGCGAAGCGGGCCGCCTCCATGCCGGGGTAGACGGTGCGCAGCTTGGCCCGGTCGGCGCCGCACCGCTCCTGCCAGCGGCGGGCGTGCGTATTGCCCGGGGTGATGAGCGCGGCCTGCCGGTACACCTCGGTGGCGAGCCGTCCGAGGAAGTTGGCGAGCAGGGCGCGCACCGGCGCGCTCAGCGGCGTGCCGGTCGCGGCGAGGTAGTGCGCCCGCAGTTGCACACCGTGTTCGGTGACCAGCAGCGGCACCCCGAAGAAGCGTTTGGCCAGCAGCCCCGGCAGAGCGGCGGCTCCGCCGGACGTGGCGTGGCAGAGGTCGACCGCGCCGAGGCTCTCCTCGTCGTACCAGTCGAGGGAGAGCGGACGCAGGACGCGGTCCAGCTCCGCGGCGAAGGCGAGGAGGTCAGGGACGGTCGCGGTCTGGACGGTCCGGCCGGTGCCGGGGGCGCGGCAGGCGGCTTGGAGTACGCGGACGGCGGTTTCGGAGCGGAGCGCCGCGGGAAGTCCGCCGTGTTCGCGGGCCAGTTCGGCGAGTCCGTACAGCCCGTCCGTGAACTGCGCGTCGGCGGTGTCGGAGCCACCCGTCCGACGTACGCCGTCCCCGTCGTCGCGCGTCACGTCCGCCGTACAGATGGATGTCGCGAGCGCCGTGAAGTGCGCCGTGAAGCGGCGCCGTTCGCGACGTCCGTACGACCGCCCGCCCCCGCCGGTCATCAGCCGGGCGAGCAGCCCCTTGGGGACGTGGCCGCCCAGGATGTCCTCGTCGGCCATCCACAGCGGCGCCGTCCGCACCCGGCTGACCTGGGGCGGGAGCTGTACCCAGCCCTGCGCCTCCTGCTCGGCGGAGCGGCTGAGCGCGTAGAGATCGAACTCGTGCGTCAGTCCGCGCACCAGACGGTCGCACCAGAGTCTGGACTCACCGGTCGCATACGGATAACCACCGTCGGTGAGGAGTCCGATCCGCACGAGTACACCCTCGATCTCCCTTGTGGGCGGCCGCCGCTGAAATGGCGACTCGCAGCGGGACGACCGTAAGCGGATACGCCGGTGGCGCGACGGACGGTTGTCCATCGCGCCACCGAAAGGGGTGAACCGTCGTAACTTTCCTGCCCCGGTAGCGTTCCGTCGCGCTATGAGGATGATCGGTTACGCAGGGTCAGGCTGCGGCCAGCTCCTTGCGGGCTGCGCGGCGCACTGCCGCGCGCGCCGGATCGAGGGCGGGCACCGCGGCCAGCAGCTGCTTGGTGTACGGATCCTGGGGCGCCCCGTACACCTCGTCGACACTGCCCTGCTCGACGATTCGCCCCTGCCGCATCACCGCGACCCGGTCGCTGACCTGCCGCACGACCGCGAGGTCATGGGCGATGAAGACCAGTCCGAGGCCGAGTTCGCGCTGGAGCTCGGCCAGGAGTGCGGTGACCTGTGCCTGGGTGGTGACGTCGAGCGCGGAGACCGGTTCGTCGCAGACGATCAGCCTGGGGTCGGCGGCGAGCGCGCGGGCGATGCCGACGCGCTGGCGCTGGCCGCCGCTGAACTCGTGCGGGTAGCGGTCGTACCGGTCGGGGTCGAGTCCGACGCGTTCCAGCAGTTCCTGGACGCGCGCCCGGATCCGGGTGTCGTCGAGTGCGCCTGCCGCGCGCAGCGGATCGGCGACGGATTCACCGATCGAGCGGCGCGGGTTGAGCGAGGCGACGGGGTCCTGGAAGACCATCTGGAGCTCGCGCCGGTGCGGGCGCAGCGCCTTGTCGGACAGCGATCCGATCTCCGTACCCCGGTAGTGGAGCCGGCCCGCGGTCGGGTCGAGGAGGCGTACGAGCATCCGGCCGAGCGTCGTCTTGCCGCTGCCGCTCTCGCCGACGATGCCGAGTGTCTCGCCGGGGTGGACGGTGAGCGATACGCCGTCCACGGCGGTGACCCGGCTGCGGCCCCGTCCGAATTCGCGTCGCAGATCGATGGCTTCGAGCAGCGGCTCGCCCGCCTGCGCAGCGAGGGACACGGCGTCGTCGAGCCTCGGCTCGCCCGCGTCCGCGACACGAGCCGCCGGAACCGGCTCCGGCTCCGGGCGCTTCACGTCCACCCGCGGTACGGCGGCCAGCAGTTCGCGCGTGTACGGCTGCCGGGGCGCGCCGAGCACCTCGGCGACCGGCCCGCGTTCCACCTCCCGGCCCGACTGCATGACCAGCACCTCGTCGACGCTCTCCGCCGCGACGCCCACATCGTGGGTGACCAGCAGGAGCCCCATGCCGGTCTCCCGGCGCAGGGTGTGCAACAGGTCCAGGATCTGGGCCTGGACGGTGACGTCCAGCGCGGTCGTCGGCTCGTCGGCGATCAGCAGCTGCGGCTCGCAGGCCAGCGCCATCGCGATCAGCGCACGCTGCCGCATCCCGCCGGAGAACTCGTGCGGCCGGGACCGTGACCGCCGCACCGCGTCGGGGATCCCGACCCGGTCAAGCACGTCGACGGCCCGCGCCCGCGCCGCCCGCCCGGAGGCGCGCGTGTGGACCCGGTACACCTCGGCGATCTGGTCACCGACCGCGTAGTACGGGTCCAGCGAGGACAGCGGGTCCTGGAAGACCATCGCGGCCTTCGCCCCGCGCAGTGCCCGCAGTTCCGCGTCGTCCGCCGCCTGTACGTCCACGCCGGCAACCCGGATCGAGCCGCCGACCGCGGCGCCTGTCCCCCGGTGGAGCCCGAGCAGGGCGTACGCCGACGCGCTCTTGCCGGAGCCGGACTCGCCGACGACGCCGAGCGCCGCGCCCTCCTCCAGCGTGAAGGAAAGGCCGTCCACGGCCCGTACGCCATCCGCGCCGTCGAAGGAGATGGTCAGATCGGAGACCTCGACCAGACTCATGCCAGCACCACCCGACGGTCGGCCATCGCCTGCAGGATGTCCGCGACGGCATTGGCAAGGACGACGAAGAAGCCGGTGACGAGCACCAGGCCGACGACGACCGGCAGGTCGACGTTCTTCACGGCGTCGACGAGTTCGCGTCCGACACCGGGGATGTTGAAGAGCGACTCGGTGAGGACGGCGCCGCCGAACATCGAGCCGATGTCCAGTGCGCCGAGCGCGATCACGGGACCGAGCGCGCCGCGCAGCGCGTGCCGCCCGACGAGCTTCCGCTCGCTCACCCCGTACGCCCGGAAGGTGCGCACATGGTCCTCGGCGAGGGTCTCCAGCATCGACGCCCGGGTCATCCGGGCGTACGGAGCGGCGGAGACCAGGGCCAGTGAGACCCAGGGCAGCAGCAGATTCCAGGCCCACTGTTCCGGGTTCTCGGTGAGCGGTACGTAGTCGGGGAACGGCAGCAGCTGCAGCGCCGAGCAGAAGACGATGATCAGCAGCAGACCGACGACGAAGACGGGCGTGGCCATGCCGGCCAGGGTCAGTCCGGTGAGGAGCCGCTCGGTCGCGCGGCCGCGCCGCCACACCGAGAGCAGCCCGGTGCCGACGCCGAGCACGATCCACAGCACGAAGGCGCCGATGGCGAGCGAGGCGGTGGCCGGGAGCTTGGTCAGGATCATCTGGGTGACCTGCTCGTCGTTCTGGTAGGAGCGTCCGAGGCAGGGTGCCTGGCAGTGCAGGATTCCGGTGCCGGTCGAGTAGTCGCGGCCGGCGAAGATCCCCTGGAGGAAGTGCGCGTACTGCAGGTACAGCGGGTCGCCGAGCCGCAGTTGGTCGCTGACCTGTGCCACCTGGGCGGGCGAGCAGCGCGGACCGCAGGCGATCTGTGCGACGTTGCCCGGGGCGACGTAGAAGGCGGCGTAGACGACGACGCTGAGGGCGAGGAGCACGAGGAGCGCCCCGCCGATGCGCCGCAGCAGGAACCGGCTCATGCTCCGGCCTCCTTCTTGCGTCCGGTGCCGATCCGCAACCGGGAGGCGATGCGCGGGTCGAGTGCGTTGCGTACACCTTCACCGAGGACGGTCAGCGCCAGCACGGTGATGAAGATCAGCAGGGCGGGGATCAGCAGATAGGTGGGCGCCGCCTGGTACCAGGTGTCGGCGTCGCTGAGCATCTGCCCCCAGGACGGCGTGGGCGGTTTGATGCCGACGCCGAGGAAGGACAGCGCCGCCTCGACGACGATGTTGCCGGGGAAGAGCAGCACGGCGTAGGTGATGACGGGTGCGGCGAGCGCGGGCAGCAGCTCCCGCCGGGCGATCCGCCAGCCGCCCCAGCCGCTCAGCCGGGCGGCCGCCACATGGTCGAGCGACTTCAGCGCGAGGGTCTGGGCGCGCACGATCTTGGAGATGCCGGACCAGCCGACCAGCCCGACGATCGCGGCGATCAGCACCGGACGCGGGAAGTCGGCGGGGACGACGGCGAGCGCGCCGAGCGCGATCACCATGACGGGCAGGGCGACGACGATGTCGGTGACACGGCTGAGCGCCTGGTCGACGAAGCGGCTGCCGAGTCCGGCGGCGAGCCCGACGACCACGCCGATGATCACCTGGAGCAGGGTCGCGGCCAGCGCGACGCCGAGCGAGACCCGGGCCCCGTACACGACGCGGGCGAAGAGATCGCGGCCGGTGAGCGGTTCGACGCCGAGCCAGTGGTCGGCACTGATCCCGCCGAACGAGCCCAGCGGTACGCCGCCGGTCGCGGAGTCGACGAGGTTCGCGTGGTAGGTGGTGGGGTCCTGGCCCTCGATGCCCGCCAGCAGCGGGGCGGCGAGCGCGACCAGGACCAGGAGGGCGACGATCACGGCCGCCACGGCGGCGGAGCGCCGTGCGCGCAGCCGCCGCCAGAACGAGGAGGCCCCGGAGGCGGGGGCCTGCACGGCCCCCGCCTCCTTGACCAGCAGAGCTTCGGCCATGGTTACTTGACCGCGACCTGCGAGATGTCGAGTACACCGGTCCAGTCGCTGATGACGACGTTCTTGACGGACTCGCCGTACAGGCGCTTGTAGACGGGGTGGAACAGCGGCACGGTCACCGCCTGCTCACCGATCTTCTTGTCGAGTGCGCCCCAGCGCTTCGCGGCCGCGCTCAGGTCGGTCAGTTTGTTGATCTCGTCGATCTCCTTGTTGACGGAGGCGTCGTCGAGCTGGGAGGCGTTGAAGTTGTAGCCGTTCTTGACGATCTGGCGTCCGTCGAAGATCGGTGCGAGGAACGGACCGCCGGAGGGCCAGTCGGCGCCCCAGCCGGTGAGGAAGAAGCCGGGCTCGCTCTTCACGTTGTAGATCTTGTCCGAGTACGCGTTGGACTCCAGGCCCTGGAGCTTGACCGTGATCCCGGCATTCTTCAGCGCCTCCTGGATCGCGGTGGCGATCTCCGGGCTGGTGGCGAAGTTCTTGTCGTTGGAGTGCGTGAGGGTGATGGTCAGGCCCTTGGCGTAACCGGCCTCCTTCAGCAGCTCCTTGGCCTTGGCCGCGTTGCCCGTCCTGCCGGCCGGGAAGGCGTCGTACGCGTTGTAGCCGAAGGACTCCTGCTCCGGCAGGAAGGTGGTGGCGGGCTCGGCGAGCGAGGAGCCACCGGCCGCGTTGACGACCGAGGTGCGGTCGACGGCGTACGAGATCGCCTGGCGCACCTTCGGGTTGTCGAACGGCTTCACCTTCGGGTTGAAGGCGATGTAGTTGGTGTAGCCGAAGTGGCCGGTGCCGACCCGGGCGGCGAGCTTCTTGTCGCCGGTGACCTTGGCGAGCTCGGCCGGGCCGAGGTTGGTGTCGGTGGTGACTGCGGCGGCGTCGGCGCCGCGGGAGGCGGAGAGCCGCTGGTTGATGACGGCCGAGTCGAGCCCCGAGCGCACGTCGATCCGGTCCGGGTACGCCTTGCGCTCCTCGTCGGTCGCGGCCGACCAGAACTTGTTGCGCTCCAGGACGAGGCGCTCGCCGTCGCCCTCGTTCTTGACGACCTTGTACGGACCCGAGGAGATGGGGTGGTTCTCGTACTTCGTGCCGGTGTCCTTGGCCTTCGGTACGGGGGTCGTCTGGGTCTGCGTCGCCAGGTAGGGGAACTCGCCCTCCGGCTTGTTGAGGTGGAAGACGATCGTCTTCGCGTCGGGCGTCTCGATCGAGGCGAGGCCCTTCTTGTCCTTGTACGGACCCCGGTAGTCGGCGCCGCCGATCAGCCAGTCGCGCAGGTAGGGCGCACCGCCGGAGAGTTCGGCAGCGAAGGAGCGCTCGATGCCGTACTTGATGTCCGCGCTCGTGATCGCGGTGCCGTCCTCGTACTTCAGGCCGTCCTTGAGCGTGTACGTCCAGACGGTGGCGTTCTTGCTGGGCGTGCCCAGGTCGGTCGCCAGGTCGGGGACGACCTTCGCGCCGGCCGCGCCGGCCTCCCGGTTGCGGGTGGTCAGCGTACGGAAGACCAGGGACGGAACGTTGCCGCCGCCGGAGGTGTAGAGCCGTGCGGGGTCGAAGTCCTCCTGCGCGGCTCTGTTGAGGACGGTGAGGGTGCCGCCCTTGGCGGGCTTGCCCGCTGCGCCGGAGCTGCTCTCGCTGCCCTTGCTGTCCTGGGGCCCGCACGCGGCGGCGCCCGAACCCACGACGAGAACCACGACGGCCGCTGCCACGCGGCGCGATATGACGGACGGTTGACGCATCGGAAGATGACCTCTCGGAGTGCTGCTTGCGGTGAAATGCGGATGGTGGGTCCGGGCAGGCTGCAGCGAGGGTGGGGGACAACCGGTCGGAAGGCGAAAAGGGGGACCGGGGTACCGAAACTGCCGCGCCTGCGGACGTGAGAACGCCGGGGCGCGGCAGTCGGGAAGGGCCGTTCGGGCCGAGACCAGGGCTCGGGGAAAGGGCCGACGCGCGCTCAGGCAGGCGTCAGCAACAGTGAATGTCGGCGACGCTGTGCCCGGTCACGCCGATGAGCGCCAGCACAATGGCGGCGCATTCGGAGGTGACAGGGTTGCGTGACATGCCGAGAAATATGCGGGACCACATCGGCGATGTCAACGCGGAACAAGACGCCGGTCTCAGATGCTGGACAGCGTTTCGGGCGGCCGCCCTCCCGGCCCGGGCGCGGGTCTCAGCAGGGGGCGATCAAAGGGTGGCCGGGCAAAACCGGGCCGACGCCCCGATCCGGCTCAACCGACCGGGTATACCCAGGGGTTGGGGCGGCACTTGATCCCATCGATGTCCAGGGATTTGGTCTGCTGCTGCATCACCGGGGCCGGTGCGCCCGGCGTGCGGCACGTCACATGGTCGTGCCCCAGCCGGTGGCCGACTTCATGGTTGATCAGCATCTGGCGGTAGGCGAAGAGCTTCCCGGGGCCGAACGTCGACGACCCCTGCGCCCAGCGATAGGCGTTGATCATCACGCGCTCGGTCGCCGCGGAATCGCACGAGACATTGTCCTCGGTCGTGTCGAGGCCCGACTTCTTGCACCAGTCGCCGGTGGTCCCCGGGCTGGCCAGAGTGATCACGAAGTCGGGGTCGCCCGAGGAGATCCGCTCAAAAGTCATGACGCCGTCGTGCGCCCAACTCCGGTCGTCATTAAGGGTTTTCTGGACGGCTTCGGCAAAGAGTCCGGCATCGAGACCGAGACCTTTTTCGACATCGATCCGATAGCGGTACTCATGTCCCCTGCCCGGAGCCTTCGCCCCGCCCGGGACCACCTCGAAATGCCCGGAGCCCTGGAGGTCAGGGGCGAGCGGATAGCCCTTGGCCATCTTCTGCTCGTACGAAAGGGCCTTGACCGCGACCGATGCGGGCGTCGGCCGGTCGTCCGAGCGGGAGGAGATGTCGTGGCCACCGTCCCGGTCCACGCCCGTAGGCGCGGCGGCACCGGCCCGCGCACTGCCGTCATGGGCGACCTGCCCCGCGACGACGACCGCGAGCACGGTGGTCACCGCGGCGGCCGCAATGCCGGTGAAGGTACGGCCCTTGCTGCCTTTGCCGTCCTTGGTGTCCGGAGCGGTGCCCGGCGCCACGTCCCTGTCCCCGCCGGGGGGCCGCTCGTCCGACTCGACGACCGAGCTGAAGGGATCGGCCGGCGGGGCCAGTGGGGCGGACGGGGAACGCGGTGCGGGTGGCGTGAGCGATGCGGGTGTCGCGTCGAAGGCGTCGACGAACTCCCGTCGCGGCCCCGGTATCAGCGACCGCTCACGGACCGCCTGCTGCTGGGACATCGGCTGAGGGCGCTGCGGCACCGGCGTCCGCTGAACCATCGGCTGCTGCTGGGAGACCGGCCGAGGTGCCCCCGGGCGTGGCCCCTGGCCACCGGCATCGGTCCGAGCCGGGACTTGCCAGTCGCCGTACCGCTGCCGCGTTCCGGCTCCCCAGCCACCACCCGGTTCACGCAGTTCGGGATGGCCGCCGCGCACCTGTGGGACTCCTTGGAACGGGATGTGCCCGTCCGTGCCGGGCGGCGTGTCGGCCGCCCTCCTGCGCCGTCCGTTGCCGGACTCCGGCCGCGGCCCCTCACGACCGCCGCCCGTCTTCGCGGCGGCATCACTCTCGGATCCCTTGAGTGGAGGGCCTTTTCGGCTATGTCGTCCCACGCCCCGGATCAGCTCCCGCCGCGTTCGTCGAGCAATTCCCGGAACGCCTGGGCGACCGCCTCCGGGTACTCCATCATCGCCACATGCCCGGCATCGGGCAGTGTCAGCAGCCGCGAATCGCGGAAGGCCGCGGACGCCCTGCGTGCCATCCGGTACGAGACGAGCTGGTCCCGTCCGCCGTACACGAGCTGAGTCGGAGCGAGCACACGCTCGGCCTGGCGCCACAGTCCGTGCTGCCCGCCCAGCGTGTAGGCATCGACAATGCCACGTGCCGAGCGCGTCATCGCGTCCCAGAAGTACGGCAGCTCCAGCCGTCGCTCCATTTCGGCCACCGCATCGCGGAAGCCCTCCTCGGAGACACGTGCCGGATCGCCGTAACAGAGTGCCATGACTCCGCGGGTGCGTTCTTCAGCGGTCCAGTCCCTGCTGAGCCGGGAGAACAGGGATGCGACACCCGGAACGGCGAGCAGTGCGGTCGGTACGGCAGGCCACTGCACCCTGATCTCGGGCAGTGCGGGCGAGACCAGGGTGAGCGTGCGCACCAGGTCCGGACGGACGGCCGCGACCCGGGTGGCCACTGCACCACCGAGTGAATTGCCGAAGAGATGAACGGGCCCGCGCTCCTCCGCGTCGAGGAGCCGGATCACCGCGCGGGCGTGCCCGGTGACCGAGTAGTTTCCGTCGTCCGGCGGCGGGGAGTCCCCGAAGCCGGGCAGGTCGACCGCCTCGCCGTCCACCACGTCCTGGAGCAACGACATCAGCGCCGACCAGTTCTGCGAGGAGCCGCCGAGCCCGTGCACATAGAGTGCGGGCGGCAGTCCGGACCGCTCCGGCGGGCGGGTACGGATGTTCAGCGTCAGCCCGGGCAACGCGACGGAGCGCAGCTTCTCCCCCTCGGCGACCCGGACGGGGCTCACCGTGGGGGCCACCGCGGCAGCAGCGGCGCGGGCTCCCGGCAGCTCGGTCGAAGACATGCGGCAATGTTACGAGACGATCACACCGTGATTCGTGTGTTCGCCGTCACAGATCGCATAGCGCCGCGAAGGGGGAGCTCCTACGCTCGAAGCTAAGGAAGGGAGTCACCATGTCGGTCGACCCCAGTGACCCGGAGACCTTTGAAGACATTCAGCCGGACGAACCGGACCAGGAGACGCCCGAGGCGGATGCCGTCGAGCAGCACGCCGACCTCCAGCAGAAGAGCGACGATCCGCTGACGGACATCGACCGGGCCACCGCAAATGAGGCGGATGCGGCCGAGCAGCACCGCGTCGTAGCACAGGACGAGGACGACTACCGCTGATACGTCCCGTTTTGCCGTGTGGTTCGAAGAATCTGTGGCTACCGCAGCGGTCCGGTCCGTGAAATTCTGCGTCCGCGCCGCGCGCACCCGGGTTACTCAAAAGTACGATGGCCGAACGGCGCAGCGCGTACGCAACGGCTGCGTTCGCTCACAAATTTGGGAGGCGGCGTGACAGCCATCGAGCAGACAGAGGCGGCGCGCCCGCGGGGCACTCGCCTGCCTCGCCGCGCCCGACGCAACCAGCTGCTGGGCGCCGCGCAGGAGGTCTTCGTCGCGCAGGGCTACCACTCCGCCGCGATGGACGACATCGCGGAGCGGGCCGGTGTCAGCAAGCCGGTGCTCTACCAGCACTTCCCGGGCAAGCTGGAGCTCTATCTGGCACTGCTCGACCAGCACTGCGAGTCGCTGCTGCAGGCGGTCCGTACGGCGCTGGCGTCGACGACGGACAACAAGCTGCGCGTCGCCGCGACGATGGACGCCTACTTCGCGTACGTCGAGGACGAGGGCGGCGCCTTCCGGCTGGTCTTCGAGTCGGACCTGACGAACGAGCCGGCGGTACGCGAGCGGGTCGACCGGGTCTCGCTGCAGTGCGCGGAGGCGATCTCCGACGTCATCGCGGGTGACACGGGGCTGTCCAAGGACGAGTCGATGCTGCTCGCGGTGGGTCTGGGCGGTGTCTCCCAGGTGGTCGCCCGGTACTGGCTGTCCAGTCAGTCGGCGATCCCGCGCGACACGGCGGTGCAGCTCCTCACCTCGCTGGCCTGGCGCGGCATCGCCGGGTTCCCGCTGCACGGCATCGATCAGCACTGACCGTCCGGCCTTGTTCGCTGCGGGCGTGGCCCGCCGACCCCTGACAGCTCCCCTCACCGGGCTAATGTGTGGTTCGTACGGCGCGGCTCACGCGCAGAGGACTGACCGTCGGAGGGATATAGCCGTGGAGGTCAAGATCGGCGTGCAGCACGCACCCCGGGAGATCGTTCTGGAGAGCGGGCTTTCCGCCGAGGAGGTCGAGAGCGCGGTCGCCGAGGCTCTCACCGGCAAGGCGCAGCTGCTCAGCCTCACGGACGACAAGGGCCGCAAGGTCCTGGTGCCGGCCGACCGGGTCGCCTACGTGGAGATCGGCGAGCCGAGCACGCGGCGGGTCGGGTTCGGCGCACTGTAGGAGCACGCTCGACGCAAGGCAGTGAGAAGCGGCCCGGCGGGGATTCCCGCCGAGCCGCTTCGTCGTTTCGCGCTGCTCACGGCCACCGGCGCCTGTGCGACACCTGTGCGAAAAATGTCGCAGGAGGGTTGCGTTCCATGGCCCACGGGTAGGACCGCCTACGACCGATTTGCCCCTACAGCTCCACGAGCAGGGGATATCCCCCTCCGCAACCCGCGAGGTGAACGTCTGTGATCTGGGAATCCCTCGGTTCCGTCGTGCTCGGACTCGCCCTCTCCTGGGCGGCGCTCCGTTCGCTGTCGGGTCGGCTCCCGTCCCGCCGCACCGTCTTTGCCACCGGCGGCCTGGGGGCCCTGTTCGGCGCGTATCTGACGCACTCGGCGCTGGGGCCGGGCCATGTCCTGGCCACCCTGATCGGCGCGGTGCTGATCGGGGCGGTGACGCTCTCCCTGCTGCTCCGTCCGGGCAGCCGCCGCCTGAGCCGATCAGCGGCGGCCTGACGGCCTCGTACGAGGCCGGCCCCGGATCGGCGGCCGGTCCGGGGCGGGCAGCGGTCGGGGTCAGGCAGCCAATCCGAGCGCGGCCATCCGCTTGGTGTGCGCCTCGGTGATCCGCGAGAACATCCGGCCGACCTCCGCCAGGTCGAACCCGTCGGCCACCCCGCCGACAAGCATCGTCGACAGCGCGTCGCGGTCGGCGACCACCCGCTGGGCCTGCGAGAGCGCCTCGCCCATCAGCCGGCGGGCCCACAGGGCGAGCCGGCCGCCGACGCGCGGGTCGGCCTCGATCGCGGCGCGCACCTTCTCGACGGCGAAGTTTCCGTGGCCCGTGTCGTCGAGCACAGCGAGGACGAGCGAGCGGGTGTCCGAGTCGAGGCGTGCGGCGACCTCGCGGTAGAAGTCACTGGCGATCGAGTCGCCGACGTACGCCTTGACCAGGCCCTCGAGCCAGTCCGACGGGGCGGTCTGACGGTGGAAGTCGTCGAGCGCCTTGGCGAAAGGCTCCATCGCGGCGGTCGGCTCCGTGTCGATCGCCGTCAGCCGGTCCGTCAACCGCTCGAAGTGATGGAATTCGGCGGCCGCCATCTTTGCCAGCTCTGCCTTGTCGGCCAGCGTCGGCGCGAGTTTGGCGTCCTCGGCGAGCCGCTCGAAGGCCGCCAGCTCTCCGTATGCGAGCGCCCCCAGCAGATCCACGACCGCGGCGCGGTACTGCGGTTCCGCCGATGCGGTGGCCCAGTCCTGGGCGGCGATTCCGGTGGGTGCGGGGGCTTCAGTGGCGTTGTCAGGCGTCTCCATGAACCGCAGAATAGCCCGCCCGACAGGGGGTGGAAGGGCCTGGTCAGCCACCGACATCACACCGTTCCGATGAATTCGCCCGACACACATGCGCGAATCCGGGGTACAGTGATATTGCGCTGACAGAGCATTTTGTATGTGCCGCTGGCGCGAAATGAATGAGGATGCCCGGTCGGTGGCCCGATCGGCTCCGACCCGACAGCCCTCCACGCGGGGCGTACGACACGTACGACCGCAGATGAGGGGCCCCCTCAGCGGCACGAGCGCTCGAGCGACGGCAGTGGTCCCGCGCCACCCGGCCCATCCACGGCCGGATGACCAACCCCGGCACGGTACGACCCCCAGCGTTCGCCTCGGACCGCGTCTCACAGAAGAGGCAGCACCCTGACTACGTTCCGAGACCTCGGGATTCTTCCCGAGACGGCCGAGGCCCTTGAGGCCGTCGGCATTGTGTCCCCGTTCCCCATCCAGGAGATGACGCTCCCCGTCGCACTCTCCGGCTCCGACGTGATCGGACAGGCCAAGACCGGTACCGGCAAGACGCTCGGTTTCGGTCTTCCGCTGCTGGAGCGCGTCACCGTCCCCGCGGACGTCGAGGCCGGCCGGGCACAGCCCGAGCAGCTGACCGAGGCGCCGCAGGCGCTGGTCGTCGTCCCCACCCGTGAGCTCTGCCAGCAGGTCACCAACGACCTGCTGACGGCCGGCAAGGTGCGTAACGTCCGCGTGCTCGCCATCTACGGCGGCCGTGCGTACGAACCCCAGGTCGAAGCCCTGAAGAAGGGCGTCGATGTGATTGTCGGCACCCCGGGGCGACTGCTCGACCTGGCGGGACAGCGCAAGCTCGACCTGTCGCACGTGCGCTCGCTCGTTCTCGACGAGGCCGACGAGATGCTCGACCTGGGCTTCCTGCCCGACGTCGAGAAGATCATCACGATGCTTCCGCCCAAGCGCCAGACCATGCTGTTCTCGGCGACCATGCCGGGTGCGGTCATCGGCCTCGCGCGGCGTTACATGACGCAGCCGACGCACATCCGTGCCACCTCACCCGACGGTGAGGGCGCGACCGTCGCGAACACCTCGCAGCACGTCTTCCGGGCCCACTCGATGGACAAGCCCGAGATGGTCTCGCGCATCCTGCAGGCCAACGGCCGCGGACTCGCGATGATCTTCTGCCGTACGAAGCGGACGGCCGCCGACATCGCCGAGCAGCTGGAGAAGCGCGGTTTCGCGTCCGGCGCGGTCCATGGCGACCTCGGCCAGGGCGCCCGTGAGCAGGCGCTGCGCGCGTTCCGCAACGGCAAGGTGGACGTGCTCGTCTGCACCGACGTCGCGGCCCGCGGTATCGACGTCGAAGGCGTCACGCACGTCATCAACTACCAGTCGCCGGAGGACGAGAAGACGTACCTCCACCGCATCGGCCGGACCGGCCGTGCCGGTGCCAAGGGCATCGCGGTCACGCTGGTCGACTGGGACGACATCCCGCGCTGGCAGCTGATCAACAAGGCGCTGGACCTGAAGTTCCCCGACCCGGTCGAGACGTACTCCACGTCGCCGCACCTCTTCGAGGAGCTCGACATCCCGGCCGGCACCAAGGGTGTGCTGCCGCGCACCGAGCGGACCCGTGCGGGTCTTCGCGCCGAGGAGATCGAGGACCTGGGCGAGACGGGCGGCCGTGGCCGCAAGCCGTCGGCCGCGTCCTCGGCGCCTGCGGCACCTGAGGAGCGCACACCGCGTACGCCGCGTCAGCGTCGTCGTACCCGGGGCGGGTCCACGGTCGCGGACGGCGCCGCCGCTGTGGTGCCGGCGCCGGCCTCGGAGGCCTCGGAAGCCGTGTCGGTTGCTGACGCGCCGGCCGAGCCGCGTACGCCGCGTCGCCGTCGTCGTACCCGTGTCGGGGCCCCGGATGTCGTGGCCGAGGCCGCGGTGGCCGTGGCGGAGGCTCCGGCCGCCGTCGTCGAGGTACCCCTGACGGTCGAGGCGGAGCCGGTGGCCGAGGCCAAGCCGCGTCGTCGCCGGGCCCGCGTCGTTGCCAAGCCGGCGGACGAGGTCGACTTCCAGACCGCGCCGATCGCCGAGCCGATGCCGGAGGTCAAGGCGGTGACCAAGCCGCGTCGTCGCGTCCGGGTCGTCGCCAAGCCGGCGGACGAGGTCGACTTCCAGATCGCGCCGATCGCCGAGCCGGTGCCGGAGAGCAAGCCGCGCCGACGGACGCGGGCTGCGGCGAAGCCGAAGGCGGAGACCGTGGTGGAGGCTCCGGTCGCCGAGGGCGAGGCGAAGCCGCGGCGTCGCCGGGCGCGGACGGCTACCACGGAGAGCTGATCGCACCAGGTCGGTCGATCCGGGGCTCCGCCCCGAACGCTTGAACCGCCGGACGGGCTTGAGGGCAACCTCAAGCCCGTCCGGCGTTTGAGGACACCCGATTCAGCCCGTGCGGCGTTCGAGGACTTAGCCTCTTTCCCATGAGTCGGCCGCACACCTTCACCCCGCCCCCCTGCGCCCGCGTCCACCCGCTGCGTACCGCGCGCGGGGACTTTGCCGTGCTGGAGGCCCTGCCGCCCGCCGAACCGCGCGGCACCGCCCTTCTGCTGCCCGGTTACATGGGCAGCAAGGAGGACTTCATCGCGCTCCTCGAACCGCTCTCCGCCGCCGGGTACCGCATCGTCGCCGTCGATGGTCGCGGACAGTACGAGACCGAGGGGACAGACCGTCAGGAGACGTATGCCCAGGGCGAGTTGGCTCGTGACGTACTCGCCCAGGCCGCCGCGCTCGACGCCGGCGGTGACGGCGCCGTACATCTGCTCGGGCATTCGCTCGGCGGCCAGATCGCCCGCGCGGCCGTGCTGCTCGACGCCTCGCCGTTCCGTTCGCTGACGCTGATGTCCTCCGGCCCCGCCCAGGTCATCGAGGCCCAGCAGCTCAAGGTGAAGATGCTCAGCGACGCCCTCGCGACGCTGAGCATGGCCGAGGTGTGGGAGGCGATGCGCGCCCTCGACCCGCCGGAGGACGCGGCCACGGACGGCGAGGGTCTGCGCCGGCGCTGGCTGCGGCACCGGGCCGCCCAGCTGATCGCCACCGGCCGGCAACTGGTGACCGAGCCGGACCGGGTGGCCGATCTCGCCGCCGTACCGCTGCCCGTCCATGTGCTGTCCGGCGAGCGCGACGACACCTGGCCGGTCCCCCTGCTCGACACGATGGCGCAGCGACTCGGCGCGCACCGCACCCGGATCGCGGGCGCCGAACACTCGCCCAACACGGACCGCCCGGAGCAGACCGCCGCCGCGCTCGTCTCCTTCTGGGACGGCGTGTAGCTCAGTACTGCGCCTGCAGGTGCTGCCAAAAGCCGTCGCGCAGCGCCCGCCGCAGGTGGGCGTGGCCGCGCAGCGAGTGCTGGAGGAGCCGTTCGGCTTCGACGAGCAGATCCTGGTCGACGGAACCCGGCAGGTAGGGGTGCCCGGGCAGCAGATCGGCGAGGGCCTCGCGACCGCGGGCGGCGAGCCAGGCCGCGGCGATCTGCGCACCGACGAAGCGGACATCGTCGCGCGAGGGGGCCGGGGTGTCGTCCTCGTATGTGGTGACGGGGCGTCTGGTGACGTACGGGCGACAGAAGTCGAGGTCGAAGGTGCGCTGGCTGTCCACCTCCCAGAGCAGCGGTTCGGCCTGGTTGCGGCCTTCTCCGGCCTCGATGCCCCACAGGTGGACCCGGGCCCCGTACCCCTGCGCCGCCTCGACCGCCGACACCAGGTCCTCGTCGCCGCCGACGAGCGCCGCGTCGCTGATGGCGCGGTGCCGGGCGAGCGATTCGAGGTCGGTGCGGATGAGTGAGTCGACCCCCTTCTGCTGGTTGTTGGCGTTGAGGTTGCCGAGTCTGACCTTGACGTCGGGGAGTTCGGCGATGGACTGCTGCTCGACGGTGTGGATCCGGCGCCTGGCCCCGTCGTACCAGTACACGCGCAGGAGTCTGCTGTCCGCGAAGATCGTGCGGGCCTTGTCGATGAACGCCTCGATCAGCCCCTCCGCATCGAGGTCGAAGGAGCGCCGGTCCTCGGTGCCGGTGACGAGCAGCCCGGCCGCCGCGTACACATAGCCCGCGTCCACGAAGATCGCGTGGGTCGACGGGGTCTTCGACACCTCGGCGAGCATGCGTTTGAGCAGCTCGTTGGTGCGGTCCAGGCTCTCTGCGATCTCTGCCTCGCTCATACGGACCTCATTGTCCGCGCACGATCCATTACCCACTGGTACTTAGACATCCAAAAAATTTCCTTAGCGTAGGGAATGTTTGCAGAGAGCATGCCGTTGTACCCCCTGTGGAGCGCGGGACACCGATGTCTGGTGCTCCACATCCTTGCGGACGGACCATCCGTCCTCCCCAGTAGTTCTCCAGCAGGAGGATCAGACGAAGGGAAGCCATATGCGCTTCGAGATCATGCGACTCGACGATGTCGACGGTACCGCCGTGGACAGCACCGTCGTGGACGCCGCCTCCGTCAACCGGATCGTGCAGCAGGCCGCCGCGATAGGCCAGCGCATCTATATCCGCCCGGCCGAGACCTCGGCTTCGTAACACCTGACGACGCACAAAGACGAAGCGCCCGCGTACGGACTGTCCGTACGGGGGCGCTGTGGCATGTGCGGGCGCCGTCAGGAGCCCTGGATGACCTGGGTGATCCCGTTGATGATCTGCTGCACAGCGATGGCGGAGAGCATCATTCCGGCAAGCCGCGTCACCAGCACGACACCGCCGTCCTTGATCACACGGATGATCAGCAGCGAGTAGCGCATGGCCAGCCAGAGCACGACATGCATGACGATGATCGCCGTCCAGACGGAGATCTGCGTGGCGAAGCTGTCGGCGTGCTGCACCGCCAGGATCACCGACACGATCGCCCCGGGTCCGGCGAGCAGCGGCATGCCCAGCGGTACGAGCGCCACGTTGACGTCCTTCGTCTGCGTCGGCTCGTCGGTCTTGCCGGTCAGCAGATCGAGCGCGATCAGCAGCAGCAGAAGTCCGCCGGCGATCATCAGGGCGGGCACGGAGACATGCAGATAGTCGAGGATCTGCTGGCCGAGCACACCGAAGACGGCGATCACACCGAAGGCGACCGCAACCGCCTGGAACGCCATCCGGCGCTGGATCTTGGCGGGCCGTCCGGCGGTCAGGGCGAGGAAGATCGGGGTGATCCCGGGCGGATCCATAATCACAAAAAGCGTGAGAAAAAGGGATCCGAAGACAGCAACGTCGAACACAGTGAGGCCTTGCGAGAAGAGAGCGGGTCGAAACAGGACACACGCAGCCCACAGCCGGGTCCGGCCGGGCACGCGAAGAGAGAGGGGGTGACGTACGGGACGTACGCGAGAAGCAATGAAGTACGCGAGGCGCGCAGGCGGGGAGCTACGCGGGGCGGGGTCCGCCGGCACCCGGCACCGGGAAGGCTCCCGTGGCGCGCCGGGTGATCTCGCCGTAGATCTCCGGGTCGGTGGTGTATTCGCCGAGCCGTACAGTCTTCCGGCTGCCGTGGTAGTCACTGGAACCGGTGGCCAGCAGCCCCAGTTCCTTGGCGAGCCCGCGCAGCCGGGCCCTGGTCGGCTCGTCATGGTCCATGTGGTCGACCTCGATGCCGTCGAGGCCTGCCGCGGCGAACCGGGCTATCGACGCCTCGGGCACCACCTCACCGCGCTTGACGGCGAGCGGGTGGGCGAAGACGGTGACGCCACCGGCGGCCTTGACCAGCCGGATCGCCTCGAAGGGGTCGAGTTCGTGCTTCTCGGCGTACGCGCGTCCGCCGTTGGCGAGCCACTCGGGGGTGAAGGCGTCGGAGACGGTCTCGACGACACCGAGCTCGACGAGCGCGGTGGCGATGTGCGGCCTGCCGACCGATCCTTCGCCGGCGATCCGGGCGACCTGCTCCCACTCGACGGGAACGCCGAGCGCCTGGAGCTTGCGCACCATCGTCCGCGCGCGCGGCACCCGGTCGTCGCGGACCAGCTCGCGTTCGCGCGCCAGCTCGGGCTCATCGGGGTCGAAGAGGTACGCGAGCATGTGCAGGCCCACGGCGTCCATCCGGCAGGAGAGCTCGGCGCCGGTGACGAGAGTGAGGCCCTCGGGGAGCGCGGCGATCGCCTCGGCGTGGCCGCGGACGCTGTCGTGGTCGGTGAGAGCGACGACATCGAGCCCCGCCGCGGCGGCGTTCCGCATCAGCTCGGCGGGGGTGTCCGTGCCGTCCGACGCGGTGGAGTGGGTGTGCAGGTCGATGTGCACGACGCGTACTCCAGTGCTCTCAGCCGGACAGGGGGGGACGCCCAAGGATAACCGGCATTCGAACACCGCCCGGTCAGGACGGCAGGACCGCGGGCAGGGCAGCAGCGCGGCCGGGACCGTGTGCCGCCCCTGGGGTCTTTCGTTTGGACCAGGCTGGATCAGGGAGCGGGGTCTGGAGGCCCTAGGGCTGGCTGAGCAGTCGTGGGCTGAGCGCCCCGCAGGGCACGAGGTCGACCTCTGCCCCGGCGTCGCGCAGATCGGTCAGTATCAGCTCGTCGTACATCAGCAGCGCGGACTGCTCGGGCCAGACGACCGCCCACAGCCAGAGCCCGCGCGCCTCACCCGCGAAGACTGCCCGGTCCTCGGGGGCGCTCTTGACCTGCCAGAGCGGGGTGGGCCGTCCGGCGGCCAGCACCTTGGCGTTGGGCGGGCCGTCGACGTGGAGGTACGGGCCAGGGTCGGGGCCGTCGATCCCGGCGTAGCGCGCGCCGAGGCCGACCCCGAGCTCCTCGGCGACGAGCAGCATCTCGCCCACCCCGCCGAGCGGACCGGGTCCCGAGCAGGCGACGACGGTGGCGCGGCCGCCGCTGCGGTCGTCCCCCGCGTACGCCACGCCGGTGAACAGCCAGCCGACCGGCAGCGGCCAGGGCATCCACACCGGTACCCGGGCACGGTGCACCACCACGCCGAGCGCCTCGACGCTGGGTGGGATCACCGGCTGCAACGGATACACGGCGCCGTGCACGGCGCACTGCCAGGTGTCGGCAAAAAGACCGGGCGCCCTGACCCGGCCACCGCACTTCGGGCAACTGGGTTCGCCCCTCATAGCGCCCAACGGTCCTCCCCGGCTGTCGCCGCGTCAAGGACGATCACCCGTCCGCAGCGTGGCTCCCACCAGGATAAGTAGATGTATCTTGCATTCATTAGGTTCTCTAACTTATTATGTGCACAGCGCATCGATCTACTGGAGAGCGAGAACCCCATGCCGGCAGAGGATCCATTCGATCAGGGAACGGGCAGCATCCTGCGCCAGCCCAAGGCCGTCTGGGCCACCGCGGGCGCCTCGGTTGTCGCGTTCATGGGGATCGGGCTGGTCGACCCGATCCTGCCGTCCATCGCCAAGGGACTCGAGGCCACGCCCAGCCAGGTGTCCCTGCTCTTCACCTCGTACTTCCTGATCACCGCGGTCGCGATGCTGGTCACCGGTTTCGTCTCCAGCCGGATCGGCGGCCGTAAGACACTCCTGACCGGCCTCGCGCTCGTCGTCGTCTTCGCCGGGCTCTCCGGTACTTCGTCGTCCGTCGCGGAACTCGTCGGCTTCCGGGCCGGCTGGGGGCTCGGCAACGCGCTCTTCGTCTCGACTGCGCTCGCCGTGATCGTCGGCGCGGCGGCCGGCGGCAGCTCCGCGGCGATCCTGCTGTACGAGTCTGCGCTCGGCCTCGGCATGGCCTGCGGACCGCTGCTCGGCGCGCTGCTCGGTGACGCCAGTTGGCGCTACCCGTTCTTCGGCACCGCGGCGCTGATGGCGATCGGCTTCATCTGCATCACGGCGTTCCTGAAGGAACAGCCGAAGCCGGCCCGCAAGACCTCACTGCTCGATCCGGTCAGGGCGCTCGGTCACGGCGGCCTCGCCTCGGTCGCCACCTCGGCGTTCTTCTACAACTACGCGTTCTTCACGATCCTGGCGTTCACCCCGTTCGTGCTGAACATGACGCCGTACAAGTCGGGCGCGGTCTTCTTCGCCTGGGGTCTGCTGCTCGCCGTCTTCTCGGTGCTCGTCGCACCCCGGCTGCAGAAGCGCTTCGGCTCACTCAAGTTGCTCGGCGCCTCGCTGGTCCTGCTCGCCGTCGACCTGCTGATCCTCGGCTACGGCAATCACACCGCGGCGATCGTCTGCACGATCGTCTCCGGCGCCTTCATCGGCATGAACAACACCGTCTACACGGAGCTGGCGCTCGGCGTCTCGGACGCGCCGCGCCCGGTGGCGAGCGCGGGCTACAACTTCGTCCGCTGGTTCGCCGCGGCTGCCGCCCCGTATCTCGCCCCGAAGATCGAGGAGTGGAGCAACATCCACGTCCCGTTCGTGGTCGCCGCGCTCGCCGCCGTGGCCGGCGCGCTCGTCGTCCGGATCCGGCGTACGGCCCTGACCCATGAGGCGGAGGAGCTGGAGCCGAAGCACGCCACCGAGGACGGCGTCACGGTCTTCGCCAACTGACCTGCGGGTCAACCCTGTTCCGCCCCGCCCGCGGCTCTGCCTCCTGGCCGCGCGGCGGGGCTTCCCCCGCGTCCCGTATGGCGTACGTCTCAGTCCAGGGCTACGGAGGTACGCAGCGGATCACGCAGATCCGTCCCGTGCGACAGCCACCGCTCCTGCAGCTCCTGAGCCCCGCGGACGCGCTTCCACGCCGCCTCGTTGTGCGTCATCGGCAGCAGCGGCAGGAACCGCACCGGCTCCATCGGCTCGTCCAGTTCGAGGTCCTCGACCAGACCGCCCGACTCGGCGACCAGCACGGAGCTGAACGGCGCCCCGGGCCACAGCGGTCCACCGAGGTCCAGCGAGGCGCCGGGCGCCACGATCAACCCCTCGACCTGCGGCGAGGCTGCCAGCACCGCCAGCCCGCGGAGGACCTTGTCGGTGTCGGCAAGACCGGCCCGCACGGAGAGGACCAGCTCGGCGCGTGGCCCCTTCACCGGGTCCGCGAGGGCTGCGGTCGGGTCGGCCATCGGCTGGGCGGACATGCCGAGCGTCGCGTAGCGCACCACATCGCCGTCGACGAAACGGAGCACCTCGATCCGGTCCGTACCGAGGAATGTCACCGCGGCGCGTGCGTCCGGTTCACCGAGAGCCGTCCGCAGACGGGCCTCGACCAGAGCAAGAATTTCTCCCATGTGGCGAGCATAGAACGCGTATCGAACGGGCAAAGTAAGGGATTGGCCCTGTGTCGGCTGATAGTCTTGGCCGCTGGTCGGACAGCACGCAGAAGCGTCGCTCTCAGTTCCGACGACACGTCATCCCCCACGGGGGACCGGCTGGAGGAGGTGGGGCTGCAATGGATCGAAGTCGATCGTGCAGTACCGATCGCTCTTCCGCCCGACACCTTTCTTCGGTGATCTGAAGCCTTCTCGGTCAAGGCCCGGGGCATTGCGCACGACGGAAGAGCACTCCTTTTTTGCCTGTCTGTAGCGAACGCCGTCATCGTGCCGCCGCGGTGCCGCCCGCTTTGCGGATGTGAGCACACGTCCCCATTCCGGGCTGTTCCACGCGCCCGACGACGGCCCTCCGTGAAGGAGCCAGCCATGTCGATGATCCGTGACCTGCGCGCCGCCGTGCGCCCGTCCCTGCGCAAGACCAACGTCCTGCACAGCAATTACGACACCACCCGTGACCCGTCCGCCTCCAGCGCGGTCGTCGACTGCGCGGTCTACCGCGACGGGCGGCGCCAGAAGAGCGGAAGCTGCCTCACACCGCACGAGGCGATGCTCCGGGTACGGGAGGAGGGCGGCTTCGCCTGGATCGGCCTCCATGAGCCGACCGAGGCCGAATTCGCCGATATCGCCCGGGAGTTCGGTCTCCACCCGCTCGCCGTCGAGGACGCCGTCCACGCCCACCAGCGGCCGAAGCTGGAGCGGTACGACGACACGCTGTTCACCGTCTTCAAGACCATCCACTACGTCGAGCACGCCGAGCTCACTGCGACCAGCGAGGTCGTCGAGACCGGTGAGGTGATGTGCTTCACCGGCCGGGACTTCGTCATCACCGTCCGGCACGGCGGGCACGGTTCGCTGCGTGCGCTGCGGCACCGGCTGCAGGACGACCCCGAACTGCTCGCCAAAGGGCCGTCGGCCGTTCTGCACTCCATCGCCGACCATGTCGTCGACGGCTACATCGCGGTGGCGGACGCTGTCCAGGACGACATCGACGAGGTGGAGATCGAGGTCTTCTCCACCCCCGCGAAGGGCAGCCCGCGCGGTTCGGACGCCGGCCGGATCTACCAGCTGAAGCGTGAGGTGCTGGAGTTCAAGCGGGCCGTCTCACCGCTGCTGCGGCCGATGCAGCTGCTCAGCGAGCGGCCGATGCGGCTGGTCGACCCCGACATCCAGAAGTACTTCCGGGACGTCGCCGACCACCTGGCGCGGGTGCACGAAGAGGTCATCGGCTTCGACGAACTGCTGAACTCCATCCTGCAGGCCAACCTGGCGCAGGCGACCGTCGCCCAGAACGAGGACATGCGCAAGATCACCTCCTGGGCGGCCATCATCGCCGTGCCGACCATGATCTGCGGCGTCTACGGCATGAACTTCGACCACATGCCGGAACTGCGGTGGACGTACGGCTATCCGATGGTGATGGGCGTCATCGGGGTCGTCTGCTTCTCCATCCACCGCTCGCTCAAGCGCAACGGGTGGCTCTAATAGAGTTCGGCCCATGACTGCTGCTGCCGCTGACTCGCTGCTCGGACCGGCCCTCGTCGAGGAGGCCACCAAGAAGTCCGGCCTCATCTGGGTGCGTGGCACCGGGCCCGCGCGGGCGCTGTGGCACGCATGGCACGAAGGGGCGGCCCATCTCGTCGGGGACGGCCCGGGCGAACAGCCGCTGCCGGCCGGTCTCACCGACGGGTCCGCCGCCGAGGTGACCGTACGCAGCAAGGACAAGGGCGGCCGGCTGGTCGCCTGGACGGCCGCCGTGACGGAGCTCGCGCCACACTCCGAGGAGTGGGAGGCGGCGGTCGCCGAGCTCAAGGGCAAGCGGCTGAACGCGCCGGACGCCGAGCAGATGACCGAGCGGTGGGCGCGCGAGTGCCGGGTACTGCGGCTGACGCCCGGCGACTCCCGTACGGACCTGCCGGACACCTCGCACGCGGCGCCGCCGCTGCCGACCCCGGCGACCACCCGCCGCCCCGCGCCCGACGCGCTCCCGCGCCTGCTGCTGAAGCGCCGCCGCAAGAGCTGACGGCGGCCGGCCGGCGCTACGAGGTCGACTTGGGGAGCTGCTGCCCATAGTCCACGGTGTCGCCCTTGGCCGGGGCCTTCAGCTCGAAGTCCAGGCCCCAGTCGGCGAGCGTGAGAATGCCTCCGCCACCGCCGCGGGCGAACCGCAGCGGATACGGCGTGCCCTTCAGCGATACGTCGAGCGCACCGCCCTCGCCCTTGCCGCCGAGGATCTGGACGGTACGGACGGAACCCACCTTGCCGTGGTCGCCCTTGTTGACCTTGCCGTGCAGCGTGAGCATCCCGTCGAGCAGGGTCTTCATGTCGGTGAAGCCGCGCAGCTGCTTGTACGTGGGGTCGTCCTGGGGGACCTTCACGTACTTGTTCTGGAGCTTGTCCCCGGCCGCGGCACCTGCGTCACCCTTGCTGTCCGTGCTGTCCTTCTCGTCGTGGCTCCAGAAGCCGGAGTCGGCCTTCAGGTAGACCTCGTCACCGATCCGCAGCAGCTCGAACGTGCTGTTCTTCGAGGTGAGCGAGCCCGTGCCGCCGTCCTCCTTGAGCCGCATGTCGATCTTGTACGTGCCGCCCTTGCTGACCAGCGTGCCGGCCAGCCGCACCGCGTCCGCGGAGTCCGCCGCACTCTGTGCCCGCTTCTCGATCTCCGCCGCCGAGAGTCTGCCGACGCCGTTGGTCCCCTTGTCCGGATCCTCGCTGCCGCACGCCGTCAGGGCTGCGGTCAGGCCCGCACAGAGCAGGACGGCAACAGCGGTCCGGCGGCGGGGAGCGACGGACGGGACAAAAGAGGTCACGGGCGCACTGCCTCTCATCTGCGTGTCGGGGGTGGCTGACGGCAGCGTACCGGTGCCGGGTACGCCGTCCGGCGCAGAGCCGTACGGACGGCTCCACCGGGCCGACCCGGAGCGGTACGGGCTAGCCTGATCCCGTCATAACAGCGAATAAACGACTAAACAGACCTACTCCATCTCGACGGGACGGAAGGAGGCACACAGCATGGCCGCAGGCGCCTCCCGGGTCTTCGTCTCGCACCTCTCCGGTGTGCCCGTCTTCGACCCCAATGGCGACCAGGTGGGCCGCGTCCGCGATCTCGTCGCGATGCTGCGGGTCGGCGGCCGTCCGCCACGGCTGCTCGGCTTCGTCGTCGAGGTGGTCAGCCGGCGCCGCATCTTCCTCCCCATGACCCGGGTGACGGGCATCGACTCGGGCCAGGTCATCACCACCGGCGTGGTGAACATGCGGCGCTTCGAGCAGCGCCCCACCGAACGTCTGATCCTCGGCGAGTTCCTGGACCGCCGGGTCCGGCTGGTGGAGACCGACGAGGAGGTCACCATCCTCGATGTCGCGATCCAGCAGCTCCCGGCCCGCCGCGACTGGGAGATCGTCAAGTACTTCGTGCGCAAGGGCAGGGGCGGGGCGCTGCGCCGCAAGGGCGAGACCCTGACGGTGGACTGGTCGGCGGTGAGCGGCTTCTCACTGGAGGAGCACGGGCAGGGCGCCGAGTCGCTCGTCGCCACGTTCGAGCGGCTGCGCCCGACCGATGTGGCCAACGCGCTGCACCATCTGTCGCCGAAGCGGCGCGCGGAGGTGGCCGCCGCGCTCGACGACGACCGGCTCGCCGACGTCCTGGAGGAGCTGCCCGAGGACGACCAGGTGGAGATCATCGGCAAGCTCAAGGAGGAGCGCGCCGCCGACGTCCTGGAGGCGATGGACCCGGACGACGCGGCCGACCTGCTCTCCGAACTGCCGGAGGAGGACAAGGAGCGGCTGCTGATGCTGATGCGGCCGGACGACGCGGCGGACGTGCGGCGGCTGATGTCGTACGCGGAGCGGACCGCGGGCGGCCTGATGACCACCGAGCCGATCGTGCTGCGGCCGGACGCCACGGTCGCCGACGCGCTCGCGCGGGTCCGCCGCTCCGACCTGTCCCCGGCGCTCGCCGCGCAGGTGTACGTGTGCCGGCCGCCGGACGAGACGCCGACCGGCAAGTACCTGGGCACGGTGCACTTCCAGCGGCTGCTGCGCGACCCGCCGTTCACACTGGTCAGCTCGATCGTCGACAGCGACCTCGTGCCGTTGACCCCGGACACCGCGCTGTCGGTGGTGACCAGTTACCTGGCGGCGTACAACCTGGTCTCGGTGCCCGTCGTGGACGAGAGCGGGGCGCTGCTCGGTGCGGTGACCGTCGACGACGTGCTCGACCATCTGCTGCCCGAGGACTGGCGCGAGAGCGACTTCCACGGCGAGGAGTGGGTGGCCCATGGCGGGTGAGGACCGCTCCCGGACGTCGGGGTCCGGGCCGTCGTCGACGGGGTCGTCGGCGATGACGCGCACCTCCAGGGGCCGGCTGGATCAGCCGAAGGACCTGCGGCCGCGGCTGCTGCCGGAGTACGACCCCGAGGCGTTCGGCCGGTTCTCCGAGCGGATCGCCCGTTTCCTGGGCACCGGGCGGTTCATCGTCTGGATGACGCTGATCATCATCGTCTGGGTGCTGTGGAACATCTTCGCCCCGGTGAACCTGCGCTTCGACCAGTACCCGTTCATCTTCCTGACGCTGATGCTGTCGCTCCAGGCCTCGTACGCGGCCCCGCTGATCCTGCTCGCGCAGAACCGGCAGGACGACCGCGACCGGGTCACCCACGAGCAGGACCGCAAGCAGAACGAGCGCTCCATCGCGGACACCGAGTACCTCACCCGGGAGATCGCGTCCCTGCGGATGGGGCTCGGCGAGGTCGCCACCCGCGACTGGATCCGCTCGGAACTCCAGGACATGGTGAAGGACATGGACGACCGGCGCGCACTATTTCCTGCCGAGAGTGACGAAGACCGCTGACGGCCCATCCCGGCGGCGGGCGCAGGCGCCGTAACATCGTCGTATGGCTACCGAAGACGCGGTGCGCGAAGCACTGGCGACAGTGAACGACCCGGAGATCCACCGACCGATCACCGAACTCGGCATGGTCAAGTCGGTCGAGATCACCGCTGACGGTGCGGTCGCTGTCACGGTGTATCTCACCGTGTCCGGCTGCCCGATGCGCGAGACCATCACCAAGAACGTGACCGACGCGGTGGCGAAGGTCGAAGGCGTCACGCGAGTCGACGTGACGCTCGACGTGATGAGCGACGAACAGCGCAAGGAACTCACCTCGTCGCTGCGAGGCGGCACGGCGGAGCGCGAGGTGCCGTTCGCCAAGCCCGGCTCGCTGACCCGGGTGTACGCGGTGGCATCCGGCAAGGGCGGCGTCGGTAAATCGTCCGTGACGGTGAACCTGGCGGCGGCGATGGCTGCCGACGGCCTCAAGGTCGGCGTCGTGGACGCGGACATCTACGGGCACAGCGTGCCGCGGATGCTCGGCGTGGACGGCAAGCCGACCCAGGTCGAGAACATGATCATGCCGCCGTCGGCGTACGGCGTGAAGGTCATCTCCATCGGCATGTTCACCCCGGGCAACGCCCCGGTGGTGTGGCGTGGCCCGATGCTGCACCGAGCGCTGCAGCAGTTCCTCGCCGATGTGTACTGGGGCGACCTCGACGTCCTGCTGCTCGACCTGCCGCCGGGCACCGGTGACATCGCGATCTCCGTGGCACAGCTCGTGCCGAACGCGGAAATCCTGGTCGTCACGACCCCGCAGCAGGCCGCGGCCGAGGTGGCCGAGCGGGCCGGCTCGATCGCGGTGCAGACCCACCAGAAGATCGTCGGCGTCGTCGAGAACATGTCGGGCATGCCGTGCCCGCACTGCGACGAGATGGTCGACGTGTTCGGCACGGGCGGCGGCCGGAAGGTGGCCGAGGGCCTGACGAAGACGGTCGGCGCGGAAGTGCCGGTGCTCGGCTCCATCCCGATCGACGTACGTCTGCGCGAGGGCGGCGACGAGGGCAAGCCCGTGGTCCTGTCGGACCCGGACTCCCCGGCCGGCAAGGCGCTGCGCACGATCGCGGAGCGGCTGGGCGGCCGCCAGCGGGGCCTGTCGGGCATGTCTCTGGGAATCACCCCGCGCAACAAGTTCTGACGACAGCCCGGGTCCTCGATCGCCGCGACGGAAAAAGCCCGTCCGGCGATCGAGGAAAGCGCGGCGAACCGCACACGTCCGGCCACGGCTCACCGCGCACCGCGCACCGCGCACCGATCGAGCCGCTACGCGTACGTGGCGATGTCTGCGATCACTGAGAACCCGAGTCCGTACGCGCTCATCCCGCGCCCGTACGCCCCGATGTGCACCCCGCCGCGCGCCGACCCCGCCAGCACCCACCCGTACTCGGACTCGCGGTAGTGGAACGGCACCGGAACCCCGTCCACCGGCAGGGACAGCACCGACCATGCGGGACCGTCCAGATCGTCGGCGAGTTCGAACGCCGTCTCCGTCTGCTGGTCCAGCCAGTCGTCGCGCAGTGTGTGGTCCAGCTGCGGGGGCCACGTGAACGCCAACAGGCCCGAGCCCGCCAGCCAGGCGGCCGACGACACCGTGGTCGCGTCCAGGACTCCCGTACCGTCGCCACTGCGCCGCACGGGACTGCTCGCCACGGTCACCACGACCGCGAACCGCTGCTTGTCACCGCCCGAGTCGCCCCGGATCAGCGGCTCGTCACCATGCCCGGTCGATCCGTGCTGCACCGTGCCGTCCGCCGCCGTGCCGACCGGCATCAGCCAGCGCGGACCGGTGAAGGCCTCGTCCAGTCCGTACCAGGGGAACGACGCCTGCAGATAGCCGTCGACCGTACGCCGGGCCGCCGGCACCTCCTCCTCGGTGACTGCGTTGGACGCACCTTCCGCGCCTGCCCGACTTGTCGTCTCCATCTGCCCGGCCGCCTCCTCGATCCCTAGGGTCCGGAGTGGCCCGCCCCCCTCGGGCAGCCTCGCAACCGGACAGATGGAGAATAGCCATACCGTCCGGACGAGTCGGGATTGACCGGTGTCAGGTGGCGTCTGCGTCGAACGGCGGACGGTCGTCCTTCGTGGGCTGTTCACGCTTCTTGAGCAGGTCGGGAGCGCCCGGGGAGCCGTTCGCCGCGGTGATCGCCGCGCTGCCCGACACGCCGCCCGCGGACTCCACGGACGTGGTCTCACGCCCGTGCACCGCGTCGGTGACCTCCGCCATCTCCTTGCGGAGGTCGAAGCTCTCGCGGATCTCCTTCAGCCCGAGATCGTCGTTGCCGTCCATGAGCTGCTTGCGGACGAACGTCTTCGGGTTGAGGTCCTCGAACTCGAAGTCCTTGAACTCCGGGCCGAGCTCCGTACGGATGTCTTCCTTGGCGCTCTCGGAGAACTCACGGATCTTTCGGATGAAGCGCGAGGCGTCCTGGATGACCTTGGGCAGCTTGTCCGGGCCGAAGACGAGCACGCCGAGGATCACGAGCGTCACCACCTCGAGTGCGCCTATGTCATTGAACACCTGGTTGCTCCTCGTGTTCTCCGAGACCATGGACCAGGCCGGATGAGGTCCGGCCCCGGCCCACGGTACCCGGCGGACCTGTCCGGGCGGTAGCGTCCCGGTGCCGTCACGTGCCCGTTGCGGACCCGAGGGTCAAAGTCATGGACAGGTCTTTACCACTGCGGGTCAGACCGAGGTCCAAACGGTCGCCCGGGCGGTGTGCGCGGATCTTCACGATCAACTCCTCGCCGCTGTGCACCCGCTGGCCGTCCACCTCGGTGATGATGTCGCCCGGCTTGATGCCGGCCCTCGCCCCGGGACCGCCCGGCGTCACCGCGGGCTTGCCCCCGGCGCCCTTCGCGCCGACCTTGGCACCATCACCGGTGTACTTCATGTCCAATGTGACGCCGATCACCGGATGGGTGGCCTTCCCGGTGTTGATCAGCTCCTCGGCGACCCGCTTGCCCTGGTTGATCGGGATGGCGAAGCCGAGGCCGATGGAACCCGCCTGGCCGCCCTCGGTCGTCGAACCGCTGTCGGCGGCGCGGATGGCGCTGTTGATGCCTATGACGTGGGCGTCGGTGTCGACCAGCGGGCCACCGGAGTTGCCCGGGTTGATGGGGGCGTCGGTCTGCAGCGCGTCCACGTAGCTGATGTCGCTGCCGTCGCCCTTCTCGCCGCCCGCGGTGATCGGCCGGTCCTTGGCGCTGATGATGCCGGAGGTGACGGTGTTGGACAGGTCGAAGGGGGCTCCGATGGCCACGACCGGGTCGCCGACCTGCACGTTGTCGGAGTTACCCAACGGCAGCGGCTTGAGCCCGGAGACGCCTTTGACCTTGACCACGGCGAGGTCGTAGCCGCTGTCCTTGCCGACGATCTCGGCGCTCGCGGTCTCGCCGCCGCTGAACGTCACCGTGATGTCGCCGGAGGGGCCGGCCGGGGCGACCACATGGTTGTTGGTGAGGATGTGCCCCTCGTTGTCGAGGACGAAGCCGGTGCCGGTGCCCGATTCGGTGGTGCCGCTGACGTGGAGGGTGACCACGCTGGGCAGGGCGCTGGCGGCGATGCCCGCGACGCTGTCGGGGGCGCGGCCGCCGCTGTTCTTCGCGGCCTGCGGGAGCTCGACCGTGGTCAGTCCGCCGTTGCGCTCGATGTAGGCCCCGATGCCACCACCGATGCCGCCCGCCACCAGGGCGAGCAGGAGCGCGCCGACGAGCAGCGGGCCGCGCCGGTTCCTCCCCCCTCCGCCGCCGGAGCCGAGCGGTCGGCCTGGCTGGGTCAGCGGCTGCTGGTATCCGCCCCAGGGGTCGTACTGCAGCCAGTGCGTGGACTGGGGCGGCTGGGGCGGGGGCGTGAAGGCCGGGGCGGGGACGGGACCCTGCGTGGGGACGGGCGCGGGCCCGGCGGGCCTGTCCGCGCCGTTCATGCCCGCGTACGGCGCGGGTACCGGGGTGCCGTGGGCCGGCGTCGGGACCGGGCGCTGTACGGGAGGTGCGGGCGCCCAGGGCCCGAGGCCGCCGTACGGCGGGGTGCTGTACTCATCGGGCTCATGCAGTGGCTTCACCGCCGGGGCCGGGGCGGGGGCGGATGCGTGGACCGCCGGTGCGGGGGCCGGGATTGCGGGCGCCTGCGCCACGGGCTCGGGTGCTATGGACTGCACGGGCGTCACGGGTTCGGGTGCTATGGACTGCACGGGAGCCACCGGCTCGGGTGCCACGGGCTGCGCGGGCGCCACGGCCTCGGACCGTGCGGGTGTGTCAGCCGCCCGCGCGTCCTCGATCGGTGCATCCACCGCGGCGGCTGCACTCTCCGGCGCTGAAGTGGTGGTGTGCCCCGGCGTGGGACGGCTCCACCACTTCGCCTTCGGCCCGGTGGGCTTTCCGTCGTCCATGTTCTCCCCGCAACTGCCGCAACTGGCCCTCTGCACGCCCGCGAGGGACGTCCCTCGCGGTATTCCTCCCGGGATTCAACCAGGTTCGCGAATGGCTGCGCAGATCCCCGTCAGCGCCGGGGAGAAAGCGGCAGAGCGTGATCGGCGGAGCTCGGCAGGGCCGAGGCCGATGTGGGCGTCCAGGACGAGGTCGACGAGGGCGCAGGGGACATGGGGGTCAGTCCGCTGCCGAGCGCCCGGGTGAACAGGGGGCTGGTAGCAGTCGGACGTATCAGCGGCGGCGCGGACATATTGGTCAGCACCGGGACCATGAAGGGGTTGGGCGTGACGAAACCCGTGCCCAACAGTGCGGGTACACGGCCGTTCGGCTGCTGGAACGGCGCGGCGGCGGCGACGGTGGGGCTGCTGTGGGGCCCTGCCGACGTGCCGATGCCGCCACCACGGCGGCTGGTCACGCCGCCGCTCTCGGCGCGTGCGTCGGCGTCGAGGGGTGTCACATTGTTTCCGGCGCCCTCGGCGCGGACCGGGGCGTCGGGACCGGCGTCCGTCGGCAGGGCACCGCCGAGCGCGATGGCCGCCAGCGAGACGGCGCTGGCCGCCGCGAAGGCGAACCTGCGACCGCGCCACGGCGAACGGTCCGCGTCCCGGCCCACCTCATGGATGGGAAACGCGGAGCGCGACGCGGCACCCGGAAGCACCGCGGCCGAGGCATGCGGTGTCGGGAGATAGCCGAAGCGGTCGAGCCGCGAGCTCCCCGAAGCTGAATCGGTGCGGCTGCCGGGAGGCTGGATCGCGGGGAAGAGTCCGTCGGCGAAGCGCCCGGAGCCGCCGAATGGTCTTCCTTGGCTGTCGTCGTCACCACCAGGTCCCCCGGGAAGGCCCTGAAGCCGGGCGAGGAACCCCTCGGACGGCGAAGGCGGGGCGGACTCTGCAAAGACGCTCTTCAGCCGCCGCTGGGCGGCAGCCTCGGCCTTGCACTTGGTACAGGTCGCGAGATGGGCGAGCACCCGGTCACGGACGTCATGTTTGAGCTCACCGTCGACAAGCGCGGCAAGCCGGTCCCCCAGATGCTGTTCCGCAGGGGTCGGACCCGTGCCACTCACGCCGATCCGCCCTCCCCCGCCACCATCGCGCCCGCCAGGGACCGCTGCTCGGCGCGGGCCTCGGGAGAGCGGTGCTGCAGCGCCTTGCGCAGATGCGAGCGTCCACGGTGGATGCGGCTGCGCACGGTGCCGAGCTTCACGCCGAGTGTCGCGGCGATCTCCTCGTACGAAAGTCCCTCGATGTCACAGAGCACGACCGCGGCGCGGAACTCGGGCGCAAGGGTGTCCAGCGCCTGCTGCACGTCCGCGTCGAAGTGGGTGTCGTTGAAAACCTGCTGCGGGGACGGCTCGCGGCTCGGCAGCCGCTCGGCGGCGTCGTCGCCGAGGGAGTCGAAACGGATCCGCTGCTTACGACGGACCATGTCCAGGAACAGGTTGGTCGTGATGCGGTGCAGCCAGCCCTCGAAGGTGCCGGGCGTATAGGTCGACAGCGAACGGAACACCCGTACGAAGACCTCCTGGGTGAGGTCCTCGGCATCGTGCTGGTTGCCCGTCAGTCGGTAGGCAAGGCGGTAGACACGACCGCTGTGCGTGCTGACGATCTCTTCCCATGAGGGCGGCATCCAAGCCTGGGAGTCCGCATCTGAGGCGAAGGTCGCGGTCGGTGCGGAGTCGCTGGAAGAACGGTCAGCAATGTTGGTCACGGATTTCGGCTCACCCGCCGACCTGAGGAAGCGCCGTAGCACTCCTCCCCGATCCACAGGCGCAGCCGCACCTCCCCTGTCGGCTCTGGTGGTGTCCAGTGGAGCCCCTACCATAGCCACCTCGCCCGTTAGCTCCGGATAAGCCTTTTTCCTGCTGGGGCCGGGGGCCACCCCGGAACCGCCGGCCGCGGATTCCCGGGCCCGATCTGCGGGCCCCGTCCACGCGCTTTCCCCTGCCCCTTGATAACGCCCGGTCCCATCTGCGGGTTCCCGGGTACAGCGGATACAGTCACCGTTGCGCCAACTACGGGGACAGGAGAGGGTCATTACCGCCAACCGGCAGACGAGCTGGGCGTTCGCCGACGCCTTTGTCGCCGAGGACGAAGCACTGCGCTGGGCCCGGGACCGGGCCCGGGACGCAGGTCTCCGCTCGGTGTCGCCAGGCACCGGCGCAGCGCTGCGCCTGCTCGCTGCCACGACGGGCGCCAAAGCAGTGGCCGAGATCGGCACCGGAACCGGCGTCTCCGGCATCTATCTGCTGCACGGGATGCGACCCGACGGCGTACTGACCACGGTCGATCCGGAGCCGGAGCGTCAGCAGTTCGCCCGCGAGGCGTTCCGGGCCGCGGGGTTCGCCGCCAATCGGGCCCGGTTCATCCCGGGACGCGCCCTCGACGTACTTCCGCGACTCGCGGACGGCGGATACGACCTGGTGTTCTGCGACGGCGACCGGCTGGAGAGCCTGGACTGCCTCGCTGAATCGTTGCGCCTGCTGCGACCCGGTGGTCTGGTCTGCTTCGAGGGTGTCTTCGCGGACGGCCGCACGGTGGACTCGGCGGCGCAGCCCGCGGAGGTGCTGAGGCTGCGGGAGCTGTTGCGGGCGGTGCGGGAGAGCCAGGAGCTGATGGCCACCCTGTTGCCGGTGGGCGACGGGTTGCTGTGCGCGGTCCGACGCGGCTGACCGTCCACCGGTCCCCGCCCCGTACCCGGGGCTGCGAAGTGTCCCGGACGCACCACTGCCCCGGCACGGGCTCCGTGGCGGGGCAGTGGTGAAGTGTGGGCGCCTCTGCGTCAGCCGACGACCTTCTTGAGGGCGTCGCCGAGCGCATCGGCCTCGTCCGGCGTCAGCTCCACGACAAGCCGACCGCCGCCTTCGAGCGGAACGCGCATGACGATGCCCCGCCCCTCCTTTGTCACCTCGAGCGGGCCGTCGCCCGTCCGCGGCTTCATGGCCGCCATGCTCGTTCCCCTTCCTGAAACCAGCTCATATCAACCGGCGGCCCCATGACAGGCGCTGTGTCACCGGCATCGAACACATTGCTTCCTCGCCATTATCCCGCATCACAGACCCCGATGACCAACATCGGTCTGCATCGCTTGCGCAACGCGCTCTCTCAAAACCACTCAATTCGGCGATCCGACTGCGATACTCCGTCGCCTTCACCCCTGCATCGGGGTGCAATTGTTAGACGCAGGTCACATGTTCGCCCTCCGTGATGTCGGCCATGCTTGCCTCGACAGGCATTGCCCAAGGCGCAAAGGGGACAGCAAATGGCGGACAACGTGGCCGACACGGTGCTCTACGAAGTGACTGACGGTCTCGCGACGATCACGATCAACCGGCCCGGCGCGATGAACGCCATGAACACGGCGGCCAAGGTCGCGCTCCGTGACGCGCTGCAGTCGGCTGCCGCCGACACCGCCGTGCGGGCCGTTCTGCTCACCGCGACCGGGCGCGCCTTCTGTGTCGGCCAGGACCTCAAGGAACACGTCGCCACGCTCACCGCCACCCGCGAATCCGGCACGGGCAATGCGCTGAGCACCGTGCAGGAGCACTACAACCCGGTCGTACGGGCGATCACCGAGATGGAGAAGCCGGTCGTCGCCGGGGTCAACGGTGTCGCGGCCGGTGCGGGCTTCGGGTTCGCGCTCGCGTGCGACTACCGGGTGGTGGCCGACAGCGCGTCCTTCAACACCTCGTTCGCCGGGGTCGCCCTGACCGCCGACTCGGGCGTCTCGTGGACGCTGCCCCGGCTGATCGGTCAGAGCCGCGCGGCCGATCTGCTGCTCTTCCCGCGTTCGATCTCCGCACAGGACGCCTACGAGCTGGGCATCGCGAACAAGGTGGTGCCCGCCGACGACCTCGCCGCGGAGGCCCTGACGGTGGCCCGCAGGCTGGCGGACGGTCCGACGGTGGCGTACGCCGCGCTCAAGGCGTCCCTGGCGTACGGCGCCGGCCACACGCTGAGCGAGACGCTGGAGAAGGAGGACGAGCTCCAGACGAAGGCGGGCGCGTCGGAGGATCACACGATCGCGGTGCAGGCCTTCCTGGACAAGGCGAAGCCGAAGTACCTGGGGAAGTAGCAGTCCGCTACGCCGCGGTACCCCGGGCCACGCAGTCCGCCAGATGGTCGTCGACCAGGCCGCACGCCTGCATCAGGGCGTAGGCCGTCGTGGGGCCGATGAAGCGCAGGCCGCGCTTCTTGAGGTCCTTGGCGAGGGCCGTGGACTCAGGGGTGACCGCCGGGACGTCGCCGAGGGTGCGCGGGGCGGGGCGGGTGGCCGGGTCGGGCGCGTACGACCAGATCAGTGCGTCCAGCTCGCCGTCCGGCCAGTCGGCCAGCACCTTGGCGTTGGCAAGGGTCGCCTCGATCTTCGCGCGGTTGCGGATGATCCCGGCGTCGGCGAGGAGACGTTCTCTGTCGGCGTCGGTGAACTCGGCGACCGCGGGGATCTTGAACCCGGAGAAGGCGCTGCGGAACCCTTCCCGGCGGCGCAGGATCGTCAGCCAGGACAGTCCGGACTGGAACGCCTCCAGGCAGAGCCGTTCGAACAGGGCGTCGTCGCCGTGGACCGGGCGGCCCCATTCGGTGTCGTGGTAGACGAGGTAGTCGTCGGTGGACAGTGCCCAGGAGCAGCGCGGCCTGCCGTCGGCCGCGGCTTCGACGCCGGCGCCGCTCATCGCTGCGGCTCCTCGCCGGGCCGGGGCCCGGACTGCGGCCCGGAAGGTCCGGGCGGGGGGCCGGACGGCGCCGGCGGGTGCGGCGGTTCCCACGGGGACCGCTCGGGGCGCGGCCGGTGGGACCGCTCGGGGAGCGGCGGGTGCGGCGGTTCCCACGGGGACCGCTCGAGGCGCGGCGGGTGCGGCGGTTCCTTGAAGAGCCCCTTGCCGCCCACTGCGGTCGCCTGCGCGCCGGCGAGCGCCGACTCCAGCTCGGCGATCCGCGCGTCCCGTTCGGCAAGCTCGGCCCCGAGCCGGCCGAGGGCGTCGTCGACGTCCGTCATCCGGTAGCCGCGGGCCACCACGGGCAGTCGCATCGCTTCTATGTCCGCGCGGCCGACCGGCCGGTTCGCGGGCAACGGGTCGGTCAGCTGCTCGGGCGCCACGTCCTGCAGGACGGCACTCTTCCCTCCGCCGACCACCGCGAGGGTGACCGCGGCCACGACCACCACCATCGCCAGCAGCAAGAACCAGAACACGCGCATCTCCCCGGGAGCGAAAACCTGTCCGGCTCCGATCGTGCCATGCGGTGCCGACAGTTAGGGTCGCAGGCGACCCACGGGGCGATCTACCAGAGGAGAAACACGGGATGCGAAGCGGTGCGCTCAGGCTGGGGCGGCGCGAATTCGGGGCGCACGAGCCGGTGATCATGGCGATCGTGAACCGTACTCCGGACTCCTTCTACGACCAGGGCGCGACCTTCCGCGACGAGCCCGCGCTCGCCCGGGTCGAGCAGGCCGTCGCGGACGGCGCCGCAATCATCGACATCGGCGGGGTGAAGGCCGGTCCCGGCGAGGAGGTGACGGCCCAGGAGGAGGCCCGACGCACGGTCGGGTTCGTCGCCGAGGTACGGCGCCGCCACCCGGATGTCGTCATCAGCGTCGACACCTGGCGCCACGATGTCGGCGAGGCGGTCTGCGAGGCCGGTGCGGATGTGCTGAACGACGCGTGGGGCGGTGTCGACCCGAAGCTCGCGGAGGTCGCCGCGCGGTACGGGGCGGGGCTGGTGTGCACGCACGCGGGCGGCGCCGAACCGCGGACCCGTCCGCACCGGGTCGTGTACGACGACGTGATGGCGGACATCCTGCGGGTGACGGAGGGGCTGGCCGAGCGGGCCGTGGAGCTCGGGGTCAGACCGGACGGCATCATGATCGACCCCGGTCATGACTTCGGGAAGAACACCCGGCACTCGCTGGAGGCGACGCGTCGGCTCGGTGAGATGACGGAGACCGGCTGGCCCGTCCTCGTATCGCTGTCCAACAAGGACTTCGTCGGGGAGACGCTCGACCGGCCCGTGAAGGAACGGCTGGTCGGGACGCTGGCGACGACCGCGGTGTCGGCCTGGCTGGGGGCGCGGGTGTACCGGGTGCACGAGGTGGCGGAGACGCGGCAGGTGCTGGACATGGTGGCGTCGATCGCCGGGCACCGGGCGCCGGCGGTGGCGCGGAGGGGGCTGGCGTAGCCGGGGCATGAGGTGGCGGGGGGCTGCGGCGGGCTTTGCCCCCTGCCCGTCCTCTCCCGAAACCGGGGCTCCGGCCCCGGACCCGCACCTCAATCGCCGGAGGGGCTCGAACAAGCCCGTCCGGCGCCCGCGTGCCGTCCTACCGGCCGACTTCCTTCGTCACCAGGGTGACCGCCTCTTCCACGCTGTCCGTGACGTGGAAGAGCAGCAGATCCCGCTCGGACGCCTTCCCCTGCGCCACCACCGTGTCCCGCAGCCAGTCGACGAGCCCGGACCAGTACGCGGTGCCGAAGAGCACGATCGGGAAGCGTGTCACCTTGCCCGTCTGGACGAGCGTGAGCGCCTCGAAGAGTTCGTCCAGGGTGCCGAGGCCGCCGGGCAGGACGACGAAGCCCTGCGCGTACTTCACGAACATCGTCTTGCGGACGAAGAAGTAGCGGAAGTTGACGCCGATGTCGACGTGCGGGTTGAGGCCGGACTCGAAGGGCAGCTCGATGCCGAGGCCGACCGAGACGCCCTTCGCCTCCCGTGCCCCCTTGTTCGCCGCTTCCATCGCTCCGGGCCCGCCCCCGGTGATCACCGCGAAGCCCGCCTCGACCAGCGCCTTGCCGATCTGTACGCCCGCCTCGTAGTCCGGTCCGCCGGCCGGGCTGCGGGCCGAGCCGAAGACGCTGATGGCGCTGGGCAGCTCGGCGAGGGCGCCGAATCCTTCGACGAACTCCGACTGGATGCGCATCACCCGCCATGGGTCGGTGTGCACCCACTCGGAGTCGCCCTCGGTGTCCAGCAGCCGCTGATCGGTGGTGCCGGGCTGTACCTGTTCCCTGCGGCGCAGTACCGGTCCGAGCCGCTGCTCCTCGGGGACGTGCGCTTCCTCGGGGTTGCCCATGACCTGCTCCCTCCGACGACATGCCGACGTTGTGTGTCAGGTCAGGGTAGATCTACGGAGGTTACGCACAGGGGAATGCTGTGGGTCAGCCGGTGAGCCAGGAGCGGAGCCGCTCCTCGCAGTGGGTGATCCGGTCGACGGCCACGTGCTCGTTGCGCTTGTGCGCGAGGAGTGCGTCGCCGGGTCCGTAGTTCACCGCGGGGACGCCGAGCGCGCCGAAGCGGGAGACGTCCGTCCAGCCGAACTTGGGCTGGGCGGTGCCGCCGACCGCCGCCATGAACGCCTTGGCCGCCGGGTGGGAGAGGCCGGGCATGGCCGCGCCGGAGTGGTCGTCCACGGTGAACTCGACGACGCCGCAGTCCGCGAAGACCTCGTGGACGTGGGCCAGGGCCTCTTCGGCGCTGCGGTCGGGGGCGTACCGGTAGTTGACGACGACGGTGCAGGCGTCCGGGATGACGTTGTTGGCGACGCCCGCCTCGATCCGTACGGCGTTGAGGCCCTCGCGGTACTCCAGCCCGTCGATGACCGGCCGGCGCGGTTCGTACGCGGCGAGGCGGCCGAGGATCGGGGCGGCGGCGTGGATGGCGTTGGACCCCATCCAGCTGCGTGCGGAGTGCGCGCGCTCCCCTTCGGTACGGAGAAAGACCCGCAGGGTGCCCTGGCAACCGCCCTCGACCTGAGCGTCGGACGGTTCGAGGAGGACGGCGAAGTCGCCCTCCAGCCAGTCCGGGTGGGCGTCGGCGACATGGCCGAGCCCGTTGAGGTGTGCGGCGACCTCTTCGTTGTCGTAGAAGACGAAGGTCAGGTCGCGGTTGGGCTCGGGCACGGTGGCGGCGATCCGCAGCTGGACGGCGACGCCGGACTTCATGTCGGAGGTGCCGCATCCCCAGAGCACGCCGTTCTCGTCGAGCCGGGACGGAACGTTGTCGGCGATCGGGACGGTGTCGATGTGTCCGGCGAGCAGCACGCGTTCGGCGCGGCCCAGCTGCGTCCTGGCCACGATGTTGTTGCCGTACCGGTCGACGGCCAGGTGCGGGAGGGCGCGCAGAGCCGTCTCGATCGCGTCGGCCAGCTCCTTCTCGTCCCCGCTGACCGACGGGAAGTCGACGAGCCGGGCGGTGAGCGCGGGACCGTCCAGGGTGAGGTCAAGCGTGCTTTCGGGCATGGAACCGACCCTAAGGGACTTCGGTCTCGGGCCCGCTCGGCCCCTCCAGTACGGTGGGGCCGTGCCCCGGACCGCCTCCTCCACCCGCCGACACACCCGCCGCAGCCGCCCCTTCCGTATCGCGGCAGCCCTTGCCGTGCTTCTCGCCGTGGCCGGCTACCTGACCGTGCAGTACGTCACCGGCAACAAGGGTGGCGAGCGGTGCACGGTGCAGTCCGCCGACGGTTCGGCGGGCCGGGGGCGTACGTACCGGATGAGCCCGGAGCAGGCCGCGAACGCCGCGACGATCTCCGCGGTCGGCACCTCCCGCGGGATGCCGGAGCGTGCGGTGACGATCGCGTTGGCGACGGCGTTGCAGGAGTCCGGGCTGCGCAATATCCAGCACGGCGACCGTGACTCGCTCGGGCTGTTCCAGCAGCGTCCCTCGCAGGGCTGGGGCACCGAGAAGCAGATCCTCGACCCGGTCTACTCGGCCGGGGAGTTCTACCAGCATCTGGCCGAGGTGCCCGGCTATTCGCGGCTGCCGCTGACCGTCGCCGCGCAGCGCGTGCAGCGCAGTGGCTACCCGCAGGCGTACGCCAAGCACGAGCCGGATGCCGCGCTGCTGGCCGCCGCGCTGACCGGCCGTACCCCCACGGCGCTGAACTGCACGCCGACGCGGACGGCGGCCGCTGCGGCCGACACGGCGAAGGTGCGCGCGGAACTGGTGCGGACCTTCGGCAAGGGCGTGCTGCCCGCCGCGGGCGAGGCGAAGGATGGGAAGTCGGCGGGCGGGACGCACGGCGGGACGTCGACGGCGGGCACGGTCTCGGTGCCGGTGAAGAAGTCCGCCCGGACCGCCGGGGACGGCGGCACGGCGCAGCGCGGCTGGGAGCTGGCGCACTGGGCGGTGGCGCAGGCCCAGGCACTGGACATCGACGAGGTCGCGTATGCGGGCCGGGTATGGAAGGCCGGGTCGGGCTGGCGGACGGAGCGTGCGGAATCGGGCACCGCAGAGGTCCGCATACGGCTCGTTCGCTAGTACGGAAGGTCCCTCGTACGGGCCATCCGGACTTTCCGGAACCGGTGGTCACCGCACACTTTCGACACCTCTCTCTCGGTTGCCCAAATCCCTTGGGAACAAAGAGAAGTGACGGTTCATCGAACGCTCGGTGAATGCAATGTTTGCCCGGGTTCCTCCGTTGCCGATTATGTGACGCATTACCGACTCTTTACCTCGGCACACCGCAACCTCTCCCTCCCCCACGACGGTTGTCACTGCGTCCGGTCAACGGACAGACAGAATCCACACCGCCGAAGGAGCATCATGTCCCTCCCCCTGACCCGTCGGATCGCCCGTGCCGCGCTGCTGATCGCGGCGGGCGCAGCCCCCGTGGTCGGTGCGGCCGGTGCCGCAGGTGCCGCGGAGCTCCCGCAGACCCCCGAGCTCGGCGGTCTGACCACGGTCGACGGCGCAGGCCTCGGCAAGGCCGTCGACGGCGCTTCCCAGCAGGGCACCAAGGCCACGGGCGCCACCGGTGGAAAGATCGCCGGGACGACCCTTCCGGCCGCGGGCAAGATCGTCGCCAAGACGGGCGGCACGGTCGCCCCCACCGCACAGAGGGCCGCCGGTGAGGCCGCGGGCAGCGCCGGTGAACTGGTCGGTGGGGCCACCGGTGGCGCGGCCAAGGGCGGTCTGCCCACGGACAGCCTCGTCGGCGGCGGCCTGCCCACCCACGGGCTGCCCACCCACGGGCTGCCCACCCAGAGCCTGCCCACCCACGGGCTGCCCACCCAGGGCCTGCCGATCGGCTGATCCCGCCGGCACGGCACATGCGAGAGGGCCCCGGGGTGCGCACTCCCGAGGCCCGCTCGCGTGTCGTTCAGATCATGCAGTGCGCATCATGCGGTGCAGATCACACGGTGCCGGTCCTGTCGTCCGGTTCAGGAGAGCCGCTTGACCGCTGCCTCGACGCGCTCGTCCGTCGCCGTGAACGCCACGCGTACGAAGCGGTCGCCCGCGGGTCCGTAGAAGTCGCCCGGCGCCACCAGGATGCCGAGCTCCGCGAGGTACGCCACGGTCTCCCAGCACGGTTCGTCGCGCGTCGCCCACAGGTAGAGGCTCGCCTCGCTGTGCTCGATCCGGAAGCCGTGGGCCTCCAGCGCCGCCCGCAGTGCCGCGCGCCGGTCCGCGTACCGGGTCCGCTGCTCGGCGACGTGCGTGTCGTCTCCGAGCGCCGCGACGGTGGCCGCCTGGACCGGGGCGGGCGTCATCATTCCGCCGTGCTTGCGGATCAGCAGCAGCTCGCCGAGGACGGCCGCGTCACCCGCGATGAAGGCCGCGCGGTATCCGGCGAGGTTGGAACGCTTGGAGAGCGAGTGGACGGCGACGATGCCCTCGTACCTACCGCCGCAGACGTCGGGGTGGAGCACGGAGACCGGTTCGGCCTCCCAGCCCAGCTCCAAGTAGCACTCGTCGCTGAAGACCAGCACATCGTGCTCGCGCGCCCAGGCGACGATCCGGGTCAGCTCGTCCTTGGACAGGACGCGGCCGGTCGGGTTGGACGGTGAATTGAGCCAGAGCAGCCTGAGGCCGGCCGGGTCGAGCTCGGTCGGGTCGTCGTAGACGACGGGCTCGGCGCCGCAGAGCCGGGCGCCCACCTCGTACGTCGGGTAGGCGAGCCGCGGGTACGCCACCTTGTCGCCCGCGCCGAGGCCGAGCTGGGTCGGCAGCCAGGCCACGAGCTCCTTGGAGCCGACGACCGGCAGCACGTTCTCGTGCGCCACGGAGATCGCGCCGAGGCGCCGTTCCACCCAGCCGGTGAGGGCGTCACGGAGTTCGGCCGTTCCCCACACCGTCGGATAGCCCGGGCTGTCCGCGGCGGCGACGAGCGCCTGCTGGATCAGATCGGGCACGGGGTCGACGGGGGTGCCGACGGACAGGTCGACGATGCCGTCCGGGTGGGCCGCAGCGGTCGACTTGTAGGGCGCGAGCTTGTCCCAGGGGAAGACCGGGAGGCGGGAGGAGACTGCTGCGGACACGGATCTCTGCTTTCTCGTACGAGGGTTACGAGGGCGATGCGGGTGTTTCGGGTGGTTCGGGGACTGCCGGTGGCCCGGGCCGGAAAACACCTCGGCCCCGCACGGTGACGAGCCGTACGGGACCGAGGCGGCGCACGTGCCGGTCGCCGCTTACTGGTTCTGCGGCGGCAGTGCTGCGATGAACGCGTGGTCGCGCTCGATCAGGCCCAGCTTGGAGGCACCACCGGGCGACCCGAGGTCGTCGAAGAACTCGACGTTCGCCTTGTAGTAGTCCTTCCACTCCTCCGGGGTGTCGTCCTCGTAGAAGATCGCCTCGACCGGGCATACCGGCTCACAGGCTCCACAGTCGACGCATTCGTCCGGGTGGATGTACAAGGACCGCTGGCCCTCGTAGATGCAGTCGACGGGGCACTCTTCGATGCAGGCCTTGTCCTTTACGTCGACACAAGGCTGCGCGATGACGTAGGTCACGCTGTCGTTCCTCCTCGGTAGGGCGTTGGCTCTCGCGCGGGAGCGCGGCGTCGTCGATGCCCACCCCTAGTATCTCCGTTCCTGGGCACGAACCGAACAGGAGGGGCGGACAGAGCTGTGGAATTCACCATCGGCGGACGGCTTGAGGTCCGAATTACACCAGCTGACGTGGGCAAACGGGTATCAGTGCGACGCCGCTCCAAGGGCGACGCGGCGGGGTCGAAGTTCACCGACACGGTAGGTGTTCTCACATCGTGGGACGCCGGTGTGCTGTCGATCACACCGAAGAGCGGTGAGTCCGTCCATATCTCGGAATCGTCGCTGGTGGCGGGCAAGGTCGTACCGTCCGCACCGGCCCGGCGCCGGGGTCCGGCGGCCACGTTCGCGGAGCTCGCCCCCGTCTACGCCCGCGCCTGGCAGCCCGTGGAGAGCGAACCGCTCGGCGACTGGCAGCTGCGCTCCGCGGCCGGCTTCACCCGGCGCGCCAACTCCGTACTGCCGCTCGGTGACCCGGGGCTCCCGCTCGACGAGGCGCTCGCACGGGTGAAGCAGTGGTACGACGACCGGGGCCTGCCCGCGTACATCCAGACCGCAACCGGCGCCGAGGGCACGCAGGAGGAGCTGTGCGCGGAGCTGGAGCGCCACGGGTGGCGGCGCGAGGTGACGGCGCAGGTACGGATCGCGGCGCTGGCCCCGATCGGCGATCTGGACGCGGACATCGCGCCGGTGCGGCTGAGCCGGGAGATCGACGAGGGGTGGCTCACGCGCTACCAGCGGTTCGACACCCCCGGCCCTCACGTGCTGGAGGTGCTGGGCAGCGGGCCCTCGGTGTGGTTCGCGACCGTGCCGGGTGACGCGCAGGGCGAGGCGCCCGCGGCGATCGGGCGGTGTGTGGTGGACGGGCGCTGGGCAGGCTTCATGGCCGTCGAGGTCGGTGCCGCGTACCGTCGCCGGGGTCTCGCCACCGCCGTGATGACCGCCCTGGCCCGCCAGGCTCTGGACGAGGGCGCGTCGGCGGCCTGGCTGCAGGTGGAGGAGGACAACGAGGGTGCGCGTGCGCTCTACGACCGGATGGGGTTCGAGACGCATCACCTCTATCACCACTTCCGGTCGGCGTAACCGGGGAAGGTACATACGTGTCCGCCATGAACCCGCCGAACCCCCCGAACCCGCCGGATCCGCCGGACCCCGAGAACCCGTCGGGCTCCGGGCGGGACGAGCTCCGACGGCAGTTCGCCGAGAAGGCGCGCGCCGAGCGGCCGGACCTGGCACTGCTCTGCCTGCTGCTGGCCGCGGAGGCCGACCCGGCTCTGGACACGGACGGGATCGACGCGGCGCAGATCGAGCTGGACCGGCTGGCGGGCCTGCTTCCGTACGGGGTACGGGGCGGGCATGCCTGGGCCTCGGCGCTGGCCGAGCTGCTCGGTGAGCGGTGCGGGTTCGCGGGCTCCTCGGCGGACTACCAGCGGCTGGAGTCGTCACTGCTGCACCACGTGCTGCGGCGCCGGCGCGGACTGCCGATCCTGCTGTCGGTGGTGTGGATCGAGGTGGCTCGGCGGGCGGGCGCCCCGGTGTACGGGGTGGCGCTGCCGGGTCATTTTGTCGTCGGGTTCGGTGATCCGGCCGAACGGGTGCTGGCCGACCCGTTCGCCGGCGGTCGGCCCATGACCGGGCAGGACGCGGAGCTGCTGGTGACGGGGGCGACCGGAGCGCCGCTGGAATCGTCGATGCTGGTGCCGGCCCGCCCGCTGGAGATCGTGCTGCGGATCCTGAACAACATCAGGGCGTGGGCGGCGGTCCGCCCGGAGAGCACGCGGGTGGCGCTCTGGGCGGTGGAACTGTCGCTGCTGCTGCCGTCCCATCCGGCGAGGCTGCGCTACGAGCGGGCTCAACTGCTCGTACAGAGCGGGGAGTTCCTTCGCGGGGCGGCTGAGATGGAGGAGTACGCGGAGTTGGTCGGGGTGGTGGAGCCGACAGCTGCGGAGGCGATCAGAGGACGGGCACGCGCGGCGAGGGCGTTGCTGAACTAGCCGTAGAGTGCGGCGGCGGACCGGGCCGTCCCGACTGCGGTGAGCAGGGCCCGGACGACGGGCCGCACGCAGGCCGCCGTGCGCCGTCATCGAGGGCGGCAGCGCCGGCCTCGGATTCACCACCTTCGCCACCACCGCCGTGCTGGGCGCGGCCGCGATCTGCCTGGTGCCGCCGGCCCGCCGCGCCCGGCGTGGGCCGGCCGCGCAGCAGACCTCGGCGCCGGCCGGTGCGACCGGCTGACGCCCCGCCCCACCCCGCCCCGCGAGTGACGTGATCGGACGCGCCCGCGGAACCCCGGACGACGCCGGGCGTTCCGCGGGCGCGTCCGTTTGATGCGGCGAGTGCGCCCGGAAACCCTGCCACCCCGAAACGTTGACGAACCGGGTGCCGGGGGATCAGAATCAGGGAACAATCTGAACTTAAGTTCATCTGGCGAACACGATGGATAGGCGGGCGCATGGACAAGGTGGTCGCCTCGGCCGCACAGGCCGTGGCAGATGTCCACGACGGTGCGTCGTTCGCGGTCGGTGGCTTCGGCCTCAGCGGCGTACCGAACACGCTGATCCAGGCGGTGTACGACACCGGAGTCGGCGGACTGGGCGTGGTCTCCAACAACTGCGGCGCGATGGACTCCGGTCTCGCGGTCCTGCTCTCGGCGGGCCGGATCGCCCGGGTCACGGGCAGCTACATCGGCGCGAACAAGGAGTTCGCCCGGCAGTACCTCGCCGGTGAGCTGGAGGTCGAGCTCATCCCCCAGGGCACCCTGGCCGAGCGGCTGCGCGCCGGCGGTTGCGGCATCCCCGCCTTCTTCACGCCGGCCGGCGTCGGCACGCAGGTCGCCGACGGCGGACTGCCTTGGCGCTACGACGGCGCGGGCGGGGTCTCGGTGGCATCGCCGCGCAAGGAGACGCGCGAGTTCGACGGTGACGAGTACGTGCTGGAGCGGGGTATCACCACCGATTTCGCACTGGTCCGGGCCGCCAGGGGGGACCGCCACGGCAACCTCGTCTTCAACAAGTCGTCCCGCAACTTCAATCCCCTGGCAGCCATGGCGGGCCGGATCACGATCGCCGAGGTCGAGGAGCTGGTCGAGCCGGGCGAGATCGACCCGGACCAGGTCCATCTGCCGGGCATCTTCGTCCAGCGGGTGGTGGCGCTCACTCCCGAAGAGGCCGTGGACAAGAAGATCGAGAAGCGCACGACCAGGGAGGTGCCGGCCTGATGGCCTGGACGCGAGACGAGATGGCCGCCCGCGCGGCCCGCGAGCTGGGCGACGGTGAGTACGTGAACCTCGGCATCGGGCTGCCCACACTGATCCCCAACCACCTCCCCGACGGCGTCCAGGTCGTCCTGGAGTCGGAGAACGGCATCCTCGGCACCGGCCCGTTCCCCCGCGAGGACGAGGTCGACCCGGACCTGATCAACGCCGGCAAGGAGACCGTCACCGTCCTGCCCGGCGCCTCCTTCTTCGACTCGGCGCTCTCCTTCGGGATGATTCGCGGCCGCCACATCGACACCGCCGTGCTGGGCGCCATGCAGGTCTCCGCCCGTGGCGACCTCGCCAACTGGGCCGTTCCCGGCAAGTTGGTCACCGGCATCGGCGGGGCCATGGACCTGGTGCACGGGGCCCGGCGGGTCATCGTGACGATGACTCACACCGCCAAGGACGGCAGCCCGAAGATCGTCGAGAAGTGCACGCTGCCGCTCACCGGCCGGACCTGCGTCGACCGCATCATCACCGACCTCGGTGTCCTGGACGTCACCGACGACGGCCTCGTCCTGGTGGAGAGTGCCCCGGGCGTCACCGCCGAGGAGATCCAGCGCCTGACCGCCGCCCCGGTCCGGATCGCCGCGACCGTCGAAGGGAACGCGCGATGACCCGTCAGCTGCGCGATGTCTACATCGTCGACGCCGTCCGCACCCCGGTCGGCAAGTACGGGGGCGCCCTGTCCGGGGTGCGCCCCGACGACCTCGCTGCCGGAGTGCTGCGGTCCCTGCTGACCCGTACACCGGACCTCGACCCGGCTCGGATCGACGACGTCCTCTTCGGCAATGCCAACGGCGCCGGCGAGGAGAACCGCAACGTCGCCCGGATGGCCGTGCTGCTCGCCGGACTGCCCGTCACCGTCCCCGGCAGCACCGTCAACCGGTTGTGCGCCTCCGGCCTCGAAGCCGTCGTCCAGGCCGCCCGCGCCATCGCGGTCGGCGACGCCTCCGTCGCCGTCGCGGGCGGCGTGGAGTCGATGAGCCGCGCCCCCTGGGTGCTGCCCAAACCCTCGCGTGCCTTCCCGGCCGGCAACCAGGAGCTGTTCTCCACCACGATCGGCTGGCGCATGGTCAACAAGCGCCTGGAGCCGCAGTGGACCGTCCCGCTCGGCGAGGGCGCCGAACTGATCGCCGACCGGTACGGCATCACCCGCGAGCAGCAGGACGCCTTCGCCGTGGCAAGCCATGAGAAGGCCGCCCGCGCCTGGAAGAACGGCCTGTACGACGGCGAGGTCGTGCCCGTCGAGGGTGTCGGCCTCACCCGCGACGAGACCATTCGGGACAACACCTCGCCACAGTCGCTGGCCGGGCTGAAGCCCGTCTTCCGCCCGGACGGCACGGTCACCGCCGGCAACGCCTCTCCGCTCAACGACGGTGCCGCCGCGCTGCTGCTCGTGGACGAGGAAGGCCTGAAGGCCACCGGCCGTGAGCCGCTGGCACGCGTCCGTGCCTCGGCCGTCACCGCCGTGGAGCCGCAGTACTTCGGCCTCGGTCCCGTCGGGGCCGTCAGTAAGGCCCTTACCGCGGCCGGCCGCGGCTTCGGCGACCTGACCACGTTCGAACTCAACGAGGCCTTCGCTGCCCAGTCCCTGGGCTGCCTGGCCGAATGGCCCGGCCTCGACCCCGCGGTCGTCAACCCGCGCGGCGGAGCCATCGCCATCGGCCACCCGCTCGGCGCCTCCGGTGCCCGTATCGCCGGAGCCGTCGCCCACCAGCTCGCCGCCGCGGGCTCCGGAACCGGCCTCGCCGCCCTGTGCGTCGGCGTCGGACAGGGCCTCGCCCTGGTCCTGGAAAGGTAGGAAACCCCCGTATGACCACCCCTCTGACCCAAGGTCGGATCTCCGAGGAGATGGCCGAGCAGCGCGAGGCCTACGCCAAGGCCGTGGCCGCCGGCGCTCCCGGGAGGAGCCATCCCGACCGCGGTTACGCCCCTTACCGCAGCAGCGTGCTGCGCCACCCCGGCAAGCCGCTGGTCGCCCTGCACGACCCCGAGGCCGTGGAGCTCTCCGGCCCGGTCTTCGGCGTCACCGATGTCACCGCCCTCGACCACGACCTGACCCGCCGGCACCAGGGCCAGCCGCTCGGCGAGCGGATCAGGGTCACCGGCCGGGTGCTGGACCGCGACGGCCGCCCGGTGCGCGGCCAACTGGTCGAGGTCTGGCAGGCCAACGCCTCGGGCCGCTACGCCCACCAGCGCGACGACCACCCCGCCCCACTCGACCCCAACTTCACCGGCGTGGGGCGCTGTCTCACCGACGATCAGGGCGCGTACGAGTTCGTCACCGTCAAGCCGGGCGCCTACCCCTGGCGCAATCACGTCAACGCCTGGCGTCCCGCCCACATCCACTTCTCGCTCTTCGGCAACGCCTTCACCCAGCGTCTGATCACCCAGATGTACTTTCCGGGGGACCCGCTCTTCGCCTACGACCCCATCCTCCAGTCCGTCACCGACGACTCCGCGCGCCGGCGGCTCGTCGCGACGTACGACCACGACCTGTCCACCCCCGAATGGTCGCTCGGCTACCGCTGGGACATCGTCCTCGACGGTCCGGCCGCCACCTGGATCGAGGAGGGCCGCTGATGTCCACCACCCCGTCGCAGACCGTGGGCCCGTTCTACGGCTACGCGCTGCCGTTCGCCAAGGGCGGCGAGATCGCCCCCGTCGGACACCCCGACGCCCTCACCGTCCACGGCTATGTCTACGACGGCGGCGGGGCTCCCGTCCCCGACGCCCTCATCGAGATCTGGCAGCCCGCACCCGACGGCTCACGCCGCGGCGCGCCCGGCTCGCTGCGCCGCGACCCCGTCACCGGAGAGGTCATCGGCCGGGGCGACGTCGGCTTCACCGGCTTCGGCCGCGTCGGGACCGACGCCGACGGCCACTACGAGCTGCGCACGCTGCCGCCCGGCGGCGTCCCCTACCTCTCGGTGATCGTCTTCGCCCGTGGTCTGCTGCACCATCTGCACACCCGGATCTACCTGCCCGGCCTGACCGACACCGCGGCCGACCCGCTGCTGGCCGGCCTGGACCCCAAGCGCCGTGCCACGCTCCTCGCCGTCACGCACGGAGACCGACTGCACCGCTTCGACATCCGGCTGCAGGGTGACGGTGAGCACGAGGAGACGGTCTTCCTTGCCTTCGACTGACCCCGCCGAGGACCTCGGCCTGCTCTCCCCGGGGCAGGCCGGGTCACCGGTCGAGGCCGCCACCGGCGACGCCGCGTACGTCCGCGCGATGCTGGATGCCGAAGCCGCTCTGACCCGTGCGCAGGCCGCGCTGGGCCTCGCCCCCGCCTCGGCGGCGCGGGCCGTCACGGCGGCGGCCGCCGAGACCGCCCGCTACGACGTCCGGGATCTCGCGTTGCGTGCCCGCTCCGGCGGCAACCCCGTCATCCCGCTCGTCGCCGACCTGACCGCCGCCGTCGCCGAGCACGACCGGCAGGCCGCCGCCCATGTGCACCGCGGCGCCACCAGCCAGGACATCCTGGACACGGCCGTCATGCTGGTCACCGCCCGCGCCCTGGAACCCGTCCTCGCCGACCTCGGACGCGCGGCCGACGCCCTGGCGCGGCTCGCCGCCGAGCACCGCGACACACCGATCGCCGGACGCACGCTCACCCAGCACGCCGTGCCCACCACCTTCGGCCTCAAGGCCGCCGGCTGGCGCTCACTGGTGCTCGACGCCCACGAACGCCTCGCGGCCGTCCGGGCAGCGCTGCCCGCACAACTCGGCGGAGCGGCCGGCACCCTGGCGGCCTTTCACGCCTTCGCCGAGGCCGACGGCTCGACCGCCGACGCGGATCCCGGCCCGGACCTGGGCCTGCGGCTGCTCGCCGGCTATGCCGCCGAGACCGGGCTGGCCGAGCCCGCGCTGCCCTGGCACACCCTGCGCACCCCCGTCGCCGACCTGGCCGGCGCCCTCGCCTTCACCGCCGGGGCACTCGGCAAACTCGCGGCGGACGTCCTGCTGCTGTCCCGTACGGAGATCGGCGAACTCGGCGAGGGCAGCGGCGGCGGCTCCTCCGCCATGCCGCACAAGGCCAACCCGGTCCGCGCCACGCTGATCGCCGCCGCGGCCCGACAGGTCCCCGCCCTCGCGTCCGTGCTCTACGCCGGGCTCGCCGCCGAGGACGAGCGCCCGGCCGGCGCCTGGCACGCCGAGTGGCAGCCCCTGCGCCAGGCCCTCCGCCTGGTCGGCGGAGCCGCCCGCGACGCCGCCGAACTGGCCGAAGGCCTGCGCGTCCACCCGCACCGGATGCGGGACAACCTCGACGCCACCGGCGGCCTGATCATCAGCGAGCGGCTCGCCGCGATGCTGGCGGCCCTGATCGGCCGCGACGAGGCCGGGCAGGCACTGTCCCGGGCCTCCCGCCGCGCCGTCGAGCAGGGCATGGAACTCGACGAGTCCCTCCGGGAGGAGCCCGGCATCGCCGGCGCCCTCCGGCAGGACCGGCTGCGCGAACTGACCGACCCGACGCGGTACGCGGGTTCCGCGGGCGCCCTCGTGGACCGCGCCCTGCGCCGCACCGGCGTTGCCCAGGACCCGATCTGACGCAGCGTCGGACATCGACGGCGACGGGCAGCCCCCCGCCCCACCGCGCCGACCGGCGGCCGCGAGCCGTCCGCGACCACCGCCCGCCGGGCGGCCCCGCACCACGAGCACGAGGAGACCGCATGAGCACTTCTGCCCCCGCGCAGCGTCTGCTGCACCACCGCGTGGACGGCCGGGACTCCGCCCCGCCGCTGATCCTGGGCCCTTCGCTCGGTACCTCGCTGGCCGTCTGGGACCCCCAGACCCCGTCGCTGGCCCGGACCCACCGAGTGGTGCGCTGGGACCTGCCCGGCCACGGCGGCTCCCCGGCGGGCCTGCTGCCCGACAGCGGCACCGTCGCCGACCTCGGGCAGCTGGTCCTCGGCCTCGCCGACGCGCTCGGCATCGAGGAGTTCGGCTACGCCGGCATCTCGCTCGGCGGCGCGGTCGGCACCTGGCTCGCGGTACACCACCCCGAGCGGGTCACCTCACTCGCGATCCTCTGCTCCTCGGCCCGCTTCGGCCGGCCGGAGGGCTGGTCCGACCGCGCGGCGCTGGTGCGCGCCGAGGGCACCGGCCCGGTCGCGGAAACCGCCCCCGCCCGCTGGTTCACCCCGTCCTTCGCGGCCTCCCCGGCCGCCCGGGCGATGGTCGACGACCTGTCCGCGGCCGATCCCGGGGCCTACGCCGGGCTCTGCGACGCACTCGCAGGCCTCGACCTGCGCGCCGAGCTGCCTCGTATCACCGCGCCGACCCTGGTCGTTGCGGGCCGCGAGGACCTGGCGACGCCCGTCGCGCACGCCCGCGAGCTGGCCGACGGCATCCCCGGCGCGGCCCTGACCGAGGTGGCGCACGCCGCGCACCTCGCCAACATCGAGCGTCCGGTGCCCGTACTGGCCGCACTGCTGGGACACTTCGCGGCCGATGCCGCACCGCCTGCCGACGACGCCTCCCGGCACGACGCCGGTATGGCCGTGCGCCGCGCCGTGCTCGGCGACGAGCATGTCGACCGGGCGATCACCCGCACCACCGACTTCACCGCCGGTTTCCAGGACTTCATCACCCGCTACGCGTGGGGCGAGATCTGGACCCGGCCCGGACTGAGCCGCAGAACCCGGAGCTGCATCACCCTCACCGCGCTGGTGGCCCACGGCCACCACGAGGAACTGGCCATGCATGTGCGGGCCGCGCGGCGCAACGGTCTCACCCCCGAGGAGATCCAGGAAGTCCTGCTCCAGTCGGCCGTCTACTGCGGCGTTCCCGCGGCGAACGCCGCTTTCGCCGTCGCGAACCGCATTCTCGAAGAGGAGAACTGACCGCCATGGACCACACCACCGTCGGCATCATCGGCGGCGGCCCCGCGGGGCTGCTGCTCGCCCGGCTCCTGCACAACTCCGGCATCGACTGCGTCGTTCTGGAGAGCCGGGACCGCACCTACGTCGAGCAGCGCCAGCGCGCAGGCATCCTCGAACAGAGCACGGTCGACGTGCTGCGGGAGTCCGGTGCGGGTGAGCGACTGGACCGCGAGGGGCTGGTCCACAACGGCATCGAGCTGCGCTGGAACCGCCGGGCACAGCGCATCGACTTCCCGTCGCTCACCGGCGGCCGCAAGGTGTGGGTGTACGCCCAGACCGAGGTCGTCAAGGACCTGATCGCCCTTCAGGTGGCGGACGGCGCCCCGCTGTTGTTCGAGGCCCAGGTGAATGAGGTCGTCGGAGCCGACACGGACCAGCCCGTCATCCACTACACCCACCAGGGCCAGGACAGGACTCTCGGGTGCGACTACGTCGTGGGCTGCGACGGGTTCCACGGTGTGACCCGCAGGGCGGTCCCGGACAGCGTCATGAGCACTTTCGAGCGGGTCTACCCCTACTCGTGGTTCGGCATCCTGGCCGATGTCCCGCCGTCCTGCGACGAGCTGATCTACGCCCACTCGCCGCGCGGCTTCGCCCTGCACAGCATGCGCTCCACCACGGTCAGCCGGCTCTATCTGCAGGTCCCGAACGACACCGACCCGGCCGACTGGCCGGACGACCGGATATGGGACGAACTCGACGCCCGTTTCGCGACCGACGGCGACTGGCGGCTCGAACGCGGCCCGATCACCTCCAAGGCCGTGCTGCCGATGCGCAGCTTCGTCACCGAGCCCATGCGCTGGGGCCGGATCTTCCTGGCCGGCGACGCCGCACACATCGTGCCGCCCACCGGTGCCAAGGGGCTCAACCTCGCGGTCTCCGACGTCGTCGTGCTCGCCCGGGCCTTTGCCCATCTGAAGGACAGCGGCTCCGCCGAGCTGCTCGACGAGTACTCGGACACCTGTCTGCGCCGGGTGTGGCGCGCGGAGCACTTCTCGTACTTCATGACGACGACCCTGCACACCGACCCGGGTCAGAGCGCATTCGAGACCCGGCTCCAGGTCTCCCAGCTGGACCGCGTGTCGTCGTCCCGGCACGCGGCCGCGGAGCTCGCCGAGAACTACGCGGGCCTGCACATCGGTTGAGCTCCTGCTGAGGCAGCGGCGGTGCGGGGCCGAAGAGTGCCGCGCACCCCAGGCGTTGCCCGGGGCGTGCGCCGGACACCCCGTCGGCGCAGGTGGAGCGGGTGCGCAGGGCCCGGCCGCCCCGCGCGGCCGCAGGGTCCGACGGGTACGGTTTCCGCACACCCCGGAGGCTCGACGAGGAGGACCGCATGCCGCATGCCGCGACCGCATCCGAGGCGGACGCCGCAGCGCCCGGCGGCGAGCCGGTCGGACCGCTGGAGCGCGGTCTGGCCGTGCTGCGCGCCCTGGCCGCGCACCCCGGACCGCGGATGCGCCCCGGCGATCTGGTCCGCGCCACCGGCCTGGCACGCTCCACCGTCGACCGCATCGTCACCACCCTCACCCACCTGGGATATCTGCGCATCGAGGACGACCGCGACGTCTTGCTCGCGCCGCGCCTGATGGAGCTGGGCAATGCCTACCTCACGTGCTGCGGTCTCCCCGACGCCCTGGAACCGCTCGCCGTCGCGCTGGCCGACGAGCTGGACGAGTCGGTCTCCCTCGCCGTGCCGGACGGCGCCGGGGTGCGGTTCATCAGCCAGTCCACCCGACGGCGCACCATGGCGCTGGCCTTCCAGATCGGCGACCTGCTGCCCGCCGAGCGGTGCGCCCCGGGCGCCCTCTTCGCCGCCGACTGGAGCCCCGAGCAGCAGGCTGCCTGGCGGACCCGGCTGCGCGACGACCCGGGTGACGCCGGCTTCCCCGCCGTTCCGCCCCGCTCGGCGCCACCGGCCCCCGACGAGGTGGAGTCGGTCTTCCGGCAGCGGGTGGCCGACGCCCGTAGTGCCGGCTGGGTCGCCGACGACCAGCTGATCGAGCCCGGTCTGGTCGCCGTCGCGGTCCCCGTGCACGCCCCCGGCGGCAGCACGGTGTGCGCGCTCAGCGTGGTGAGTCACACCAGCAGGCACAGCGCCCGGTCGCTGGCCGAGCACGCCCTGCCCCGGCTGCGGGAGTACGGGGCGCGGATGGAGGCGGCACTGGCTTCGCCCGCACCGGCGGCCACGCCGCCCGCGCCCGGCGGCCCGGACACCTCGCGCACCGCCAAGGCGGAGCTGGGTCCGGAATTCCTGCAGTCGCTGACCCGGGGGCTGGCCGTGCTCACCGCCCTGGGATCAGCGCCCGGTGGGCTCACCCTGTCCGGCGCTGCGGAGGCCACCGGCCTGGCCCGCGCCACCGCCCGCCGGGCGCTGCTCTCCCTCCAGCAGTTGGGGTACGCGGCCCCTGCCGGTGAGGGACGCCGTTTCACGCTGCTGCCCACGGTGCTGGAACTGGGCTATGCCCGGCTCTCCCGGCTGACCTTCGCAGAGATCGCGCAGCCCCATCTGGCCCGGCTGGTGGAGCAGGTGCACGACTCGGCGTCCGTCGCGGTGCTGGCCGACGACGACATCATGTACGTCGCCCGGGTGCACACCGTACGCATCATGAGTGTCAACATCACGGTCGGCACCCGCTTCCCGGCGTACGCCACCTCCATGGGCCGGGTGCTGCTTGCCGGCCTGCCCGAGCAGGAGGCGGCCGAGCGGGTGGCCCGCGCCTCGGTGCAGCCGCTGACACCGTTCACCCGGGTCGACGCCGCCGATCTCGCCGAGGCCGTGGCGCAGGCGCGACGGGACGGTCACGCCCTGGTCGACCAGGAACTGGAGGAGGGTCTGCGGTCGATCGCGGTGCCGGTGCACGACCGCACCGGCCGGGTGGTCGCCGCCGTGAACGTCTCCACCCACGCCAGCCGGGGCACCCTGGACGACGTGCGGCAAGCGGTACTGCCCGCGCTCACGGCGGCGGCGGCCGCGATCGAGGAGGACCTGGCGGTCGTGACCGAACGGGTCCGGCTCGCGATCCCCTGAAGGCTCCGGCCCTCGATCCTTCTGCGGGCTGTGTCGCCCACCCTCAGGCGAGTTCCGTGACCGTCCCCTCCAGCACCGCGGGGGCCGGGCCCCCATGGATGATCCCGAGGCGTTGTGTCGCCCGGGTCAGTGCCACGTACAGGTCGTTCAGACCGCGTGTCGACCGGGCCAGGATCTCCGTCGGATCGGCGATGAGCACCGCGTCGAACTCCAGGCCCTTCGCCTGGCGTACCCCCAGCACCACCACCCTGCTCTCCAGGTCGGGCTCCTCCCCGTACACCGCACCCGGGACCGACTCGGCGACCGCGGCACCCAGTTCGTCACGGCGGGTGTCAGGGACGAGTACCGCGAGCCGGCCGTCCTCCAGCGCGGCGGCCTCCTTCGCCGCCCGGTCGGCGAGGGTGGGGGCCAGCAGACCGGGCTCGGTGCGCATGCGCCACGGCTCCACCCCCGTCTCCCGTACCGAGCGCGGCAGCTGGAGCCCCGGGCCGAGCGCCGCGAGAACCTCCGTGGTGGATGCCATGATCTCGGCGGGGGTGCGGTAGTTGACGGTGAGGGACACCTGCCGCCACCGGTCGCCGACGTGCGGGGCGAGCGCGGACGCCCACGAACTGGCACCCGCCGCGTCGCCGGTCTGTGCGACGTCGCCGACCAGGGTCATGGAGCGGGTCGGGCAGCGCCGCATCAGCAGCCGCCAGGCCATCTGGGAGAGCTCCTGCGCCTCGTCGACGATGATGTGCCCGAAGACCCAGTCCCGGTCGGCGAAGGCGCGTTCGGCGACGGTCCGGACCATGCGTTCCTCGTGACGGTCGGCGAGCGTCTCGGCATCGAGCATGCCCGTCAGACTCTCCTCGTCCTCACCGTCGCCTGCCGCAAGGTCGAGGACGCCCTGCGCGTACGCGACACCCTCCGCCCGCTCGGCTGCGGCGGCGGCCTCGGCCGCACGGTTGTCCTGACCGAGCAGTTCAGCGGCCTCGTCGAGCAGCGGCACGTCGGCGGCGGTCCAGCCGTCCCCCGTCGTCCGGTACAGCAACTCCCTTTCCGCATCGGTCAGTTCATGTGCTGCCGAAGCAAGCCGCGCGCGGTCGCCGTACAGGTCGGTCAGCAACTGCTGTGCGGTGAGCGGCGGCCACAGGGCGTCGAGCGCGGCCCGCACGTCGGCATCGGTGGCGAGCATCCGCCGTACGTCGGCGATGTCCTGCGCCTCGGTCCGTTCCTGGGCAGCGGCCGAGTCGTCCTCGCCGAGCAGCCCCGGCAGGGCGTCCAGGTCGGCGCGTACGGCACGGTCGAGATCGGCCTCGGCGAGCACCTCGGCGATGTCCGCCTCCAGCCGGTCGGCGAGGTGGCGGATGTCCTCGACGGACCGCCGGGACAGCGCGGCGACGATCTCACGCCGGAAGACGGGGGCGGCCCTGTTGTGCGGCAGCCTGGTTGCGCGGGCGGCGTCGGCGGCGCGTACGCACTCCTCGTGGTCGAGGCGGACGACATCGCCGTCGAACTCGACCTCCAGCCCGGTGCCCGCCGGCACCTGCCGGTCCCGGACCGCCGCCGCGATCACGGCCGCCATCTCCGTACGCCCCTTGAGCTCGGCGGTCTCCGGCGGTTCGGTCCGGTCGGCGCGGACGCCCGGGAACAGCTCGCCGACGGTGGACAGCAGCACGCTGTTCTCGCCGAGACCGGGCAGCACCTGGCCGATGTACCCGATGAAGGTGGGGTTCGGTCCGACGACCAGCACGCCCCGGGAGGCCAGTTGCCGGTGCGTGTAGAGGAGATACGCGGCCCGGTGGAGCGCGACCGCGGTCTTGCCCGTGCCGGGGCCGCCCTGCACCACCAGGACCCCTCGATGGTCGGAGCGGATGATCGCGTCCTGCTCGGCCTGGAGCGTGGCAACGATGTCGTGCATGCGGCCGGTGCGCCCGGCGTCGAGCGAGGCGAGCAGCGCGGCCTCGCCGGTCAGCTCGCCGACCGGCACCCCGTCGCGGTCGAGCACCTCGTCGTCGAGCCGCACGACCCGGTTCCCGCGGGTGGTGATGTGGCGGCGCTTGCGGACGCCGTGCGGGGCGGCGGGCGTGGCGACGTAGAAGGGGCGGGCGGCGGGTGCGCGCCAGTCCAGCAGCAGCGGATCGTCGTCGGCGCACTCGGCAGGCAGTCCGACGCGCCCGATGTAGTGCCGATCGCCGTCCCGCAGATCGAGCCGCCCGAAGCAGAGCCCGTTCTCGGCGGCGTCGTACCGCGCGACCTGCCCGGCGTATCGGGCGGCGGATGCCTCGCGCTCCAGCCGCCCCTGCCGGGTCCCGCCGGTCTCCCGGAGGACGCCGGTCAGCTGGTGCCGGGCATGGTCGCGGAGGGCTTCCACGCGCGCGTGGAGCATGTCGAGATGGTCCTGCTCGTGTGCGATCTCAGCTGTGGACAACGGTGCACTGGCTCCCTGCGGGCGGTGGCGGGCGGCAGCCAAGGGTGCCCTACATCGGGACGGAAGGGGAGCCGCGCAGGTCCGCAGGTACGCCGGACTCGGATCCCCCCGCCCCGGCGCCGGCTACCGGGGGTCCCCCTGCCCGGCGATCCTGCGCACCGTGTGCAGCAGGTACTCCTTGCGGTTGAGCGGGTTGTGGTCGGTACGCGGACGGTCCGGGACCGTACCGACCACCGCCCGGTACGAGTCGAAGGCCGTCTCCAGGACGCCTTCGCCGCGCGTGAGCGCCGGAAGCTGTTGGTGCAGCTCATGGACCCGAGCCGCCGGAATCTCACCCTGCAGCACGCACGACGCACCCTGCACCGCCGGGGTCCGCGGCACGGCACGCAGGCGGGCGAGCACGGGCAGGGCCGGGCCGAGCGTGTCCGCCGGAAGCTCCAGCCGGAACCGGTGCATCGGCTCGTACACCGTGGTGCCGGCCTGTTGCAACGCGGCCATCAGGATCAGCGGTGTCAGATTGCGGAAATCCCCGGCCGTGCTCGACATGGATTTGTCGAATACGGCATGCGAATGACTCTGCCGGGGCCAGTAGCCGGAATGCGTCATCGTGACAATGCAATCGGTGACCTGCCAGCCATGAATTCCCTGGCGCAGCGCCGAACGGACCGTTTCCTCGACCGCCCTCATCAATGAGAACGGCATGGATCCGAGCTCCACCTCCAGTCGGTATTCCACTCCGCTGCCGATCGGAGCGGGATCGACACGCAGCCCGATGGTCGCCAGGAAAGGGTTGCGCTCCGTGTCCCCGGCCTCGAAAGCGGATCCGGTGCCGATCGGCCGTTCCACACAGATGGTGGTGGTCTCCCGGAAGGTGACGTCGATCCCGAATTCGTCGGCCAGCGTCGCCTGAATGACTTCCTTCTGCACCTCGCCGTAGAGCGATACGGACACTTCCTTCCGGATGTCGTCCTGACGCAGATTGATCAGCGGGTCCTGTTCGGCGAGCTGGGCGAGTGCGAGATGGAGTTCACCCCGGCCGGCCGGAGCGCGGGGAACGACGACCGATTCGAGCGTCGGCGGGGCGAAGAAGTGACCGGTCGTGGCGGTGCCCGGCACGCCGACCGAATCACCGATCCGGATGTCGCCGAGCCCCCAGAGCTTCCCGATCTGCCCCGCACGGACCGACGCGGCACGGACGGTGGAGCCCTGGTCGAAGACGCTGATGGCGGTGACCTTGCCGTCGTCGCGCCCGCCTCGCTCGTCCGGCGCGTCACTGTCACCGCGTCCGCCGTCCCGGCCGAACGGCAGCCGGTCGCGGGTCCGCACCGTTCCCGAGAACATCCGGACGTACGCGATCTTCTCGCCGCTCGAACCGCGCTCGACCTTGAACACGGTGCCCGAGACCGGCCCGTCGACGTCGCCCTCGGCCGCGGGCAGCAGCTCCTTGATCCCGCCGATCAGCGCGTCCACACCCGTCCCGGTGATGGCCGAGCCGAAGAAGACCGGATGGACGAGCGCCTGCCCGGTCTGCGCGACCAGCGCGCTGCGGAGCGTGCTGTACGGGAGCGGCGCGCCGCCGTCGACGTACGCGGCAAGGAGAGCCTCGTCGCGGTCGGCGAGCAGCTCGGTCAGCCGGGAGGTGAAGCCGGGGTCGGAGTCCGTGTACGGCGTGCAGCGGGCGCTCCGCGTCCCCAGCCCGTCGGCCGAACCCATCGCGACCACGTCCCGGCTCAGCTTCTCGGAGACGGTCCGCAGAACGGACGCGTACTGCGCACCGCCACGGTCGATCTTGTTCACGAAGATGAGCGTGGGAATGCGCAGCCGTTGCAGGGTCCGCATCAGCACGCGGGTCTGCGCCTGCACGCCCTCCACGGCGGAGACGACCAGCACCGCGCCGTCGAGCACGCTCAATACCCGCTCCACCTCGGCAATGAAGTCCGGGTGACCGGGTGTGTCGATCAGATTGACCGTGATGCCGTCGACCGGAAACGAGACGACGGCCGATTTGATCGTAATGCCGCGCTGTCGTTCGAGTGCGAGGGAATCGGTCTGGGTGTTCCCGTCGTCGACGCTGCCGATCTCGTCGATGACCCCGGCGGCGTGGAGCAGCCGCTCGGTCAGGCTTGTCTTACCGGCGTCGACATGCGCCAGAATTCCCAGGTTCAGCATGTACACGAAGCTTCATGTCCTCGAGATCGGTGGCAATTTCCGTCTGAATGAACATGGGAGTTCCGCGCATGATCGTCTCCTGGGTCTCGATTGACCGATGGCCGGTCGACTGATGCCGGGAGTACAGCAGGAAGCCACCCCGGCGGACAACTCATTTATGACCGGATTTCCAGCCGGAACCGTCGGACGCCCCGACTTTCTGCGCGGATCGTGGGGCCGGAGGCCGGGGCGACGGTCCGACCAGGGGCCGAGTCAGGGTCAAGCACCTCCCAACTCGCTTCGGACTCCGGCAAGTTCGAGTGCTCCACGCCGGCGCCACCAGCACCAGCGAACGCCCCGTCACCATGAGACACAGTCAGCAAACGAGTGGATCGACGAGCCCCAAACATCGATGCAGCTTTTCATACAGTCCAATGGGTGATTATTAGCTTTTCACCACCCGATGGGACCACGCATTAGCTCCGGCGCGGGGCTGCCTATTGGCGTTGAGTCGCTTTTCGATTGACGGTGGAGCATGTCGCTACTGCGTCACACCGAGTCGACAGCCGGTCACTCACCGCAGTTGCGCCGAAAGGAACGTGTTCAGATGCGCTCTGCCCGCACCTTGTTCGCTTCGGCCGCCATCAGTGCGGTCCTGGCGGTTACGACACCAGCTGCCTTCGCGATGGCCGCGGCCGACGGGGACGGCGGCGGCTCCTCCCACAGCAGCAACAGCCACGGCGGCTACGGCGGCGAAGACGGCGGCTACGGCCAGGACGGAGGCAGGCCCAGCGGCGGCGTCCGCACCGGTGGTGGCGCCCTGGCCATGAAGGCGGCCGGCGACGACGGCCACGGTGACAAGTCAGACCACGGCGATAAGTCGGGCCACGGTGACAAGTCCGACCACGGCGGGAAGTCGGACCGCGGCGACAGCGAGGACGCCGGCACTGGGTTCGTCGACGAGGACAGCAGTGGCTACCTCGACAAGCACGGCGACGAGGCCGGCAGCGAGGACGGCAGCGAGGACGGCAGCGACTACGGCAGCGAGGACGGCAGCGGATACGGGAAGCACGGCGGCGACAAGAAGGGCAGCGGCTACCTCGAGAAGCACGGCGACAAGGGCGGCCACGGCAACGGCAGCAAGCCCAGCGGCGGCATCCACACCGGCGGCGGCGCCATGGCCATGGTCGTGTCCGACAAGGGTAGCTACGGCGACGAGGAGGGCAGCGGCGACGGCAGCGACTACGGCAGCGGCGACGGCAGCGGCGACGGCAGCGGCGACGGCAGCGGCGACGGCAGCGACTACGGCAGCGAGGACGGCAGCGGATACGGGAAGCACGGCGGCGACAAGAAGGGCAGCGGCTACCTCGAGAAGCACGGCGGCGACAAGAAGGGCAGCGGCTACCTCGAGAAGCACGGCGGCGACAAGAAGGGCAGCGGCTACCTCGAGAAGCACGGCGACAAGGGCGGCCATGGCAACGGCAGCAAGCCCAGCGGCGGCATCCACACCGGCGGTGGCGGGACGGCCATGACCGCTGACAGCGGTCTGGCCGCCGGTTCGGCACTGCTGATCGGTGGGCTCGGCGTCGGTGCGTACAAGATGCGCCGCCGTCAGGCCACGGGCGGTGCGGTGGCCTGAACGAACTGACCTGGACGAACTGAACGGCCAGCGGCTTGCCGCATCTGTCGCGGTCGCCGTCCCTCGGGGCGGCGGCCGCGGCGGCTGCGTTTCCCGCCCCCACCGGCCGACCGACCCACCGCCCGACCGACTGATGACGCACGGAAGAAAGGCACGCTCCCATGGCCGCCCCGCAGTCGTCCGATTCGAACCCCTCCCCATCCGGCACCGGCTCTTCCACCTTCGGCCGCACCCTGCTCTGGCCCGCAGCAGCAGCCGGACTGGGCCTGCTCATGATCTTCAACTCGTTCGGCACTGCGGAGGACAACAAGCCGTTGACCGCCCCGTCGGTGGCAGCTCCCGCCCCCGCCGCCGCCCCCGCCGCCCCTCCCGCTCCGTCGGCCGCCGCCTCTCCCGTCCCGACGGGGCCGTTCATGCCGCGTTCCAACCCGACGAAGCTTCAGATCCCGTCGATCGCGGTCAGCGCACCCTTCACACCGCTGACCCTCGGCGCGAACGGGCAGCTCAACGCCCCGCCGCCGAACGACACCAACCTGGTCGGCTGGTACAAGGGCGGAGTGACCCCCGGTGAGCGCGGCTCGGCGATCGTCGCCGGTCACGTCGACACGACGACCGGACCGGCGGTGTTCCTTCAGCTCCAGTTCGTGAAGCAAGGCGCCACAGTCGACATCACGAGGGCGGACGGCAGCGTCGCCACGTTCAAGGTCGACTCCGTCGAGAAGTTCAGCAAGGCGAGCTTTCCCGACGACCTGGTGTACGCCGACGCCCCGAACGCGCAGTTGCGACTGATCACATGCGGCGGCACGTACGACAGGAAGGCCAAGGACTACAAGGACAACGTCGTGGTCTTCGCCCATCTCGACTCGACGAAGCGCCCCTGACGGTCTCCGTCCGCCCCCAACTCCTTGAAGAAATGATGACGGGTGTGGCCGCCCGGGATCCCTCCGCCGCTGCCGGTCTCCAGATAGCCCTGCCGACGGTAGAAGCCGGGCGCCTGGAAGGACATCGACGAGACGATCATCGACGTGCAGCCGCGCGCCACAGCCTCGTCCTCGGCGGCGCGCACCAGGCGGGCCCCCCAACCTTCGTGGCGCCGGTCGGCCCGCACCCACACTTCCGATATCCCGGCACAACCGCCCCAGGTCCAGCCGACCAGCCCGGCCACCAGTTCACCCGCCTCATCGGTGACCCGAACGGAGAGGCCGCGGTCGTCGTGGGCGCCGGTCGCATCGTTGTTGAACGCGGTCAGCTCTTCGCTCAGCCGGGTGGAGAGCACCGGGTCCTCCGCACCGACGCGCAGGGTCGCATCCGCGCTCTGTCCAGTCGTCATGACGTATGAGTGTGCCAGCACCGCGGATCACGCGAAAACGAAATCTGTCCTGTTCAGGCCGGTGGCATCGGCCACCTCCCCCGGTGCAGCCGTCGGCGGTCGGCTCAGGGCCTCAGCCAGAACGCCGGCCGTCCTGGCGACCAGGGGATTGTCGGCGGGGGCGTCCCGATCTGGCTTGGTGGTCATCACGGCCAGGACGACCGGCGGGCGGCCGGGGGGCCAGGCGATGCCGGCGTTGTTGTTGCCCCCGTAGCTGCCGCCGGCGGTCTTGTCGGCGACGGTCCAGTCGGCGGGAAGCCCGGCGCGGAAGCGTTCACCGCTGGTGGTGTTGGCGAGCAGCCAGCCGGTGAGCAGCCGGCGGTCGCAGGGAACGAGTGCGTCTCCCAGGACGAGGCGCGCATAGGTGCGTCCGACGGCACGGGGCGTGGTGGTGTCCGTCTCGCGCCATGGCTCCGCCGAGTTCAGCTCGGGCTCCCAGCGGTCGAGGCGGGTGACCGGGTCGCCGATGGAGCGGCAGAAGCGGGTGACGGCGCCGGGGCCGCCCAGTTCTCGGAGGAGGAGGTTGGCCGCGGTGTTGTCGCTGTGCGTGATGGAGTACGCGCACAGGTCGGCGACCGTCATCCCGCGGGAGAGGTTCTCGGCCTTGCCGGTGATCGGCGAGTTGCCCGAGGCCTGGACGTACTGTGCGCCGTAGCGGATGCGGCGGGTCAGGAACTCGCCGTTGCGGTCCAGATCACGAAGGACCGCTGCCGCGCCGATGGTCTTGAACAGGGAGCACATCGGGAAGCGCTCGTCCGGTCGATACACCACCGTGCGGCCCGTGGCGGTGTCATGTGCGTAGGCGCCGAGCCGGGCGGAGTGTTCCCGCTCCAGAACGCGCAACTGCCGGGCGGCCCGGGCCGCAGCGCCGGACGCCGTCGGGGAAGTGTGCACGGTTGAGGCGGCGTTCGCGGGGGCGGCAGGGACACGGCGGCCAGGGCCGCCCCGGCTCCGGTGGCCAGGATCCTCCGGCGGGTCGCACGAGCTCCGATGGATCGCACAGTCGTATGCCTTTCCTTCGTACGGCAGTCGTACGGCAGGACGTCTGCCAGGACATCACCTCCCACCCCACCGGTTGCGATGACCGCATCATTCGCTACTCGACGCCCACGCCCGTCAACCGTTTGAGGCAGTGCCGCTCCATCACCACCCGCTACGACCGGACCGCCGAGTCCTGCAAGGCGGCCGTCACTTCGTATCACCACTCGATTCCGAGGGTGGCGGCCAAATGTGTCGCCCCGGCCTGCAGGGGACCGTAGCCTCGCCCGCATGAAGCTGCTCTCCGTCAATGTCGGCAGGCCCCGGCCCAACCCGTGGAAGGGCCTCGGCGCGACCGGGATCGACAAGCGGCCGGTTCATGGTCCCGTCTCCGTCATCGCCCCCGGTTCGAAGGGCACCGGCACGGTCGGTCTCGTGGGCGATCGCGTGTACGACGTGAAGCACCACGGCGGTTCCGACCAGGCCGTCTATGCCTATGCCCGCGAGGACCTCGACGGGTGGCAGGCCGAGCTGGGCAGGCCGCTCGCCGGCGGCGCCTTCGGCGAGAACCTCACGACACTCGGCCTCGACGTCAACGGCGCCCTGATCGGTGAGCGCTGGCGCATCGGGCCCCACGTGGTCCTGGAGGTGTCGTGCGCACGGATCCCGTGCGCCACGTTCCAGGGCTGGCTGGAGCGCGAGGGCTGGATCAAACGGTTCACGCAGGCCGCACTGCCGGGCGCGTATCTGCGCGTGATCGAGCCGGGAGAGATCCGTGCCGACGACCCGGTCGAGATCGTGCACCGGCCCGACCACGATGTGAGCGTGGCACTGGCCTTCCGCGCGATGACGCTCGAACCGGAACTGTTGCCGCGGCTGCTGGTCGCCGACGCGTTGCCCGAGGAGAGCAGAGAACTGGCCCGCAGGCGCACGGCCACGTAGACGTCCGACGTCACTGCTCAGAGGTGGAGTTGAACTCCCTCTCGACTGCGCACCACGTCACGGTGGACGATCCCCTGCCCGATTCGCCGCAGCTCGCTCCCCGGCGGCCGGCCGCAGGGATCACATCGCGGCGGCCGGACGCGATCAGGGCGTCGGTTCCTCCGGCAGGGCCGCGTACAGGTCGCGGAACGCCGCGGTCAGGCTCGCGATCATCCGCCAGTACGTAAAGGCAACGGCGTCGGACGTGGCGCCGTCCGGCCGTACGGCGAGATCGAGGTTCCGGTACGCGACACGGAACAGCGCCCGGACGCCGCCACGGCCTTCCTGGTCGTAGCCGTAGTCCTCGACGGCCATCAAGGTCCGTAGATGTCCGATCAGTTCCTTGGTCGCCGTGTCGATGACGTCGCGTCGGGGACGTGTCGGGCGTTTCGCCAGCGCATGGTCGACGGCCCGGGCGATCGCGTCGATATCGATGCCGGTGCCGGCTGCCGCGTGCTGTGGAGCGGCGTGAGGTTCGGTCCCGGTCACGGGCTCTCCTACCGGCGGCCGGGAGCACACCCGATTGCCTTCAGATCTCCGAGGAATGGTGTTCCAAGGAGATCCCCATATGAACCTCCGCAGAAGGCAATTCGGGATGCCGTCCGCTCACGGACGACCGGAAATTTCTGGCGCCCGATCGCCCCACTGCCGGTGCCGGTTGTCGCTACCGTGAGTTCATGACGGGAAAGACCGGCAACGCCGTACTGGCCGATCGTATGAATGCTGCGGGTCTGATGCAGCACGAACTCGCAGCCCGGCTCAATGAGCACATCGAGCGGCTGACCGGCCGGCCCGGAACCCTTCAGGACCGGCACATCCGGAACTACCTGACCGGAAGAACCCGTTGGCCGCACAACCGTCAACGGCAGGCTCTGGAGGCAGAATTCGGCTGCACGGCCGAGGAGCTCGGCTTCGTCCCCCGGCAGAGCTCCTCCTCGGCTGCCGTCCGAGCGACACCGGAGGATTCCGTGGAGCGACGAGCCTTCACCACCAGGGCCGCGGTGGTCGCCGCAGGCGTTGTCCTGCCCGCAGCGCGGAACAGCATCGGCTTCAGCGACGTGCGGCGCATCGACCAGGCTCTGGACGCTCTGTATCAGGAAGAGAACAAGCTCGGCGGCACCAGTCGTATCGAAGCCCAGTTCCTGGGCTGGATGAACCATTCCCTGTCCCTGCTCAACAGCGGCCGCGCCTCGGCCCGCGTACGTTCCCTGCTCTATGCCACGGCCGCGAACGCGGCGAGCACCGCAGCCTGGGCCGCTCTCGACTCGCACCACCAGCAGCGGGCCGCGCAGCATCTCGAGCGTGCTGTCACCTTGGCCGGCCTGTCCGGAGATCCCGAAGCCGTTCACCGGGCGTGGAACAACGTCGCCATGCTTGCGGGGCAACGCGGACGCCCCATCGAGGCCCTTCATGCCGCGCAGGCAGCGCGGGACTCGGGCATGGCGCGGCGCGATCCTCTGTACGCGTCCCACGCCCACGTCCGGATCGCCCTGTCCCACGCACGTATCCGTGACAAACAGGCCGCACTCCGTGCCCTGGGTCACGCGGAGGACGCGCTCGCCCGCACCGATCCGGCTCATCGCCCCACCTGGCTCGCCTACTACGACAGGGCTGAACTGCACGGCCTGGCCGGGATCGTTCACCAGCGGCTCGGCCGGCCCGAGCAGGCCGAAGCCCGCACCCATCAGGCACTTGCGCGACTCAGCCCCGAGCTCACCCGGAACCGGGTCTACTACACCGCCCAACTCGCCCTCGCGCAGCTCAATCAGGACGCCATCGAGGCGGCGTGCGCGACCGCCGACCGCGCGCTCACCACAGCCGGAACGGCGCCCGGAAGCCACCGCATCAGCAGTCTCCTCGACGACTTTCGCCGTCGGCTGACCACGCACCCCTCCCCCCTCGCACGCGAATGGCTGCAGCACACAACCGTGAAGGAGACCGCCGAATGACCCTCGATCTGCGGCACTGCACGGACAGCGAACTGCCGGGCATCCGCCACGTCCTCCTGGACGTGTATGCGGAGGTGTACGCCGGTCAACTGCATGTGCCGTTCGCCGGCCTTGAGCGTTTCGATCAACGACTGACGAATCACTCCAGAGGCACCGGCTGGGAAGCGGTGATCGGCTATGCCGGCGCCGAACCCGTCGGCTACGCCTACGCCGCACCCCTGCCCGAGGACGCCCGCTGGTGGACACACATGACCACCCCCCTGCCCGAAGGTTTCACGAAAGAGACCGGGTCACGCACGCTCGCCCTGTTCGAGTTGATGGTGCGCGAGCCGTGGCGGGACACGGGCGCCGCGCACGCCATTCATGAGGAGCTGCTCAGCCGCCGCACGGAGCAACGGGTCACGCTGCTGTGCGAGCGGGAACACCCCGGGGTCAAGGCGCTCTACGAAACGTGGGGATACGCCCACATAGGCGATCAGCGGCCCTTTCCCGACAGCCCTCTGTTCGCCGTCATGGTGCGCGCCCTCCGCTAGGACAGCGGGAGCAGTCGGTCGACGCCGCAGGATGCTCTAGGTCAGGACCATCCAGCGTCGGCCGTCGATGAGTTCACGTGCCGCGTCGAGGTGGCCTGCGTGGCACGCGGTTTCGGTGATGACGTGCAGCAGAACGTCCCGAAGGTTGTGCAGGTGCGGTTCACCGAAGAGGTGATGCGGCCACCAGGCCAGGGCGGTGTCCGCAGCTGTGGCGGCGATGACGGCGTCTGCGAGATCCGTCTCGTGGCGGTACCGTCCGAGGACGTCGGCGGCCGTCAGACCGGGGCCCACCTGCCAGGCGTCGTCGCTGTCGTCCAGGGCCCGGATGACGTCCTTCTCACCGGCGACGACGGCACGGAACCAGAACCGTTCGACGTCCAGCGCAAGGTGCTGCACGAGTCCCAGGCAGTTCCATCCGGACGGCAGCACGGCTTGCCGCAGCGCATCCGCGTCCAGCCCGTCGAGAATTCCCGTGATGTGGCGTCGCTGCCCGTCCAGGGCTCTGAGGAGCGCCCTGATCTCGCCGTTCGGTGGCGCTTCCCCGGTCACTTCGCAATCTCCCAGATGTGGCCACCGGGGTCGCGGAAGCTGGCGGTCCGGATTCCCCAGGGCCGGTCCATCGGCCCGTTCAGCAGCGTCACGCCTCGTGCGGTCAGCTCCTCGCACATCGCGTCCACGTCATCCACGGCAAGGGTGAGCTGGAAGCGGGATCCGGCGTCGGGCGCCGCGACGCGCGCGGGCTCGATCAGCTCGTGCGCCTCGGTGGTCCTCAGCAGGTTGATGAGAGTGTCCCCGAAGCCGAATACGGCCGAGTTGTCGTCCTCGAAGATCACCGGCAGTCCGAAGACCTCCCGGTAGAAACGTTCTGTGGTGTCCAGGTCCTCGACGAACAGGGTGAGGGCGCCGATGCCCCCGGGCCACGCAGGATCGCTTGTCTTGTCGGTCACGGTTACAGAGGATCTCCGAATCGGCGGTGCCGTGTACAGGGGGCGGTCGGCCCGGACCGCCCCGTCCCCACCCCCGAGGCCTGATTCCGGGCCGCTACAGCCAGCCCTTCTCGCTCGCGATCCGTACCGCCTCCGCCCTGTTCCGCGCCGCCATCTTCTGGATCGCCGTGGACAGGTAGTTGCGGACCGTGCCCTGCGAGAGATGGAGCGCGGTGGCGATCTCCGCGTTGGTCGAGCCGTCGGCCGCCGTGCGCAGGACATCGCGTTCGCGTTCGGTCAGTGGGCTCGCCCCGTCGGCGAGCGCGGCCGCCGCCAGCGTCGGGTCGATGACGCGTTCTCCGGCGAGCACCTTGCGTACCGCCTCGGCGAGTTGGGCGGCGGGGGCGTCCTTCACCAGGAAGGCGTCCGCGCCCGACTCCATCGCGCGGCGCAGATAGCCGGGGCGGCCGAACGTCGTGACGACGACGACCTTCACGGCGGGGAGTTCGCTCCGCAGCAGTCCTGCCGCTTCGATGCCCGTCATGCCCGGCATCTCGATGTCGAGGAGCGCGACGTCGACGGCGTGCTCGCGGGCCGCGGCGAGCACCTCGTCACCGCGGGCGACCTGGGCCACCACCTCGATGTCGGGTTCCAGACCGAGCAGCGCCGCGAGGGCCTCGCGCACCATGGACTGGTCCTCGGCCAGGAGGAGTCTGATCATGCTCATTCCCCGGATCCTAGGTCGGATCCGAGCGGAACACTGAGGGTGAGGGTAAAGCCTTTACCGGAAGCGGAGTCGGTGGGCCGGGTGGTCATCGTGCCGTCGACCGTGGCGAGGCGTTCGGTGATACCGGTGAGGCCGTTGCCCGGCTTCGTACCGGAGCCGCCCCGGCCGTCGTCCGCCACCGTGAGTTCCAGGATCCGGCCGCCGAGCGTCTGGCGTGGGGCGAGGGTGACCGTGCAGCGGCGGGCGCCGCTGTGGCGTACGACATTGGTGACGGCTTCCCGCAGCGCCCAGGCGAGGACTTCCTCCGGCTTCTCGGGGAGGTCGTCGGGGGGATCGGTCGGGACGTCGGCGGTGATGCCGGCGGCGGCGAGTGCGGTACGGGTTCCGGCCAGTTCACCGGGGAGCGTCGGCCGCCGGTAGCCGGTGACAGCACTGCGTACGTCCACCAGGGCCTGGCGGCTGACCTGTTCGATGTCGGCGACCTGGAGCGCCGCCTGGTCGGGGTGGTCGGGGAGCATCCGTCCGGCCAGCTCGCTCTTGAGCGTGATCAGCGAGAGCGAGTGGCCGAGCAGGTCGTGCAGGTCGCGGGCGAGCCGCAGCCGCTCCTCGTTGGCGGCGAGCTGGGCGACGGTGGCGCGGGCCTCGCGCAGCTCGATCGTCGTACGGATCATCTGCCGTACGCCGGTCATCGCGAACCCGCCGAGGAGTGCGGGGACGACCAGGGCGGTGATGATCTCGCGCGGGTGGTCGCCGGTCAGGCCGATGCCGACGAGTACGGCGGTGACGGCGGGGATCAGCCACCCGGCGGTCCGCAGGGGCAGGGTGGCCCCGACGGTGACGGAGACGTACACGAAGAGGACCAGCCACGGGGTGCCCAGCGTCAGGGAGAGGGCGACGGCCAGGGCGCCGAGGAAGGCGATCGTCGTCCCGACCCGGCGACGGTCCAGCGCCTTCGACGTGTGGCGGAAGACGAGGACCAGGTACGTCCCGACGAAGACCACCAGGCCGAGGGCGCCCAGCGCGGTGGCCCACGGCGTGTGGTTGCCGTCGAGGAGGTCCTTGACCGGGGCGCTCATGAACGCGAGCCAGATGCCGATCCAGAGCAGCTTGATGCCCACCTGGCGGCGGTTGGTCGGCGGGCGCCCGATCCCTACGAACGTCGCGTCGTCGTTCACGCCTTGAGGGTGTCCTTCCGGTAGAGCCAGGCCGCGCCACCCGCGAAGAGCAGGAAGTAGACGCAGAGGATGCCGACGTCCTTGGCGTGCGGCGAGCCGCCCATCTCGACGGCCTGGCCGAGAGAAGCGTACGCGTGGGTGGGCAGCCACCCGGAGATGTTCTGGAGCCACTGCGGGAAGGTCGCGCTGGGCATCCACAGGCCGCCGAGGATCGACAGCGCAAAGTAGATGATCATGGTGATCGGGCGGACCGCGTCGCCGCTGGCGAGGTAACCGATGGCGACCCCGAGCGCGGCGAAGACCAGCGAACCGGCCCAGATGACCCCGACCAGCGCGAACCACTGCCAGGCGTCCAGCCGCACGTGCTTGACGGCAGCGGCGACCAGGAAGACGACCACGATGCACGGCAGGGTGACCATCGCGGCGCTGGCGATCTTCGCCAGGACGTAGCCGCGGCTGGGCAGTGCGGTCAGGCGCAGCTGGCGGACCCAGCCCTTCTCGCGCTCCTTGGCGATGCGCTCGCTGTTGCCCATCAGTACGGCGGTCAGCGCGCCGAACGAGGCCATCGAGACCATGAAGAAGGCCTGCAGCGTCAGGTCGGTGTGCGGGACCTTGTCGGTGGTGTTCTGCGTGCCGGAGATCAGCAGGTAGATCACCGACGGGTAGATGATCGAGAAGAACATGAACTTCTTGTTCCGCAGGGTGCGGGTCACTTCGAGCCTGATGAGTGTCCACGAGAAGAAATTCATCATGCGGTCCTGGCCTCCTCGGCCTCGGTGATGGCGACGAAGGCCTGCTCCAGGCCGAGTCCTGCGACTTCGAGTTCGCGCGGGTAGAGGCCGAGCGCGTAGACCGCGTGGACGGTCGCGTCGGCGTTGTGCGACTGGATGCGGACCCTGTTGCCGCTGATGTCGAACGTGGACAGGAACGGCAGGTCGCGCAGGGCCGCCTCGTCGATCGGGCCCTCCAGCTCGAAGGAGATCCGGCGGGCCCCGGCCTTCGCCTTGATCTCGGCCGCGGTGCCGTCGGCGAGGAGCCGGCCCTTGTGGAGGACGAGAACGCGGTCGGCGATCGCATCGGCCTCTTCGAGGTAGTGCGTGGCGAACAGGACGGTACGGCCCTGCTCGGCCTGCTCGCGCATGGTGGCCCAGAAGGCCTGGCGGGCGGTGACATCCATGCCGGTGGTCGGCTCGTCGAGGACGATCAGGTCGTTGGCCCCGGCGGTGGCGAGCGCGAACCGTACGCGCTGCTCCTGGCCGCCGGAGAGCTTGTTGACCATCCGGTCGGCGATCGACGCGATGCCCGCGCGGGCCAGGACTTCGGAGACCGGGTACGGGCGGGGGTGCAGATGGCAGACGAGCCGGACGATCTCCTCGACCGTGACGTCCTCCATCAGGCCGCCGCTCTGCAGCATCGCGCCGACCCGGCCCCGGGCGATCGCCTCCTGCGGGGACGTGCCGAAGAGCCGGACCGTGCCGGAGTCCGCGGTGCGCAGGCCGAGGAGCAGATCGAGGGTGGAGGACTTTCCGGCGCCGTTGGGGCCGAGGAGCGCCACGGTCTCGCCGGGGTGCAGGTCGAGGGAGAGCCCGTCGACGGCGCGCACGTCCCCGTATGCCTTGCTGACCTGGTCGAAGCTGACCACGGCCGCTTGCGCGGTGGTGGCTTCGGTGGCTGTCGTTGTCATGCGCCCAGCCTGGCGGAGCGGGGTGTTCGCCCGGCAGGGTCACGGGTCGTGAATCGGGGATGACAGATGTCATGCCGGACGTATGACACCGCCCGAGCGCCGCCGTCGTGGAGTACGCACGGCACCGCCCCCGGCCGGAGGTACGGGCGGGGGCGGTGCCGTGCGTGCTGCGGCGGTACGGGTGGTGCTATCCGTTGCCGTCGAGGGCGATCGTGGCGGTGCGCTCGGCGGGGGTCCTGCCGAGCAGCGCGGTCTGCATGGCATGCGCCACGTCGTCCGCACTCAGCTGGTGCTTCTTGCCGTCACCCTTGGTGATCATGATGCCGTCGAAGACGCCGTCGCAGAGGGTGTCGATCGCGGTCTTGTTGTAGTACTCGACCAGTCGGCCGTCGACCGCCCTCATGGAGAGGATCTGCGGCAGCGACTTCGCGGGGCCGAACTGGATCTGCTTGGGCCCGGCCTTGATGGTGATCAGGCCGGACATCGCGGGCTTCGCGAATTCCTTCATCGCCCGGTCCAGTTCGGCCTGGTCGATGGTGGGCTCGCGGGTGGCGACCGGCAGTTCGACCGTGGCCGGCTTGCCCGTCTGCACCTGGGCGCGGTACGCGTCCCGGACCGAGATCATCGACCGGTTGACGTCCAGCGCCTTGCCCACCTTGCCGGGAACCTCGACGGCCTTGCCCGGCTCGAACTTGATCGTGCCGTCACGGGCGGAGCCGGAGGCACCCGCCAGATCGGTCAGCGCGACGCCGAGCTTCTCCTTGTCGACCGGGATCACCGGGTCGGCCTTCCGCTCGCCGCCGAAGAGGGAGCCGATCACCGACACCGGGTTGTAGTCGCTGCCCGCGGCACCACGCACGGTCTCCTGGCTGTCCAGCGAGAGACCGGCCTTGTCCGGGGCCAGCTGCGTGTTCTTGCCGTCCACGGACAGCCGGAGGGGGGCCTTGGCGCGCTCGCCGAGCGCCGCGTCCAGTTTGGCGACAGCCTGCTCCTTCGTACCGCCGCCGATGTCGACGCCGAGGACGGTGGTGCCCTTGGCAACCTCGGAGTGGTTCATCAGCAGGCCCGCACCGTACGCGACTCCGGCCAGACCGACGACTCCCACGCAGAGCAGGACCAGCTTGGAGCGGCCCTTCTTCACGGGGGCCGGGGCAGGGCGGGTGGCGGCGGGGGCGGGCGACGGGGCGGCGGGGCGACCCGGTCCGGTGCCCATCGGGCTGTCCGGGAGAGGGGGTGTCAGGCCGGGACCCGGCACGCCGGGACCGCCGGGCCGCGCGAACGGCGACGGTGCGGACGGCGCGCGATGCTCCTGCGGGACGACCGGGATGCCACTGGTGAGCGTGTCCCCGGAGACATTGCCGCCGGGACCGGAGGCGGGCGCCGCGAACTGCGGCGTCAGGACGGCCGTGTCGTCGGACATCCGCGGAGGTACGCCACCGGGAGCACCGGGACCGGACAGGCCGGACGGACCACCGGGGCGGCCGGCGAATCCGTCCGCGCCACCGAGGTTCGGGCTGAGCGGCGAGGTGCCGGTGACCGGACCGGTGGTGGCACCGGACGGGCCCGGCGTACGCACACCGAGGTTCGGCGTGGCGCGCGGCCCGGGAATCTCGTCCCCACCGAACTCGTCACGGGCACCGGGGCGAGGCGCCCCCTGGTCGCCTCCGCGCTGCGGACCCTCCGAGAAGTACGGAAGGTCGGCGCGCGGCGGGGTCGGTCCGGCGGATCCCGCAGATCTACCGGCATCCATGTCCGCACCGGCACCCGTGCCCACGCCCGGGCCACCGCCGGCCGGTGCGCCCGCGCCGTCGACCACCGACGTGTTCGTCGGAGCCTTGCGCGGGGCGAACCAGTCGCTGCCGCTCTTCTCTCTGGACGGCTTGTCGGCGGCCGGTTCCGCGGTCGCCGATCCGTCCCGCGCCTCGTCGGCCGGCTCACCCTGTGCACCAGGTGCGCCGTTGGATGCGGGTCCGCCCGGACGCGGCGTGCTGCCTGTGCGCTCACGCGAGGCGTCCGCCTCGGCCTCGCTCATCGGCGTACGCATGACGACCGGGGGGATGGGACGCGATCCCGGGATGTTGATCCGGATACGCGTCGTCAGTGTCGTCTCGGTCCTCGGCTCTTCGGGCTGAGGCGCATCCGCAGACTCCGGGGACTCCTCAGGGGCGTCCTGCGAAGGGTGCAGCGACGGATACTGGCGTGATCCGTACGGCGGCGTACCCGACGGGTACGCGGCTCCCCCGCGCCCCTGGGGCCCGGAGGACGAACTGTCAGTTTCACGACTCAAAGCAGGTTCTCCCGATTGGCTCCGCCGCCCGTACTTCCCCCATGCCGCAGGCCAGGGAACGGCTCGGCGCGCGAACCACCATACTGGCCGCCGCCGCCGGACACCCCGCGACCGGGGGAGACGGCGGCGCACCCCCCGGACGAACAGGGGGCATTACGGGATCGGACGTGGCACATTACTTGCCAGGTCGACCGCTGTCGGCGCCTTGTTGAGGCGATCGCGACATGGTGGCACACATCACAGCGATCGCCATCCCGCCCAGCATGAAGAGGGTGAGGCCCAGTTCGTCGCCGAAGACGTAGTCGCCCTCCGGCCGCCCGCCGAGCAGAACGACGACCGAAATCAGCCAGCCCGCGGCGGGCGCCAGGGCGCCGATCTGGGTGCCGGTGAGCAGCCGGCCGCCGTAGAACAGTCCGGCGCAGGCCACCAGTGCGAGCAGCAAACCGCCCGGGAACCAGGCGGCTTGGACGAACGCTCCGGCGAGCCCGACGAGCACGCCGAGGACCACGAGGCCCAGGTAGGCGCCGATGCGGCCGGGGTTCAGGGGCGCAGCAAGGCCGGTGGGCACGGGCTCTCCGGGCGGGGCGTCGGTGCGGGACGGGCGCTGCTTGCCGTTGCTCATGGACGTGCTCCCGACTGTGCTTCCGGTACGCCCGGTACGCCCGGTACGCCCGCGAAGAGATCGTGTTCCCGTTCACCCTCGGGTGCTCCGGAGGCTCCGCGTACCAACTCGTAGTACTCGGTGCTGAAGACGGGCTGTCCCAAATCATTCGAAAGGGCGAAGAACGGACCTTCCACGGCGACCTGGGTGCTATGCGCCCGCATCGCCGCCGTCTTGGCCGCCGCTTGGGCCGCGCCGTCGATCTCCGTGGTGATCTGCGTGTCGTTCACCACACCCGGTACGTCATCGATCGCGGCGATCCCCGGGAAGGCGTCGGGGGCTGTGGCGCGCAGCCGTGCGAAGGCCTGCTCGGCGACGGAGCGCGGCACCCGGTTCCAGTAGATCTTGTCGATGGTGTGCGGCGAGGTGCCCGGGGATGCCTGCGGGGCGTCGGGCCCGGTGCGGTAGGCGGGATCGGCCGCGAGATCCGCGGCGCGCATCGCGACGCGGTGCGCCTGGATGTGGTCCGGGTGCCCGTAGCCGCCGTCGGGGTCGTACGTGACGAGGACCTGCGGGCGTACCGAGCGGATCACCTCCACGAGGTACGCGGCGGCGTCGTCGACGTCCGTGTTCCAGAAGGCGCCGGGCCGATGGTTCTGCTCGGCGCCCATCATTCCGGAGTCACGGAACCGGCCGGGTCCGCCGAGGAACCGGTGGTCGGTGACCCCGAGCTCCTTCATCGCGGCGGCGAGTTCACCGATGCGATGGGTGCCCAGGGTGTCGTCCCGGTCGGCCGCGAGGTGCGCGAGCTCGGGCGGGATGACCTCGCCCTCCTCGCCGAGCGTGCAGGTCACCAGGGTGACCTGGGCGCCCTGGGCCGCGTACAGGGCCATGGTGGCGCCGTTGTTGATCGACTCGTCGTCGGGGTGCGCGTGCACCAGGAGCAGACGACGGGCGGGAAGGTCCGTCATGGGACCCACCCTACGAGCCGACCGGCCCACGGTCCGACCGTGGACGGCGGCCCGGGCCCCGGGTCAGAACTTGATGCCCCCGATCATGCCGGCCACATTCGTGGTCAGTTCCGAGATGGTGGGCGCAATGGACGAACTGGCGAGATAGAAACCGAGCAGCATGCAGACCACCGCATGTCCGCCCTTCAGTCCGGATTTCCGGATCAGTAGGAAGACGACGATCGCCAGCAGCACCACCGCCGAAATCGAGAGTGCCACGGCGGTTCACCTCCATCAGTACGGTCGGGGACGGGCAGCACGCATGGAGCCAGCAGGTTCTTACCCACCGAGCGCTACGGATCATAACTATCCGTGCCACCGCATTGATCGGGGCACAGCAGCACGAGGGGCGCACGACCGGGTGGTCGGGCGCTCTGCCGGGTCCGGGGACCGACGCCGCATCAGGCCCTAGGGTTCGGGGTTATGACCTTGCAGAAGCTTTCGTTTCCCCGACAGCACGCCAGGACTCAGCGGTTCACCCTCGGCGCTCCCCGTGCATTCACCGTCTCGCCGGACGGGGAGCGGGTGATCTTCCTGCGGTCGGCCTCCGGCACGGACCGGTCCAACAAGCTCTGGGTGCTGGACCTGGCGGCCGACGGCACGCCGAAGGAGCGGGTCGTCGCCGACCCCGGGACACTGCTGGGCGGTTCGGCGGAGAAGCTGTCGGCACAGGAGCGGGCGCGGCGCGAGCGCAGCCGTGAGGGGTCCTCGGGGATCGTCGGGTACGCGGTGGACTCGGCGGCCGAGTTGGCGGCGTTCGCACTCTCCGGGAAGGTGTACGTCGCCGAGTTGCGGGCCGGTTCGACGCGCGCGCTGCCGGTACCCGGCCCGGTGCTCGACCCCCGGCCGTCGCCCGACGGGCGCCATGTCGCCTACGTGTCGAAGGGCGCACTGCGGGTCGTGGGGGCGGAGGGCGACGGGGACCGGGCGCTCGCGGAGCCGGAGGACGCGCACATCTCGTACGGTCTCGCGGAGTTCATCGCGGCCGAGGAGATGCAGCGCTCGCGCGGGTTCTGGTGGTCGCCGGAGTCGGACCGGCTGCTCGTCGCCCGGGTCGACGACAGCGCGGTGAAGCGCTGGTGGATCGCCGACCCGGCACACCCGGACCGCAAGCCCGCCGAGGTGGCGTACCCGGCGGCGGGGACGCCCAACGCCGACGTGCGGCTCCTGGTGCTGGGACTGGACGGCACCCGTACCGAAGTGGTCTGGGACCGGTCGCGCTATCCGTATCTGGCGCAGGTGCACTGGTCGTCCCAGGGTGCCCCGCTGATCCTTGTCCAGGCCCGTGACCAGCGCAGTCAGCTCTTCCTCGCGGTGGACCCGGAGAGCGGTACGACGCGGACGGTCCATGTCGACGAGGACCCCGTGTGGCTGGACCTCTTCGCCGGGGTGCCCGCGTGGGCGCCGGACGGGCGGCTGGTGCGGATCGTTGACGAGGGCGGGGCGCGGGTGCTCTCGGTCGGCGACCGGCCGCTTACCGGGGCGCAGTTGCAGATCCTGGCGGTCCTGGACATCGGTGAATCGGATGTCCTGGTGGCGGCGTCGGCGGGCGAGGAGGCCGCGGAGCCGGAGATCGGCGAGAGCCATGTGTACCGGGTCAACGAGCTGGGCGTGGAGCGGGTCTCCGAGGGGGCGGGGGTGCACTCGGCGGTCCGGGCGGGCGGGGTGACCGTGCTGGTCTCCACCTCGCTGGAGCGGCCCGGCGCCACGGTGCGGGTACTGCGGGACGGCAAGCAGATCGCCACGGTCGCGACATATGCGGAGGAGCCGGTTCTGTCGCCGCGGGTGCAGCTCACCGAGGGGGGCGCACACCGGATTCCGTGCGCCGTGCTGCTCCCCACCGACTATCAGGAGTCGGATGGTCCGCTTCCGGTACTGATGGATCCGTACGGTGGACCGCACGGCCGGCGGGTCGTCGCCGCGCACAATCCGCACCTCACCTCGCAGTGGTTCGCCGACCAGGGCTTCGCGGTGGTCGTCGCGGACGGCCGCGGCTCTCCGGGGCGGTCCCCCGCCTGGGAGAAGGCGATCAAGAACAACCTGGTCCTCACCCTGGACGACCAGGTGGAGGCGGTGCACGCGCTCGCCGAAAGGTTCCCGCTGGATCTCACCAAGGTGGCGATCCGCGGCTGGTCGTACGGCGGATACCTAGCGGGCATGGCCGTACTGCGGCGGCCCGACGTCTTCCACGCGGCGGTCGTGGGTGCTCCGGTGACCGACCAGCGGCTGTACGACACCCACTACACCGAGCGCTATCTCGGTGACCCGACGACACAGCCCGAGGTGTACGCGTACAACTCGCTGCTCACCGACGAGGGGTTGTCCGAGGCCGCGGACCAGGTCCGGCCGATGATGATCGTGCACGGTCTGGCGGACGACAATGTGGTGGTCGCGCACTCCCTGCGGCTGTCGTCGGCGCTGCTCTCGGCCGGGCGGCCGCATGAGGTGCTGCCGCTCAGCGGGGTGACGCACATGACTCCGCAGGAGCAGGTTGCGGAGAATCTGCTCCTGCTGCAGGTGGACTTCCTGAAGCGGTCGCTGGGGCTGAGCGAGTAGCTCCGGCCGACCGGTCCGACGCCGCCGGGCCCGTGGTCAACAAGCAACCGGCCGGGAGGACTTGAAAGTCCTCCCGGCCGGTTCACGGCACCCGCACGGCCGTACGCTGTTCATGCTGACGCGTTCGTATATCGGACGTGCGACGGCCGAGTTGCCCGTGCGTTAACGAATGCGGGGGCCGGTGCCCGGCTCCCCCGGCTCATCGGGCGCTTCGGGCCCCTCTCCCGGTCCCTCCGGCTCCTCGGCGGGCTCCTCGCCGGGCGGCACCACCTGCTTCTCCTCCGCGAAGTGGCACGCCGAGTCGTGATGGGCCGGGGTGTCCGTCAGCCGGAAGACCGCGGGGACCGCGAGCAGCGGCACCTCCAGTTCGCACCGCTCCTGGGCCTTCCAGCAGCGGGTGCGGAAGCGGCAGCCGGACGGCGGGTTGGCCGGGGACGGCACATCGCCGTACAGGATGATCCGCTCCCGGTGCTCGCGCGCCATCGGGTCCGGCACCGGCACCGCCGACAGCAACGCCTGGGTGTACGGGTGCGTGGGATGGTCGTAGATCTGCTCGTCCGTGCCGATCTCGGCGAATCGGCCCAGATACATCACGCCGACCCGGTCGGAGATGTGCCGGACGATCGACAGGTCGTGTGCGATGAAGACGTAACTCAGGTTGAACTCCGCCTGCAGCCGGTCGAGCAGGTTGATGACCTGAGCCTGCACGGAGACGTCGAGGGCCGAGACCGGTTCGTCGGCGACGATGATCTCCGGGTTGAGGGCCAGGCCGCGGGCGATGCCGATGCGCTGGCGCTGACCGCCGGAGAACTGGTGCGGGTAGCGGTTGATGTACTCCGGGTTGAGGCCGACGACATCGAGCAGGTCCTGCACCCTGCGGCGCCGGTCGCTCTTGGGTGCCACCTCGGGGTGGATCTCGTAGGGCTCCCCGATGATGTCGCCGACCGTCATCCGGGGGTTCAGCGAGGTGTACGGGTCCTGGAACACCATCTGGATGTTCCGGCGCACGGCCTTCAGCGCGCGGCCGGACAGCTTGGTGATGTCCTCACCCTTGTACTTGATCGAGCCGGCCGTCGGCTGTTCCAGATGAACGAGCATCCTGGCGACGGTCGACTTGCCGCAGCCGGACTCCCCCACGATGCCGAGGGTCTCGCCCGCGGCCAGTTGGAAGGAGACGCCGTCGACCGCCTTGACCGCACCGACCTGCTTCTTGAACAGGATGCCCTGGGTCAGCGGATAGTGCTTGACGAGGTCGCGGACCTCCAGAATGGGTTCGCCGCCCGCGCGGGTGCTCCCCTGCTCAGCGTGCATCGAGCGTCTCCTTCCAGAAGTAGCAGGCGCTCTCGCGGTGCTGGGCCACCTCGAACAGCGGCGGCACCTCGCCACGGCAGATGTCCTGGGCCAGTGGGCAGCGCGGGTTGAAGGCGCAGCCGGGCGGGATGTGCAGCAGGTTGGGCGGCAGCCCCTTGATCGCGTACAGCTCCTGGCCCTTCTGGTCCAGCCGTGGGATCGACTGGAGGAGGCCCTTGGTGTACGGGTGGGCGGGGGCCTTGTAGATCTCGTGGACGGGGGCCGACTCCACGATCCGGCCCGCGTACATCACGGCGATGTAGTCGGCGACGTCCGCGACCACGCCCAGGTCGTGGGTGATCAGGATGAGTCCCATGTTGAGTTCGCGCTGGAGCTCGGCGAGCAGGTCCATCACCTGGGCCTGGACGGTCACATCGAGGGCGGTGGTGGGTTCGTCCGCGATGATCAGCGAGGGTTCCAGCGCCATCGCCATGGCGATCATGATGCGCTGGCGCATGCCGCCGGAGAACTGGTGCGGGTAGTTCCCGACGCGTTCCTTCGCGGCCGGGATGCGGACCCGGTCCATCAGCTCGATGGCCTTGGTCCGGGCGTCCTTGCGGGACATCCCGCGGTGCACGACGAACATCTCGCCGAGCTGCTCCCCCACGCTGAGCACGGGGTTGAGGGACGACAGCGCGTCCTGGAAGATCATGGCCATCTCCTGGCCTCGGATCTTCCGGCGCTCCTCGGTCTTGAGCTTCAGCAGATCGCGGCCCTTGAAGATGATCTCGCCGCTGCTGATCTTCCCCGGCGGCATGTCGAGAATGCCCATGATCGCCTGTGCGGTGACCGACTTGCCGGAGCCGGACTCGCCGAGGACCGCGAGCGTCTCGCCCTCGGCCACCGAGTAGTTGACCCCGTTGACGGCTTTGGCCACCCCGTCCCGGGTGTGGAACTCCACGTGCAGATCGCGCACTTCGAGCAACATGGCAACGGGCTCCTCAGCGCAGCTTGGGGTCGAGGGCGTCGCGCACCGCGTCGCCGAGCATGATGAACGCGAGCACGGTGATCGCCAGCGCTCCGGCGGGCCAGAGCAGCATGTGCGGGGCGTTGCGGATGTACTGGGAGGCGGCCGAGATGTCGATGCCCCAGGAGACTGCCGGCGGCTTCAGACCGACGCCGAGGAACGAGAGGGTCGCCTCCAGAGAGATGTACGTACCCAGGGCGATGGTCGCGACGACGATCACTGGGGCGACCGCGTTGGGGGCGATGTGGCGGAGCATCATCCGGGAATTGGAGGCACCGAGTGCGCGGGCCGCCTGGACGTAGTCGTTCTGCTTGGCGGTGATGACCGAGCCACGGGCGATACGGGCGATCTGCGGCCAGCCCAGCAGCACGATGAATCCGATCACCGGCCAGACGGTCGAGCTGGTCACCACGGAGAGGAAGACCAGGCCGCCGAGGACGACCGGGATACCGAAGAAGATGTCGGTGATACGGGAGAGGAACGAGTCCCACCAGCCGCCGAAGAAGCCGGCCAGCCCACCCAGGATGCCGCCCAGGATCGAGACTCCCACGGTGGCGCAGACGCCTACGGTGACCGATGTCCTGGCCCCGTAGACGGTACGGGTGTAGACGTCGCAGCCCTGGCCGTCGAAGCCGAACGGGTGGCCGGGCTGGGAGCCCTCCTGGGCCTTGCCCAGGTCGCAGTTGAGAGGGTCCTGGTCCGCGATCAGCGACGGCCAGATCGAGATGATCACCAGGAAGAGGATGATCAGGGAGGAGATGATGAAGACCGGGTTGCGGCACAGGTCGCGCCATGCGTCGGACCAGAGACTGCGGGGCTTCTCGGCCGGTCCGGTGCCCTCGGGGCCGCCCGGTGTCTTCTCCAGCGTCTCCCCTTGCGCCAGGGCGAGATCCATGGCTGCTCCTGCCCCACCCGGAGAGATCGCTTCGTCCGGCGTCTGCTCAGGCATAGCGGATCCTCGGGTCGAGTACGGCGTACAAGAGGTCGACGATCAGGTTGGCCGCCAGGAAGACGAGGACCAGGACGGTGACGAACCCGACGACGGTCTGGGAGTTCTGGCGCAGGATGCCCTGGTAGAGCTGGTAGCCGACGCCGTGGATGTTGAAGATGCGCTCCGTGACGATCGCCCCGCCCATCAGGGCGCCCACGTCCGTACCGATGAAGGTGACGACGGGGATCAGAGAGTTGCGCAGCAGATGCCGGAGGACGACCCGGCGCCTGGGGAGGCCCTTGGCCGTGGCGGTACGGACGTAGTCGGCGCTGGCGTTCTCGGCGATCGAGGTCCGGGTGAGCCGGGTGACGTACGCCAGAGAGACCGAGGCGAGGACGAGTCCGGGGACGAGGAGCTCGTTGAACGGCGCCTCCGGGGAGACGGACGGTTTGATGACGCCCCACTCCACGCCGAGGAGGAGCTGGAGCAGCAGACCGGTGACGAAGGTCGGGATGGAGATGACGACCAGGGTCAGGATCAGCACCGTGGTGTCGACGGGCCGGCCGCGGCGCAGGCCGGTGACGACACCGAGGGTGATGCCGATGACGACCTCGAAGACGATCGCGACGATGGTGAGCCGGATGGTGATGGGGAAGGCGGTGCCCATCAGCTCGGTGACCTTCTGGCCGTTGAACGCGGTGCCGAAGTCGCCGGTGAAGACATTGCCCATGTAGGTGGCGTACTGCTGCCAGACCGGCTTATCGAGGCCGAATTCCGAGCGGAGCTGGGCGGCGGTCGCCGGATCGCACTGGCGCTCGCCACAGAGACCCGCGATGGGGTCGCCCATCACGTTCACCATGAGGAAGATCAGCAGCGTGGTGCCGAAGAAGACCGGGATCATCTGCAGCAGCCGCCGGATCACATAACGTCCCATGAAGACTCCGGATGTCGCGGGGGGTCGGTGGCGCGGGGATGAGGAAGCCGGATGGCCGGTGCGGCACAGCGCACCGGCCATCCGGCCCTGCGGGTTTACTTGACCTTGATCTGCTCGTACACCGGGACGCTGAACTGGTTCAGCGCGACGTTGGTGATCTTCTCCGAGTAGCCGGCGCTGCCGTTCTGGTACCAGAGCGGGATGACGGGCATCTGCTCGGCAAGAACCCTCTCCGCATCCTGGAAGGTGGAGACGGCCTTGGCCTTGTCGGACTCGGCGTTGGCCTTGTCGACCAGGGAATCGAACTGCTTGTTGCTCCACTTGCCGTCGTTGGACGAGGCGTTGGTGTAGTAGAGGGGCTGCAGGAAGTTCTGGATCAGCGGGTAGTCCATCTGCCAACCCGCGCGCCAGGCGCCGGTGAGCTTCTGCTGGGAGACCTGGCTGCGGAAGTCGGCGAAGGTGCCGACCGGGGAGCCGACGCAGGCCTTGTTGTTCCCCATCGCCTTGTTGATGCTGTTGCAGACGGCGTCGACCCACTCCTTGTGCGAGCCGGTGTCCGCGTTGTACGAGATCGTCAGCTGGCCGCCGGGGATACCGCCGCCCTCCTGGATCAGCTTCTTGGCGTTCACCGCGTTGTATTCGCACGGGGCCCCGCACAGCCCCTCCTTGAAGCCGCCGTCCACGCCGAGGACCGGGGACGTCCAGTCGGAGGCGGGGGTGCGGGTCTTCTGGAAGATCTGGTCGGTGATCTGGTCGCGGTTGATCGCCATCGACAGGCCCTGCCGGACCTTGATGCCGCCGGGGGTGTCCCACTTCTTGTCGTAGAAGGGGAAGGCGAGGGTCTGGATGATGCCGGCCGGGGTGTTGATGTACCGGTCGCCGAGGTCCGCCTTGACGTTCTTCAGCTGCGAGGCCGGTACGTCGTCGACGAGGTCGAGGTTGCCCGCGATCAGGTCGGTGTAGGCAGTGTTGTTGTCGGTGTAGACCTTGAGGTCGATGCCGCCGTTCTGCGCCTTGTCGTCACCGGGGTACTTGTCCCACTTGCGCAGGCTCATCGAGGAGCCCTTGGTGTACTTCTCGATGGTGTACGGGCCGTTGCCGACGGGCTTGGCAAGCCAGCCTGCATGGTCGGTGAAGAAGCTCTGCGGCAGCGGGGCGAACGCCGGGTAGCCGAGGGTGTCCGGCCAGAGGGAGAACTTCTGCGTCAGCTTCACCGAGAAGGTCATCGGGTCGACGACCTTGAGGCCGGCAAGCTTCGTCGCGCTGGCGCTGCCGGTGTCGGGGTGGACCTTGTCGTAACCGTCGATGTATCCGAAGAAGTAGGCGTTCTTCTGATTGTTCTTCAGCAGGGCGCCGTAGTTCCAGGCGTCCACGAACGACTTCGCGGTGATCTTCTCGCCGTTGCTGAAGGTCCAGCCGTCCTTCACCGTGATGGTGAAATTCTGCGAGTCGGTGGTGTCGATCTTCTCGGCGAGCATGTTCGTCGCCGCACCGGTCTTCGGGTCGTACTTCTTCAGCCCCCGGAAGACCATGTCGAGGACCTTGCCGCCCTGCACCTCGTTGGTGTTGGCGGGCTCCAGCGGGTTCTGCGGGTCACCCCAGGAGGAGCTGACGATCCCATTGGCGCCGCCGCCGCCACCACCGCCGCCCCCGCCGCCGCCACCGCAGGCCGTCGCCACCAGGGCGACGGCCACGGCACATGCGGCCCACTTGGCCTGTGTGGCTCCGCGCATGGAATGCCTCCTCATCGAGCTCCGTCTCACGTGGAGTCAAATATCACCTGATCGATCACCTTCTGCACATTTACACCCCCCATCCGAGCGCAGCAGGTGCGCCGCGGGCGCATTCCGGTGAGCAGCGGAGTGATAGCGGCCGCGCATCGAACGTGCATCGTCCACGCATCCGATTGGCCTGGTCGGCGAGTCCGGGTGCGGCAAGTCGACGACGGGCCGGCTGATCACCCGGCTGCTGGAGCCGACCGGCGGCAAGATCTCGTACCGCGGGCACGACGCACCGGCCCGTGAGCGGATCCGGCTGACCGGCGATGTGCCGTCTCCGGTCGACCCGCCGTCGGGCTGCCGGTTCCGCACCCGCTGCTGGAAGGCGACGGATAAGTGCGCGAGCGAGACGCCGCCGCTGGTACGCATCGAGGGCAGCCGGGACGGCCATCTGACGGCCTGCCACCACCCGGAAGGCCCCCGGGACCGTGTCGTCCGTCCCGCGGGCGCGTACGGGCCAGGACGCGCCGGGCCCGGCCGAGCAGAACCCCAAGGCCGGGGGCTGACACCCCTGCCCTCGCCCCGGAGACGGCCGGGCGGAGACGGATCCGATCGGTCCGCGATCCACCCGCCTCCTCCGGCCCGAGGAACCGAGCAGTCGGCCCATTGACCCGAGCCACTCGCGAGCCCGGTTCCCGGGACATGGGAAAGGCGCCCGGAACCGATCGGTTCCGGGCGCCTTCGTACCTGCGCCTTCGAGCAGAACTACGCCGCGTGCACGACGTCCTTCTCCTCGGCGAAGTGGCACGCCGACTCGTGCGCGGCCGGGGTGTCCGAGGACTTGAAGCGCTCGGGGATCGCCAGCAGCGGCACCTCCGTCGCGCACTTGTCCTGGGCCTTCCAGCAGCGGGTGCGGAAGCGGCAGCCCGACGGCGGGTTCGCCGGCGACGGGACGTCACCGGTGAGGATGATCCGCTCGCGGCCCTCGCGGGCCTCCGGGTCCGGAACCGGGACCGCCGACAGCAGCGCCTGGGTGTAGGGGTGCGTCGGGTGGTCGTAGATCTGCGTGTCCGTACCGATCTCGGCCATCTTGCCGAGGTACATGACGCCGACCCGGTCCGAGATGTGCCGGACGATCGACAGGTCGTGCGCGATGAAGAGGTAGGAGAGGTTGAACTCGTCCTGCAGCTTCTCCATCAGGTTGATGACCTGCGCCTGCACCGACACGTCGAGCGCGGAGACCGGCTCGTCGCAGATGATGATCTCCGGGTTGAGCGCGAGGCCGCGGGCGATGCCGATGCGCTGGCGCTGACCGCCGGAGAACTGGTGCGGGTAGCGGTTGATGTACTCCGGGTTGAGACCCACGACATCCAGGAGGTCCTGCACCTTGCGGCGCCGGTCACCCTTGGGGGCCACCTCCGGGTGGATCTCGAAGGGCTCCCCGATGATGTCGCCGACCGTCATCCGCGGGTTCAGCGAGGTGTACGGGTCCTGGAACACCATCTGGATGTTCCGGCGTACGACCTTCAGTGCGCGGCCGGACAGCTTGGTGATGTCCTGGCCCTTGTAGAAGACCTCACCGGCGGTGGCCCGCTCCAGCGTCATCAGGAGCTTGGCGACCGTGGACTTGCCACAGCCGGACTCACCCACGATGCCGAGCGTCTCGCCCTGGTACAGGTCGAACGAGATGCCGTCCACGGCCTTGACCGCACCGACCTGCTTCTTGAACAGGATGCCCTGGGTCAGCGGGAAGTGCTTGACCAGGTTGCGGACCTGGAGGATCGGCTCGCCCTGCGACACCGGCGCCTCGATGGCGGCAACGGCCTCCGCCTCGGTGGCCGCGTCGACCATCTCCACTTCGGTGACGTTCGGGGTGGCGTCCACGGGCTCCTTGTTGATGTCAGCCATGGATCGTCTCCTTCCAGAAGTGGCAGGCGCTGCCGCGGCCGACCAGCTCGGTGCCGTTCTGTTCGGTCACCGGGCGCAGGGCCGGGATGTCCGTACGGCAGATGTCCTGTGCCATCGTGCAGCGCGGGTTGAAGGCACAACCCGTGGGCACGCGGAGCAGGTTGGGCGGCAGGCCCTTGATCGCGAAGAGCTCCTGGCCCTTCTGGTCCAGCCGCGGGATCGACTCCAGCAGACCCTTGGTGTACGGGTGTGCCGGGCGCTTGTAGATCTCGTGGACCGGGGAGGTCTCGACGATCCGGCCCGCGTACATCACGGCGATCTTGTCCGCGACGTCGGCGACGACACCGAGGTCGTGCGTGATCAGGATGAGACCCATGTTGTACTCGCGCTGGAGCTCCGCGAGGAGGTCCATCACCTGGGCCTGCACGGTCACGTCGAGCGCGGTGGTCGGCTCGTCCGCGATGATCAGGTCCGGCTCCAGGGCCAGCGCCATGGCGATCATGATGCGCTGGCGCATACCGCCGGAGAACTGGTGCGGGTAGTCCGAGACCCGGGCCCTGGCGGCCGGGATCTTGACCTGGTCCATCAGGTCGATGGCCTTGGCCTGAGCGTCCTTCTTGGACAGGCCCTGGTGGACCCGGAACATCTCGCCGAGCTGGTAGCCGACGGTCAGCACCGGGTTCAGCGAGGAGAGCGCGTCCTGGAAGATCATCGCGATCTTCTGGCCACGGATCTGCCGGCGCTCCTCGTAGGACATCTTCAGCATGTCCTGGCCGCGGAAGAGGATCTCCCCCTGGGGGATCTTGCCCGGCGGCATGTCGAGGATGCCCATGACGGCCTGCGCCGTCACGGACTTGCCGGAGCCGGACTCACCGAGAACGGCGAGCGTCTCCCCTGCGTCCACGCTGTAGTTCACACCGTTGACGGCCTTGACCACGCCGTCACGGGTGTGGAACTCCACGTGCAGGTCACGGACTTCGAGCAGCGGGCCGACGTGGTCGTCACCCGAGCGCGGGGACGGGACTTCGGCGGTTTTGTCGATGGTAGTCACGTACGCCCTCCTTATCGCGACTTCGGATCGAGGGCGTTGCGGACGGCTTCGCCGAGCATGATGAACGCCAGAACGGTGATGCTGAGCATGATCGACGGGTACAGCAGGATGTGCTGCGCGACGCGGATCTGACTCGCGCCACCCGAGATGTCGATGCCCCACGAGATCGTCGGCTCGGCGAGCCCCAGACCCAGGTAGGACAGGGTGGCCTCGGCCGAGATGTACACACCCAGCGAGATGGTCGCGACGACGATCACCGGTGCCATGGCGTTCGGCAGGATGTGCTTGAACAGGATCCGGGACGTGCCCGCACCCAGAGCCCTGGCCGCCTGGACGTAGTCCGACTGCTTGATGGTGATCACGGCCCCGCGCATGACACGTGCGATCTGTGTCCAGCCGAGGAACGCGAGGGCGAGGACCACGACCCAGACGGAGCGGTCGGTGAACGCCTGCAGGACCACCATGGCGCCGAGCAGGAAGGGCAGTCCGAGGAAGACGTTGGTGAACCCGGACAGGAGCGCGTCGATCCAGCCGCCGAAGTAGCCGCCCAGCATGCCGATCAGGCCACCGAACACGGTCACCAGCGCGGTGACGGAGATACCGACGATCACCGAGGCCCGGGTGCCGTAGATGACACGCGCGTAGACACTGCGGCCCTGACCGTCGTAACCCAGCCACTCGGCCGAACCGACCTTGCCGAGCTCGGGCTTGCCGAGGAAGTGATGCACCAGGTCGCTGCTGGTCGGCGAGGCGCTGGTGAACAGCCCCGGGAACACCGTCATCACGAGCAGGATCACGATGAGGACGGACGAGATGACGAAGTACCAGTTGGAGCGGAGGTCGACCCACGCGTCGCCCCAGAGGCTGCGGGCCTTCTCGGCCTTCACGGCCACCGGCTCCGCCACTGCCGTCTTCGGGTCTTCGGTCGCGGGTGCGGTCTTGATCACGTCAGGCATAACGGATCCTCGGGTCCAGGACCGCGTACAGCAGGTCGACGAGCAGGCTCATGAAGAGGTAGACCAGCACCAGGACGGTGACCAGGCCCACGAGGGTGGTGCCCTCGCGCCGGACGATCGACTCGTAGATGGTGCCGCCGACGCCCTTCACGTTGAACAGACCCTCGGTCACGACCGCGCCGCCCATCAGGGCGCCCAGGTCGGTACCGAGGAAGGTGATGACGGGGATCAGCGAGTTGCGCATCAGGTGCACACCGACGATGCGGCGCCTGGGAAGCCCCTTGGCCACAGCGGTACGCATGTAGTCCGAGCGCAGGTTCTCGGCCATCGTCGTACGCGTCAGTCGTGCCACGTAGGCGAGGGAGAGCGACCCGAGCACGACGGCCGGCGCTATCAGCTCGCTCCACGTTGCCTCGTTCGAGACGTTCGGCGCGATCCAGTCGAGCTGGAAGGCGAACACCGACTTGACGATGAAGCCGAGGACGAAGACCGGGATCGAGATGATCAGCAGAGTGAAGACCAGGATCGCGTTGTCCGCGAGACGGCCGGCGCGCAGCCCGGCGACCATGCCGAGGCCGATACCGAGAACGATCTCGATGAGGAACGCCATGGCGGCCAGTCGCAGGGTGACGGGGAACGCGTCACCGAGGACGTCCGTGACCGGACGGCCGCTGGCTATCTGAGTGCCGAAATCAAAATGCAGGACGATGCCTGTCATGTAATTCCAGTACTGCTGCAGGATCGGCTGGTCCAGCCCCAGTTGGTGCCGCATGGCGGCCAGGGTGGCAGGGTCGGCGCCCTTGTCCCCGAAGAGTCCCCGCACGGGGTCGCCGGGCAAGGTGTAGACCATCAGGAAGATCAGCAGGGTTGTCCCGATGAAGACCGGGATCATCTGGAGCAGTCGTCGTGCGACATAGCGCCCCATGGTGCCTCCATGTAAGTGGCAAGCGGCAGCCGACGGGCCCTCCCCCGTCACCGACCCCCTGTGGGGTCGTCGGTGACGGGAAAGGGCCCCCCGGCCACGGCGTGCAGGCTGGTCCGGGACCGATGTCAGTGTCGGTCCCGCACCGGCCCGCGGACTACGTCGGTGGTTACTTCTTGACCTGAACTTCGGTCAGGATCGGGTCGCCGTCCTGGGCGTACTGGACGTTCTGGACCTTCTCCGAGTAACCGGCATTGACCTTGTAGTACCAGAGCGGGATGGTCGGCATGTAGTTGACCAGCTCCTTCTCGATCTCCTGGTACCCCTTGACCGACTCGTCGAGCGAGGCAGCGGAGTCCGCGGCCTTGATCTTCTTGTCGAGGTCCTTGTTGGAGAAGAAGCCGTTGTTGCCGGCCGCACCCGTACGGAACAGGTCGCTGATGAAGTTCGCGTTCACCGGGTAGTCGAGCACCCAGCCGCCGCGGTAGAACGACTTGACCTGCTTGGCGTCACGGGCGTCCAGGTCGGCCTGGAAGTCGACCTTCGAGTCACCGGCGCACGCGACGCCGGTCGCCTGGGTGATGCTGTTGCAGACAGCCTCGACCCATTCCTTGTGGCCGCCGTCGGCGTTGAACTGGATGTAGATCTTGTTACCCGGAACACCGCCGCCCTCCTTGATGAGAGCCTTGGCCTTCGTCGGGTTGTACGTGGTGACGTCACCCGCGACGTTCGGCTGGTAGCCGAGAACACCCTTGGCGACCCAGCCCGTGGCCGGCTCGCGGGTGCCCTGGAGCACCGTCTTGGTGATGGTGTCGCGGTCGATCGCCATCGACAGGCCCTGCAGGACCTTCGGGTCGGTGTGCTTCCACTGCTTGGTGTACATGGCGACACCGAGCGTCTGGATGGCGGAGTACGCCTTGTCCACGGCGCGGTCACCGAGGTCGGACCGGTAGACCGGGAGGTCCTTCGGCGCGATCTGGCGCAGCACGTCGACGTTGCCGGACTTCAGGTCCTCGTAGGCGGTCTCGAGGGTGGTGTAGTTCTTGAAGATCACACCGCCGTTCTTCGCCTTGTCGGGGCCCTTGTAGTCGTCGTAGCGGGCGACCTTGATCTGCTTCTTGTGGTCCCAGCTGACGAACTTGTACGCGCCGTTGCCGACCGGCTTCTCACCGGCAGCCTTCGGGTCCGCGTAGAAGGACTCGGGCAGCGGCGAGAAGACCGTGTAGCCGAGCTTGTACGAAAAGTACGGCAGCGGGTTGTTGAGCTCGATGGTGAAGGTGTAGTCGTCGACGACCTTCAGACCCGACATGGCGTCGGCCTTCGGCTTGGCCTTCTCGTCCTCGGGGTGGACGTCGGCGAAGCCCTTGATGTCGGCGAACCAGGACGCGTTGGTCTGTGCGTTCTTGATGTTCGCGGCCCAGTTCCACGCCTTGACGTAGGACTCGGCGGTGACCGGCGTTCCGTCGTGGAACTTCCAGTCCTTCTTGAGCTTGACGGTCCAGAGCTTGCTGTCCTTGGTGTCGACAGACTCGGCGTTGACCATCACGAGCTTGCCGGCCGGGTCGTAGTCGACCAGCTGCGAGAAGATCGCGTCGGTGACGATGCTGCCGTTCGACTCCATCGTGTTCGCCGGCTGCAGCGGGTTCTGCGGCTCGCCGACCTCGACGGAGAAGATGCCGTTGGCGTTGACAGCACCCTTGGCGCCGTCGTCCTTGCCCTTGCCACTGTCGCTGCCGCCACCACAAGCGGTCGCAGCCAGGGCGATGATGGCCGCTCCCGCGACCCACTTGGCGCTCTTGGCACCACGCATGGGTTTCCTCCTCATGAGTCCACTTTTGACTACAAGAAAGGCACTGGCGTGATACACCGACACCCCTGACGGTGATCGTTTCAGTGCCTCGAGTGTGCTCGTGAGTCGACACTCCCCACAGTGCGTGACCCATTGACCCGAGCTCAATGGACCCAACTATTAAGTACGCCCGGGCTGTAAACCACACTTAAAGGGTCTCGGTTTGACAACATCGGCCAGGCATGGTTGACCGAAATCCGGACAAAGTGATCCCAGACAGACACCCGCGAAACGGACCGTTAACACATGTTCCGGAGAGCGACGCCCGATATCCGGACACCCCGGGCAGGAAATCGAGTTGACGAAAAACCCGGGCCCCCACAGTGTCTGCGGGGGCCCGGGCCCTGTGTCAATGGGTCGTACGGGGTCAGCGCTTGGCGCGCGACGCGGCGCGGCCGCGCTCCTTCTGGTCCAGGACGACCTTACGGATACGCACGGTCTCCGGGGTCACCTCGATGCACTCGTCGTCGCGGCAGAACTCCAGCGACTGCTCGAGCGACAGCTTGCGGGCGGGCACCACGTTCTCCGTGGTGTCCGCGGAAGCCGCACGCATGTTGGTGAGCTTCTTCTCCTTGGTGATGTTCACGTCCATGTCGTCGGCGCGCGAGTTCTCGCCGATGATCATGCCCTCGTAGACCTCGGTGGTGGCCTCCGTGAAGATGACACCGCGCTCCTGGAGGTTGACCATGGCGAACGGCGTCACGACGCCCGCACGGTCCGCCACCAGCGAGCCGTTGTGACGCGTGCGCAGCTCGCCGAACCACGGCTCGTGGCCCTCGAAGAGGGAGTGCGCGATGCCCGTGCCGCGGGTCTGGGTCAGGAACTCCGTACGGAAGCCGATGAGGCCGCGGGACGGGACGATCCACTCCATGCGGACCCAGCCCGAACCGTGGTTCGTCATCGTCTCCATGCGGCCCTTACGGGTCGCCATGAGCTGCGTGATGGCGCCGAGGTGCTCCTCCGGCGAGTCGATCGTCATGCGCTCGATCGGCTCGTGCGTCTTGCCGTCGACCTGCTTGGTGACCACCTGCGGCTTGCCGACGGTGAGCTCGAAGCCCTCGCGGCGCATGGTCTCGATGAGAATGGCCAGGGCGAGCTCACCACGGCCCTGGACCTCCCAGGCGTCGGGGCGCTCGGTCTCCAGGACACGGAGCGAGACGTTACCGACCAGCTCCCGGTCCAGACGGTCCTTGATCTGCCGGGCAGTGACCTTGTGGCCCTTGCCGCCCTTGCCGACCAGCGGCGAGGTGTTCGCACCGATGGTCATCGAGATGGCCGGCTCGTCGACCGTGATCAGCGGCAGCGCGATCGGGTTCTCGGGGTCGGCCAGGGTCTCACCGATCATGATGTCCGGGATACCGGCGATCGCGCAGATGTCGCCCGGACCGGCCTTCTCGGCGGGCTTACGGGTGAGCGCCTCGGTCATCAGGAGCTCGGTGATGCGGACGTTGGACATCGAGCCGTCACGCTTGATCCACGCGACGGTCTGGCCCTTGCGCAGCTCACCCTGCTCGACACGGCACAGCGCGATACGGCCGAGGAAGTTGTCGGCGTCCAGGTTGGTGACGTGGGCCTGGAGGGGCGCCTCGTCGTCGTACTCCGGGGCCGGGACCGCGGAGAGGATCGTGCTGAAGAACGGCTCCAGGCTGTCGCTGTCCGGCGGGACGGTGCCGTCCTCGGGCTTGGTCAGCGAGGCGACGCCGTCACGGGCACAGGCGTAGACGATCGGGAACTCGATCTGGTCCTCGTCGGCGTCCAGGTCCAGGAAGAGGTCGTACGTCTCGTCGATGACCTCGGCGATCCGGGAGTCCGGACGGTCCGTCTTGTTGATGCAGAGGATGACCGGCAGCCTGGCCGTCAGCGCCTTGCGGAGCACGAAGCGGGTCTGCGGGAGCGGGCCCTCCGACGCGTCGACCAGCAGGACGACCGCGTCCACCATCGACAGGCCGCGCTCGACCTCGCCACCGAAGTCGGCGTGGCCGGGGGTGTCGATGATGTTGATCGTGATGACGTCGCCGCCATCCTTCGGGTGGTACTTGACGGCCGTGTTCTTGGCCAGGATCGTGATGCCCTTCTCACGCTCCAGGTCGTTCGAGTCCATCATGCGGTCGTCGAGGTGCTCGGCGGCGTGCGCGGCGAAGGCGCCGGCCTGCTTGAGCATGGCGTCGACCAGCGTGGTCTTGCCGTGGTCGACGTGGGCGACGATGGCTACGTTACGGATGTCGTGGCGCGTGGGCATGGGTGGCTTGCGCTTCTCTCGGATCGTGGGATCAGGCGTCTTAGTCGGTCTCAAGTCCTGGTACGCCCGCCGGGCGGACGCGCCACGGCTACCCCCCATGGTACGGGGCTGGCGCCGTAGCGGCTTCCCGGGCAGGTGTCACCAGCGACGGGAGAGGCGCACCGCTTCACGGGCCGCTGCCGATGCCTCCTTGCGCAGCGGCGTTTCACACCTGATGTCTCCGCCCCCCGAAGAGATCCAGTTCACTACGTGCCCGACGGTCTGTTTCCGTTGCTTGCCATGACCGCAGGAGTAGCGGAAATTCGGTCTCGATCAGCTGTACCGAGCTGAACTCCACAAGGTGTCCGGCAGCGCCGCCGAATTCACCGCCGGCGTTGTCGGCAGGCGCATACTCCCCCGGTTCGCCCAGCTCCGACGTCTCGTCCCCCTTCTCCGCCAGACCGAGGTGAACGCCGAGCGCGAGCAGCACGGCGTCGTTGTCCGGCGAGGTCCCGTCGGTCCCTTCGGTCCGTACGGACGCCATGTCCGTACGCAGGCGGCGCATCGGCTTGGTGAACTCGGTGCCCTTGGCGGCGGTGAGGTGCTGGGGCTCGGTGACCCCGTTGAGCACCCACCGACGCCGGGCGTCAAACCAGGTGCACGTGCCACCTTTACAGGGCCGGGGCCGTGATTCCGTGACGGGAACGTTGCCCTTGCCGATCCTGGCGGCCGTCGGCCAACCGTCCGACCGCGGCTTCTCGCGGCTGGTTCCGTCACTCGACGTACAGGCGCTCACGCCCGTCGTCATGACGGCAGCGACAGCTACGGCTGCCGGCGTCCTCTTCATGTTTCCGCCCCCGTGGTCATGTCTTCCGGTGAATTTCACCGGTGGTCATGGCCACGGTCCCCGGGGCGGGACGGCTGCACTCGGGACTTGAGCAGCTTCAGAGGTGGGGCTCCGAAGCTGCGGGACTCTGAGGCGCGGGCTAGGAGTTGGGGCTCCGGGGTGGGGGCTCTCAGAGGTGGGGGGATGGAGCGGCTACCCGGGTCAACAGGTGCTCATGACCTTGCCCGCCGGGACCGCGGCGGGCAAGAGACTTGAGCCAGTTCTGAGCTTGAGTTGAGGTTCTGACCTGCTACTTCTTACGATTCGCGGGGGAACCGGCCGCTTGCGGCTTCTTGAAACCGATGTCCTGGTAGTGGGGCACTCCGAAGCCGAAGGCACCGACGTTGACGAGCTTCCTGTCGGTGGCCACCAACTGCGGACGCTGATAGAGCGGAATCGACGCTGCGGCGGCCCAGATGCGGGCGTCGGCCTGCTTCATCAGATCCTGGGCGGCGCCTTCGTCCAGCTCGGAGAGCGCCTCGTCGAAGAGCTGGTCGATGTGGTCCGTGCCGACACGGGTGTAGTTCTGCTCGACGAGCAGCGAGCCGTCGGTGGCGGGCACCGGCTTGGCGAAGATCGGCCGGTCGTCGGTGGCCGGGTAGGCGGTGGCGGGCCAGGAGTACAGCGCCAGGTCGTAGGCGCCCGAGGCGACATGGTCCTTGAAGTAGCCGGCGTCCGCCACCTTGATGATCTCCGTGCGGATGCCGATCGAATCGAGCATGGCCGAAATTTTCTCCCCGACGGCCCGCAGAGACTCCGATCCAGGACCGGACGGCAGGACGAAACGCAAGGTCAGCGGCTTGCCGTCCTTGCCCAGCGTGTCGCGGACGGAGTCGGCGGCCTTGGCCGGAGCCGCGGGGGCCGCGGTGCCCATGGGGGCATAAGCACCGGCGGCACCGCCCGGCCCGCGGTTCTGTCCGGTGACCTTGCCGCGGGCGCTCTCGGCGGTGCTGGTGTCGGCGACGGCGCGGGCGGACGTGAAGGCGTCGGCCTGGCGCAGCAGGGCGGCGCTCTGGACGGCGGCGGCCGGGGCGGGGGCGAGGACGTGGCCGGGGCTGGTGTCCTCGTCCTCGCGCGGCTTGTTGTCGTCGCCGGGCTTGTTGTCGTCGCTCTTGTCGGCCTTGGCAGCCTTGTCGGCCGTCTCCGCCTTGCCGTGCTCGCCTCCCTTCACCTTCTCGCCCTTGCTGCCCGCCTTCGTACCGTCGGACTCCTTCTTCGTCGCGCCGCCCAGCGTCCAGCCGGCGTCGGCCAGCAGCGCCTGCGCCTTCTTGGTGTCCTGCTCGCCGAGTGCGCCGCTGTTGTCCTGGTATCCGGGCTGCCCGGCCAGCGCCAGGTGGCTGCCGAGCGGCGCGGCGGGCAGGCCGAGCGGCCCCAGTACGGTGTTGACGAGCTCCTGACGGTCGAGGGCACGGGCCACCGCGCGGCGTACCCGTTCGTCGGCGAGCGGCCCGGACTCACCGTTCAGCGCGAGCTGCGTGTAGGCGGGCTCCAACGACTTGCGTACGACATAGGCGCGCAGCCCGTCCTGCTCGGTGGCGTACACCTCCGCCGCTTTCCGGGTCTTCTCCCGACTCGACCGGGCGGCCGCCGCGGCCTTCTCGTCGGAGCCGTGCGCCAGGGCCCAGGAGCGCAGTGCGGCGGCGGGGCCGATCTCGGAGCCCGGGCCGTGGGTGAGCGGCTGGCCGTTCCCTCCCTTGTCACGCGCCGCGGCCACGATCCGGTGCGCCGCCGCGGCGTCGACATCGGCGATGTCGACCTTGCCGTCGACCAGTGCCTGGACCCGGTCCTGCGGCTTGACCGCCCGGAAGACCAGCGAGTCGAGCTTGGCCGGGCTGCCCCACCAGTGCGGGTTGCGGGTCAGGGTGACGGTGCCCGCGCCCTTCTTCACGCCGCGCAGCCGGAACGGTCCTGAAGTGGCCGCGAGGGTGGTGCGCGCTCGGTCGTTGAAGGCGGCCGGGGAACTGGTGACCTGCTTCGGGTACAGCGGGGAGAAGAGGGAGCGCCAGTCCCCGTACGGCTTGGCAAAGGTGACCCGGACCTCCAGGTCGGTCTTGCCGCGCTCGATCCGCTCGATCCGGTCGTAGCCGGCGTTGCGGGCGGTCCAGAACGCCGAGTCCTTGCCGCTCAGCGCGCGCCACTGGGCGACGAAGTCGGGGGCCCCGATCTCCCGGCCGTCGCTCCAGACGGCCTGCTGGTTGAGCCGGTAGAGCACGACCTGCTTGGGCTCGCGCTCGATGACCTTCGCCGATTCCAGGTAGTCGGGGTTCATGCGGGGGCTGCCTTTGGTGTCCAGCGGGAAGAGCGTCGGCAGCAGGGCCCCGGTGATGCGCGTGGTCGTGGCGTCGGCGTCCGCCTGGAAGGCGTTGAAGGTGGTGGGCATCGCGTCGATCGCCCAGTTGACCGTGCCTCCCTCGGCGACCAGATCCCGGCCGGCGGCGGCGACATCCTGTGGCACCACGATGGCGACGGTGGTCACCCTGTCCGAACTGGTACACCCGGCCAACGCGGGGATCGTGAGCACACCCGTCGCGAGGAGCGCGAGCACGCGGCGCTTTCGGACTGTCCCGCGCGGGACGCCGACGTGGGACATGGCTGATACCTCCGGGGCCGGCCCGGCCCACCCGCACACGGATGGGCCGGATTGTGCTTTTTAGTGGCATTTGCAGTTGATCACACTGGTTCCGCTCATCCACTGAAGGTGCCCACGCGCGAGAGTCGGCGCCGACACGGCGCACCGGCCCCGAACCTCACCCGGGCGGCGGAGCGTCCGATCGAGACGGAACGGTCCGCTCTCTTCCCAAAGGGGATGTGACGCGCGACACTCGCATGCGCATGAGCATGGCCACCCGCGACTGCGGAAGTGAGAGCAAGTCATGTCACTGCACGACGAGTTGACAGCTGTTCAGCGCTGTCTCGACGACCTCGCCCGCACCGTCGGACGGCTGGAGCGGAGCCTTTCGCAGCTGCGCACGGCCGAAGCCGGTCCGCGGCCGCCCGGCGCCGCCGGTGGCACCGACCCCGCCGACGGCGCCGTCACGGTCACCGACGTCATCACGATCACCGAGGCGCCGTACGACGCCACCCTGTGGACGGACTCGGACGACGAGGGTCTGGGCGTCCGCGGCAGGCACGCCCCCTAGGAGAGTTCCTTGGCCACCGGAACGGAACCAAGTGCGGAACCAGGTACGGAACCACCACAACTGAAGGGACCGCCCCGACGCGGCGCACGCGCCCGGCCGTCCGGTGTGCACGGCGCCTCGCGGGCCGCCATCGCCGCCCGCCATCTGCGGACCGACCGCTGGTGGCTGGCGCCCGCGGTGACCGCGGGCGGGCTCCTCGCCTTCATCGTCTACTCGACGTGGCGGGCCTTCTCGAACGCGGACTACTACGCCGCCCCCTATGTGTCGCCGTTCTACTCGCCCTGCCTGGCGGAGAACTGCGCCCCTATGCGGCACGGCCCGAACTGGGAGATCTTCGGCAGCTGGTGGGGCCTCTCCCCCGCTCTGCTGATCCTGATCTTCCCACTCGGCTTCCGGCTGACCTGCTACTACTACCGCAAGGCCTACTACCGGGGCTTCTGGGCCTCGCCCCCGGCCTGCGCGGTCGCCGAGCCGCACACGACGTACACCGGCGAGACCCGCTTCCCGCTGATCATGCAGAACATCCACCGGTACTTCTTCTACGCCGCACTGCCGGTCGCCGGAATCCTCACGTACGACACCGTGCTCTCCTTCCGCGACGAGCACTACGCCTGGGGCCACATGGGCCTCGGCTCCCTGATCTTCCTGGTCAACATCGTGCTGATCTGGGCGTACACCCTGTCCTGCCACTCCTGCCGGCACATCATCGGCGGCCGGCTGCGGCACTTCTCCAAGCACCCCGTGCGCTACCGGCTGTGGGGCTGGGTGGGCCGGCTCAACGCCCGGCACATGCTGCTGGCCTGGTCCTCCCTGATCAGCGTGGCGCTCGCCGACTTCTACGTGTATCTCGTCGCCTCCGGCGCCTTCGACGATCCGAGGTTTTTCTGAATGACAGAGCTCGAACGGCAGCAGTGGGACGTCGTCGTGGTCGGTGCCGGAGGCGCCGGACTGCGCGCCGCCATCGAGGCACGGGAGCGCGGCGCCCGTACCGCGGTGATCTGCAAATCGCTCTTCGGCAAGGCACACACCGTCATGGCGGAGGGCGGAATCGCCGCCTCCATGGGCAACGTGAACTCCGGGGACAACTGGCAGGTGCACTTCCGCGACACCATGCGCGGCGGGAAGTTCCTCAACCAGTGGCGGATGGCGGAGCTGCACGCCAAGGAGGCACCGGACCGGGTCTGGGAGCTGGAGACCTGGGGTGCTCTCTTCGACCGTACGCCGGACGGAAAGATCTCCCAGCGCAACTTCGGCGGCCATGAGTACCCGCGGCTCGCGCACGTCGGGGACCGTACCGGCCTCGAACTGATCCGCACCCTCCAGCAGAAGATCGTCTCGCTGCAGCAGGAGGACTATCGCGAACACGGCGACTACGAAGCCCGGTTGAAGGTCTTCCAGGAGTGCACCGTCACCCGCGTGCTGAAGGACGGCGAGAGGGTCAGCGGGACCTTCTGCTACGAGCGGGAGTCCGGTCGCTTCTTCGTCCTCGAAGCCCCCGCGGTCGTCCTCGCCACCGGCGGCATCGGCAAGTCCTTCAAGGTGACGTCGAACTCCTGGGAGTACACCGGCGACGGCCACGCCCTCGCGCTGCTGGCGGGCGCACCCCTGCTGAACATGGAGTTCGTGCAGTTCCACCCGACCGGCATGGTCTGGCCCCCGTCGGTGAAGGGCATCCTCGTCACCGAGTCGGTGCGCGGCGACGGCGGTGTACTGCGCAACTCCGAGGGCAAGCGGTTCATGTTCGACTACGTCCCCGATGTGTTCAAGGAGAAGTACGCGCAGTCGGAGGAGGAGGGCGACCGCTGGTACGAGGACCCGGACCACAACCGCCGCCCGCCCGAGCTGCTGCCGCGCGACGAGGTCGCCCGTGCCATCAACTCCGAGGTGAAGGCGGGCCGCGGCTCACCGCACGGCGGAGTGTTCCTGGATGTGTCGACCCGGATGCCCGCAGAGACGATCCGGCGGCGGCTGCCCTCGATGTACCACCAGTTCAAGGAGCTGGCGGATGTCGACATCACGGCGGAGGCGATGGAGGTCGGCCCGACCTGCCACTACGTGATGGGCGGGATCGCCGTCGACTCGGACACTGCGGCGACCGTCGCCGTGCCCGGTCTGTTCGCCGCGGGCGAGGTCGCGGGCGGCATGCACGGCTCCAACCGGCTCGGCGGGAATTCCCTCTCCGACCTGCTGGTCTTCGGCCGACGGGCCGGACTGCACGCAGCCGAGTACGCGGCCGGACTGTCCGCCGCCCCCGAGGTGGATGACGAGCAGATCGACGAGGCAGCGGCGGAGGCCCTGCGTCCGTTCAGCGCGGAGGGCCTGGAGGACGGGGCGACGGCAGAGAATCCGTACACCCTCCACCAAGAACTCCAGCAGACGATGAACGACCTGGTCGGCATCATCCGGCGGGCACCCGAGATGGAACAGGCCCTGGAGAAACTGGCCGCCCTGCGGGTACGGGCGCACCGCGCCGGGGTCGAGGGGCACCGGCAGTTCAACCCCGGCTGGCACCTCTCGCTGGACCTGCGGAACATGCTGCTGGTCAGCGAGTGCATCGCCCGGGCGGCCCTGGAGCGCACGGAGAGCCGCGGCGGTCACACCCGCGAGGACTGTCCGACGATGGAGCGCTCCTGGCGGCCGGCCAATCTGCTGTGCCGGCTGTCCGACGACGCCGTCATGAAACCGGGCGGCCAGATCGAACTCGTCCGGAAGACGACCGAACCCATCCGCCCGGATCTGCTCTCCCTCTTCGAGAAGGAGGAGCTGGTCAAGTACCTCGCCGAAGAGGAGCTGTACGAGTGAGCAGCTACGACGCACGGTTCAGGGTGTGGCGCGGGGACCCCGACGGCGGCGGTCTGGAGGACTTCACGGTCGAGGTGAACGACGGGGAGGTCGTCCTCGACATCATCCACCGGATCCAGGCCACCCAGGCGGGCGATCTGGCGGTGCGCTGGAACTGCAAGGCGGGCAAGTGCGGCTCGTGCAGCGCGGAGATCAACGGACGGCCGCGGCTGATGTGCATGACCCGCATGTCGGTGTTCGGCCGGGAGGAGACGATCACCGTCACTCCGCTGCGGGCGTTCCCGGTGGTCCGCGATCTGGTGACGGACGTGACGTTCAACTACACCAAGGCGCGGGAAGTGCCCGCCTTCGTACCGCCGAAGGGGGTGAAGGCGGGCGACTACCGGATGCAGCAGGTCGATGTGGACCGCTCACAGGAGTTCCGCAAGTGCATCGAGTGCTTCCTGTGCCAGGACACTTGCCATGTGGTCCGCGACCACGAGGAGAACAAGACGGCGTTCGCCGGACCGCGCTTCCTGATGCGGGTCGCCGAGCTGGACATGCACCCCCTGGACGCCGCTGCCGAGTCGGGACTCGACCGGAAGGCGACGGCGCAGGAGGAGCACGGGCTGGGCTACTGCAACATCACCAAGTGCTGTACGGAAGTGTGTCCCGAGCACATCAAGATCACGGACAATGCGCTGATCCCGCTGAAGGAGCGGGCGGTGGACCGCAAGTACGACCCGCTGGTCTGGCTGGGGAACAAGATCAACCGACGCCGGGACGCTCCGTGACCGGGCTCCGGCCGAGCCCGTCCGGCTCGACCGGGCTCAGCCGAGCAGCTTGACGATCGCCGCGGTGGTGTCCGTCTCGCCGAGCCGCGGGAAGATCTTCTCGATGCTGTTGTCGTGGGCGCCGCCGTCCATGTCGGTGACCGCGTCCGTGACGACGGTGACGTTGTAGCCGTGCTCGTTCGCGGCCCGGGCGGTGGACTCCACGCCGATGCTGGTGGCGATGCCCGTCAGCACGACCTGCGTGACACCGCGGCGGCGCAGCTGAAGGTCGAGGTCGGTGCCGTAGAAGGCGCCCCACTGCTGCTTGGTGACCACGATGTCGCCGTCGCGCGGGCCGAGCTCGGGGACGATGTCGGCCCAATCGGCAGCCGGCTGCCCGGAACGGGGGGCGCCCTCGGTGCGGCCGGGGGCGCCGCCGGTGACGCGGACCAGAACGACCGGGAGACCCTTGGCGCGGAACGCGTCGGCGAGGTTCGCGGAGTTCGCGACGATGTCGGCGGCGGGGTGGGCGGTAGGGAGGCCGACGATGCCCTTCTGAAGATCGACGACGACCAGGGCGGTCTTCTGGTCGAGGGTGGTGGCGGTCATGATGGCGCTCCTCCGAGAGGGATGGGTGGTTCCTGTGGTGATCAGGTGCGGGTGCGCAGGGCGCGGTCGGTGAGGGTCAGGACGATCAGCAGCAGGCCGAGCACGACCGAGACCCCTGCCATGAGATGGAGCCCGCCGTCGCTTGCCGACCGGCCGTAGGCGAGGGCGATCAGGCTGGACGCGGTGATCGCCCCGATGTACTGGGCGGTGCGCTGGAGTCCGGCGGCTGACCCGATGCTCTCGGGCGGCGCGTACGCCTGGACGGCGACCTGGTTGCTCGTACCGATCAGCCCCTGCGGGATGCCGAAGCAGGCTCCGGCGAGCAGCAGTACGGCGAGCGGCGTGGAACCGGAGAGGAACACCAGCACCGCGGCGCCGACGGTGAGCAGCACACAGGCCAGTGCGAGAGGGCCGCGGATGCCCTTCGTCCGGGCTCCGAGCAGCGAACAGACCAGTGCGGCGAGTGACATCGGCAGCATCAGCAGTCCCGTGTGGCCGGAGGAGTAGCCACGTACCTCCTCCAACCACTGCGTATATCCGTACATCACGCAGTAGATCAACAGATAGCTCAGTCCGTGCCGCAGATACGTGCGGGCGAGCGCTGCGTTGCTCGCGAGCATCCGCAGGTCGATGAAGGGCCGCGGGCGGCGCAGCTGCCACCACACCAGCGCACCGGTCAGCACGGCGAAGGGCGCGAGCAGCCACCACATCGGGTGGGCGAGATCGAGCAGGAAGAAGACCAGCACGGTCAGGGCGGTGGAGAAGAGGCCGATGCCGAGCGGATCCAGGTCGAGCCGGGGCGCACGACCGTCGGCTCCACGCGTGCGCGGCGGATCCGCCGGGATCCAGAGCAGCGCGGAGCCGAATGCGATGAGGGCGACGGGCACATTGACGGCGAAGATGCCCCGCCAGCCGACAACCATGACGAGCAGCCCGCCGAGCGTGGGCCCGACGGCGGCGCTGCCGAGCGCGGCGAAGGAGAGCCGGGCCAGGACGGGACGTGGGGTGGCGCGGCCGACCCGCCGGGACTCGTCGCGCAGCACCGCCATGGCGGCCGGGTAGGCGGCCGACGTACCGATGCCGAGCAGCAGCCGGGATGCGATCAGCCAGCCGAAACTCGGCGCGAACGTCCCGACGAGACCGGAGGCGATCACGACGACCAGACCTGCGAGGAAGACGCGGCGGGGGCCGAGGGCGTCGGCGAGCTTGCCGAGAACGGGCTGGGCGACGGCGCTGGCGAGGTAGAGGACCGAGATGAGCCAGGCGGTGTCGGCGGCGCCGATGCCGTAGGTGTGGGCGATCGCCACCAGGGCCGTGGAGATCATGGTGGTGTTGAGCGGGTTGAGCAGGGAGCCGAGGAGCAGCGGTGCGGTGAGGCGCGCACCGAAACCGGGGCCGGTGGCTGCGGGGCGGCCGGAGGAAGTGGCCGGAAGACGGCCGAGGCCGGTAGCGGTGGCCGCCGCGGTCGCTTCCGGGGCCGGCCGGTCGCTTGTCACTTTCACTTTGACTTTCACCGCGTCCGCCGCCGGGGTCGGCATCGGCTCCGGGGCGGTCACTGCTCGACCAGGCGGTCCAGGAGGGCCGTGGCCTCGGCGACGGCACGGCGCTCGGCCCCGTCGAGCTCGGCGGCGATCGCTTCGGCGAGCCAGTTGTGCTTGGCGGCCCGGACCGCGCCGAGCGTGGTCCGGCCGACGTCCGTGATGGACATGACCGACTTCCGGCCGTCGGCAGGATCCGGCGCCCGCTCGACGAGCCCCTGGCTCTCCAGCGCCCCGAGGGTCAGCCGCATGGACTGGGGCCGTACGTATTCGGCGCGGGCCAGCGCGGCCGTGGTGGCCGGACCCTCCCGGTCGAGGCGGGAGAGCACCGAGCGCTGGGTCGGGGTGAGCAGGCTGTCCGACGAGGTGGTGCGCAGCCGGCGCAGCAGACGGCTGACGACGGACGCCAGCTGCGTCGCGACCTGCTCCGCGCTGGGCTCGCCGCCCGACTCGGCGGTGGTTTCGGACGATGGTTCCCGCATGAGTCCACGGTAAAAGATGCACAGGCCATCTTGCAAGGTTGCCTGTCTATTTTTCCTCACGGCCTTGCTCGTGGCGTGGCGTGCGATCTAGGGTGAATGCGCTTTCAAAGTGTGTAGGTACGGAAGAAGAAGCGGACGGTCGGTTCGGGTGAGTGCCCCAACGGTGTACGACGTCGCAGAGCGGTCGGGCGTCTCGATTGCGACGGTCTCGCGGGTCTACCGCAACCCCGACTCCGTGCGTGCCCAGACCCGCGAGCGGGTCCTCGACGCGGCCCGCGAGCTCGGGTACGTGCCCAGCGGGAACGCGCGGGGCCTGGCCAGCCGCACCACGGGGGTGCTCGGGCTCTGCTTCCCCGACTACGCCGACCCGGACGCCGAGGCCGATGCGGAGGCGGACAGCGACGCCGACGACGCGGTGATGCTCTACTCCGACCAGATCATCCGCGGCATGGAACGGGCGGCACGGCGACACGGGTACGCGCTGCTGATCGCCGCGTCACTGGAGGGCGGGCCCGAGAGCCTTGTCGCGAAAGTGGCCGGCCGGGTCGACGGCTTCGCGGTGCTGGCGCAGACCGTGCCGACCGAGGACCTCGAAGTGATCTCGCGCCGGCTGCCGGTGGTGATGCTCGCCGGACCGCGCGAGATCGACCACCTCGACCACATCGTCGTGGCCAACGCCGACGGCGAACGCGAACTGGCCCGTCATCTGATCGAGGACCACGGGCTGCGCAGACTCGCCTTCATCGGGGGCGAGGTGGCGTCACCGGACGCCGAGGCGCGGTTCCGCGGCTTCCAGGAGGCCTGCCGCGACGCCGGACTCCCGGTGCCGGACGCACCGGACATGCGGGCCGAGATGATGACGCAGGCCGAAGGCGCCCGGACGGCGGAAGCCATGCTCGACCGGTACGCAGGCCTGAGCGACACCGAACGCCCGCAGGCCATGCTGTTCGCCAACGACCAGATGGCGGTGGGCGCGCTGCGCGCGCTGGAACGGCGCGGGGTGCGGGTGCCCGAGGACCTCGCCGTGACCGGGTTCGACGGGATCCCGCTGAGCCGGATCGTACGACCGCCGCTGACGACCGTACGACAGCCGATCCGGCAGCTGGGCGAGCAGGCGGTGGAACTGCTCGTACAGCGCCTGGGCGACCGGGAACGCGAGCCGGTATCCCTGATGCTCCCGGTATCCCTGGCCCGCCGGGCGAGCTGCGGCTGCGGCTGAGCCCGCCGAACGGGCTGCGGCTGCCTCACCCACCCCGGACGAACCGCGAAGCCCGGCCGTCCTGCGCGCGAGGCCGACCCGGCCGTTGTACATGCCTGGATGTGCGAGCCCAGCCTGACGGCCCGGCTCCTCCTCCCGGCACCCCCTGGCCCATATGCGCCCCGAAGAACCGCTCCCGGTTCCCCCGCAGCTGCGCCACCTCCCCGATGAGCCCCTCGTACTCGAAATGCCCCGCGCTCAGCACCTGCAGTTCACGCGGTCCGGCGAGCGCATTGTGTACGGCGAACTGGCCGGGCGGCGGCACCGAGGGATCGAACAACGCGGCCGCCACCAGCGTCGGCAGCTCCAGCTGTGCGGCGGCCGTCGCAGCGTCGAAGTAACGCAGCACTTCGGTGACTTCGGGATGGTCGCGGTGATACGCGCGCAACGACTCACCGCTGCCGACGCACCGCAGCGTCAGCCGCAACGGGTGGTTGCCGAACGTGGGCACCGTCAGCTGCGCGGCGCCGAACCGGTCGTCCCACGGCAGAGCCAGCGCACCGAGCCCGCCGCCGAAGCTCTCCCCGAGATAGCCGAGCCGGGGAGCCCCCGGATCATCCCCGGGGGCCAGCTCCGGAACGAGTTCATGCAGCGCCGACGCGGCACACCACAGATCCGCCACGCAGTCGCCGATGACATACGTGTCACGCGACCCGATGCCGTGACGGACATGCGCGTCGGCCACATCGGGGATGCCCGGCCACAGACCCCGGCTGCCCATGCCGCGCACGCAGGGCAGGATCGCGGCGGACCGGGGCAGGGGCAGATCGGGCCCCGGCTCCTGCCGTCCCCCGTACCCGTGGCCGATGACGAATCCGTGCTCCGCGGCACCCTCGACGGGCAGGGCGAGCCAGCCGCCGAGCCGGACCCCGCCCACGGAGGTGAACGTCACACCGTGGATCCGCAGTCCGTCCCGCTCGACCTCCAGCGGGCCGATCTCAGGCTCCGTGGCGACCTTGCGGGCCTCGTCGTGACGGGTTCGCCAGAAGGCCGCGAAATCGCCCGGGGCGGCGGGCGCGGGGACGCTCAGCAGCTCGTCCCGCGTGTACCCGTAGGACGGATCGAACGGGAAATCATGCGCAAACGAAGACATGATCACGACAATATCGCCCAACCTCGGGCAGCGCGGCGCCCTACGAAATGGGTCACATGCTCTTCATGTTCGCAAACACACCGTTTACCGTTCCAAAGTTGAACATTTAGATGACGAGCACGTTGCACGAGTGTGACCTAGCACCCCCTTGCGCATCCTCGAACCCGTGTCGCAGAGTGATGTATGCGCTTACAGGCAGCGCATACATCCGGATTGCTCGAGGAGGAGCCCTCCATGTCCCGCACCGCCAGAACCGCCTCGGTCGGTATCGCAGTCGCGCTCGCATTCGGTATCACTGCATGCGGCAGTTCCGATGCCGACGTCGCCGCGGACAAGAAGCAGACGCTCACCGTCTGGGCCATGGGGGCCGAGGGCGAGAAGCTCGCGGATGTGGCAAAGGTCTACGAGAAGTCGCACCCGAACATCACCCTCAAGGTGACCCCGGTCGGCTGGGACGTCGCCCACCAGAAGCTCGTCTCCGCGGCCGCCGCCGGCACCATGCCGGACGTGGCGCAGATGGGCGGCAGTTACATGGGCGAGTTCTCCGAGCTCGGTGTCCTGGAACCGGTGGACACCAAGACCTTCGACAAGAAGGACTTCTTCCCGTCCGGCTGGAACCAGGGCGAGGTGGACGGCACCGCGTACGGCGTGCCGTGGTACGTCGACACCCGTGTCCTCTACTACCGCACCGACCTGGCCGAGAAGGCCGGCATCGACAAGGCTCCGACCAACTGGACGGAGATGCAGGACCTCGCCACCGCGTACCAGAAGAAGGCCGGCACCAAGTGGGGCCTGTCCATCCAGCCCAGCGGTCTGGACACGGTGCAGAACTTCTACTCCTTCCTGTACTCGGCCGGCGGCGAGATCGTCAACGACAAGGGCGAAGCCGTCATCGACAGCCCCGAGGCCGTCAAGGCGCTCAAGGAGTACGGCTCGTACTTCGACAAGGGCCTCTCCAACAAGTCCGTGGCGCCCGGCTACGACGTGGTGAAGGACTTCGGCAACGGCCGCGTCCCGATGTTCTTCGGCGGCCCCTGGCACGTCACCCTGCTGAACGAGGGACAGCCGCAGATCAAGGGCAAGTGGGCGGTGGCCAACGTTCCCGCCGACAAGTCCTCCGTCTCCATGGCGGGCGGCTCCTCGCTGGTGGTCTCCAAGGACAGTGAGCACAAGGCCGCTGCCACGGAGTTCATCAAGTACCTGACCGACGCCAAGGGCCAGGCCGACTGGTACGAGCGCACCAAGGACCTGCCCGCCAACACCGCGGCCTGGACCTCCGGAGCGCTCGCCGACGACGCCAACCTCCAGGTCTTCAAGAAGCAGATGGACACCGCCAAGGCCGCTCCCTCGCTCGCCAAGTGGACCGAGATCACCGACAAGGTCGACCAGGCCATCGCGAAGGTCACCCAGGGCAAGGCTTCCGCCGAGGACGCGCTGAAGACGGCGCAGTCCCAGATCGAAGGCCTCGTGAAGTAGGAGCCATGAGCACCATGACCGGAAAGGCCGCACAGCCGGCCAAGGTGCAGGCCGGGCCGGGGACCTCCCAGTCCCCGGCCGCCGGGCCCCAGGAGCGCCGGGGTCGCAAGAGGCCGTCGATGGGTGTGCAGAACGCGGCCGGCTGGCTGTTCTCCACCCCCTTCCTCGTCCTCTTCACCGTCTTCATGGCGTTCCCGATCCTTGCCACCCTGCTGATGAGCTTCACCGACTTCGGGCTGCGCAATGTCACGCACCCGCTGGACGCGAATTTCATCGGCTTCGAGAACTACGTCAATCTGTTCGGCGACGAGAAGTTCCTCAAGTCGCTCTTCAACACGGCGTACTTCGTGGTCATCGGCGTCCCCTTGACGATCTTCCTCGGACTGGTTGTCGCGGTGCTGCTGAACAACGGCATCGACCGGGCTCGGACCTTCTTCCGGGTCGGCTTCTACGCCCCGGTGGTCACCACCATCGTCGCCGTCGCCGTGGTCTGGCGGTTTGTCCTCGACCCGAGCGACGGACTGATCGCGGGCCTCTTCACCGAAGTGGGTCTCACCCCGCCGGACTTCCTCGGCTCCGAGACGCTGGCGATGCCCTCGATGATCGCCATGGCGGTATGGCGCAACCTCGGCACGGTCATGGTGCTTTTCATCGCCGGACTGCAGGCCATTCCCACCGAGGTACGGGAAGCCGCGAAGCTCGACGGAGCCGGTGTCTGGCACGAGTTCCGCAGGATCACCGTGCCCCTGCTGCGGCCGACGCTGCTCTACGCCACCGTCATCACCACCATTGGCTACCTCAATGTCTTCGAGGAACCATTCGTGATGACGCAGGGCGGACCCTCGGACTCCACCCTCACCGTCTCGCTGAACATGTACCGCGAGGGCTTCAACTTCTTCCACATGGGCTACGCGAGCGCCATGGCGTATGTCCTCTTCGTAGTGATCATGGGCATCACTGTGCTCCAGCTCCGACTGCTGAAGGACAACACGAAATGAGCGCCACCCGCGCACCCGGCGCCGTCCCGACGGCGCCGTCGAAGGAGCCGATCAGGCTCCAGGGAGTGAAGAAGACCCGGAACCCGAAGCGGCTGCTGATCTACGTCCTGCTCGCGGTCGGCCTGTCGGTGATGTCCGCCCCGTTCCTCTGGATGGCATTCTCGGCCTTCAAGACGTCGAGCGAACTGTCGGCCAGCCCACCCGTGTGGATCCCCACCGAGTGGACCCTGGACAACTTCCGGGACCTGCTCGACAAGCTCGATCTGCCGCTGTACTTCATGAACTCCGTCATCGTGGCGGTGCTGGTCACCGTCTCGAACCTGGTGTTCTGCTCGATGCTCGGCTACGCCCTGGCCAAGCTGAACTTCGTCGGGCGCAACAAGATCTTCGGGCTGGTCCTGGGCGCCCTGATGGTGCCCGGCAACCTGATGCTGCTGCCGCTCTTCGTGCTGATGAGCAAGCTCCAACTGATCGACAGCTACGCAGGTCTCGTACTGCCCTTCGCCGCGGGAGCCTTCGGTGTTTTCCTGATGCGGCAGTTCATGCAGTCGATCCCGGACGAGCTGCTGGAAGCGGCCCGGATGGACGGCGCCGGCGAGTGGTACATCTTCTGGCGGATCGTGATGCCGCTGGTGAAGCCCGCCCTCGCAACGCTCTCGATCTTCGCCTTCCTCGGTTCCTGGAACAACTTCGTCTGGCCGCTGATCGCGACCAACGACCCGGACAAATACACACTTCCGGTCGCGCTCGCGACGTTCGCCACGGACCCCAACAAGGCCGGCGGCTCCAACGGCATGCTGATGGCCGGAGCGTTCCTGGTCGTGCTGCCCGTGCTGATCCTGTTCATCGCACTGCAGCGGCACTTCACCCAGGGCATCGCCACGGCGGGCATGAAGTAGCCCGCCCCACCGACTCGTACGAGGCCGCACCCCACACCCCCGGCGGCCCCCCTTCACGCACCAGAAAGACATTTTGCGATGACTCACACCCAGGTCCCGTTCCCCGAAGGCTTCCTGTGGGGTGCCTCCACGGCCGCCCACCAGATCGAGGGCAACAACACCAACAGCGACTGGTGGGTCAAGGAACACGCCGCGGGCACCCACATCCAGGAGCCCAGCCTGGACGCCTGCGACAGCTACCACCGCTGGCACGAGGACATGGACGTGCTCGCCGGACTGGGCTTCAGCGACTACCGGTTCTCCATCGAGTGGGCGCGCATCGAGCCGGCCGAGGGCCAGTTCTCCCGGGCCGAGCTCGCGCACTACCGCCGCATGGTCGAAGGCGCCGTTTCGCGCGGTCTGCGTCCGATGATCACGCTGCACCACTTCACCGTGCCGCAGTGGTTCGAGGCGCGCGGCGGCTGGACCGCCGAGGGTGCCACCGAGCTCTTCGCCCGCTACGTCGCCGCCTGCGCACCGGTGATCGGCCAGGACGTCAGCCATGTGTGCACCATCAACGAGCCCAACATGATCGCCGTGATGGCCGGCCAGGCCAAGCGTGGTGACAACAGCTTCCCGCCGGCGGGTCTGCCGACCCCGGACGACGAGACCACCCAGGCCGTCATCGCCGCCCACCACGCGGCCGTCAAGGAGGTCAAGGCGATCAACGCCGACATCCAGGTCGGCTGGACCATCGCCAACCAGGTCTACCAGGCCCTGCCCGGAGCCGAGGACGTCACCGCCGCGTACCGCCACCCGCGCGAGGACATCTTCATCGAGGCCGCCCGCGGCGACGACTGGATCGGCGTCCAGTCCTACACCCGTACCAAGATCGGCGCCGACGGCCCGATCCCGACGGCCGACGGCGTCGAGCGCACCCTTACGCAGTGGGAGTACTACCCGTCCGCGGTGGGCTACGCGCTGCGCCACACCGCCGAGGTCGTCGGCGGCGACGTACCGCTGATCGTGACCGAGAACGGCATCGCGACCGATGACGACAGCCGTCGCATCGACTACTACACCGGGGCGCTGAACGAGGTCGCCGCCGCGCTGCAGGACGGCCTCAACATCACGGGCTACCTGGCGTGGAGCGCCCTCGACAACTACGAGTGGGGCTCCTACAAGCCCACCTTCGGCCTGATCGGCTGGGACCCGGAGACCTTCGAGCGGCTGCCGAAGCCGTCCGCCGTCTGGCTGGGCGAGATGGGCCGCACCCGCACGCTGCCGCGCATCGCCGACTGACGACAACCCACAGACCGGGAGCCACCTGACGGCCCCCTTCAGTGCGGGAGCCGACGGAACCTGACGGCCGCCGGTCCCCGTGCTGCTCCGTTCGGCGCGGCCGAAGCCCCACGGCTTCGGCCGCGCCGAAGGCCATACCCGAAAACGGCGCCACCGCCGCAGCCATACCCGCGGCAGTCTCTCCACTGCCGCGTCGAGCACGCCACGAAATTCCCCCTTCCCCCTTCTGCCACTGGGAGCTGGATCTTCATGGACCGTCGCACATTCATCACCGCCGCCGGCACCGGGGCTGCCGCCCTGTCCCTGGGGGCCATGTCCGCGTCCTCCGCGAGCGCCGCGCAGTCCGCGCCATCCGTGGCCGCCTCGCCGGGCGTTCGTTCCGTTCCATCCGCGCAACCTGTTCATGCTCTTGATACACCGCTGCTGCTGCGCTGGTTCCGCGATACGTATCACTCGATCGAGGCCATGACGACCGACCTCGGTCTGGCCACGGACAAGATCGATGTCAGCGGCTCCGGCGGCCCCGTCCAGTCCCGCCAGACGTCGCCCACCAATATCGGCTGCGGCCTCTGGTCGACCGTCGCCGCCGCCGGTCTCGGGGTGATCAGCGAAGCCACGATGCACCGCAGGCTGGAGCGCACCGTCCGGACCGTGGAGAAGCTGGAGCGCCACCACGGCTTCTGGCTCAACTGGTACGACGCGCACGACGGTTCGGTGCTGACCGAGTGGCCCGGCACCGGGGACCCGGTCCGTCCGTTCCTCTCCTCCGTCGACAACGCCTGGCTGATCACGGGCCTGCGCATCGCCGCCGACGCCTCACCCGCGCTGCGCCCCCGCGTCGCCCGGATCCTGGCGACCGCCGACTGGTCGTACTACTACACGCCCTACGACGCCGCCGACCCGGTCGCCGGCCCCGGTCAGCTGCGCGGCGGCTTCTGGCCCGACACCGAGGAGCCCACCGGGCACCACTACGGAGCGCTCAACACCGAGCCCCGCATGGCCAGTTATCTGGGCATCGCGGACGGCTCGCTGCCCGCCGACCACTACTGGCACCTGCTGCGCACGATGCTTCCCGAGCACGAGCAGGAGCAGCACCCGCAGGGTGCGTACGTCGCCATGGACGGCGTCCGGGTGTGGCAGGGCCACTACACGCACCGCGGCCGGAAGATCGTGCCCAGCTGGGGCGGTTCGATGTTCGAGGCGCTGATGGTGCCGCTGTTCGTGCCGGAGGCGGAGTGGTCGCCGCAGTCATGGGGTCTCACCCACCAGCGTTACGTCCGCAGCCAGATCGAACACGGTATGAAGGAAGCGGAGTACGGGTACTGGGGCTTCTCCCCCGCCAACATTCCCGAGGGCGGGTACCAGGAGTACGGTGTCGACGCCATCGGCATGCAGGTCGACGGCTATGCCTCCAACACCGATCGCACGTACACCACGGACGGCGCTCCGCTGCCGCCCGCGTCGGCCTTCACCAACGGTGTCGTCACCCCGCACGCCTCGTTCCTCGCCCTGCCGTACGCACCGGGCGAGGCGGTCGCCAACCTGCGGGCGCTCGACCGCGACTTCGGGGCCTACCACGAGGGCTACGGCTTCCGGGACTCCGTCAATGTCCGCACCGGACGGGTCAGCGACTACATGCTCGCCCTGGACCAGGGCATGATCGCCGCGGCGCTGGCCCAGACGATCCGCCCCGGGCTGCTGCAACGGCCGTTCCGGACCGGTGGGTTCCGGTCGAAGGTGCGTCCTCTGCTCGCCAAGGAGCAGTTCTCCATCTGACCTGCGGCGGCGTGGAGCAAGGGCGATTCCGGGGTCAGTTCCATCCCTCGCGGTACGCCGCCCAGTCGCCGTCCCGCGCCGCGAAGTCGACATAGAGCGCGACTCCGAACCGTTCCCGGCCGCGGTCCGTACGCGCCAGACCCAGTCTGGTGCCGCGGACCGCGGCCGCGACCGTCTCCGCCGCCTCATGGTGTCCGAGATCGTCCTCGTGGAAGAAAGGCAGTCCCATCAGGAGATCGGTTCCCGGGGGTGTCACCTCCAGGGCGAGCGCGGTCTGCTCGGCGACGTAACCGCCGTACATGCCCTCCAGCGGCATCCAGGTGTCGTACGACATGACGGCGATCTGGTCGACGCGCCGCGCCACCTGCCCGAAGAACTTCTGCGACCACCACTTGGGACTGCCGCTGAGTGTGCCCACGACACTGTGCGCGGCGGGCAGCGGGTCGATCTGGTGAGCGGCGACGGAGAGCGGGGCCCTGCGGGCCCTCGTGAGGGTGTGCAGGTCGTCGAGGAGCGAGAGGTAGTGCGGGTCGCCGGAGTGCAGAGGTTCGAGGTCGAAGTGGACACCGTCGAAACCGGCATCGAGGATCTGCCTCGCGGAGTCGACCACGGCGGTGCGGGACGCGCGCCGTTCCAGGCGCAGACCAGCGGGTCCCTCCGTGGCGAGTACGTCCCCGAGCCAGGCCTGCACCCGGATGCCGGGCAGGGTGCGATGCACGGCATCGACCAGCCATCGTGCCTTCGGGTAGCGGGTCGCGGGCACTGTGCCGTCGTGCTCCAGAGGTCCCGCATGGACGTACAGGTCCTTGATCCCCGTCCCGCTGATCCGGTCGGCGAACGCGGCCAGGTCCCTGTCGTTCTTGCGCCCGTCGACCCAGGCGTGCCCGAGCCAGATGGCATCACGGCCGCGGGTACGGCTGCCGGCGCCCGGGTCGCCGGAGTAGTTGAGCCGCAGGGTGACACCCGCGGTGAGCAGCGGAACCACGATCACCAGGACGAGTCCCAGCGCGATCCGTCGCGGCCAGGTCCGCCACAACCGATTCCAGCGGAACCGGGCCGCCCAGTTCCGCACAGCGCCGGCCATGCCCTTCATATGCGAACGCACTCCGGTTACCCCCTGATTGTCGGTGTGCGGTGGCAGTATGACCGGCATGATGTCCCACCGCCGAAAGGCCGATGCCGCGTAAGCGGCCCGGCGCGCTGCGCGCTGCCCGGCGGAGGACGCCCGGATGGCTGTCCGACCCGGACGGAATTCATCGGCTCTCCCTCCCCACCAGCGCCGCGATCCGTTGTCTGGAGCGTGAGAGCGATCTGTACGGGATCTTCCCGGGCGCACAGCAGCGGCCCTGCGCCACGCCTGCTCCTTCTCCCCCTCCCCGGCCGCACGCTGCGTCCCAGCCTTGCCGGCTGCCCCTGCCGTGGCTGCCCGCTCGACGACGTGACCCATACCCGGGACGTGCTGGGCGACATCCTGTCCGCGCTCGCACCACGGCGGCGGGCCGAGCTGGGGCGTCGGGTCGCCCGGCTCGATGCGCCACTGCTGCGCCGGCCCCCGGCCCATCCGCGCACCCGGTCATCCGTGGCAGCGCGAGGCGTGCTGGAGATGCGTCTACGACGCGGTCGTCGATCCCCCACGGCGCCTGCGGTAGGACCGGCGGCGGGGCCGTCCTCGTGACGGTCCCCCGTGGATCGCCGGGTCGCGGGTCACTGAGGGTGGACATAGCCTCACACATGTGATGCAGCTCGTGAGCCGTACCCGGATTCTCATACCGGGCCGGGCCCTCGTCGCCGTGCTGATGGCGGTGTGCTGGCTGGCCCTTCCCGCTGCGCCGGCCGCTCGCGCCGACGACCCCGTCACGTTGTCCCGGGACGGGCAGATCACCGACAAGGTGGGTGCGCTCGGCGATCGCCGGGGCCAGGTGGTCGCCGCACTCGACCGTCTCTACGCAGACCGGCGCATCCAGCTCTTCGTCGTGTATGTACGGGACTTCTCCGGCCGCTCCGCGCAGAACTGGGCCGATGCGACGGCCGACAAGAACGGTCTCGGTCTCGACGACGTGCTGCTCGCCGTCGCCACGCACGACCGGCAGTACGCGTACACCGTGGACCCGGGCTCCCGTCTCACCGACGCCCAGCTGCGGGACGTGGCGAGCACGGCCATCGAGCCGGCCCTCAAGCAGAACGACTGGGCGGGTGCCGCAATCGGGGCGGCCAACGGCTACGCCGCCGTAGTGGCCGGGAAGCCCGTGCCCACTCCTACCATCACACCCGGCATCGACGATCCCGGAACAGGCAGTTCCGGCGGGACGAGCACCGGGGACCTGATCCTTCCCGTGGTCCTCGTCGGCGGGGCGGGAGCGGTCGCCGCCTATGCGTACACCCGCCGGAAACGGCGCACCACGACCCGCACCACGCCCGGGTCGGCCGGCTGGGGCCGGGGCGCCGCACCGTCGGGCGGGCCGCCCCGGCCGCCGACTCCGCTGCCGGAGCTCGATGCCCATGCCAGGCAGGCGCTGGTGGAGACGGATGACGCGGTCCGCACCAGTGAGGAGGAACTCGGTTTTGCCACCGCGCAGTTCGGGGAAGAGGCCGCCGCCCCGTTCACCGAGGCCGTCACGTTCGCGAAAGGCGAGCTGACGGCCGCGTTCCGGTTGCGTCAGCAGTTGGACGATGCGTTCCCGGAGGACGATGCGACGCGTCGCCGGATGCTGGACGAGATCATCAACCGCTGTACGGGGGCCAATGCCCGTCTCGATACCGTCTCCGCGGACTTCGACCGGCTGCGCGCGCTGGAACGCAACGCTCCACAGGCGCTTGCAACAGCCGAGACCGCGTTCCGTGCGCTCGCGGTCCGGGCTTCGGCGGCCGAGACCGCCCTCACCTCGATGCGCGGCCGGTACGCGGATTCGGCCTCCTCCTCCGTCGCGGACGACATCGAGCAGGCGAAGGACCGCCTCGTCTTCACGACCTCCAGCCTCAACCAGGCGAGGCAGGCGGTGGACGGGGGAAACAACGCGGCAGCGGCCGTGTACGTACGGGCGGCCGAGGGCGCGGTCGATCAGGCGACCACGCTCGTCGACGCCGTGGACCGGCGCGCCCGGGAACTCGCGGAGGCGGCGGCCGCACTGCCGGCCGCACTCACCGAGACGGAGACCGATCTGGCCGATGCGGGCGGGCTGCTGGAAGGCACCTCGGAGGGGGTGTCGACCGCGGATCTGCGAGGCCGGATCGCCCGCGCACAGTCGGTACTGGGCGACGTGAACAGGGAGATGCAGGCCGGCCGTTACGACCCGATCGATGCGCTGCGCAGGGTGGAGGAGGCCGATGCCGCGCTGGACGAGGCGCTGGCCGGGGCCCGCGAACGGGAGCAGGGTGACCGCCGGGCCCGGTCCCTGCTCGACCAGGCCATGCTCACCACACGTTCGGCAATCGCTGCCGCTGCGGACTACATCACGACGAATCGGGGGGCCGTCGGCAGCCAGGCCCGGACCCGGCTCGCGGAGGCCCAGCGGCGGCTGGAGCGGGCCCGGGAGCTGGCCGGTACGGCCGATCCGCAGGGTGCGCTGGCCGAGGCTCATCAGGCCGGCTCGCTGGCCGGGCAGGCGCGGAGCCTGGCCGAAGAGGATGTGCGGGCGTACGGGAACCGGAACGGTCCGGGCGGTGTACAAGGAGGGGGCGGCGGGGTTGGCGGCGCGGTCCTCGGCGGGATCATCCTCGGCGGTCTCCTGGGCGGCGGCGGGGGCGGCAGGGGCTACGGAGGGGGGTTCGGCGGCGGATTCGGCGGGGGCGGAGGCGGCGGCCCCGGCAGCTTCGGCGGCGGGGGCACTCGCGGCCGGCGGGGCGGCGGGGGCCGCTTCTGAACCATCGGCAGAGCATGCACGGGGAGCGTTCCCACGGTCCGAAACGGCGTTCGTAGTGTCCATACAAAGGAGAGGTGCCATGACCAAGCAGACCGTCCTCGGCCGCGTCACTCAGCTGGCGAAAGCCAATATCAACGCCCTGCTGGATCAGGCGGAGGATCCGCAGAAGATGCTGGACCAGCTGATCCGCGACTACACGGCGAACATCTCGGAGGCCGAACAGGCGGTGGCGGCGACCATCGGCAATCTGCGGCTGATGGAACAGGACCACCGCGAGGATGTCGACGCGGCCAAGGAGTGGGGCGACAAGGCCCTCGCGGCCAGTCGCAAGGCGGACGAGCTACGGGCCGCCGGATCGGTGGCGGAGGCCGACAAGTTCGACAACCTGGCCAAGGTCGCGCTCGGCCGGCAGCTCCAGTCGGAGAAGGAGGCGAAGACCGCGGAGCCGACAATCGCGTCGCAGACGGTGGTGGTCGACAAGCTCAAGTCCGGCCTGGATCAGATGAAGTCGAAGCTGACAGAGCTGAAGTCCAAGCGCGACGAGCTGGTCGCGCGCGCCAAGTCGGCCCAGGCACAGAATCAGATGATGGACTCCGTCAAGAACATCAATGTTCTCGACCCGACCAGTGAGCTCAGCCGATTCGAGGACAAGGTCCGGCGGGAGGAGGCGAGAGCGATGGGCAAGCAGGAGCTCGCCGCATCGTCCCTGGACGCCCAGTTCGAGCAGCTGGACAGCCTGGGCGACAGCGCGGAGGTCGAGGCCAGGCTCGCCGCCCTGAAAACGGCCTCATGACCACCGCACCCGGAGCGCTCACCGCACTCGCACCACGTCCGGGTGTCAGAACATGCTCAGCAGCTGCTCGACCGTGCGCTCGGCGGCCGGCTGCCCGTCGGGCAGCGGCAGTTCGAACCAGACGGTCTTGCCGCGCGGTGTCCGCCTCGAACCCCAGGCCGCGCTCAACAGCCCCACCAGCTGCAGCCCTCGCCCGCCCTCGTCCGTGTCGCGCGCCCGGCGTCGTCGTGGCTGGACGAGACCCGCATCCCATACCTCGCACACGAGCGTACGGTCACGCAGCAGCCTGAGCCGGATCTCGCCCTCGCCGTACCGCAGGGCGTTGGTCACCAGCTCACTGACGAGGAGTTCGGTGGTGTCCACCAGGTCGTCGAGGTCCCAGGCGATCAGCTGGCTGCGGGCCAGTTCGCGGGCGAGACCGACGGAGCGGGGTTCGCTCGGCAGCCGCCAGTCGCCGACCGCGTCGGCCGGCAGGCCCTGGATGCGGGCCATCAGCAGGGCGATGTCGTCCTCGCCGTGCCGGGTGTCGAGGGTGGCCAGGACGTGGTCACAGACGTCCTCCAGGGGGAGTTCGGGTTCGACGAGGGCGTCGCGCAGAGCCTGCAGTCCTTCGTCGAGCGGGTGGTCGCGGGATTCGACGAGTCCATCGGTGTAGAGGGCGAGGAGGGCGCCCTCCTTGAGTTCGACCTCGACCTCCTCGAAGGGTTCGCCGCCGACGCCGAGCGGCATCCCGGGCGGGACGTCGAGCAGCAGGGCCGGTTCGCCCGGCTCGACCACAACAGGGGGGAGGTGACCGGCGTTGGCGAAGGTGCACCGCCGGGTGACCGAGTCGTAGACGGCATAGACACATGTCGCCAGGTAGACCTCGGACAGGTCGGCGTCGCGGGACTTGTGGGAGGCCCTCGACGGCCACTGGGCGCCACCGCCGAAGCCGTCGGAGGCGGTGCTGCCACCGGGGGTGCCGAGGCCGCGGGCCACCTCGTCGAGCGCGGAGAGCACTTCGGCGGGTTCCAGGTCGAGGAGGGCCAGGGTCCTTACGGCAGTGCGCAGTTCACCCATGGCGACGGCGGCCCGCAGTCCGCGGCCCATGACGTCGCCGACGACCAGGGCGGTGCGATGCCCAGGGAGTTCGATCACGTCGAACCAGTCGCCGCCCACCTCGGTCGCCGCGTTGCCGGGCAGATAGCGGCAGGCTATGTCGAGGCCCGCGGCCTCGGGGTCGCCGGGCGGCAGCAGGCTGCGCTGGAGGATGAGTGCGCGTTCGTGCTCGCGCCGGTAGAGGCGGGCGTTGTCGATACAGACGGCGGCTCGGGCGGCCAGTTCGGTGGCGAGGGCACGGTCGCGCTCGCCGAAGGGCTCGCTGCCCTTCGTACGGGAGAACTGGACGAGGCCGACGACGGTGTCATGGGCGACCATCGGCACGGCGAGAGTGGACTGGACGAAGCCACGGTCGTCCCCGGGGACGTTCTTGACCCGGCCGGTGCGCAGAGCCGTGGCGCAGGGGGAGTTGAAGGGGTAGCGGTGGACGGCGCCCAGGGCCGGCGGGTCGGTGTCCCCGTCGGTCGCGGTGCTGTCCGGGACCGCGTCCGACACGGCGCTGGCGAATCCGACGCGCCGCAGTTCGGCGGAGCCGCCGACGGGCTCCTGGCGGAGCGAGCCCCAGCTGCCGGGCGGTGCCTCGTCGCCGGTGAGCAGCCCCTGGTAGAGGTCGACGGAGGCGAGGTCGCAGAAGCCGGGTACGGCCACGTCGAGGAGTTCGCGGGCGGTGGTCTCCAGGTCGAGGGAGTTGCCGATGCGTGCGCTGGCCTCGTTGAGGAGGGCGAGGTTGCGGCGGGCACTGGCGGCCTCGCGGGCGGCAATATGGCGGCGGGTGACATCGGTGGCCAGTCCGGCGATGCCGACGGGCCGGCCTGCTCCGCTGTGCACGCGGTAGAGGTTCATCGACCAGTGGCGGCTCTCCGCGTCGCCGGGTGCGGTGCCGACGAGCTGGAGATCGGTGACGGAGTCTCCGGTCTCCAGGACCCGCTTGAGCGTGGCGGTGAGCCGCTCGGCCTCGGGGCGGGCGAGATAGTCGTCGACCGTGCGGCCGCGGTGGTCGTCGGCCTGGCCGCCGAAGACGGTGGCGAAGCGCTGGTTGGCTCGTACGACCGTGAAGTCCGTGCCGAACAAGACGAAACCGAAGGGAGATTGGCCGAAAATGGCCTGCGAAGCCGCCAGATCAGTCTCGATACGGCGCAGGGCGCGGACATCCACGACGATGCAGAGCGCGGCCCGCTCCCCGCTCCCCGTCTCACTGGGCATCACATAGAGCTCGGCGAGCCCGTGGACGGCATTTTCGCCCGGGATGCGGAAGGGGACGAGGCCCGTCCACTCCTTGCCGTCGAGTATCTCACCGACCCGGCGATGGCCGTCGGTGCGCAGCTCGGAGGGCATGAATGCCTCGACCGGATCCCTGCCCACCGCCTCGTCTGCGGCAATGCCGAAGAGACCGGCGGCCCGGCGGCTCCACTGCTCGATCAGCCCGTCGGGGCCGATCGAGAAGGAGGCGACCCTGATGTAGTCATAGATCGAGCCAGGCGGGCTGCTCTGCCACACGACGTTGCCCGCTGTCCCAGGTATTTCGCTCACGCGACCGTCCCCTCCAGCTCACACACCGGACCGGTCCTGCCCGCAGTATTCAGCACTACGGCGCTTACCGACACGGCGTTCACGATCACAGCACGGTCTCAGTCCCTTTCAGCCAGGTACTGACAGGCACTGCCCGAGCTTTGTGATCGCTGTGCGTCCCACCCCACTCCTAACCAGGGAGGGCCAGCTCGAACCACACCGTCTTGCCACTCTTTCCGTGCCGAGTCCCCCAGCGGCGAGCAGAACGGGCCACGAGCTGCAGCCCTCGGCCCCCTTCGTCATCAGGTCCGGCGGCACGTTCGGTGGGCAGATCCGGAAGCGGATCGGAGACTTCCACAAGCAGTCCGGGGCGGGCGTCCGGACCTTCGCCGTTGGGTTGGGGACGCACGAGTCGTACGCCGATGGGGCCTGAGGTGTAGCGCATGGAATTGGTCACCAGCTCACTGACCAGCAGAACGGTCACATCACCGACGGTCGCGTCGAGCCCCCAGCCGCGCAGTGCCTCGTGGACCGCATGCCGAGCGGTGCGCACGGCCCCCGGCACGGCCGGAAAGGTCCACTCGGCGCAGTCGCCTTCGGTATCGATCACGCCGATCACTTCCCAAGACCAGCAAACAGGGAACGTCTGTCTAAGGGGACTAATCAGCCCATACCCGATATTTGGGGTGGACTATCGCTGGAATCGGCATGTGGGGCGTACGGGTGTAGGGCAGCGTGCGCGCACGGAGGGGGCACGGTCAGTGGCGCGCGCCGTCCGACAGGGGCCCGGTCGGGGCATCTCGGTCAGGGGCGGTTCCGGTCGAGGCGGCTCCGGTCGGCATGCGGCGCATGGCCTCGGCCACGGCGGGCCGGTCCTGGTCCAGCCAGTCGACGGCGTCACTCTCGCCCGGTCCGAGCCATCTCAGTTCGTCATGGTCCTGGAGCGGGGCGGGCACACCGGACACCAGCCGCGCCGTCCACACCCGGAGCACATATCCGGGCGCCAGCGGCCACTCGCCGGGGATGCGCTCCAGCGGCTCCGTCTCCACACCGAGTTCCTCGCGGAGTTCACGTACGAGCGCCTGCTCACCGGTCTCCCCCGGCTCCAGCTTCCCGCCGGGCAGCTCCCAGCGGCCCGCCAGCTCAGGCGGGGCGCTACGGCGCGCGGCCAGCAGGCGTCCCTGGTCGTAGACGGCTCCGGCCACCACCACGCGATCGTTCATACGCCGGAGCGTAACCCCCAGCCCGCGACGCTCCGACCCGCCCGCCGCGACCACTCCGCCCCGCCCCGGCTCGCGCGCCACCGGCCGGCCCGCTCCCCGAGGCGGCGGTCAAGGAAGGTGGTCAGGGACGGGCGCTCTGCCCCAGGCGCTCGACCCAATAGAGCTGCTTGTGGCCGCGGCTGTCGAGCTTGTCGGCGATCTTCTGCGCCTCGGCCTGCGTGGCATATCTGCCGACGCGGTACCTGTTGCCGTTGTCGTCCTGCCGTATCACCAGCCAAGGGAGCACGGCCCCGCTGTCGCTCATCGTGTCCCTCCCGAGCATCGCGCCCCTCCCCTGAACGGCCTGCACGACTCTAAGGATCCCCAGGAAACCGCAGTACGCATATGCCCGAGCGTACGCCTGACCTTCACGCAACGGATACGTAATTACACAAAGAGGCACCGATCCGGCCATCACAAAGGGGCGCAGTCATCCTGATGCGCCCCCCTGTGCCACACGGATCACTTGCGCCGCCTACGCCTCTGCCTCCGCCGTTGCCGTTGCCGATGCCGTCCGGATCGTCGGCATCGGCATGAGGACCGGACCGGCCGCCGGTTCCTTGCGGCAGACGTCCCCGCACTCCGCGTCCAGCGAGCAGCACAGCGAGCAGATCGGCCCCGACCGGACCGGGCAGTCGGCGATGTCCGGAAGTTCGTAGGCGGTGTCGCAGACCGAGCAGGTATGGGTGGCCGTGATGTCCTCGATCTCGACGTCCGGGCCGTTCACCGGGTTGGGGCGGGCCAGGTAGTACTTCCCCTTCGTCGCCCAGGCGATCAACGGGCAGAGGGTCAGGGAGAGTCCGGCCGCGATGAAGGTCGAGAAGGCCTCCGCGTAGGCACCGAACAGCCCGAAGAAAGCGAGGATCGAGACGGTTGAGGCGATCACCATCGCGCCGAATCCTGCCGGGTTCACCGCGTACAGATAGGCGCGTTTGAACTCGATGTACCGCGGGCTGAGCCCGATCCGCTTGTTGATGACCAGGTCGGCGGCGACGGCCGCGATCCAGGCTATGCCCACGTTCGAGTAGAAGCCCAGCAGTTTGTTGAGGGCGGCGAACATGTTCATCTCCATCAGCGTCAGCGCGATGGCGAGGTTGAGGAAGATGTACCAGACCCGGCCCGGGTGTTTGTGGGTGAGCCGCGAGAAGAAGTTCGACCAGGACAGTGAGCCGCTGTAGGCGTTGGTCACATTGATCTTGATCTGCGAGACGATCACGAACAGAGCGGCAGCCGGCAGGGCGAATGAGCCGAGCCACGGCTTCAGCGCCTCGATCTGCGGTGCGATCGGCTCCAGTGCGTGCGTCTTGCCGACCGCCCCCAGAGCCACGAACGCCAGCAGCGCACCGCCGAGCTGCTTTGCCGCCCCGATGACGACCCAGCCGGGCCCGGCGGCGAGCACCGCGAGATTCCAGCGCCGCTTGTTGGCCTCGGTCTTCGCGGGCATGAAGCGCAAGTAGTCGGCCTGCTCGCCGATCTGGGCGATGAGCGAGAGCGCGACGCCCGTACCGAGCCCGAAACCGATCCAGGAGAAGCCGGATCCCGCACCCTCCGTACCGCCGAAGGAGCCGAACGCGCCCCAGGCGTCGGGGGCTTCGAAGGCGAGCACGACGAACGGCAGGAGCATCCCGACGATCCAGATCGGCTGGGTCCACGCCTGCACCTTGGCGAGCGCCCCCATGCCACGGAAGACGATGGGGATGACGATCAACGTGGTCAGCAGATAGCCGACCTCGACCGGCAGCCCGACGGCCTGATGCATGGCCTGCGCCATGATCGAGCCTTCGAGGGCGAAGAAGATGAAGGTGAAGGACGCGTAGATCAGCGAGGTCAGCGTCGAGCCGAAGTAGCCGAAACCGGCGCCGCGCGTGACCAGATCCATGTCCAGGCCGTACTTCGCACAGGTCCGGGCGATCGGTATGCCGGTGAGAAAGATGATCGTCGCGGCGGTCAGGATCGAGGCGAAACCGCTGGTGAAGCCGTAGGCGAAGACGATCGAGGCACCGATCGCGAAGTCGGCGAGATAGGCGATGCCACCGAGTGCAGTGCCCGCGACCATCGAGGGCGACCAGCGCCGGAAGGAGTGCGGCGCGTAGCGAAGCGAGTAGTCCTCGCGGCTTTCGTCGGCGGCGAGCTTTGCGTAACTGCGCCTGGGGGGCGGCGGCTTGGCGGCCCCGGTCTCCGTTGCCTCCGGGACCCCGGCGGGCTTCACCTCCGGGGCCTCGGTCGTCGTCGTGGGGCCGGCAATGTCCGTCATCGGTGGCTTCCCGTTCGTCAGTCCGGTGTGCGGGTACGAACGGGAAGGTAAGAGCAGGACATGACAAGCCGTTACAGCCAGTGATTGCCCATCGGTTACGAGAGCCGAGTGGGCGTTAACTCGTCATCACGGGCGCCGGACAGGCCGTCCGAGTATCGGTCACCCGACAGGAACTCGACGCACCGGCCGCCCGGCAGGGACTCGACGTACCGGTCACCTGACGGGAAGGTGGTAGGAGATCCGGTAGCGGTCGGCGGGCACCACCACGTCCGCCGTCTCGACCGGCCGACCCGATGCGTAGTACGTACGCCCGATCACCATCACCACATGGCCCGGCACACCACCGAGCGCCAGGAGTTCCTCCGCCAGCCCCGGGCGCGCACCGACCTGCTCGACCACGTTGTCCACGACGACATCGATCGCGGCCATCCGCTCGACCACCCCACAACCGCCCAGCGGGCCTTCCTCGGGCAGCATCACCGGCGTGCGTCCCGTGATCGCGAGGGGTTCCCAGGAGGTGGAGAGCATCATCGGCTCCCCCGCTTCCCGGAAGATGTACCTGGTGCGCATCACCCGGTCCCCCGGCTCGACACCGAGGCGGCCGGCGATCTCCGGGCTCGCCTCTTCCTGTTCGCTGCGGGACTCCCAAGTCCCTCGCACCCCTTCCGCCGTCTGCTCCTGACGGAACGGGCTGGCTCCCGCGTCCGGCCGGTAGCCGGAGCGGGCGATGCTTCGCGGGACCGGGCGCGCACGCACATACGTACCGGAGCCGGAGCGTCCCTCGACCAGCCCCTCCGCCATCAGCACCTTGCGTGCCTCCAGCGCCACGGTGTCCGAGACCCCGTACTCCTCGCGGATACGGGCCTGCGACGGCAGGCGCGTGTGTGCCGGCAGCGAACCATTGACGATCTTCTCTCGCAGATCGCTCGCAACGCGCAGATAGGCGGGCTGCTCACCGAATGTCACAGGCCACTCCCAACAGGTTGACAGTCTGCAACAGCCTGGCAACCGTCGGTTGTGAATCGCAAGCACAGGCCAACGTTTCACCCGAAGTGATGACTTGGCGCCGCCCTGCGCATGTCGCGGTCCCGGCCGCCACGGGGATCTCGGCCACACTCGGCCCGGTACGGCGCCATGGCCTCTCGATCACGCTCGATCACCGCCAAACCCTTGACCCGTTTTGGTCCAGACCAATAGTTTCCTCACCACACAGCACGGCTCTCGCACCTCTCAGCGCACCCACAGGAACGGGCCCCATGCGTCGAAGAATCCTGTCCAGACTGGCCATTGCCGCCTGCGCCCTCTCACTGGCGGCCGGGATCGCACCCGCTGCCTCCGCCTCCGGAGGCTCCGCCTCCCCCTCCCACGCCTCCGGTTCCGCCGCCTACAAGCGCGTCGGCTACTTCACCCAATGGGGCGTCTACGGACGCGACTTCCAGGTCAAGGACCTGGAGACGAGCGGCACCGCGGCCAAGCTCACCCACATCAACTACGCCTTCGGCAACGTCAGCGCCGACGGCAAGTGCTTCACCGGCAATGTGCCGGGAGAGGCCGACGCCTGGGCGGACTACGTCCGTCCGCTGGACGCCGCAGGGTCGGTGGACGGCGTCGCGGACACCGACACCCAGCCTCTCGCGGGCAACTTCAATCAGCTGCGCGAGCTGAAGGCCAAGCACCCCGGCCTCAAGGTGATGATCTCCCTGGGTGGCTGGAGCTGGTCCACCCACTTCTCGGACGCGGCCCGCACCGCCGCCTCCCGCAAGGCGTTCGTCTCCTCCTGCATCGACCTGTACTTCAAGGGCAATCTGCCGGTGGACGGGGCGCGCGGCGGCGAGGGCGCGGCGGCCGGTCTCTTCGACGGCGTGGACATCGACTGGGAGTGGCCCGGTTCCGCCGGCGACACGGACACGGTCTACCGCCCCGAGGACAAGCGGAACTTCACCGCGCTGGTGCACGAATTCCGCACCCAGCTCGACGCGTACGCGAAGAGCACTGCCAAAGAGGGCGAGGGCCACGGGCACAGCAGCAGGCCCAAGCACTACGAGCTGTCGGCGTTCGTTCCCACCGCTCCGGCCAAGATCGACGCAGGCTTCGACGTCCGCCGCATCATGCGGGACTTCGACTTCGTGAACCTGCAGGGCTACGACTTCCATGTGTCCGGCGAGACGACCACGGCGCAGCAGTCCGCGCTGTACGCGAAGAACGACTTCAGCGTCGACCAGACCGTGCGCGAATGGATCGGGCGCGGCGCCCCCGCCCGCAAGCTGGTCATGGGCATGCCGTTCTACGGTCAGGGCTGGACCGGAGTGACGGGCGGCGGCGACGGTCTCGGCCGGCCCGCCGCGGCCCCCGCACCCGCCACCTGGGCTGCGGGCTACGAGGACTACAAGGCCCTCAAGAAGCTGGCCGAATCCGGTACGTACAAGATCCATCGGGATGTCAGGAACGGCCACGCATGGCTGTTCGACGGCACGACCCTGTGGACGTACGACGACCCGCAGGTGCTGCGCGCCAAGACGTCGTACATCCGTCAGCAGGGTCTGGGCGGCGCGATGTTCTGGTCGCTGGACGGGGACACGGACGACGGCGAGCTGATGACCGCCGTCGACCAGGGCCTCGACCTGCGCTAGGGGGTACTTCACAGAAGCCCCCAGGGCACTGGTCGGCAGGGGTGTGGGGGAGGCCGCCGATGCGGTCGCCCCCACACGTTCAGCAACTCACGAAAGCCCTACGGACGGGGCATCAGAACTGCAGCGCCCAGGAGTTGATCCTCCCGGTGTCGGCCGCCGCGTTGTCGCTGACCCGCAGTTTCCAGGTGCCGTTCGCCACCTCCGACGAGGCGTTCACCGTGTAGGTGGTGCTCACGTTGTCGCTGCTGCCGCCCGTTCCGTACGCCTTCAGGTTGTAGACCGAACCGTCGGGCGCGACCAGGTCGATCCTCAGGTCGCCGATGTAGGTGTGCGTGATGTCGACGGGCACGCTCAGCGCCGCCGGTGCGTTGCCGGTGACACCGGTGACGGTGACCGGCGACTCGACGGTGGAGTTGTCGCTGATGGTGTAACTCGTCGTGTTCTCGAACTTCGGTCCCGGCGGAGTCGTGGTGCCGGTGCCGACGTTCAGCAGCCGGTTCGGCGAACCCGTGCCCGGGCTGGTCACGACTCCGGTGGCGGCCGCGGCGACCAGTCCGGCCGAGACCTGCGCGGGGGTGTCGCTCGGGTGGTCGGCCAGATAGAGGGCCGCGGCGCCGGCGACGTGCGGAGTCGCCATCGACGTACCGGAGATCGTGTTGGTGGCGCTGTCGCTGGTGTTCCAGGCCGAGGTGATCGACGAGCCCGGGGCGAAGATGTCCAGCACGCTGCCGTAGTTGGAGAAGCTGGAGCGGGCGTCGGTGCTGGTCGTGGAGCCGACGGTGATGGCCTCGGTGACGCGTGCCGGTGACTTGGTGGAAGCGTTGGTCGACTCGTTGCCCGCGGCCACGGCGTAGGTGATGCCGGACGCGATGGAGTTGCGCACAGCGGCGTCGAGCACGGAGTCCGCCCCACCGCCGAGGCTCATGTTGGCGACGGCGGGCTTGACGGCGTGCGCCGTCACCCAGTCGATGCCCGCGACGACCTGGGCGGTCGTGCCGGAGCCGCTGTTGTCGAGGACCCGGACGGCAACGATCTTCGCCTTCTTGGCGACGCCGTACGCGGAACCTGCCACGGTGCCCGCCACATGGGTGCCGTGGCCGTAACCGTCCTGTGCGGTGTTGTCGTTGTCGATGGCGTCGTAGCCGTACGAGGCCCGGCCGCCGAAGTCGCTGTGGGTGATCCGGACACCCGTGTCGATGATGTACGCGGTGACGCCCTCGCCGGCCTTGTCGGGGTAGGTGTAACTCCCATTCAGCGGCAGGCTCTTCTGGTCGATCCGGTCCAGTCCCCACGAGGGCGGCGACGGCTGGGTGCCGGAGACCGTGAAGGTCCGGTTCTGCACGACCGACTTGACGGCCGGGTCCGCGGCGAACTTCTTCGCCTGGGCGGCGGAGAGCTCGACCGCGTAGCCGTTGAGCGCGGCGTGGTAGGTCTTCTTGATCTTGGCGCCGTACTCCTCGGCCAGCGCCTTTCCCTGCGCGGAGCCCGCTTCGGCCGCCGATTCGTCGAGCGTGACGATGTAGCTGCCACTGATGGTGCCCGGGGCGCCCGCGTTCTCGATCCGGCCTTCTGCCGCCGTCCCGGCCGCGGTGGCGGGGAACGTCGCGGCGGTGGAGAGAACGAGGGCGGCGCCGGCTATGACGCTCGCTGCGGCAAATCTTCGACGGGCGTGGGGGGTGTGACGCATCACTGACATGTGAGGGGTCCTCCTCAATTGCGGTGCGCTGGTGGGGGTGTGGCGCGGGATGCAGGGACTGAGGACGGAGACAGGAACAGAGAACAGCCGAAGAGCATGGCCATGACAACCAACTACTCTGGGATCCGTGCTGCCCATCGCCCGGCCGACAGCGAAAGATTGACCGATCCATAGGAATCCCACAAGGGCCCCGTGGGCTGTGCCATACCTTCGCCATTCGCCCGCCACACGCCTGACATGCTGGCGGCCATGGCCACCTATCTCTGCCCGCAGGACGGCACCCGCGCCGAGACCACCAGCCTGACCTGGTGCTGCCCGGTCTGCCGCGGCCCCTGGGACCTGGACTTCAAAGCCGCCGGGCGGCTCTCACTCAACTCCCTCGCCGGACGCGTCAATTCACTGTGGCGTTACGAGGAGGCACTGCCCCTCTCCTCGCCCGCCACCAGCCTCGGGGAGGGCCGCACGCCGCTCGTGCCGCTCACCCGCACGGTCTCGGCCAAGCTCGACTTCCTGATGCCGACGCTCTCCTTCAAGGACCGCGGCGCCGTGATGCTCGCCGAACTGGCCCGCCGCCTCTCCCCCGAACGCGTCGTCGCGGACAGCAGCGGCAACGCGGGAACAGCCGTCGCCGCCTACTGCGCGCGGGCCGGGCTGCCCTGCACGGTGTACGTCCCCGAGGGCACCTCCCCGAAGAAGACCGAACAGATCCGGGCCCACGGCGCCCGCCTCGAGATCGTCCCCGGCGACCGCGAGGCCACCGCACTCGCTGCCCGGACCGCCGCCGACTCCCCCGGCACCTTCTACGCCTCGCACGTCTTCAACCCGTACTTCCTGCACGGCACGAAGACATACGTCTACGAGATGTGGGAAGACCTCGGCGGCCGGCTCCCCGCCGCCATCGCCGTACCGGTCGGCAACGGCACGTTGCTCCTCGGCGCGGCCCTCGCCACCGCGGAACTCCACGCCCATGGCCTGATCGACGAGAGGCCGGCGCTGATCGCCGTACAGGCCGAGGCCGTCTCGCCGCTGGCCGCCGCCTTCCACGCGGGGACGGACGGCCTGCTCGACGATCCCGGCCGGGCGGCCGCCCCGACACTCGCCGAAGGCATCGCCATCCCCCGCCCACCGCGCGCACGCCAGATCCTGGCGGCGGTGAGGGAGTCCGGCGGCACGTTCCTCACGGTGACGGAGGATCAGATCCGCAAGGCGCAGCTGGATCTGGCAGCCCGCGGCTTCTACGTCGAGACGACCGGCGTCGCCTGCTGGGCAGCGGTCGGCGACTGGACGGACCGCAGCGTCGTCGTACCGCTGTGCGGCGCGGGCCTCAAGACGGGCCTGGCGCCCTGACCTCGCATGCGGTCACCTGCACGCCATGACCGGCATGCAGGTGACCCGCCATGCCGATCAGTCAGTCCAGTACGTGTCGTGCTTGATGAAGAACTCTGCCCGCTCCTGCTGCGACCACTCGGCGGCCTGAGCGACCTTCTCGAAGTACTCCTCGCGCGGCGCACCCGGCGTGAACAGCAGCAGCATCGACGCCGGCGCGTCGGAGTCGTTCCGGAATGCGTGCAGCCCGCCCTGCGGTACGTACACGAAGTCGCCCTGCTCGGTGTCGATCCACCGCTCACCGTTGTAGATCCGCACCGTCCCGTCGAGGATGAAGAACGATTCCGAGATCGACCGGTGGAAGTGCGTGGCCGGGCCGCCCGCTCTGGGCGCCATGTCCATCCGGTACAGCCCGAACTCGCCGTGCGTGGTGTGCGTGGTCGCCAGATAGTGGGTGGCGCTGCCGGTGCGGGACTGCAGGTTCGGCACCGTGTCCGCCGGCCTGTACGTGGCGCTGATCTCTCCCTTGCCGTCCCCGTAGATCGGCTCCGGATACGACATGCCGTTCTCCTCTCGATGCTGCCGGTGCTCTCGGTAGGGTCGGTGCTCTCGATGCTGCCGGTGCTCGATGCGGCAGCATCGGGTGACGATCGAGGCCCTCCGTATCGACTCTTGACGCATGGCCGCGATTGTCCACGGGCCGGGCACGGTCCGGAAGTCGACACCGGCTGCCGAAGCCGCGCAGGGCCGACTCGGGCAGGATGGGCTCCATGACGGACCCGCGGAACGCGGAGCCGGCGAAGCGCGCACTGCCGGGAATCGTGGTGCCGGGCGGGTGGCGGACGTCTCGGCCGACGGCCTGAGGGCGCGTCGGGAGGGAGGGGCCCGGGCTGCGGTGCAGGAGAGCCCCGAGGAGTGGTGCCACTCGGGCCCGCCTCGCGCATCAGGCGCTCAAGCAGCTACCCGAAGCGGCCCCTGTGGGCCGTCGGTGGCAAAGCAGCCCATGTCCTCGTGCGCCTGCCGTCGGGTTCCCACGCCGCGCTGAACAATCGCCCTGGTCAAAGCGTAGGACGTGGCTCAGCGGACCGAGGGGAACGACCGATGGACAGAACGGCACATCCGGATCGCAGAGCTCTGCTCACCGGCGGACTTGCGGTCGCCACGGTTGCGCTTGCGGGGTGCTCATCGACGAGCGCCACCCCGTCGACGAACAGCGCTCCGTCGGCGAGCAGCGCTTCGCCGGAGGCGCGGCCGGCCACGCCCGCCGCAGCATTCGCGAGACTGATGGACGGCAACAAGCGCTGGGTGAGCGGAGATCTGCAACATCCCGACCGGGATCCGGACCGGCGCCGGCTCGTGGCCCAGACGCAGGAGCCTTTCGGGTCGATCCTCGCGTGCATCGACTCCCGGGTACCGCCTGAACTCCTCTTCGATACCGGGCTGGGCGACCTTTACGTGATGCGCACCGGCGGAGAGGCGGTCGGCCCGGTGGTCACGGGTTCCGTGGAGTACGGCCCCATGACGAGTGGCACTCCGCTCATCGTGGTCCTTGGGCATCAGCGCTGCGGCGCCATCGAGGCGGCGTACAAGTCCATCCGCGACGGCAAGCCGCTGCCAGGAAACCTGGAGGCGATCGCCAAGGCTCTGCGGCCGGCGTACGAGCTAGCAGTCCGGGAAGGCGGTGCCGATCCGGTCGAGACCATGGCCCGCGCCCAGGTCAGGCTGACCGCGGCCGACCTGCGCTCCAACCAGGACCTGGCCCCACTCGTGGCAAAGGGCACCCTTGCCGTGGTCGGCGCCTACTACTCGCTCGACACCGGCAAGGTGGAAGTCCTGGCCGGCGCGCCTTCCTGACCGGCCGGACCGGGCGAATGCGCGTGGTCGGGGCGGTGCGGATGAACGGGACCGCCTCTTGGAGGCGCCTCGAAACAGCCGAAAGCGCCTTGCGGCGGTCCGCCGGATCGGGAGTTTCGTCGACGACGCGGCTACGCCAGATCCTCGAAGGAGTCCTCGCCCGGACGCCAGACCGTCCAGTCCGCAAAGTCCTGGGTCCGGTACGACGCGATCTCCGGGCCGACGAGCTCGTCCCATTCCGGATGCAGGACGACGGTGCCGGACGGCAGCCGGATCCGCAGGCCGATGCCCGTTGCCTCGACAGTGTCGACGACCTCCTCGCCGGCCAGGGCGCGCAGGGCGTCGGCGTAACCGAGCCGACCGTCGCGGTAGACCTCACCGTCGGGTGTCTCGACGCACGGCATCACGAGGTACGTGAGGATCTGCTCGTCCGGCGAGCCGAAGTGCAGCTCCAGGTGGTCCAGAACGAAATGCACCGCGTCCAGCCGGCACCCGACGAGCCTCGACAGCAGCTCGTTCGGCACGTACGCCGCCATTGCATTGCTCCCCTACACCGGTCGCCCCAGGATCCGCACAGCGGCGTCCGGGTGCCGCAAGCCCTCGGAGCCTAACAACAAACACCCCCTGACCTGCAAAAATAATCCAGAGGACGTCTCGCGCGGACACAAGGCGGCGGGTCGACGCAGAGGCCGGCATCCCGCACTACTGGTGCATCGAGGATGAGGACGGGGCACCCGTCGTCCACGTCTACGAGCTCGACGAACCCACCGGCGCCTACGCGCCCGCCGGTATCTTCCGGGGCGCCCTCCAGCGCCCGGTGCCCTTCGAGATCAGCCTGGACCTCGACAAGCTCACACCGCCCCGAAGCAGCTGAAATGTCACCACCATGTCAGCACGGGAACACAGAAGGGGTCGGACTCGTCAGAGTCCGACCCCTTCTGACCTGCACATTTGACGAAAGTACCTAACATGCAGTGACGGGGCAGCTACACATTGAAGCGGAACGCCTCGGCCCCGATCCTGGCCTGCGGCGAAGCTTCGCCCAAGCCACCGACCTTGGATTTCACCGCTCGGTCGCGTTGGCCCCCGACGAGCGTTTACGACCGTCCTGCGGACTACCTGCGGACCGGGCAGCCTCCCTCATGGCTCTTCGCACCCACAGAGTTACGACCGTCGGTAGGATCGACACCATGAGCAGTAGCAGAAAGTACTCCATCAGCCTGCCCGAGGACCTTGCCGAGGCCGTACGCGCCCATGTCGGGCCCGGTGGCTTCTCCGCCTACGTCGCCGAAGCCCTGGAGCAACGGGTCGCCATGGACAAGCTTCGGGAGATCGTCGCCGACTTCGAGACCGACAATGACGAGCTCACCCGCGAGGAGGTCGAGGCCGCCCGCGCCCTGCTGCGCCATGACCACCGACAGGTCGGCGGTGCCGCGGCCTGATGCCTGGCACCCTGTTGCTCGACAGCGAAGGACTCTCCAAGCTCTACCGCAAGGACCGCACCGTCGTAGCACTGGTCCAGGCGGCATCGGAGGAAGGCATCCGCGTGGCCACCAGCGCCATGACCACTCTTGAGGCCGATTACGAGCGGATCCACCCGGCCCGCATCAAGTGGGTCCTCTCCCGCGTCGACGTTCACGACGTCACCAGAGAGGTCACCGGCGAAGCCGCCGTCCTCCTTCGCGCCCATCATCTCCACGGCCACAAGTACGCCATCGACGCCGCCTTCGCCGTCATCGCCCGCAGCGCACCCCAGCCGGTCACCGTCCTCACTTCCGACCCCGAGGACCTGACACTCCTGTGCGGCCCTTCCGTAGAGGTCGTCAAGGTCTGAAGCGCCGGCCACAGCCACGCCAGCCAGGTCGGCCGTCAGCCACAGCACTTCGCGGACGAGGACTCCCCGCAGACAGACACCTGCGCCCGACCCACCAACAAGCGGGCCGGGCGCCGCCCTTGATGGAGCGTCAGACGTTGAAGCGGAACTCCACCACGTCGCCGTCCTGCATCACGTACTCCTTGCCCTCCATGCGGGCCTTGCCCTTCGCGCGGGCCTCGGCGACCGAGCCCAGCGTCACCAGGTCCTCGAAGGAGACGATCTCCGCCTTGATGAAGCCCTTCTGGAAGTCGGTGTGGATGACACCGGCCGCCTCGGGGGCCGTGGCGCCCTTCTTGATCGTCCAGGCGCGGGCTTCCTTCGGACCTGCCGTGAGGTAGGTCTGCAGGCCCAGCGTGTCGAAGCCGACGCGGCCGAGGGTGGCCAGGCCGGGTTCTTCCTGGCCCATGGACTGGAGGAGTTCGAGGGCCTCGTCGTCGTCGAGTTCGATCAGCTCGGACTCGATCTTGGCGTTGAGGAAGATCGCTTCGGCGGGGGCGACCAGGGCGCGCTGTTCGTTCTTGAAGTCCTCGTCGACCAGCTCGTCCTCGTCGACGTTGAAGACGTAGAGGAAGGGCTTGGTGGTGAGGAGGTGCAGCTCGTGGAGGAGCTTGCCCTTCTCCGTGCCTGCGGTGATGCCCGCGGCGAAGAGCGTCTCGCCGGACTCCAGGATCTGCTGGGCCTCCTCGACCGCGGCGAGGACCGCAACCTTCTCCTTCTGGAGGCGGGACTCCTTCGTGAGGCGCGGGACGGCCTTCTCGATGGACTGGAGGTCGGCGAGGATCAGCTCGGTGTTGATCGTCTCGATGTCGTCCTTGGGCGAGACCTTGCCGTCGACGTGGACGACGTTCTCGTCCTTGAAGGCCCGGATGACCTGACAGATCGCGTCCGACTCGCGAATGTTCGCGAGGAACTTGTTGCCCAGGCCCTCGCCCTCGCTCGCGCCGCGGACGATGCCCGCGATGTCGACGAAGTCGACGGTGGCCGGGAGCAGGCGCTGCGAGCCGAAGATCTCGGCCAGCTTGTTCAGGCGGGCGTCCGGGACCCCGACGACGCCGACGTTCGGCTCGATCGTGGCGAACGGGTAGTTGGCCGCCAGCACGTCGTTCTTGGTCAGGGCGTTGAACAGGGTCGACTTGCCGACATTCGGCAGACCGACGATTCCGATCGTGAGCGACACGTTGGCGACTTCCTGGAGTAAGGACGGGTGGGCCGATTCTCCAGTTTACGGGCGGGGGCGAGCGGGTACTCACGCGTCCGGTCGGGGGCCGATGCGGTTCCCGTTCGACCATGTGGCATCGAACTCACCGCCAAGGTCACCCAAAGGGCGTGTCCAACGCCTCCTCCCTCCCACCTCGCGACCTACGTTGTCCCGGTGGAGCAGCCCAGAACACGTCCCCCTCAGCGTCGGCAGTCGTCGCAGCAGGCCCCACCGTCCCCGCAGAGCACCATCGACGAGGCCGCCACCGTCTACCGGGTGGTGGCCACGCCCGACGGGCGGGCACGACGGGTGCCGGCCGCCCTGCTCGCGCTGCGCAGGCTGCCCAATCCTCGACTGACCGGCATCGGTGCGGGGCTGTTCGCCGCCGCCGTCATGTTCGCGCTGGCCTGCCTCGACTGGCTGCTGTTCGATGGTTCGTCGATCCTGTACGGGGTGCTGTTCCTGCCGGTCAGCGCGCTGACCGCGCTCTGGGTCCGGCCCGCGGACCTGGTGACCGCACCGATCAGCGTGCCGATCGCGTTCGCCGTCGGTGTGATTCCGATCGCCGGTGGCACGGGCGGCTTCGGCGGGCAGACCATGGCGGTGGTCACGGCGCTCGCCGTCCATGCCGGCTGGCTGTACGGCGGCACGCTCATCGCCGGGCTCATCGCCACCGTGCGCAAGGTCCGGCTGATGCGGCAGCGCCGGCGGCGGATGCGGTCGGCCACGAAGACGGGGCGCCCCGCCCGGCCGCCCCGGCGTCCAAGGCCCTGAGACCGGGGCAGGGGCGCCATAGGGCTATCTGCCTGCCGCCGCCATCGCCGCGCCCACGATGCCCGCGTTGTTCTGCAGCTCGGCCGGCACCATCTCGGCCCGCACGTGTTCGATCAGCGGCAGGAACTTGTCGGCCTTTCGGCTGACTCCGCCGCCGATGATGAAGAGCTCGGGCGTGAACAGCATCTCCAGATGGGCCAGGTACTTCTGCACCCGGTGCGCCCAGTGGTGCCAGCTCAGCTCCTCGTCCTCCTTGGCCTTCGTGGAGGCGTGCTTCTCCGCTTCGTGGCCGTCCAGCTCCAGATGGCCGAGCTCGGTGTTGGGTACGAGCTGCCCGTCGATGAAGACCGCGCTGCCGATACCCGTACCGAGCGTCAGCATGATCACGGTCCCCTTGCGGCCGCGCCCCGCGCCGAAGGTCATTTCGGCGATTCCTGCCGCGTCGGCGTCGTTGAGGACGGTCACCGGAAGGCCCAGCTTCTCGCCGAGCAGCGTCCGGGCGTCATGGTCGATCCAGCCCTTGTCGACATTGGCCGCGGTGCGGGTGACACCGCCCGTGACGACGCCCGGGAAGGCGATACCGACCGGGCCCGACCAGTCGAAGTGGCCGACCACCTCGGCCACGCAGCCGGCCACGTCCTTGGGCGTGGCCGGATGCGGTGTCAGTACTTTGTGGCGCTCCTGCACCAGGTCTCCGCGGTCCAGGTCCACGGGAGCACCCTTGATCCCGGATCCGCCGATGTCCACGCCGAAGATCTGCATGCGATCCACCGTACGGCCTGGCGCCGCACCCCGCTCACCTTCCCGGAGCACGGGCCGCTCCTCCCGGAGGAGAACGGAAGGCGTCACTCGGCGGTGAGTGCCGCCGCCTCTGCACGCAGGTCCCGGCGGAGCTCCTTGGGCAGCGAGAAGGTGATCGACTCGTCGGCCGTCTTCACCGTCTCCACGTCTCCGTAGCCGCGCTCGGCCAGCCACTCCAGTACGCCGTCCACCAGCACGTCGGGAACCGAGGCACCGGAGGTGAGGCCGACCGTGGTGACACCTTTCAGCCAGGCCTCGTCGATCTCGCTCGCGAAGTCCACCAGGTGCGCCGCGGGGGCGCCCGCGTCGAGGGCGACCTCGACCATGCGGATCGAGTTCGAGGAGTTCTTGGAGCCGACAACGATGACCAGTTCGGCGTCCTCGGCGAGCTTCTTCACCGCGATCTGACGGTTCTGCGTGGCGTAGCAGATGTCGTCGCTGGGCGGCGAGACCAGCTGCGGGAACTTCTCCTTCAGCGCGTCCACCGTCTCCATCGTCTCGTCGACCGAGAGCGTGGTCTGGGAGAGCCAGACGACCTTCGACTCGTCGCGCACGGAGACACGGGCGACGTCCTCGGGGCCGTCGACCAGCGTGATGTGGTCGGGCGCCTCACCGCTCGTGCCGATGACTTCCTCGTGGCCCTCGTGGCCGATCAGGAGGATGTCGTAATCCTCCTTGGCGAACCGGACGGCTTCCTTGTGGACCTTGGTCACCAGCGGGCACGTCGCGTCGATCGTGGCGAGCTTGCGCTCGGCGGCCTCGGCGTGCACGGTCGGCGCGACGCCGTGCGCGGAGAACATCACGATGGAGCCCTCGGGTACCTCCGCCGTGACGTCGACGAAGATCGCGCCCTTCTTCTCCAGGGTCTGCACGACGTACTTGTTGTGCACGATCTCGTGGCGGACATAGATCGGGGCCCCGTACTGCTCCAGGGCCTTCTCGACGGCGATCACGGCACGGTCCACGCCCGCGCAGTAGCCACGGGGCGCGGCGAGCAGGACACGGCGGGTGTCACTGTGGCGCGTGGTGCCCGCACTCGGGGCGGCGGCGGGTGACGGGCTGGGCGTAGCAGTCATGCGTCCCATCGTAAGGCCGTACCGAACAGGCGAGGGATCGGCCGTGTCGGGAGACTGAGCCGTACGCGACGTTCGCCACGTGTACGCCCTGCAATGCCACGTATGCCACGTACGCGACCGTGTCCGTGCGACCGACGGAGGGTTCATGGCGGGCAGCAGTACGGCGGACCGGGCGACCTTGCGGCGGACACTCGGGTTCCGGGATCTGGTTGTCTACGGGCTGCTGTTCATCGCCCCCATGGCGCCCGTCGGCGTCTTCGGCACGCTCGACGCGAAATCTGACGGCGCGGTCGCGCTGGTGTACGTCGCGGCGACCGTGGTCATGGGCTTCACCGCGTTCAGTTATGCGCAGATGGTGCGCGTGGCCCCACTGGCGGGTTCGGTCTTCACCTATGCGCGCAAGGGGCTCGGCGAAGGGCCCGGGTTCGTCGCCGGGTGGATGGCGATGCTCGACTATCTGCTGATTCCGGCGGTCGCCTATCTCTTCTCCGGGATCGCGATGAACTCACTGGTCCCGGAGGTGTCTCGGTGGGTGTGGACGGCGCTCGCGGTGGTCATCACCACACTGCTCAACCTCTGGGGTGTACGGGCTGCGGCGCGGGTCGGCTTCGCGGTGCTCGCGATGGAGATCGCGGTGCTGCTGGTCTTCCTGGTGTCGGCGGTGGTGGTGCTCGTGCGGGACGGGGCACAGCGCGGCTGGTGGACGCCGTTCACGGGTGACTCCGGCTTCTCCGTGAACGCGGTACTGGCTGCGGTGTCGGTGGCCGTGCTCTCGTATCTGGGCTTCGACGCCATCGCCTCGTTCGCGGAGGAGGCCACCGGCGGCTCGGAGAAGGTGGCGCGGGCGCTGCTGTTCTGTCTGGTCCTCGCGGGGGTGCTGTTCGTTGCGCAGGGCTATCTGGCGGCGCTGCTGGAGCCGATGACGTCGGCGGATCTGGCCGCCGAACCGGCCAGGCAGGGGTCGGCGTTCTACGACACGGTCGACTTCGCGGTGGGCAGGTGGCTGCACGACCTGGTGGCGGTCAGCAAGGCGATCGGGGCGGCGTTCGCCGCGCTGGCCGGGCAGGCGGCCGCAGGGCGGCTGCTCTTCGCCATGTCCAGGGAGCAGCGGCTGCCCTCGCTGCTGGCCCGGGTCGACCCGCGGTCCGGAGTGCCGCGGGCCGCGATCCTGATCGCCGCGGCCGTGACGCTGGTGGCGGCGGTCTGGGCGGCCCGCCGTGACGACGGCCTCGACCATCTGGTGTCGGTGGTCGACATCGGTGCGCTGACGGCGTTCGTGCTGCTGCACGCGTCGGTGGTCGGCTGGTTCGCCGTACGCCGCATGGACGGGCCGCCGAGCTGGTGGCGGCATGTGCTGGTGCCGGTGGTGGGTGCGGGGGTGCTGATCGCGGTGATCCTCAACGCGGCGACGAGCGCGCAGGTGGTGGGGGTCTGCTGGCTGGGGGTGGGGCTGGTGGTGCTGGCGATGCAGTGGGGGCGGGGTCCGGCTGTGTAGGGCTGCCTCGTTGTCCGTGGTGGCGGATACGCTCGCTCGCATGGCTCTCAATACCTCCGCGGAAGCCCCGCTGCCCGTCGGCGAGGTGTCACGGCTCATCGGCGGATGGATCGACCGGCTCGGGGCCGTCTGGGTCGAGGGGCAGATCACCCAGCTGTCGCGGCGGCCGGGCGCCGGGGTGGTGTTCCTGACCCTGCGCGACCCGTCGCACGACATCTCGGTGAGCGTGACCTGCTTCCGGCAGGTCTTCGACCGGATTGCGGACGTGGTGACGGAGGGCGCCCGCGTCGTCGTCCTCGCCAAGCCCGAGTGGTACGCACCCCGCGGCCAGCTGTCCCTGCGGGCCACGGAGATACGGCCCGTCGGCATCGGTGAGCTGCTGGTCCGGCTGGAGCTGCTGAAGAAGTCCCTGGCCGCCGAGGGGCTCTTCGCCCTGGACCGGAAGAAGCCGCTGCCGTTCCTGCCGCAGCTGATCGGCCTGGTCTGCGGGCGGGCGTCGGCGGCCGAGCGCGATGTGCTGGAGAACGCGCGGCGCCGCTGGCCCGCGGTGCGCTTCGAGGTGCGCAACACGGCGGTGCAGGGCGTGCACGCGGTGAACCAGGTGGTCCAGGCGGTGAAGGAGCTGGACGACCTGCCGGACGTCGACGTGATCATCGTGGCGCGCGGCGGCGGCAGCGTGGAGGACCTCCTGCCGTTCTCGGACGAGCAGCTGATCCGTACGGTCGCCGAGTGCCGTACGCCGGTGGTGTCCGCGATCGGGCACGAGCCGGACTCTCCGCTTCTCGATCTGGTCGCCGATCTGCGGGCGTCGACGCCCACGGACGCGGCGAAGAAGGTCGTGCCGGACGTGGGAGAGGAGCTGGACCGGGTGCAGCAGCTGCGGGACCGGGCGCTGCGGACGGTACAGGGGCTGCTCGACCGGGAGGAGCGGGGACTGGCGCACGCGCTGGGCCGGCCCTCCATGCAGCAGCCGCTGCGGATGGTGGACGAGCGCGCGGCGGAGGTCGACGCGCTGATCGGGCGCAGCCGCCGGGTGCTCGGGCATCTGCTGGACCGGGCGGACTCGGAGCTCGCCCACACCCGGGCGCGGGTCGTCGCGCTGTCGCCCGCGGCGACGCTGGAGCGCGGGTACGCGGTGCTGCAGCGGCCGGACGGTCATGTGGTCCGCTCCCCCGCGGACGCCGGGGCGCCGGGCGACGAGCTGCGGGCGCGGGTGTCGGAGGGCGAGTTCACCGTGCGGGTGGCCGAGTGAGCCGGTGCGGCGCCCCTTTCCCTTCGCCCGGACCCGGGGCAGCCGCGGACGCGGTTCGGACCTGGCTGTCGTAGCTCACACATAGGGTGGATCACATGACGGACGACGCGACAACGGCAGCTGCCGCCACGGACACGCTCGGCTACGAGCAGGCGCGCGACGAGCTGATCGAGGTTGTACGGCGCCTGGAGGCGGGCGGCACGACGCTGGAGGAGTCCCTCGCGCTGTGGGAGCGCGGCGAGGAGCTGGCCAAGGTCTGCCGGCGCTGGCTGGAGGGGGCCCGGGCCCGCCTGGACCAGGCCCTGGCCCAGCCCGGGAAGGACCAGCAGGACGACGCCGGGTGACTTCCGAGCCGTAGGGCTCCGGGGCGGGCCGGTCCGCCCGGCCCGGAATGGATCCGGAGCGCCCGGCGGTTGTGCATCTCGTCGGAAGTCGGGGCGGCCGCGCACGTCATCCACGCACACGTTTGTGGAGTGGATCACTCAGGCCAGCTTTTAGTTGAAAGTTAACCTATCTCTCGGTTACGGTCGCCGTATCGCTTGATCCCCCATTCGCCCGGAAGGTAATCCGCAAGATGTCCCTCGCTCTTGACCCCGCCGCCCAGGACCTCCTCTTCCGTGAGGCCCGCACCGCCAACGCCTTCACCGACGAGCCGGTCACCGAGGAGCAGATCCAGGCGATATACGACCTGGTCAAGTACGGCCCCACCGCCTTCAACCAGTCGCCGCTGCGCGTCGTCCTGGTCCGCTCCGACGACGCCCGCGCGCGCCTCGTGAGCCACATGGCGGAGGGCAACCAGCCGAAGACCTCCACCGCCCCGCTGGTCGCGATCCTGGCCGCCGACAACGAGTTCCACGAGGAGCTCCCGGCCCTGTTCCCGGTCTTCCCGCAGGCCAAGGACGCGTTCTTCTCCGAGCGCCCGGTCCGCGAGTCGTCCGCCATGCTGAACGCCGCCCTGCAGGCCGCGTACTTCATCATCGGCGTCCGCGCCGCCGGTCTGGCCGCCGGACCGATGACCGGCTTCGACGCCGCGGGCATCGAGAAGGAGTTCCTCGACGCCGACCACAGCCTGCTGATGGTCGTCAACATCGGCAAGCCGGGCGAGGACGCCTGGTTCCCGCGCCTGCCGCGTCTCGCCTACGACGAGGTCATCAAGACCGTCTGACCCACCCGGTCATACGGAGAAGGCCCCGGAGCACTTGGTGCTCCGGGGCCTTCTCCGTATGCCTGGCTCAGGACGTCTTGAGTGCGGCGGCCATCTCCGCCAGCCGCTGCGTCGAGGCCGAGCCCGTGACAACCGTGGTCGCGCCGTCGTCGTGGCGCACCAGGGCGTCGTACTTCGGGCCCTTCCAGTGCTGCCACGTCTCGCCCGCGACCTGCTGCGTACGCCCGGTGTTCCTCGCGTCCTGGCTGACCTCGGACACGTACTTCTTCGCCGGGGACGTGGACTGCTCCACCGCGACGTACTTGCCGTCCGGGTCGAGGAAGCCCAGGTGCCAGCCGTTGCCCGACTGACGCTCGTAGCTGACCGAGGTGGGCTTCCAGTCCTCGGACAGGCCGGCCGGAGCGGCCACCGGATACGGCGCCGCGCGCCGCGCCGTCAGGAGCTCCACCCGGTAGTCGACCGCCTTGACCGGGTTGGCCTTGTCGTCGTGCGGTACGAAAATGTAGACACCCCCGGCGACGGCGGAGATCACCGCCATCGACAGGAACATGTCCCGCACTGTCTGCTTGCCTCGCTTGCTTGCCACGGGTCCATGTTCGCATTACGCCCGACGGGTCCGACCGAGGGGCGGCCACCCATGACAACCGGCCGGCGAGGCCGCTCATACGTGACCCGGTCTGCTCATTTTATCGACCTGACGATAGAGTCACAGCACCCTCTTCCGGTCGTCGCCGTACAGAAAGGTGCGTTCCGATGTCCGAACATCACCTGCCGTCACAACTAGAGGTCTCCCCGGAGGCCCCCGACCGCAACCTGGCGCTGGAGCTGGTCCGGGTCACCGAGGCCGCCGCCATGGCTGCCGGGCGCTGGGTCGGCCGCGGTGACAAGATCGGTGCCGACGGCGCCGCTGTGAAGGCCATGCGGACCCTCGTCTCCACCGTCTCGATGAACGGCGTCGTCGTCATCGGTGAGGGCGAGAAGGACGAAGCGCCCATGCTCTTCAACGGCGAGCGGGTCGGTGACGGCACCGGCGCCGAGGTCGACATCGCCGTGGACCCGATCGACGGCACGACCCTGAACGCCAAGGGCATGCCGAACGCGATCGCCGTGCTGGCCGCCGCCGACCGCGGCACCATGTTCGACCCGTCCGCGGTCTTCTACATGGACAAGCTGGTGACCGGCCCCGAGGCCGCCGACTTCGTGGACATCAATGCCCCGGTGTCGGTGAACATCCGCCGGGTCGCGAAGGCGAAGAACTCCGCCCCCGAGGACGTCACCGTCGTCATCCTGGACCGCCCACGCCACGAGGGCATCGTCAAGGAGATCCGGGAGACCGGCGCCCGGATCAAGTTCATCACCGACGGCGATGTCGCCGGCTCGATCATGGCGGCCCGTGAGGGCACCGGCGTCGACCTGCTGATGGGCATCGGCGGCACCCCCGAGGGAATCATCTCGGCCTGCGCCATAAAGTGCCTCGGCGGTGTCATCCAGGGCAAGCTCTGGCCGAAGGACGAGGCGGAGCGGCAGCGCGCACTGGACGCCGGGCACGACCTCGACCGGGTGCTGTCCACCGACGACCTGGTCAGCGGCGACAACGTGTTCTTCGTCGCGACCGGCATCACGGACGGTGAGCTGATGCGCGGCGTGCGGTACCGCAGTGAGACGGCGACCACCGAGTCGATCGTGATGCGGTCCAAGTCCGGCACGATCCGCAAGATCGACTCGACCCACCGGCTGTCGAAGCTGCGCGCCTACAGCGCGATCGACTTCGACCGCGCGAAGTAGACCGCGCGAGGCAGGCCGCGCGCGGCAGGCGCCGCGCCGGTCAGGTGACGCGCAGCGGCGACACACGGCACTCCGTGCGGAGCCGTCAGAACGCGAAGAGGCGCCCCCCATGTGCGGTGGGGGCGCCTCTTCGCGTCGGTGCGAGGCTTCGGCGCAGGGCTGTCGCGCCGGGTGTCGGTCCGGGGCCGTCTGTTCAGAAGTTCCGTACGGCCGGTCAGCCGGCTGCGGCGATGTGGTCGGCCGAGGCGGCCGCCTTGAGCTCCACCTCGCGCCGCCTGCGGCGGGCGAGCACCACGCGGCGCTCGGCAGCCGTGAGGCCGCCCCACACCCCGTACGGTTCGGGCTGCGCCAAGGCGTGTTCCCGGCATTCGACCATCACCGGACAGCGCGCGCAGACCCGTTTCGCGGACTCCTCACGGGACAGTCGGGCAGCAGTCGGCTCCTTCGACGGGGCGAAGAACAGCCCGGCTTCGTCCCGGCGGCACACCGCCTCCGAGTGCCAGGGGCCGGCCTGGTCCTCCCGAGCAGGAGCGCCCTGGGTGGGAACGGCGGCGACCTGCAGGGGCTGATGCGGCAGTTGCAGCACGGTCTACTCCTGACGACGGCTTCGCGAGCGAGAGACGATGCAGCACTCCCTACCCGCTGTGCGTGCGCCTAAGCACTGAGTGGCACAGGGTTCCGGGCGACGGAATTGTGGTCGACCGGAATTTTGGCCGGATCCAGGGCCGTGCGGACCATTGCCAACCGATGCGGGTTCAGTGGCCGAGGTGCTTGCGCAGCTGGTTGTGGAGATCCGTAATCAGTTTCCCCCGCTTCGGCTTTGCCTCGACGTTCCCGAAGACGGAATAGCCGTTGACGACGATCACCGGGGCTTCCGGGTCTGCGGATTCCAGTGTGAGGACTTCGAAATTGCCGAAGACGCCCGTGCCGCTGCCGCGCAGCGAGATGTTCTCCGGGACCTTGATCTCGACACTGCCGAAGATGGAGGTCGCGTTGATGACGGTGAGTCTCTGGCTGAAAAGCGCCTCGGTCAGATCGATCTCCACGCTGCCGAAGAGCGCGAAGGCGTTCGTACGGCCACCGACCCGCCAGCGGCCCTTGCGGGTGGAGCTGCTGAAGATCGCCACCAGATTGTCGGCCGGGCCCGCGGGGGCCTCGGGGCCGTGCGCGTACGGCGTCGTGGACGACGGCCGGGTGGAGCCGCCGGGGGTCGGCAGGTCCCGTACCAGCGGCTCGAGTTCGCCGACGGTCTTGGCGCGGTAGACGGCGTCGACCCGCTCGGCGTGCTCCTCGACGGTCAGCCGGCCCTCGGCCATGGCCTCCCGCAGGATGTCCGCGATCCGGTCGCGGTCTGCGTCGGAGGCGCGGATGCCGGCGGGCGCGGGCGGCGCCGGGGCGGCAGGCTGCTGAGGGTGCTTTTCGAGGTCCACCGGCCCAGCGTACCCAAACGCGATAGATCGCGACTAGGGCCTGTCCGGGGCGCACTCCGAGCTGATCGGTGCAGGACGACGAGCGCATGCGGTGCTCGAACTGAGCCTTACCTCACAGGTTCGGCCCGCTTGCGGCGTTCTACCCTGGTGGGTGCGCTGCCCAAGGGTGGTCAGCCGCTGTCGCCGAGTGAGGAATGGCCGTAATGCCAGAGTTTGCGTACTCCGATCTGCTCCCGCTGGGAGAGGACACCACGCCCTACCGGCTGGTGACCGCCGAGGGCGTCTCGACCTTCGAGGCCGACGGCCGTACGTTCCTCAAGGTCGAACCGGAGGCGCTGCGCACCCTGGCCGCCGAGGCGATGCACGACATCTCGCACTATCTGCGCCCCGCACACCTGGCGCAGCTGCGGCGGATCGTCGACGACCCCGAGGCGTCGTCCAACGACAAGTTCGTCGCGCTCGACCTGCTGAAGAACGCGAACATCGCCGCCGCGGGTGTCCTCCCCATGTGCCAGGACACCGGCACCGCGATCGTCATGGGCAAGCGCGGGCAGAACGTGCTGACCGAGGGCGGTGACGAGGAGGCCCTGTCGCACGGCATCTTCGACGCCTACACCAAGCTCAACCTGCGCTACTCGCAGATGGCCCCGCTGACCATGTGGGACGAGAAGAACACCGGCTCGAACCTCCCGGCCCAGATCGAGCTGTACGCCACCGACGGCGGCGCGTACAAGTTCCTCTTCATGGCGAAGGGCGGCGGCTCGGCCAACAAGTCGTTCCTCTTCCAGGAGACGAAGGCCGTCCTGAACGAGGCCTCCATGATGAAGTTCCTGGAGGAGAAGATCCGTTCGCTGGGGACCGCGGCCTGCCCGCCGTACCACCTGGCGATCGTCGTCGGCGGTACGTCGGCCGAGTTCGCGCTGAAGACCGCGAAGTACGCCTCCGCGCACTACCTGGACGAACTGCCCGCCGAGGGCTCCCCGACCGGTCACGGCTTCCGGGACAAGGAGCTGGAGGAGAAGGTCTTCGAGCTGACGCAGAAGATCGGGATCGGTGCGCAGTTCGGCGGCAAGTACTTCTGTCACGATGTGCGCGTGGTGCGCCTGCCGCGGCACGGTGCCTCGCTGCCCGTCGCGATCGCCGTGTCGTGTTCGGCGGACCGCCAGGCCACCGCGAAGATCACCGCCGAGGGTGTCTTCCTGGAGCAGCTGGAGAAGGACCCCGCGCGCTTCCTGCCGGACACCACGGACGACCACCTCGACGAGGCGGGTGACGTCGTCGAGATCGACCTGAACCGGCCGATGGACGACATCCTCGCCGAGCTGACCAAGTACCCGGTCAAGACCCGGCTCTCGCTGACCGGTCCACTGGTCGTGGCGCGCGACATCGCGCACGCCAAGATCAAGGAGCGGCTCGACGCGGGCGAGGAGATGCCGCAGTACCTCAAGGACCACCCGGTCTATTACGCGGGCCCGGCGAAGACGCCCGAGGGGTACGCCTCCGGTTCCTTCGGCCCGACGACGGCCGGCCGCATGGACAGCTATGTCGCACAGTTCCAGGCGGCGGGCGGCTCCAAGGTGATGCTCGCCAAGGGCAACCGGTCCAAGCAGGTCACCGACGCGTGCGACGCGCACGGCGGCTTCTACCTCGGCTCGATCGGCGGCCCGGCGGCGCGCCTCGCCCAGGACTGCATCAAGAAGGTCGAGGTCGTCGAGTACGAGGAGCTCGGCATGGAGGCGGTCTGGAGGATCGAGGTCGAGGACTTCCCGGCGTTCATCGTCGTCGACGACAAGGGCAACGACTTCTTCACCGAGCCCGCCCCGGCGCCGACGTTCACCAGCATCCCGGTGCGGGGTCCCGGTCTCGTCTGATCACTTCGTGCGTACGTGCCCGCGGGGACGTTCCGGTTTCGGCCGGGGCGCCCCCGCGGTGCGTCCGTACCGCTTCGCTCAGAGGTCCAGCAGCCCCGACGTCGCGAGCAGATAGCCGAGTTGGGCGCGGCTGTTGCTGCCCAGTTGTTCCGAGACCTTCCGCATGTGTTCGGCGACGCTGCGACGGCTCATGCCGAGCCGGCGGGCGATCGACGCGTCCGTCTCGCCGCCCACGACCGCCAGCAGAATGGTGCGCTGGAGGTCGGACATGATGACGGAGGAGCGCAGCGGCGCGCCGTCGGGGCGGATCGGGACGGAGCGGGACCAGGCGTTGTCGAATTGCCGGACCAGCAGGCTGACCAGGGCCGGGTGCTGGACCCGCAGCGCCGTGTGCGGCTCGTCGGGGACGGGCACGAACCCGATTTCCCGGTCGCAGACGATGACCCGGTCGACGACTTCGGCGAGCGTCCGTACCTCGGCTCCGGCCGACGTCACCTGCTCGATGTAGGAGAGTGTCGCCCGGTGCGAGCGGACGGTGTGCTGGTAGATCGTCCGCTGCCGCACTCCGCGCCGCAGCATCCGCAGATCGCGGGGCAGCGCCTCGCCGAGGACGTGCGAGGGGCGGCCGCCGCCGGGCTGTGCGGTGAGCAACTCCTCCTGGCAACTGCCCACGGCCGCGTCAAGTGCCTTGCCGATGACGGCTCTTCCGACGAGCCGGGTGAGGACGGGCTGTTCGAGCCGGTGGACTTCCGCGTACAGCCCCTCGAACGCGGCGAGACTGGCGCGCACCGCGCGCAGGTTGCGGCGCTGCTGGACGATCTCCTCCTCGATGGGGCCGAGTGCGGCGAACGATGCCGTCTCCGGCGGCACGGGGATCAGCGAACCCGGTGCGTCCCGGTCCGTCACCACCAACTGCAGGGCCCGTAGACAGGCGGGCGCCCCGTCCTGCGGAAGGCTCCCCTCCATGAGCGCACGCCGGTACGCCGCCAGGGCCGTCTCGCAGGGACGGTCGGGCGACGATTCGCGGCAATCACATACCCGTGGGCCGGATTGATCGTCCTTCACAAGTATGCAGATTACATTTGTGCAAACGGCTCGACATCAGGGGTCGTGGTTGCTCGACGAGTATGTCCGGGTGAAGCTCGGCATCGACCAGACCAACAGCCATTCCGACGACGGACCGGACCGCACGGCGCTCGGCGAACGGCGTTATCGATTCCTCGTCGCCGGATACGCCATCTCTTCGTACGGCACCTTCCTGAATATGGTGGCGCTCAATCTGTTCGTCTATGAGACGACGGGCCGGGCGATCGCCATGGGGCTGTTCATGGCGGTGCGGCTGGGGTCCGGCTTTGCCGCCGGTCTGACGGCCGGCACGCTGCTCGCGCGCTTCACCGCCAAGACCGTGATGCTCTGGACGAACGTGGCACAGGCGGCGGTGATGCTGCTGCTGGTCCTTGCGCCGGACGGGCTGCGGACGGGCGCACTGGTGGCCGTCTCGGTGGTGGTCGGGTCCTGCGGCACGCTCTTCATGGTGTCGCTGCGCAGTTCCATTCCCGAGATGGTGGGCGCCGACCGGCGCGGCTGGGCGAACTCCCTTTCCATTACCGGGCGTTCCCTGGCGATGGTGGCCGGCTTCGCATCGGCCGGTGTGGTCGTCTCGCTGGTCGGTTACACCGCCGCGTTCGTGGTGGACATGGCCACCTTTGTGATCTGTGCCGTGACGGTGGCGCTGCTGCCGATCGCGGGCGGAGGCAGAGGGAGGAGCGCTCGGCCGGATTCGGAGGGGGATTCCGGCGGGCGCGCCGAACAGGGTGCGGCGGCCGCGGAGAAGGCGGGGCGGCGGCGGTTGCCCGTCGCGTTCGTCGCGCTGGCCGCCGCGCCCGGTCTCGGCCTGATGGTGGCGCTGCGCGGGGTGGACGCGTTCGGTTCGTCGTCCCACAACGCCGCGCTGCCGATCTACTCCACCGAACTCGACGCCTCGCGCCCGGCCGTGTTCGTCAGCGCCTTCTGGTGCCTGTGGGCGCTGGGCAACGTCGTCGCGCAACAGGTGATCCAGCGGTACGCGAAGCTCACCGGCCGATCGGTGGGTGCGCTGGGCTTCGGCTACGGCACGATCGTGATGTCCGGGGCGTTCATCCTCGCGTTCGCGGGGTTCCCGTTGGTGGCGACGGGAGGGATCGCACTGGTCGCGGGAGCGGCCGACGGGCTCACGGAGGTGTCGTACACCTCGCATCTGCAGACGCTCTCCGCCGACCTGCGCGGGCATGCGTTCGGGCTCTCCGCGACGTTCGAGAATCTTGGCTTCGGCGTCGGAATGATCCTTGTCGCAGCGGCACTTGACCGCTACAGCCCGCTGACCGTCGTCGGATGGTCCCATGGTGCTGCGATGGTGGTCGCGGTGGCGTTCCTGCTCCGGGTGGCGGGGCTGCGGAGGGGAGAGAGGCGCGGTGGTGGAGACGGCGAGAGAGCGGGATCAGGAGCGGGGGAACGAGAACCCCATCGCGGTGATCGGGATGGCGCTGAGGTTCCCGGGAGCTGACACCCCCGAGCAGTACTGGCGCGACATCCGTGCGGGCGTCTCGCACGTACGCCGGTTCACCGGGGCCGAGTTCGCCGCCGCCGGGATATCGGAGGCGGAGTACGCGGCGGAGGGGTTCGTCGGGGCGGCGGCGCTGCTGGGCGGCAACGGGCACGGCGGCATCGACGGGTTCGACGCCGGGTTCTTCGGGATGAGCGGGCGCGAGGCTGCCCTCACCGATCCGCAGCAGCGGCTCTTCCTGGAGTGCTGCTTCCACGCCCTGGAGGACGGCGGCTACGCCGGTCGCGACGAGTCGTTACGGATAGGGGTGTACGGGAGCGCCGGTTACCGCCTCTACTCCCTGCACAGCTATCTCGCCGAGAACCTGGCCACGGAGGCACGGTCCGGCGACTGGATGACCGTCAAACAGGTCCAGGTCGGCAACTACCCGGATTTCACCGCCAATCGGGCCGCGTTCCGGCTCGGTCTGACCGGTCCCGCGGTCAATGTGGCGACGGCCTGTTCCAGTTCGCTGGTCTCCGTCCATCTGGCCTGTCAGGCGTTGCGCGCCGGTGACGCCGATCTGATGCTGGTCGGCTCGGCGGCGCTGCATCTGCCGCAGGTGACGGGGCACCGCCATGTGAAGGGTTCCACGCTCTCGCGGACCGGTGCCGTGCGGGCCTTCGACGCGGGTGCGGACGGCACGGTCGGCGGCAACGGTGTCGCTGCCGTCCTGCTGAAGCCGCTGGACCGGGCGCTCGCCGACAAGGACACCGTGCACGCCGTGATCCTGGGCTCGTCGGTCACCAACGACGGTGCGGCGAAGACCGGTTTCGCCGCACCGGGTGTCGCCGGGCAGCGAGATGCCGTGCTGGGCGCGCTGCGGTCCGCCGGGGTCCCGGCGGAATCGGTGGGTTACCTGGAGGCGCACGGCACGGGCACGTTCAAGGGCGACCCGATCGAGTTCGCCGCTCTCACGGAGGCGTTCCGCCGCCACACCGACCGGACCGGGTTCTGTGCGCTGGGCTCCACCAAACCTGCCATCGGACACCTCGACAGTGCGGCGGGGCTGGCCGGGCTGATCAAAGCGGTCCTGGTGCTGCGGCACGGGATCGTCCCTCCGCTGGTGAACTTCCGGGCGCCGAATCCGGCGCTCGCCGTCGAGTCGAGTCCCTTTGTCCTGCCGAGGCGGGAGACGGCGTGGCCGGTGCCTGGGGAGGTGCGGCGAGCCGGGGTGCACTCCATCGGGATGGGCGGTACCAATGCGCACGTGATTCTGGAGCAGGCGCCCGTGGTGCGGGAGAAGGAGCGGGGGTGGGCCCCGGGGCGGGAGCGGAACGATTCCTCGGAGACGCTGCCCCTGCTGCCGCTGTCCGGCGCGAGCCGCGAAGCGCTGGTGGCGTACGCCCGCGCGTTCCGCGAGCGGCTGGTGCGCGGGCCCTGGGCGGCGCCCGCCGATCTGCTGGTCACGGCCGCGCTGGGGCGACGCCATTTGCGCCACCGGCTGGTCGTGACGTCCGAGGATCCGGTGGCGGGGCTGGACGCCTTCCTGGCGGGGGCGGCCCCGGGCGGTGCGTACGACGCCGGGGTCGTCGAGCAGGAGCCGGAGCGGCCCGTCCTCCTCTTCAGCGGGCAGGGCGGCGGACGTCCGGGCATGGGCGCGGAGCCGGCCGCACGCTTCCCCGTCGTGGCCGAGGTACTCGCCTCCTGCGCCCGCGTGTACGAGGAGGAGACGGGCAAGGGCGACTTCCTCGACCGGGTCGTGCACGGCCACGGCCCGGCCGCCTGGACCACCGACTTCGCACAGCCCGCCCTCTTCGCCCTCCAGATAGCCCAGGCCCGCCTCTGGCAGCAGCTCGGCGTCACACCCTCGCTGGTCGCCGGGCACAGCGTCGGCGAGTACGCGGCGCTCTGCGTGGCCGGGGCGCTGAGCATGGAGGACGGGATGCGGCTGCTGTGCCGGCGCGGGCGGCTGATGCAGGAGCGGTCGGCGAACGGTGCGATGCTCGCGGCGTTCGTACCGGAGGCGCGGGTACGCGAGTTGCAGGCCGCCGTCGAGGGGCTGGAGCTCGCCGTGGTCAACGGGCCGGCCCACCATGTCGTCGCCGGGCCCCCGGAGGCGGTCGAGGCCGCGCGCGCCCTGCTGGCGGCGGGCGGAGAGGCGTACGAGCCACTGGCCGTGGACCGGGCCTTTCACACCGCCCTGCTCGATCCGGTCCTCGACGAGCTGCGGACCGCCGTGGAGAAGGCCGGGCTGCTCCCGCTCCGTACACCGTTCGTCAGCGGGCTCGACGGGGCGGTGCGGCACCCGGGGTGGCGGCCCGACGCCGATTATCTGGTCCGGCAGGCACGCCGGACCGCCGACTTCCACGCGGTGCTGCGGGCCATCGGGTCCACGGGACCCGCTCGACCCACCGGACCCACCGGACCCACCGGCGTGGTCCTTCTCGAACTCGGCCCCTCCGCCGCGCTGACCGGGATGGCGCGCCGGGTGCTGCCGGGTGCTGACCCTGTACCGACATCGGCGTTCCGGCACGCGGTGGCCCGGCTGCACTGCGCGGGGGTGGCCGTCGACTGGGCGGCGTTGCTCGCGGGGTGCGGCGGCCGGCGGGTGCCGCTGCCGACGTATCCGTTCCAGCATCGGTCCCACTGGGTCGGTCCGCCGCCGGTCCCGACCACTTCGTACGTACCCGAGCGCACAACGGAGGATGGCATGACTGAACAGGCCGTACTGGACCGGGTTCTGGCGCTCACCGCCGGCCATCTCGGCTATCGGCCCTCGGAGGTCGGTGCGGACAGGACGTACGTCGGGCTGGGCGCCGACTCACTCCAACTGATCGGCATGGTCCGGCAGTTGGAGGCGGAGTTCGGTACGGAGATTGCGATACGGGAGATACTGGAGGAGGCGGGCACCCCCCGGCTCACGGCTCGCCTGATATCGACGCGTACGGCCCCGAAGCCGCAGGTGGCGGATGATCCGGAACCGGTCTACGCGACACGCGCCGAGGTCGAGGAACTGACCCGTCAGGTGGCCCAGTTGGCCCGCAACCAGGCCGCGATGCTCACCCAGCTCTCGGATGCCGTGGCCCTGCTGACCGGCATCTCCGCCGCCGCCCCGGAGGGGGACCGCCGATGAACCACACGGACGGTGCCGCCGCCGAGGTGACCCGTGCGGCGGAGCTCTCGCGACGCCTGACCGAACAGCTCGCAGCCGCTGCCGTCCCCTCTCCGTACCGCTCCCCCTCCACCGCTGCCGCACAGCACGGCCCCCGCCTCGTCGTGGATCCCGTGGCCGGCATGGCCGGGGCGGGCGCCGACGCCGCCCAGCGCGCGCACACCGCGTCCCTCGTCCGGCGGTTCACCGAGCGCACCCGCACCTCGAAGGAGCTGGCACAGCAGCATCGGCCGGTGCTCGCCGACAGCCGGGCCGTCGTCGGGTTCCGCCAGGCCACCAAGGAAATGCTGTACCCGATCGCCGCCCGGTCCGCGCACGGGTCGCGGCTCACCGATGTCGACGGCAACGACTACACCGACATCACCATGGGCTTCGGCGCCCTGCTCTTCGGGCACGAGCCGGAGTTCGTCACCGATGCCGTACGGCGCCATCTCTCGCAGGGCCTCCGGTTCGGTCCCCGCTCCGCCGACACCGGTGAAGTGGCCGCACTGCTGGCCGAGGTGACGGGGATGGAGCGGGTGGCGTTCGCGAGCACCGGTACGGAGGCGAACTCGGCGGCGGTCCGGCTGGCCCGGGCCGCCACCGGGCGCGACAAGGTCGTCATGTTCCGCGGCTCGTACCACGGACACATCGACTCCGTGCTCGGCCGCCCCGGCAGTCCGGGCGGCCGGGGCGCCGTGCCCGTCTCACGCGGCATCCCCGCGAGCGCCGTCGCCGAACTGATCGTGCTGGAGTACGGCAGCCAGGACGCCCTCGACACCATCGACGCGCTCGGTGACACCGTGGCGGCCGTCCTCGTCGAGCCCGTCCAGTGCCGCAACCCCGCACTCCGCCCGGCCGACTTCCTGCGGTCGCTGCGCGACCTGACTGCCCGCCGCGGCATCGTGCTCCTCTTCGACGAGATGCTGACCGGTCTGCGCCCGCACCCGCGCGGCGCCCAGCACCACTTCGGTGTCGTCCCCGACCTGGCCACCTACGGCAAGGCGCTCGGCAGCGGCTTCCCGATCGGCGCGATCGCGGGCCGTGCCGACATCCTCGACGGCGTCGACGGCGGTCTCTGGCAGTACGGCGACGACAGCGGACCCCCGCACGAGACCACCTTCTTCGGCGGTACGTATATGCAGCACCCGCTCTCGATGGCCGCGGCGCGGGCGGTGCTCACCCACCTCAAGGAGGAGGGCCCCGGTCTTCAGGAGCGGCTGAACGCCCGGACCGACGCGCTCGCCGACCGCCTCAACCGCTTCTTCCGGGACGAGGAGTTCCCGCTCGAACTGGCCCACTTCGGCTCGATGTTCCGGTTCACACACCGCGCCGACATGGAGTTGCTCTACCACCACCTCCTGCTGCGCGGCGTGTACGTCTGGGAGTGGCGCAGCTTCTATCTCTCCACCGCGCACACCGACGACGACGTGGCGACGGTCGCCGCCGCCGTGGAGGGTTCGCTGCGCGAACTGCGCGACGGCGGCTTCTTCCCGTCGGCGAAGCGGCCCGCCCGGCCACTGCCCGCACCGCGCACCCGCCCCGCCCCCGACCTCGGCGTCTATTTCTTCGGCGACTACCCGGAGACCGCGGACACCGCCAAGGCGTACGACAGCGTCATCGAAACCGCCCGCTTCGCCGACGAGCGCGGCTTCAGTTCCGTCTGGCTGCCCGAGCGGCACTTCCACTCCTTCGGCGGCCTCTTCCCCAACCCGGCCGTACTCGCCGCCGTCCTCGCCCGCGAGACCGAGCGGATCAGGATCAACGCGGGCTCGGTCGTCCTGCCGCTGCACGACCCGATCCGGGTCGCCGAGGAGTGGTCGGTCGTCGACAACCTGTCCGGCGGGCGGGTCGGCATCGGCTGCGCCACCGGCTGGCACGCGCAGGACTTCGCCCTGCACCCGGACCGGTTCGAGGACCGCCGGGAGATCGCCTTCTCCCATCTCGACGACGTCCGCCGGCTGTGGGCCGGCGAGTCCATAGCGCGGCGGACGGGCGAGGGCGCCGACACCCGTGTACGCATCCATCCCCGTCCGGTGCAGGCCGAGCCGCCGATGTTCCTCGCCACCTCCGGGCAGCGTTCCTCGTACGGGGAGGCGGCCCGGCGCGGGCTGGGGATCGTCACCAACCTCATGAGCCAGACCGTGGCCGAACTGGCCGCGAACATCGACCACTACCGGCGGGTGCGCGCCGACTGCGGACTCGATCCGGACGGCGGACGGGTGACCGTCCTGGTCCACACCTACCTCGGTACGGATCATGCTGTGGCGCGGGCCGAGGCGCTGGAGCCGATGAGCCGCTATCTGCGCTCGTCGCTGCTGATGAGGTCGGCCGCCACCGCGCTCGGCCGCAGCCCCGAGGACGTGGCGACGGCGAGCGAGGACGACCTGGACTATCTCTTCCGCCGCGCGTACGACCGGTACTGCGATCAGCGGGCCCTGATCGGCACCCCGGAGAGCTGCACCCCGCTCGTCGACGCCCTGCACAGGGCCGGGGCCGACGAGATCGCCGCGCTCGTCGACTTCGGGCTGCCCGAGGAGCGGATGCGGGCAGGGCTGGAACAGCTGGATCTGCTGCGGCGCCGCACCCGGGAGCGGAAGACGCCGGAGGCACAGGAGCTGCAGAAGGCACAGGACCTCACCGCGCCCGCCACCTCCGCGCAGCGGCGGCTGTGGCTCGCGGCCCGGCTGCTCGGCAACTCCGCCGCGTACAACGAGACCCAGGCGGTCCGCCTGCACGGCCGGCTCGACGAGTCCGCCCTCCGTGTCGCCCTGGACGGGCTGGTCGTCCGGCATGCCGGGCTGCGGACCGTGTTCCGGGCCGGAAGCGGCGACGAGACCGTGGTCCAGGTCGTCCGGCCCGGGCTGCGCATCCCGCTCCTGGTGACGGACGCCCGGGGACAGTCCCCCGACGGGGCCGACCGGACGATCGCGGCGGCGCTCGCCGAGGAGAGCGGGCGCGGGTACGACCTGGCCGAGGGACCGCTGTTCACACCCCGGCTGATCCGGCTCGCGGACGACGACCAGGTGCTGGTGCTCGGCATGCACCACATCGTCACCGACGCCCACTCCGCGGGGCTGATGGCGAGTGACCTGGAGGAGCTGTACCGGGCGGCGGTGGAGAACCGTGCGCCGGTCTTCGCACGGCCGGCCGGCACGACGGCCGGTGCACCGGAACCGCCCCGGGACCCGGCCGATCTGACGTGGTGGCGCGAGCAGTTGGGTGAGAAGCCGCCGGTGCTCGGGCTGCCCACCGACCGGCCGCGCGAGCGCCGGGTCGCGGGGCGCGGCGGGGCGGTGGCCGTACGGGTCGACCAGGAGCGGACCGTGCGGTGGCAGGAGTGGAGCGGGGAGCAGGGCGCCACACTGTTCGCGACGCTGTGCACGGCATGGCAGCTGGTGCTGCGCGGGCGGTCGGGTCAGAACGAGTTCGTGCTCGGGTCCACCTTCGGGCGGCGCACCCCCGAGACCCGGGACACGGTCGGCTTCCATGTGGCGCTGCTGCCGCTGCGGGTGTCGCTGCCGGACGGTACGGACACGGCCGTTGCGGTACGGGCCACCGGGCGCGCCCTGCGCGAGGCGGACGAGCGGCAGCTGGTCGACCTGGACGCCCTGCTCGTCGGGGCGCACCCGGACCCGGGTAACCCGCGCCCCCTGATCACCGTGTCGGTGGACCTGGACAACGAGACGCTGTCGCGGATCGACCTGCCGGGACTGCGGGCCGAGGAGGTGCCCGTCGGGACGGAGTCCGCCCCGCTGGAACTGGCCCTGATGGCGACGCGTACGGCATCGGGCCTGCGGCTGCGGCTGCGCTACGACGCGGATCTGTTCGACGCGGAGACGGCGCGCGGGTATCTCGACGAGCTGGTCGGGACGCTGGAGTCGATGACCGGAGGTGGCAGGGCCACCGGGGACGAATCATCGCGCTCCACCGCGGACACGCTCCGGGACGTCTGGGAGTCCGTCCTCGACGTCCGCGGCTTCCCCGCCGAGACCAACTTCTTCGACCTCGGCGGCAATTCGATCACCGCGATCCGCCTGGTCAACCGGGTACGGGACGCGCTCGGTGTCGACTATCCGATGGCGGACTTCTTCTCCGACGCCACGCTGCGGGCGATGACCGACCAGCTCGCGCACGGGCCCGCACCCACCGGGGAGGACGTCGAGATCATCGACCGAGCCCCGGTCAGCGACCAGCAGGCCCGGATGATCGCCGGACACCACTCGGTACCGCACTCCGAGTTGTGGAACATCCCGACCCGGATCACCTTCACCGGCGTGCTGGACGTGCCGGCGCTGCGGTCCGCGCTCACCGAACTGCTGGCCCGGCACCACTCCCTGCGGACCCGGTTCGTCGAGGAGAACGCGTCCTGGTGGCAGGAAGTCGCCGCCGCGCAACCCGTCGATCTGCCCGTCGAGGACCTCACCGGCCTGCCGCCGGGCCAACGGCAGCCCCGGGCCGATGAGTTGTGCCGCGAAACCGCCACGACCGCGTTCGATCTCTCGCAGCCCGCGCTTCCCGGACTGCGGCTGCTGCGCGTCGAGGAGGACCGCTGGGCGTTGATGTTCGTCCTGCACCACATCACCGCCGACGGCTGGTCCCTGTCGCTCCTGCTCGCCGAGATGGCCGCGCTGTACACCGCGGCGGCGAAGGGCGTGCCGCACACCCTTGACCCGCCGGGCTCGCAGGTCACGGAGTACGCCCGCTGGCAGCGCGCCCAGGACGACCCGGAGACCGGGACCCGCCGGGCCGCGTACTGCGCCGCGTACCTCGACGGAGTGCCGTCCCGGGTGCCCGTACCGACCGACCGCCCCCGGCCCGAGCAGCTCAGCGGGCTCGGCGACACGATCCGCGGCCGGGCGTCGGGGGCGGTGCGGGCGGCCGTCGAGAAGTTCGCCGGGGCTGTTCACACCACCCCGTTCGCGGTGGCGGCCACGGCGCTCGGAGTGTTTCTGACCAGGCTCTCGGGGGAGCCGGACATTCTGCTGAGCGTCCCGTACGCCAACCGTCAGGGCACCGCCTTCGAGTCGCTCGTCGCCATGACGTCGACGGCGGTGATGGTCCGCGTACGACAGGATTCGGCCAATCCCGGGACCACCTGTGCCGAGCTGACGGCGCGCACCGGGGCGGGGGCGATGGGGGCGATGGCGCATGTGCTGCCGACGGCCCGGATCATGCAGGCGATGCGCGATGCCGGCGCCGACGACGTGCCGGACCGGGTACCGCATGTGCTCGCCTTCCAGAACTCCCTCGACACGGACATCGAGATCCCCGGTCTGGGCGTCGAGGTGGAGGATCTGGCACCGCCTCTTTCTCGCAGCGAGCTGTGCTTCGGGCTTGCGCCGTGCCGGGACCGTACGAAGGGTTATCGGACGTTCCTGGAGTACTCCGCCGACCTGTGGAACCGGGAGACAGCTGAAGAGCTCCTCAGCTCGTACATCGCGCTGCTCGAAGAGTTCTGCGCCCGGCCGGACCGCCCGGTCCTGAAACTGCTGCTCCCGTCGTCCCCGTCACCCACGCCCTCGAAGCCCTCACCCCCACCCTCACCCCCCAAGCCCTCACCTCCACCCTCACCCTCGGAAGCGAACAGCGGAAAGGCGGACGCCGTATGACGCCGGCCCCCCACCCCAGTCACCCCAGTCACCGCAGTCACACCGACGACCTGCTCTCCTTCATCCGGGCCAGCCCGTCCCCGTACCACGCGGTGGCGAGCGCCGTCCAACGGCTGGAGAAGGCCGGCTTCCGCGAGCTGCGCGGTACGGACGACTGGACGGGCACGACCGGCGGCAGCTTCGTCACCCGCGGCGGTGCCCTGATCGCGTGGTACGTCCCCGAGGACGCCGCGGCGCACACCCCGTTCCGGATCGTCGGCACGCACACCGACTCGCCGAACCTGCGGATCAAGCCCACCCCCGACACGGGCTCGGCGGGCTGGCGCCAGATCGCCGTGGAGATCTACGGCGGGGTTCCGCTCAACACCTGGCTCGACCGCGACCTGGGCGTCTCCGGGCGGCTCGCGCTGCGCGGGCCCGGCGGCACGACCGAGTCGCGGCTCGTCCAGATCGACGAACCGCTGCTGCGGGTCCCGCAGTTGGCGATCCATCTGGACCGTTCCGTCAACGAGGGACTGGCGCTCGACCGGCAGCGTCATGTCGCCCCCCTGTGGGCGCTCGGCGCCCCCGAGGAGGGTGCGCTGCTGCGCCGGGTGGCGGCGGCCGCCGAGGTGGACCCGGACGAGGTGCTCGGCTGGGACCTGATGCTGCACGACGTCCAGCCGCCCGGATATCTGGGCGCTGACCGGGAGTTCGTCGTCTCGTCACGGCTGGACAACCTGGTGTCGGTGCACGCCGGCGTCACCGCCCTGGCCGGCGCGGCGACGGGAGCCGAGCCGCCCTCGTACATCCCCGTCCTGGCGGCCTTCGACCACGAGGAGGTCGGCAGCGGTTCCGAGACGGGTGCGCAGAGCCCCATGCTGGAGCGGGTCCTGGGCCGCTCCGTCACCGCGCGCGGCGGCAGCTCGGAGGACTGGTCGCGGGCGGTGTCGGGGGCCTTCTGCGTCTCCGCCGACATGGCACACGCGGTGCACCCCAACTACGCGGAGCGGCACGACCCGGACCACCACCCGCTGCCCAACGGCGGACCGACGATCAAGGTCAACGTCAATCAGCGGTACGCCACCGACAGCACCGGGATGGCCGTGTTCGCGGCGGCGTGCGAGCGGGCGGGTGCGCCGTGGCAGCCGTTCGTCTCCAACAACGCGATGCCGTGCGGTACGTCGATCGGTCCGCTCACCGCGGCCCGGCTGGGGGTCGCGACGGTCGATGTGGGGGTGCCGGGACTCTCCATGCACTCGGCGCGCGAGCTGTGCGGGGCGGACGACCCGGCGTATCTGGCCGCCATCCTGAGCGCGTTCGTGACGTCCGGCTGACCCTCCCGCACACCCGAGACCGGAAGAGAGACCGTGGAAGAGACTGTCCTGATCTGCCTGCCCTTCGCCGGGGCGGGTGCGTCGTTCTTCACGCCGTGGCAGGGGCAGGCCCCGGCGGAGCTGACGATCCTGCCGGTGCAGCTGCCGGGCCGGGAGAAGAGGTTCGCCGAGCCTGCGTACACCTCGGCGGCCGAGGCCGTGGACGATGCGTACGCCCAGGTCACCGCCGCGCTCGGGGGCACGGGCCGACGGGTGGCCGTGTTCGGGCACAGCATGGGCGCGGTACTCGCGTACGAGCTGGCGCACCGGCTCGAACGCGAGCCCGGGATCCGTCTCGAAGCGCTCTTCGTCAGCGGCTCGCCCGGTCCGTGGACCGCCCGCACCGACCGGGCGGGCGGGCTGCCGGAGGACGAGTTCGTCGCACAGGTGAAGAGCTTCGCCGGGTACGCGCATCCGGCGCTGGAGAACCCGGAGATGCGGGAGCTGCTGCTGCCGTCGCTCCGGGCCGACGTACAGCTGCACGAGAGCTACCGGCCGGCCTCCGAGCGGCCGCTGACCGTGCGCGTCGTCTCGGTCCGCGGGCGTGCGGACACGCTCGTCGGTGCGGCCGGCGCTGCCGAGTGGGGGTGGGCGACGAGCGGGAAGCTGACCGTCGCCGAGCTGGACGGCGGGCACATGTATCTGGCCGACCGCCCGGGCGCGCTGCTGGAACTGATCGCCGCCGAACTGGGCGAGGGATGACGACGAGCGGCGGCACCGGGCGGCTGGCCGGACGGACCGCGCTGATCACGGGTGCGGCCCGCGGACTCGGCAGGGCCTGTGCGCTGACGTTCGCCCGCGAGGGCGCGGATCTGGTGCTGCTCGATGTGGCGGGTCCGCTGCCCGGCGTCCCCTATCCGCTCGGTTCGGCGAGCCAGCTCGCGTACACGGCGGAGCTCTGCCGCGACGCCGGCTCCGCCGTGCTGACCCGGCAGGCGGACGTGCGGGATCTCGGCGCGCTGGAGGCGGCGTCGGACGATGCGGAGGAGCGCTTCGGGCGGATCGACGTCCTCGTCAACAACGCGGGGATCGCGGCCCCTTCGGGCCGTTCCGCACACGAGATCACCGAGCCCGAGTGGCAGCTGATGATCGATGTGGACCTCGGCGGTGCCTGGCGGGCGATCCGGGCCGTCGGCGGGCGGATGACCGCGCAGGGCTCCGGCTCCATCGTCAACATCGCGTCGACGGCGGGCCTGGTCGGCTACCGGCACTTCGCCGGTTACGTCGCGGCCAAGCACGGCCTCGTCGGGCTGACCAGGGCCGTCGCACTGGACTACGCGCCGCGCAAGGTGCGGGTGAACGCGGTGTGCCCCGGGTCGGTGCGGGACGACGACGCGATGGAGGGCCGGATGCTCGCGGAGATCGCCCGGTCGCTGGAGGTGCCGGTCGCCGGGCATGAGGAGACGTTCGTCCAGGCGCAGCCGATGAACGCACTCGTCGAACCGCAGGATGTCGCGGACGCGGTGCTCTGGCTGGCGTCCGACGAGTCGCGTCAGGTGACGGGAAGCGTGTTGACGGTCGACGGCGGATTCACGACGCGCTGAGGCGCACCCCTACGAGGAGGAGAGCACCGGTGCCAACTGCCCGCCATACGCTGACGGTCCGCCTGCCGCAGGGCGCGACGGACGACGGCCCGGTCGCGACCGCACTCGCGACGGCGTCGAGGCGGTGGTGGCCGGACGGCCCGCACCCCCGGCTGTGGACCGAGACCGTCCCGGCACCGGCGGACTCGGAGAGGGCAGCACGCCGCCGCGAGACCGAGGCCCGACGTCCGCTCGGACCGGGGCAGCTGCTGCGGGTGCTGCTGCTGCGGTACGAGGAGGAGGGCGCGGGTGAGTCCGGGGGCGGGTCGGCGGGTGGGAGCGCACCCGCCCCTGCGACCGGTGCCACAGACAGCCTCGCGGGCACCCGCGCAGGCAGGACCGCGGGCGACCTCGCGGGTGAGTCCGCAGGCGGGACCGCGCAGGGCACCGTGCGCCCGCCCGTGCCGCGTCCCGGTGATCTCGTCCTCGTCGCCGATCCGGCCGCGTTGGACGCGACCTCGCTCCGGCTGATCTCTCACGTGCTCTGCGGGGAGCTCGGGCCGGACGAGGTACGGACGGCGGAGCACTCCCCCGCAGCGCATCCCGCCCGCGTCCCCGGCCCCGAAGCCCTGCGGCGCGCTGCCGCCACCGCACTCGTACTCGGACGGTACGAGGGCAGGTCGTCCGTGCGCGTGGCCGTGCCCGTATCGGCGCTGGACCGGCCTGGGAACACCCTTGGCGCGTTCGACGGCCGGGCCGTGCTCGAGGCCGACCTGTCCGAGGACCGCACGGTCGGGGACCTCCTCGCCACTCCCCTCAGTCCTCCGGGCGACGACGCCGTCGACGAAGCCGCCCCTGCCGAGCGCCATGTCGCTCGCGTACAGGACCAGTTGGCCAGGGTGCCGCCCGAGACCCCCCTCATCGACCTCGTCCTGCTCGACGAGACGGAGTCCGCCGAGCAGCTCGCCCTCGGCCGCCCGCCCCGCTCGGCCGCCCCGCCGCCTCTCCCTTCCCGCCGCATAGACGAGGCCTTCGCGGACCAGGTCGCCCTGCGCCCCGAGGCGCCCGCCCTGACCTGCGGCCGGCGCACCCTGACCTACCGGGAGCTGGACTCCCGCGCCGACGAACTGGCCGCCGGGCTGCGCGCCCGGGGCGTCCGGCCCGGTGACCATGTGGGTCTCTGCCTGCCCCGCTCGACGGACCTCGTCGCAATGATGCTCGCGGTCCTCAAGGCGGACGCGATCTACGTACCGCTGGATCCGGATCACCCCGCGGACCGCCGCGCCCGCACCGCCGAGGACGCCGGTCTGCGGCTGACGGTGGAGGACACCGCCCCCCTCACCGGCCGTCCGGCCGACCGCCGGGCCCCCACCGCCCGGCCCGCCACCGCCCCGGCGTACGTCATCCACACCTCCGGCTCGACCGGCCGCCCCAAGGGTGTCGTCGTGCCGCACGCCAATGTCCTCGCTCTCATCGACGCCACCCGCGACGACTTCGGTCTCGGCCCCGGCGACACATGGACGCTCTTCCACTCCAGCGCCTTCGACTTCTCCGTCTGGGAGATCTGGGGCGCCCTGCTGACCGGCGCCCGGCTGGTCGTCGTCGACTACTGGGTCTCGCGCTCCCCCGCCGATTTCCACGCCCTGCTCGTACGGGAGGGGGTCACCGTTCTCAGCCAGACCCCGTCCGCGTTCACCCAGCTCATGGCCGCCGACCGGGAGCACGGGGAACGCCGGGGCCAGGGGACGCCGCTCGCCCTGCGCCTGGTCGTCCTCGGTGGCGAACCGCTGGACGCCCGCCCGCTGCGCGACTGGTTCGACCGCCACCCCGAGGACCGCTGCCGGCTGGTCAACATGTTCGGCATCACCGAGACGACGGTCCATGTCACGGCGCAGACGGTGACCCGGCGCACGGCGCTGTCCGGGTCCCGCTCGGTGGGGCGTCCGCTGCCCGGCTGGTACGTGTACGTGCTCGACGCCCGGGGCAGGCCGGTCCCGCCCGGGGCACCCGGCGAGATCCATGTCGGCGGCGCCGGGGTCGCGACGGGGTACCTGGGCCGCCCGGGCCTGACCGGGCAGCGCTTCGTGCCCGACCCGTGGCACGGCGGACGGATGTACCGCAGCGGCGATCTGGGCAGGCTGCTCCCGGACGGCACGCTGGAGCATCTGGGCCGGATCGACAGCCAGGTGAAGGTGCGCGGCTTCCGGATCGAGCTGGACGAGATCCGTCACGTGCTGCTGGCCGATCCGTCCGTGACCGCGGCGGCGGTGACGGTGTCCGGGGACGCGTTCCTCGATGCGGCGGGTGTGCGGATCGATGCGTACGTGGTTCTGGCGGCGGACCCGGCCGGCCCGGCCGACGACATACGCCGGCGGGCCGCGAAGCTGCTGCCGGAGCACATGCTGCCCGCCTCGGTGACCGCCCTGCCGCGGCTCCCGCTCACCCCGAACGGCAAGCTGGACCCGTCCCGGCTGCCCGCCCCGACGGCCCCGGCCGACGCCCCTGCCGACGCCCCGCCCGGCACCCCCGCCCCCGCCCCCGCCGCGGCCGACCCCTTCGCCGAACTTACCGGGATCTGGGAATCCGTCCTCGGTGTGCCGGTCGGCCCCGACGACAACTTCTTCGATCTGGGCGGCAATTCGCTCTACGCGATCCGTCTCGCCACCGCGATGCGGGAGCACGGCCTGCCTCCGGTGCCGCTGCGGCGGCTCTATCTGTCCCCGACGGTCCGGTCCCTGAGCGAGGCGGTGGACAAGTGACGGCGCGGTGGCCGCACCGCGCGACCGCCCCGCCGTCATGTGCCCTACGGACCTACGCGAAACGCTGCTTCGCCGTCCCGTCGCACGCCTGGAGCTTCAGCGGGTCCCTGGCCGCCGCGAGCGTCAGGCACAGCCCGGCCGAAGCCGCCGGGCGCAACGTGCCCGACTCCTGGACGAACTGCTGGTTCGCCGCACCCGAGCAGTTCCACAGGATGAGCGTGGCACCCGCCCCGTAGCCGGCGCCCGGCACATCAAGGCACCGGTCGTGGCTCAGTTCCGTACGGACGGTCCTCGTGCCTGCGTCGTACCACCAGCCCTGGTTGCGGCCGCCGTGGCAGTCCCAGCCCGCGATCTTCGTGTTGTTGCGGGTCACCGACGCGGGGACGTCCACACACGTGCCGGTGGCCTCGTTCTTGAGGGGCTTGAAGACCGAGTCCCAGGCGGCAGGCTCCAGGACCGGCTTTCCGGTGCTCGCCGGGTCGGCGCAGCTCGCCTCGCGCAGACCGGAGTTGTAGATCTGCGTCAGGCAGGAGGCGAAGGCGGCGTGCCCGCGCGCATTGGGGTGGAAGGACTGCCGGACGGAGTTGGAGTCCGGCGGGAAGTGCGACAGGTCGATGTAGAGGCCGCGTGCCCAGGTGTCCTCCATGCAGACCTCGTGGCCGTGGAAGAGCCGGGAGTTGTCGAGGTAGACGGCCCCGGTGTCGGCGGCGGCCTTGCGCATTCCGCGCTCGAAGGCGGGGACGGCGACGTTACGGCCCCAGGCGGCGTCGGAGTCGTAACCCGCGCAGCCACCCGGAATCTTGCCGGGGAAGTTCGGGTTGTCGTTGAAGTCGGGGCCGATGGGGCTGGGGTAGCCCATCACCACGAGCTTGTAGTCGCCACTGGTGTAACCGGCGTCGGACATGACGGTCTGCAGGTCGCGTACGGTCTTCTCGACCTTGGGGACGAGCCCGTCGATCCGAGCCTGCCAGCCGCCCTCGTACGTCGGCCGGCACGCACCCTGGAGGAGCACCCAACGCTCCACGCAGTCCGTCATCACCGGGCCGAACTGGAGGTCGTCGTTGGCGCCGGCCACGAGCACGATCATCTTGATGCGGGTGTTGCGGGCCTTGATGGCGAGGTTGTCGCTCTGCACGAGTTCGTCGGCGTACTGCCTGGATCCGCCGATCACGATGTTTCCGGTGTACGCGCCCGAACAGGAGACGTTGTACGTGACGTCGGCGGGGATCCCGGTGCGGTGGATGGCGGAGTCGGGCGAGCGGTGGCACCAGTTGTCGGGGCCGTTGGTCCCTGCCTCGTACGTTCCGACGCCCTCGCCGGAGATCTCGCTGTCGCCGAGCGAGATCAGCCCGGTCCTGCGGTCGGCCAGCGGGCGCTCCGCCGGGTCGCCGTACATCCGGATGGCTTCGGCGGCGCGGATGGCCTCCAGCTCGGGCGGGAGGGGGATGGATGCGGTAGGGGTGGTACCGGACCGGTGTGCCGCGCCTGCCGGTCCGGCGGCAGCGGTCATGCCGCCTAATACCGCCGCCATGGCCGCGGCGGCCGCGACCGTACAGCGGACTCTGCGTCTGGTGCGCCTCATTGCGCCTCCCCGGGTTGTGGTTACCCCCGGTATTTACTGGCCGGTAGGCGAATTGGGAATACACAGAACAAGACAAGTGCTCAACTTTTTCAGGAGGTTGAAACCCATGGACGACGCACAGACACCCGCCGGCACGGCCGACACCACCGGCGGCACCGAGTACCGCATCGAGCACGACTCGATGGGTGAGGTGAAGGTCCCCGCCCACGCCAAATGGCGGGCCCAGACACAGCGCGCCGTGGAGAACTTCCCGATCTCCGGCCGGCGCCTGGAGCGGGCCCACATCGAGGCCCTGGCCCGGATCAAGGCCGCCGCGGCCAAGGTCAACGCCGAGCTCGAGGTGCTCGACCCGGACATCGCCGACGCGATCCAGGACGCAGCGGGCGAGGTCGCCGACGGCCGCTGGGACGCGCACTTCCCGATCGATGTCTTCCAGACCGGGTCCGGCACGTCCTCCAACATGAACACCAACGAGGTCGTGGCCACCCTCGCCACCGAACGTCTCGGCCGTGAGGTCCACCCCAACGACCACGTCAACGCCTCGCAGTCGTCCAACGACGTCTTCCCGTCCTCCATCCACATCGCCGCGACCGCGGCCGTCACCGGTGAGCTGATCCCCGCCCTGGACCATCTGGCGGCCGCGCTGGAGCGCAAGTCCGCCGAGTTCGCGACCGTGGTGAAGTCGGGTCGTACGCATCTGATGGACGCGACGCCGGTGACCCTGGGTCAGGAGTTCGGCGGCTACGCCGCGCAGATCCGGTACGGCATCGAGCGGCTGAACGCATCGCTGCCGCGCCTCGCCGAACTGCCGCTGGGGGGCACGGCCGTCGGCACCGGCATCAACACCCCGCCCGGCTTCTCCGCCGCCGTGATCGCCGAGGTCGCCCGCGTCACCGGGCTGCCGCTCACCGAGGCCCGCGACCACTTCGAGGCGCAGGGCGCGCGGGACGGGCTCGTCGAGACGTCGGGCCAGCTCCGCACGATCGCGGTCTCGCTCACCAAAATCTCCAACGACCTGCGCTGGATGGCGTCCGGCCCGCGCACCGGATTGGCCGAGATCAGCCTTCCCGACCTCCAGCCGGGCTCGTCGATCATGCCGGGGAAGGTGAATCCGGTCATTCCCGAGGCCGTCCTGATGGTCGCCGCCCAGGTGATGGGGAACGACGCGACGGTCGCCGTCGCGGGCGCGGCGGGCAACTTCGAACTGAACGTCATGCTGCCGGTCATCGCGAAGAACCTGCTGGAGTCGATCCGGCTGCTGGCCAACGTCTCCCGGCTGCTGGCGGACCGTACGGTCGACGGGATCACGGCCGACGTGGAACGGGCCCGGGAGTACGCGGAGTCCTCGCCGTCCGTCGTCACCCCGCTGAACAAGTACATCGGCTACGAGGAGGCGGCGAAGGTCGCCAAGAAGTCGCTCGCCGAGCGGCGGACGATCCGTGAAGTGGTGCTGGCCTCGGGGTATGTGGAGCGCGGAGATCTCACGGTGGAACAGCTCGACGAGGCGCTCGACGTGTTGCGTATGACCCGCCCGTGACGTGGATCGCAGCAACCGGGCGGCGGCATCCCTAAGATCTCTCCATGGCAGGTAGGGGAGACAACGCGCGCGCAGAAGTCGATCGCCCGGATGCCGCGTACTGGGCGCCGGGCGATCACATCCTGTGGCGCTACCGCGGCAACGGTCCGCGGTCGCCCGGCGGCGCCCACGGCCCGGTTCACATCTGTCGGCCGGTCACTGTCGTCCAGGACACCGACGAACTGCTCGCCGTCTGGATGGCGCCCGGCACCGAATGCATCAGACCGGTCCTCGCCGACGGCACCAGTGTGCACGCCGAGCCGCTCGCCACCCGGTACACCGCGCCCCGCACCGTCGCCCGCTCGACCTGGTTCGGCAGGGGCGTGCTGAAGCTCGCCCGGCCCGGCGAACCCTGGTCGGTCTGGCTGTTCTGGGACCGCGGCTGGACCTTTCGCAACTGGTACGTGAACCTGGAGGAACCGCGCACCCGCTGGGCCGGCGGTGTCGACTCCGAGGATCACTTTCTCGACATCGCCGTGCACCCCGACCGGAGCTGGCGCTGGCTGGACGAGGACGAATTCGCCCAGGCGCAGCGGGTCGGTCTGATGGACCGGGACACCGCGCGGCGAGTACGGGAGGCGGGCCGCGCGGCCGTCGGCGTGATCAACGCCTGGGGCACGCCGTTCCGGGACGGCTGGGAGAATTGGCGGCCCGATCCGCGGTGGCACGTGCCCGCGCTGCCGGATGACTGGGACCGTACGCCCTCGCATATGCCGTCGTGAGACCCTTGATGCACCCCAGGGGGGCAAACGTAGGATCGTCCTCCGGAGGGCTGCTCCGCTCCAACCGGCGCGCGCGGCAGAGGACCTGACCGCAAGTCATCGCACGAGTTGCACGATCTTCATGAGCCGCATCAGTTGCATGAGCAGCAACAACCGCACGAGCCACTACGAGGGGGTGGAGATGTGCACGCTGTCCGCCGCCGAAAAGGCGGAATCGTTGTCAGCGACACACCCCGCAGGCATACGGTTTCGGCCCCGCAGAGCTGGGCATGCGATGGCAGCCGTTGTCATCACCGCCCTCGCCGGGGCACAGTGGCGCCCCACAAGGTGATTGCCTCATACAACCGGCCCGGACGGACGGAACCCCACGCGTGACGGAGCATCCCACCTCCCACGAAGGCCGGCAGCCTCTCGCCGCCCGGTCGCAGGAACGCGCCCGGCCGCGGCAGCAGGACGCCGCGCCGGCAGCCGCCCCTGCCACCGCAGCGATCCCCGGCCCCGCCGCGGCGTCGGGCCCGAAGCCCGCCACGCCGGCGGGCACCGGCTCGAATCCCACGGCGATTCCCGGCCCTGCGGCGGCACCGACCCCCGCCGTGGCACCGAGCGCCGCGGCGGCGGGACCGGACCCGCAGACGGTGGCCCGCCGCGAAGGTGACCGGCTGCGCTTCGTGGGCGCCGCGACCCGCCGGATCGCCCGCGGCATAGATCTGGACGAGATCGTCCTCGGCCTGTGCCGGGCCAGCGTGCCGACGTTCTCCGACGCCATACTCGTCTACCTCCGCGATCCGCTCCCGGTCGGCGACGAGCGCCCGGCCACCCCGTTCGTGCTGCGGCTGCGCCGGTCCGACCGGCTGCGTTTGAACGATGAGGAGACCGAGACCTCCCCGGAGACCGAGCGGCTGCGCCCGCCCGCCATCGACCCGCACGCCGACCTGACGCCCGCGGCCGAACTCTGCGAGGTGCAGGCGGGCGGTGCGCTCGCCGAGGTGCTGCGCGGCGTACGGCCCGTCTTCGGGGACTCCGCGGCGGCCCGCGTCGCCCTGCCCGAACTGCTCGGCGCCGGGCGCACCGTCCCCTCCGGCCACCGGGTGATCCTCGCCCCGCTGCGCGGCCGCCGCCGGGTGATCGGTGCTGCCGTCTTCCTGCGCGGGACCGAGCGGCCCCCGTTCGAGGCCAATGACCTGCTGGTCGCCGCCCAGCTGGCCACGCACACCGCGCTCGGCATCGACAAGGCCGTGCTGTACGGGCGCGAGGCGTACATCGCCGATGAGCTGCAGCGCACCATGCTGCCCGACTCACTGCCGCAGCCCACCGGCGTCCGGCTCGCCTCCCGCTACCTCCCGGCCGCCGAGACGGCCCGGGTCGGCGGTGACTGGTACGACGCCATCCCGCTGCCCGGCAGCAGGGTCGCCCTGGTCGTCGGCGACGTCATGGGCCACTCCATGACGTCCGCGGCAATCATGGGCCAGCTGCGCACCACCGCGCAGACCCTCGCCGGGCTCGACCTGCCGCCGCAGGAGGTGCTGCACCACCTGGACGAGCAGGCGCAGCGGCTCGGCAGCGACCGGATGGCGACCTGCCTGTACGCGGTGTACGACCCGGTCGCGCACCGGATCACCATCGCCAACGCCGGGCACCCGCCGCCCGTGCTGCTGCATCTGGGCGGCCGCGCCGAGGTGCTGCGGGTCCCGCCCGGCGCCCCGATCGGCGTCGGTGGGGTGGACTTCGAGGCCGTCGAGCTGGATGCGCCCTCGGGCGCCACGCTGCTGCTGTACACCGACGGCCTGGTGGAGTCCCGGCTACGGGACGTCTGGACCGGTATCGAGCAGCTGCGCGAGCGGCTTGCCGCCACCGCCCAGCTCACCGGACCGGATCATTCGCCGCCGCTGGAGGCGCTCTGCGACGACGTGCTCGACATGCTCGGCCCGGGCGACCGGGACGACGACATCGCGCTGCTCGCCGCCCGGTTCGAGGGGATCGCGCCGAGCGATGTCGCGTACTGGTTCCTGGAGCCTGAGGACTCCGCCCCCGGACGGGCCCGGCGGCTGGCCCGCAGGGCGCTCAGCCGGTGGGGCCTCGACGAGCTCTCGGACTCGGTGGAACTGCTGGTCAGCGAGGTGGTGACCAATGCAGTGCGGTACGCGGAGCGACCGGTGACGCTGCGGTTGCTGCGGACCGACATCCTGCGCTGCGAGGTCGGCGACGACGCCCCGCAGCTGCCCCGGCAGCGCCGGGCCCGCGACATGGACGAGGGCGGCCGCGGCCTGTTCCTGGTGAACCGGCTGGCCCGGCGGTGGGGTGCGACCCGGCTGTCGACCGGCAAGGTCGTCTGGTTCGAGATGCCGACCCGCGGCCAGCAATAGGGTGCGGTCGAAATAACCCAAGTCTGGACAAGGTCTACATGTTGCCGACCTCTCTTCGTCGGAGTTGACTCAGTCGTGACCGGGCGCTGCCTGGACAATCTGACCGACACCCCGCACCGACGGGAGGACGCTCGTGACCGAGGAAACCAAGAACGCTCCTTACACCACGAACAACGCCGGGATCCCGGTGGAGAGCGACGAACATTCACTCACCGTCGGATCCGACGGCCCGATCCTGCTCCAGGACCACTACCTCATCGAGAAGATGGCCCAGTTCAACCGTGAACGGGTCCCCGAGCGGGTGGTGCATGCCAAGGGCGCCGGGGCCTACGGCACCTTCGTCGTGACCAACGACGTCAGCCAGTTCACCAAGGCGGACCTCTTCCAACCGGGCAAGCAGACCGCCATGCTCGCCCGTTTCTCCACGGTCGCCGGCGAACAGGGCTCCCCCGACACCTGGCGCGACCCCCGCGGCTTCGCGCTGAAGTTCTACACGGAGCACGGCAACTACGACATGGTCGGCAACAACACGCCGATCTTCTTCGTACGGGACCCGATGAAGTTCCAGGACTTCATCCGCTCGCAGAAGCGCCGCCCGGAGAGCGGGATCCGCGACCACGACATGCAGTGGGACTTCTGGACCCTCTCCCCCGAGTCCGCGCACATGGTGACGTGGCTGATGGGCGACCGGGGCATCCCGAAGACGTACCGCAACATGAACGGTTACAGCTCGCACGCCTATATGTGGGTGAACGCGGGTGGCGAGCGGTTCTGGATCAAGTACCACTTCAAGACCGACCAGGGCATCGACTTCTACACCCAGGCCGATGCCGACGAGGTGGCCGGTACCGACGGTGACGTCCACCGCCGCGACCTGTTCGAGTCGATCAAGCGCGGCGATCACCCGAGCTGGACGCTGTACGTCCAGGTCATGCCGTTCGACGACGCACCGGACTACCGGTTCAACCCGTTCGACCTGACCAAGGTGTGGCCGCACGGCGACTACCCGCTGATCGAGGTCGGCCGGATGACGCTGAACGAGAACCCGGAGGACTTCTTCGTCCACATCGAGCAGGCGGCCTTCGAGCCGTCGAACCTGGTGCCCGGCATCGGCCCGTCGCCCGACAAGATGCTGCTCGGACGGCTCTTCTCGTACCCGGACACCCACCGCTACCGGATCGGCCCGAACTACGCGCAGCTGCCGCCGAACCGTCCGCGCTTCTCGCGGAACTCGTACGCGAAGGACGGCCCGATGCGGTACGAGCCGACGCGCACGGGAGCGGTCTACGCGCCGAACTCGTACGGCGGGCCGTCCGCGGACACCGAACGCTTCGGCGACCCGGCGGGCTGGGCCACCGCGGGCGAGATGGTCCACGAGGCGTACAAGCTGCACCGGGAGGACGACGACTGGGGCCAGGCGGGCACGATGGTCCGCAAGGTGCTCGACGACGCGGCGCGCGATCGGCTCGTGTCGAACATTTCCGGCCATCTCCTGGACGGCGTGAGCCGCCCGGTCCTGGAGCGGGCGCTGCAGTACTGGCGCAACGTCGACAAGGACCTCGGCGACCGGATCGCCAAGGAGGTCAACGGCGGCTGACACCGTCGTACGCGGACGCACGGGAGAGGGGCGATGCCGGCCGGCATCGCCCCTCTCCCGTGCGTTCACCGCTCGCTCATGCGTTCACTGATTGAGCGGTTTGTTGTTCCCCGGCCGCCCGGAGTTCGCTCCCCCGCCCGGCAGGACGGGGGACTCGCTCGGCAGGACGGGGGACTCGCTCGGCGTCTCGATGGGTGACTGACTGGCCGAATCGCTGGGCGTGTCGCTCGGGCTCTGCGAAGGCAGGTCCGACGACTCGGACGGCGACGGGTCGGGGCTCTGTGACGCCGAGGGGCTCGTCGACGGGCTGGCCGGCACGGAGACCTCGCCGCGCTCGACATCCTGAAGATCGAACCGGGCACTGGAGCCGCCGCCCAGCGCGCCGAGGGTGTAGTCCGCCCAGATCTGCGCCGGGAAGCCGCCACCGTTGGCCCGGCCGGAGTTGGCGGTACCGGTCAGACTGACCTGGCCGCCGCCGTCCTTGGGGGATTCACCGAAAAGCGCCACGACCGTGGTGAGCTCCGGGGTGTAGCCCGCGAACAGGGCGGACTTGTTGTTCTCCGAGGTGCCCGTCTTGCCCGCCGCCTCGTAGGCCGAGGTGTTGGCCGCCTGGCCGGAGCCGCTGTCCACGACGCCCCTCAGGACGGAGGTCACGGTGTCGGCGGACTTGCGGCTGATCACCTGATTCCCGATGCCCTTGATCGGGTCGACCGTGCGGTCCCGGTGCTTGGCGGACTTCACGATGAACGGGGTGACCTTCCGGCCGTGGTTGTCGAGCGTCGCGTACGCGCCCGCCATGTCCCAGGTCGAGGCGTTCATCGTGCCCAGTGTGATGGCGGGGCGCTCGGGGAAGTTCTGGTCCGGTACGCCGAGCGCCAGCGCGGTCTCCTTCACCGCGGGCGGGCCGACGTCGACCACCATCTGCGCGAAGACCGAGTTGATCGACTTGTTCATCGCGGTCTGCACGGTGACGTCACCGTAGCTCCGGTTGTCCTCGTTCTCCGGGGCGAACGGAGTGTCGCTGCCCACGACCGGCCGCTTGCTGGTGCCGTCGTAGCGGGTGTTGACGCCGATCAGATCGCCGTCCTGGGTTTTCGCCTCGTTCTCCAGCGCGGAGGCGAGGACCAGCGGCTTGAAGGTGGAGGCGGGCTGGTAGTCCCGACGCGTGGCGTTGGAGATGTAGTGCTTGACGTAGTCCACCCCGCCGTAGAGCGCGACAACTGCGCCGGTCTTCGGGTCGACGGAGGTGGCACCCGCCTGGACGGTCGCGTCGACCTTGTTGCCCTTGCGGTCCAGCTTGGACTCCAGCTGGCGGTCGACCGACGCCTCCAGCTGCTTCTGCCGCTTCTTGTCGATGTTCAGGGTGAAGGTCCAGCCGCCGGCCTCCCGCATGTCCCCCGTGATGCCCTGCTTGTCCAGCTCCTTGTTGGCGGCCTCGACGAGGTATCCGGTCTGGCCCTCCATGCCGCGGGCGGGCTTGGGCTTGTCCGGGACGGGGAACTTCAGGGTGTCGCGCTGGGCCTGGTCGAGCCAGTGCATCTCGACCATGTTGTCGAGCGTGTAGGCCCAGCGCTCCTTGACGAGCCTGCGGCCGGTGGGCGTCGCGACCGCCCAGTCGTACTGGCTGGGGGCCTGGAGCAGCGCGGCCAGATAGGCACCCTGGGAAACGTTGAGGTCCTTGGCGTCGACCCCGTAGTAGGCCTGCGCCGCGGCCTGGATCCCGCTCGCGCCGCGTCCGTAGTACGCGGTGTTGATGTACCCGGCGAGGATGTAGTTCTTGTCCTTCTTCTGGTCGACCTTGAGCGAGATCACCAGCTCTTTGAGCTTGCGGCTGACCGTCGGATCCTGCGTCAGGTAGTAGTTCTTCACGTACTGCTGGGTGATCGTCGAGCCACCCTGCTTGCCCTTGCCGGAGAGCGTGTTGAGGATGCCGCGCGCGGTGCCCTTCAGGTCGACGCCCTTGTCCTTGTAGAACGTCTTGTTCTCGGCGGCGACGAAGGTGTGCTGCACCTCCTTGGGGACCTGGTCGAGGTCCACGATCTGGCGGTTGACCCCTTTACCGGTCCGGGTCAGCACTGTGCCGTCGCTGTACTGGTAGACGTTGCTCTGCCGCTCGGCCAGGGCGTTGGCCTTCGGTATGTCCACGTACAGGTAGAGGGCCACGAAGGCGCCCATGATCAGCAGGCAGAACCCGAAGAACGTGCCCAGCATCTTCCGCCAGGTGAAGAGTCTGCGTATGCCGCCGCTCTTCGCGGCCCGCCGCGCTCCGCGCTGCTGGGCTCGTCGCGCATCCGCTCGACCCATCGCTGTATCGCTCCCGTTTCTCTGCTCGCCTGATCCGCCCGGCCCAGACAGCTAACACTGTCGGCAAGGACAAAATGCAGCCGATCCGGTCTTTTCCGGACGTGACAATCAGCACCCGTTCCCTAAGGAACCGACTCCCGGGAGGTGCGCATGGTTGCGAATTCGCTTAATGTGTAATCACATTGCTAGCAACACGCTAGACACGCAAACAGGGGGAATCATGACCGACCAACCGATAACGGTGCAGACCGACGGCGCTCCGGAGATGCCCGAGCCGCAGGTCCGGGAGACCACGGCCCACTCCATCCCCGGCGGCTTCGGCCTGCTCCTGACCGTCCTCGGCGTGTTCCTCGGCGTCGGCCTGGCGATCATCGGTGGCGCCCTGGGCGCCAACGGCCACAACGGGGCGGGGATCCCGCTCCTCGTCGTCGGGGTGCTTCTCGCCGTCGCCTCGTTCTTCTGCATGAGCGGCGTCAAGATGGTGGCGCCCGGCGAGGCCCGCGTCATCCAGCTCTTCGGCCGGTACGTCGGAACGATCCGCGCCGACGGACTGCGCTGGATCAACCCGCTGACCAGCAGCCGCAGGATCTCCACCCGGGTCCGCAACCACGAGACCGCGGTCCTCAAGGTCAACGATGCCTACGGCAACCCGATCGAGCTCGCCGCGATCGTCGTCTGGAAGGTCGAGGACACCGCGCAGGCGCTCTTCGAGGTCGACGACTTCCGGAAGTTCGTCGCCACGCAGACCGAGGCGGCCGTCCGCCACATCGCGATCGAGTACCCGTACGACGCCCACGACGAGGGCGGCCTGTCACTGCGCGGCAACGCGGACGAGATCACCGAGAAGCTGGCCGCCGAACTCACCGCCCGGGTGCAGGCCGCCGGCGTACGCATCATCGAGTCCCGCTTCAGCCACCTCGCGTACGCCCCCGAGATCGCCTCCGCGATGCTCCAGCGCCAGCAGGCGGGTGCGGTGGTCGCGGCCCGCCAGCAGATTGTCGAGGGCGCGGTCGGCATGGTCGAGATGGCGCTGACCCGGATCGCCGAACAGGACATCGTCGAACTCGACTCCGAACGCAAGGCGGCCATGGTCAGCAACCTGATGGTGGTGCTGTGCGGTGACCGCGCGGCGCAACCCGTCCTGAACACGGGCACGCTCTACCAGTGACGGAAGAAACCCCGAAGCGCAAGCAGATGCTGCTGCGGCTGGACCCCGCGGTGCACGACGCGCTGGCCCGCTGGGCCTCGGACGAACTGCGCAGCGCGAACGCCCAGATCGAGTTCCTGCTGCGCAGGGCACTGGCAGAGGCCGGCCGCCTGCCGAAGACGACATCCCCCATCCCCCGCAGAGGCCGTCCGCCCAAGCCCCCGGCGGAGTAGAGGGCGGGCGAGCAGGGGCAGGCGCCGGGCGCCTGCCCCTCAGCGCCGGACGGGCCGGAAGATCAGCTCGTCCGGCGATCGCGGGCACTCAGCCGTCGTCTCAAGGACAAGCCGGCGGAGGACACGACGGAGGACAACCGCGGCACCAAGGGCAACCTGATCGAGAAGGCCCAGAAGGCCGGTTACTCGTACGTCAACAGTGCGAGCGGGCTGAGCAAGGCCAAGAACGGCAAGCTCCTCGGGCTGTTCAGCAACGAGGAGATGTTCCAGCAGCACCCCGAGGGCCAGTGCGACGTCTACAGCCCGGTCGTGGACCTCGGCACGATGACCAGCAAGGCCCTGAGCAGCCTGGACAAGAAAAGAAACAAGAAGGGCTTCTTCCTCATGGTCGAGGAGGAAGGCACCGACGAGTTCGCGCACTCCAACAACGGCACGCGCGTCCTGCAGTCGATGCAGCAGCTGGAGAAGGCCGTCGCGGCGGCCCGCGCGTACATCGCGACGCACCCCGACACGCTGCTGGTCGTCACCGGTGACCACGAGACCGGCGGTCTCTCGGTCGAGGAGTTCGACGCCACCGACGAGTCCGGGGACGCCATCTCCGCCGAAGACGGTCCGTTCTCGATCCGCGGCAGCGACCGCAAGTTCACCATCGGCTGGACCACGTCGGGGCACACCAGCGTGGACGTGCCCGTGACGGCGAGCGGTCCGCTCTCCGACAGCTTCTCGGGCAAGCACCCGAACACATACGTGCACGACGTGCTCAAGCAGGTACTGGCACCGCGCGGCTGAACGCGGTGACGCAGGAACGGGCCCCGGGAGCATTCTCCCGGGGCCCGTTCCCGTGCGCAGGGGCGATGTCGTCGGGCCGTCGCGGCCCGGGCCCGCCGCAAGGTCCGCTCAGGGCCGCACCCAGCAGTACGGCCGATACCCCGCCTCATCTCGGGAGGACTGCCCCACTCGCGTATACATGCAAGGTATACACACAACGTATAGTGTCCGCATGTCTATCGGTCACACCCTCCTCGGACTCCTCGAGTCCGGCCCCCGCCACGGCTACGACCTCAAGCGCACATTCGACGAGAAGTTCGGCCACGACCGTCCCCTGCACTACGGCCAGGTCTACTCGACCATGTCCCGCCTCCTCAAGAACGGCCTCGTCGAGGTCGACGGCATAGAGAGCGGCGGCGGCCCCGAGCGCAAGCGGTACGCCATCACCGAGGCCGGTATCACCGATGTCGCCGGCTGGCTCGCCCAGCCCGAGAAGCCGGAGCCGTACCTCCAGTCGACGCTGTACACCAAGGTCGTCCTGGCCCTGCTCACCGGCCGCAGCGCCGAAACCCTCCTGGACACGCAGCGCGCCGAGCACCTGCGCCTCATGCGCATCCTCACCGACCGCAAGCGCGGCGGCGACCTCGCAGATCAGCTGATCTGCGACCACGCCCTCTTCCATCTGGAGGCCGACCTCCGCTGGCTGGAACTGACCGCCGCCCGACTCGACCGCCTCGCCCGCGAGGTCGCCGCATGACCCCTGCCGGCTCCCTCCTCGTCGCCCGCGACCTGCACAAGTCGTACGGTTCGACACCCGCCCTGGACGGCGCCTCGTTCTCCGTCCACCGCGGCGAGATCGTCGCCGTGCTGGGGCCGTCCGGCTCCGGCAAGTCGACCCTGCTGCACTGCCTCGCCGGCATCGTCACGCCCGACAGCGGCACGGTCACCTACGCGGGCCGCGAGCTCTCCGCGATGCCGGACGCCGAACGCAGCGCCCTGCGCCGCAGCGATTTCGGCTTCGTCTTCCAGTTCGGACAGCTCGTCCCGGAGCTGACCTGTGTGGAGAACGTCGCCCTGCCGCTCCGCCTCAGCGGCACCAGGCGTAAGGACGCCGAGCGCACCGCCCTCCGCTGGATGGAGCGCCTGGAGGTCGACGACCTCGGCGCCAAGCGTCCCGGCGAGGTCTCCGGCGGCCAGGGCCAGCGCGTCGCCATCGCCCGCGCCCTGGTCTCCTCCCCGAAGGTGATCTTCGCGGACGAGCCGACCGGCGCCCTGGACTCCCTCAACGGCGAGCGGGTGATGCAACTGCTCGGCGAGGCCGCCCGGTCCGCCGATGTCGCCGTGGTCCTGGTGACGCACGAGGCCCGCGTCGCCGCCTACTCCGACCGCGACGTCACCGTGCGCGACGGCCGGGCCCGTGACCTGGAGCACGCCGCATGACGCTGCTCGAACCGAAGAAGGTCCCGGCAGCCGAGCAGCCCCGGCCCGCCGAGCCCTCCCGCGCGATCGCCCTGCTGCGCGATCTCGGCCTCGGCATCCGGTTCGCCTCCTCCGGCGGGCGTGAGGGCTGGACCCGCACCGTGCTCACCGCGGTCGGTGTGGGCCTCGGCGTGGCGCTGCTGCTCGCCGCCTCCTCCGTCCCGCATCTGCTCGAACAGCGTTCCGCCCGCGAACAGGCCCGCACCGAGGCCCGCGTCTCACGCGACGACACCGTCCCGAAGTCGGACTCCACGGTGCTGCGGATCAACGCGGAGTCCGAGTACCGCGGCCGCTCCGTCGAGGGCTTCCTGATGCGGCCGGAGGGAACGCACCCGGTCACCGCGCCCGGCGTGACGAACTTCCCCGGCCCGGACGAGATGGTCGCATCTCCTGCCCTCAAGGAGCTGCTCGGCTCCCCGGAGGGCCGACTCCTCAAGGAGCGGCTGCCGTACCGCATCACCGGCACCATCGCCGACCCGGGCCTGATCTCCCCGAGCGAACTGCGCTTCTACGCGGGCAGCGCCACCCTGACCGCCGCCGCGGGCGGCCACCGGCTGGCGGGTTACGGCGACCGGGCCCCGGCCGAGCCCCTGTCCCCCGTTCTCATCGTGCTGGTCATCATGATCTGCGTCGTCCTGCTGGTGCCGGTCGCGATCTTCATCGCGACCGCCGTGCGCTTCGGCGGGGACCGCCGCGACCGCAGGCTCGCGGCGCTGCGCCTGGTCGGCGCGGACATCCGGATGACCCGCCGGATCGCGGCCGGCGAGGCGCTCTTCGGCGCGGTGCTCGGCCTCCTGGCGGGTCTGGCGTTCTTCCTGGCGGGACGTCAGTTCATGGGCGCCGTCGAGGTGTGGGACGTCAGCGCCTTCCCTGCCGATCTGGTCCCGGCCCCCTGGCTCGCGGCGCTGGTCGCGGTGGCGGTTCCGGTGGCGGCGGTGCTGGTCACCCTGACCGCCCTGCGCTCGGTGGTGATCGAACCGCTCGGAGTCGTACGCGACAACCGCAGTCGCAGGCGCCGGCTCCGGTGGCGGCTGCTGATGCCGGTCGCGGGCGTGGCGGTGCTCGCCCTGACCGGAAACGTCGACAGGCACACCCCCGTCGATCCGTATCCGATCGCGGCCGGCGCCGTCCTGGTCCTGGTGGGGCTCGCGCTGCTGCTGCCGTGGCTGGTCGAGGCGTGTGTGAACCGGCTGCGCGGCGGCCCCGTGCCCTGGCAGCTCGCGACCCGCAGGCTCCAGCTGAGCAGCGGGGCGGCGTCCCGTGCGGTCAGCGGCATCACGGTCGCGGTGGCGGGCGCGGTGGCGCTGCAGATGCTGTTCGCCGCGGTGGGCGACGACTTCAACCGGATGACGGGGCAGGACCCCTCGCGGGCCCAGTTCACGACGTTCTCCGAGAACGTGACCGGCGACGCGGCCACGCGCACCATCAAGGAGTTCCGTGCCACCAAGGGCGTGGAGGCCGTCATCGGCACGGTCGAGGTGTACGTCACCCGGCCGGGGAAGTACGAGGGCGACATCCGGCCCACCACCTCACTGTCCATCGGCGACTGCGCGACCCTGCGCGAGCTCGCCCGGATCGGCTCCTGCAAGGAGGGCGACGCCTTCGTCGTCCACCCCAGGAACAACAAGCGCATGGCCGCCTGGATGGACCAGACGGCCCGCAAGGGCAAGGAGGTCGAGATCAGCTCGTCCGCCGGGCCGTCGGGCGGCGTGAAGTCGAAGCGGTGGACCCTGCCCGCCGACGCCCCGACCGTCGTCTCCCGCCGCGATCCCATGGGCGAGGACCACTGGGGCATCATGGCCACGGTCGGCGCGGTCGACCCGAGTACGCTGCCCGGCGCGACGGTCAACGCGCAGATCAAGGTCGACGAGAGCGTCCCGGACGTCTCCGAGTACGTACGGAACACGGCGGCCAGGATCGACCCCGGGATGCGCGTCTCCTCCCTGCATTCGGTGACGCGCGACCGGCAGTACGCGAGCGTGCAGACCGGCCTCCAGGTCGGCGCGACTGTGACTCTGCTGCTGATCGCCGCCTCGATGCTGGTCTCCCAGCTGGAGCAGTTGCGGGAGCGCAGACGCCTGCTGTCGGTCCTGGTCGCCTTCGGCACCCGGCGGACCACCCTCGGCTGGTCGGTGCTCTGGCAGACCGCCGTACCGGTGCTCATCGGCCTGGTGGTGGCGGTCACGGGCGGGCTCGGGCTCGGCGCGGTGATGATCAGGATGATCGCCAAGAAGGTGACCGACTGGTGGCTGTTCCTGCCCATGGTGGGGGCGGGCACCGCACTGATCCTGCTGGTCACCCTGGTCTCGCTGCCACTGCTGTGGCGGCTCATGCGACCGGACGGCCTGCGGACGGAATGACGACGACGAAGCGGTGAGCGCAAGGGGTGCGGTCCCTCCGTGAGGAGGAGGACCGCACCCTTTTTTCACGCATGTCACGTGGCTGCGGTCACCCGTACCGGCAGCGGCCGCATCGCCTCACGCAGTGCGGCCGCGAACTCCTCGAACTCGCCGTGCCGCGCCGCCCCGGTCCGCATCCCCAGCGCCACCCGCCGCGACGGCGCGGGATCCGCGAAATAGCCGGTGGCCAGCGCGTCGTTGCGGGCGGTCTCCACGGTGACGGCGGTACGCGGCAGCAGCGTCACCCCGAGCCCGCCCGCGACCAGCTGCACCAGCGTGGAGAGCCCGGCCGCGGTCGTGGTCACCGGCGCCCCCTCCGTGCGCCCCGCCTCCCGGCAGATGTCCAGCGCCTGGTCGCGCAGACAGTGCCCCTCGTCGAGCAGCAGCAGCGGCAGCTCGCGCAGCGCCTCGCGCGGAATGTCGGCGCGACCGCCCAGCCAGTGGCTGCGCTCCATGACCAGCACGAAGTCCTCGTCGAAGAGCGGGAGTTCGGTCACCTGGGGCACCCCGAGCGGCACGGCGAGCAGCAGCAGGTCCAGCCGGCCTGCGGCCAGCCCCTCCAGCAGCGACGACGTCTGCTCCTCGTGCACCTGGAGGTCGAGCTCCGGGTAGCGGTCGTGGACCAGCCGCAGCACGGTCGGCAGCAGATACGGGGCGACGGTCGGAATCACGCCGAGCCTGAGCACTCCGGTGAACGGCGCCCGGACCGCCTCGGCCTCCTCCATCAGCTCGCCGACGGCCTCCAGCACCACCCCGGCCCGCACCGCCAGCCGCTCCCCGGCGGGCGAGAGCAGCACCTTGCGCGTCGTACGCTCGATGAGCTGGACACCGAGTGTCTCCTCCAGCGCGGACACCGCCCCGGAGAGCGCGGGCTGACTCATCCCGATTGCTGCCGCCGCGTCCCTGAAGTGCAGGTGCTCCGCCACGGCCGCGAAGGCACGCAGCTGCGACAGACTGGGTTGTTTGGGTCGATTGCCCTGGTTGCCCTGCGCCACTGATAGGCACCTCCGATCATCACGACCGAGTGTAGCTATTTCCGCGATCAATGCACCCTGTGCCAAGGTGGACATCGCCCAACCCCCAGGAACTCCCGCAAAAGGGAATTCCTACGCTGCAAGGAGAGCGCGTGCTCACTGTCGGTGACAAGTTCCCCGAGTTCGACCTGACTGCTTGTGTCTCGCTGGAGAGCGGCAAGGAGTTCGAGCAGATCAACCACAAGACCTACGAGGGTCAGTGGAAGATCGTCTTCGCGTGGCCGAAGGACTTCACCTTCGTGTGCCCCACGGAGATCGCCGCCTTCGGCAAGCTGAACGACGAGTTCGCCGACCGTGACGCCCAGATCCTCGGCTTCTCCGGCGACTCCGAGTTCGTGCACCACGCCTGGCGCAAGGACCACCCGGACCTGACCGACCTGCCCTTCCCGATGATGGCCGACTCGAAGCACGAGCTCATGCGTGACCTCGGCATCGAGGGCGAGGACGGCTTCGCGCAGCGCGCCGTCTTCATCGTCGACCCGAACAACGAGATCCAGTTCACGATGGTGACCGCCGGTTCCGTGGGCCGTAACCCCAAGGAGGTCCTCCGGGTCCTCGACGCCCTGCAGACCGACGAGCTGTGCCCGTGCAACTGGACCAAGGGCGAGAACACCCTGGACCCGGTCGCGCTCCTCTCGGGCGAGTGAGCTGACACCGACATGGCACTCGACGAACTGAAGGCCGCCGTCCCGGACTTCGCCAAGGACCTGAAGCTGAACCTCGGCTCGGTCATCGGGAACAGCGAACTCCCGCAGCAGCAGCTCTGGGGCACCGTCCTCGCCTGCGCGATCGCCTCGCGCTCGCCGAAGGTGCTGCGCGAGCTGGAGCCGGAGGCCAAGGCCAACCTCTCCGCCGAGGCGTACACCGCGGCGAAGTCGGCCGCCGCCGTCATGGCGATGAACAACGTCTTCTACCGGACCCGGCACCTGCTGTCGGACCCCGAGTACGGGACGCTCCGTGCGGGCCTGCGGATGAACATCATCGGCAAGCCGGGCGTGGAGAAGATCGACTTCGAACTGTGGTCGCTCGCCGTCTCCGCGATCAACGGCTGCGGCCAGTGCCTGGACTCCCACGAGCAGGTGCTGCGCAAGGCCGGCGTGGACCGTGAGACCATTCAGGAAGCCGTCAAGATTGCCTCGGTGATCCAGGCGGTCGGCGTGACCCTCGATGCCGAGGCCGTGCTCGCCGAGCAGTAACAGCAGTACCCCTGATACGAGAAGGGCCCCGAGGACGACCGACCGTCCACGGGGCCCTTCTTTTCGTGCCGCCTCATTGCACTCTCCGCCTCACTGCACCGGCGGCTTCACTTCCCCTTCGCCCTCACCCGCGGGCGGTGGCCCCGGCGTCGGGGGCGGGGACGGGGGCGGAATCGGGGTCGGGGCCGCACCGATTGCCGTGGCCCCGCGGGGCTGCGGTGCATGGCGAAGGGCGGCCTCCTGCCCGTACGTCCGCAGATAGCCGACCACCGTATTGGTGACCGCGACCAGCGGCACCGCGACGACCGCACCGCCGATGCCCGCGACCATGCCGCCCGCGGCGACCGAGAGGACGACGGCGAGCGGGTGGACGCGTACCGCGCGCCCGAGGATGAACGGCTGCAGCACATGCCCCTCGATCTGCTGCACGGCCAGCACCACGAGCAGCACCATCAGCGCGGTGAACACGCCCTCGGTGACCAGCGCGACGACGACCGCAAGCGCTCCGGAGACCACTGCGCCGACCAGCGGGATGAAGGCGAAGAGGAAGATGAAGACGGCGAGCGGCACCGCCATCGGCACATCGAGGAACCAGATCCCGAGCCCGATGAAGATCGCGTCGATCATGGCGACCAGCACCGTGCCCCGCACATAGGCGGTCAGCGTCCGCCAGGCGCGCGGCCCGGCGCCTGCGACACCCGGCCGGGCCTGGGCCGGTACGAGCTTGAGCACCCACTGCCAGATGCGCTTCCCGTCGTACAGCAGGAAGAGCGTCGAGAACATCGCCAGCAGTATCCCGGTAAGGACCTCCACCATCACGGTGACGCCCTGGAGTCCGGCGGAGGTTATCTCTTCGGTGTTGGTGCCGATGGTGTCGCTGAGGTTCTTCGCGACATCGTTGATCTGCTGCTCGGTGACGTGGAAGGGGCTGTCGAGCAGCCAGCGCTTCAATTCGTCGATACCGTCCCGCACCTTGTCGGAGAGGGTGTCGAGGTTGTCCATGACCTGCCAGACAACGAACCAGCCAACCAGGCCCATGATGACGAAGCCCAGGATCGCCGTGACGGCGGTGGCCAGGCCGCGCGGCAGCCCGTACCGCCTCAGCCGGGCAACGGTCGGCTGCAGCATCGCGGTGACGAGCAGCGCGGCGACGAACGCCAGCACCACCAGCTGTACGGCACTGATGACCCGCATCAGCACCCAGAGCGTGCCCGCCAGGACGAGCAGCCGCCAGCCGGCCTCGGCCGCGACGCGCATCCCCCAGGGGATCGCCGCGACCGGATCGGGCCGGACGGCGACGGACGGGGCGTACGCGGGCGGTGGCGGCACATGGTCGACCGTGGCGGCAGGGTGGTCGACGGCGGTCGGGATCGGCGGCTCGGCGTCCGCGTCCCGGTCCGCCTCGGCCTCCGCCGCGGCCCGGCGTTCCTCGAGGCGCTCGCCCAGCTCGGTCAGTTCGGCGCCCAGCCGGCCGAGCCACCCTGGCAGTTTCGACATGTGTGTTCCTCTTCCCCCGTTTTCTCTCCCCACCGCTCCCCCGGAGTCGTTCGGACGACGGTACACGCGCGAAGCCCCTCACCGTAGGACGGTGAGGGGCTTCGCAAGGTTGCGACCAGAACCCCGGAAGGTTCCGATTTCTAGTACCAGCTGTTCGCCTGCCAGAAGGACCAGGCACCGCACGGGCTGCCGTAGCGGCTGTCCATGTAGTTGAGGCCCCACTTGATCTGGGTGGCCGGGTTGGTCTGCCAGTCGGCGCCCGCGGATGCCATCTTGGAGCCGGGCAGCGCCTGGACCAGACCGTAGGCACCGGAACCGGCGTTGGTCGCCCGGTAGTTCCAGCTCGACTCGTGGTTCACGATGTTGCTGAAGCACTGGAACTGATCGCTGGGGATCATCTGGCGGGCCATCGCCTGGACTTCGGCCACGGTGTACGAGCTCTGCGTGGCGAACGCGGAGGCGCTGCGGACCTCGGAACGGCTGGCGCGCTCGGCGTCCTTCTTGGCCTGCCGCTCCTGCTCCAGCTTGTCCTCGGCCGCCTGCTTCTTCGACTTGGCGTCCTTGGCGGCCTGGATACGGGCCGCTTCCTCGACAGACTTCTTCGCCGCCGCGTCGGCCGCGGACGCCTGGGCGTCGGCCTGCTGCGTCAGCGAGGCGGTCTGCACCTGGGCCTGCTGGCCCGCAGGGATGTCGGCGAGAAGCGTCGTGTCGGCTGCGGCCGCCTCGAAGTTGTTGTCGTCGACAGCGGGAGTGCTGCCCGAAGCAACGCCTACGACGGCGCCGACGGTGGTGACCGCGGTGGCAGATGCCACGGCGAACCCCCGGACCGAGATCCGGCTCACACGGTGTCCTTCCAGCATCGCCCGCTTAGGTGACCTCGCAGGCGCAATCGTGCCCCTGACACTGGCCTCCCTACTGCTTGGGTCACGGGGAGGCACGGGCCCGGTGGGCAGCTCCCCTGAGGGAGTGCCGCGTGGTGCTCGCGGGCGGCATACGGACGGCGATTTTTGAGTTGTGTGGTGCGTGGCACCTCTGGAGGTGCGGGTGTGCCGTATGCGGGGCCTGACGGAAGCAAGACTCTGCCGGAACGGGCCGCCGCGAAGCAATTCTCCGTTGCGTGTGAAAGCTCACACCTCGTTTGGCTCAGGTGTTTTGCCGAAATGGTGCCGCAACATGATGCCGCCCGGCTAAGCTCCTTGGCTTGCCGGGCGGCATCAACTGTGGCATCCCCTATCAGATCTGGCCTTCCTCCAGCATTTCGGTCACCAGTGCGGCGATCTGCGAACGCTCGGAGCGGGTGAGCGTGACATGCGCGAAGAGCGGATGGCCCTTCAGCTTTTCGACCACGGCGACGACTCCGTCGTACCGGCCGACCCGGAGGTTGTCCCGCTGGGCCACGTCATGCGTGAGCACAACTCGGGAATTCGACCCGATCCTGGACAACACGGTCAGCAGGACGTTGCGTTCCAGCGACTGCGCCTCGTCGACGATCACGAAGGCGTCATGGAGCGACCGGCCCCGGATGTGGGTGAGCGGCAGGACCTCCAGCATCCCGCGCCCCAGCACCTCCTCGATCACCTCACGCCCGGCGACCGCCGACAGCGTGTCGAAGACGGCCTGCGCCCAGGGGCTCATCTTCTCGGCCTCGGTGCCGGGGAGATAGCCGAGCTCCTGCCCGCCGACCGCGTACAGCGGCCGGAAGACCATCACCTTCTGATGCTGCCTGCGCTCCAGCACGGCTTCGAGACCGGCGCAGAGCGCCAGCGCCGACTTTCCGGTACCGGCCCGGCCGCCCAGCGACACGATGCCGACGTCCTGGTCGAGCAGCAGATCCAGGGCGATGCGCTGCTCGGCGCTGCGGCCGTGGATCCCGAAGGCCTCCCGGTCGCCGCGGACGAGGCGCACATTGCCCTCGGCCGTGACCCGGCCGAGCGCCTTGCCACGCTCGGACTGGAGGACCAGTCCGGTGTGCACGGGCAGTTCGGCGACCTCGGGGACGTACAGCGTCTCCTCTCCGAAGAGCAGATCCACCTGTTCGGCCGAGAGGGGAAGTTCGGCCATCCCCGTCCAGCCGGAGTCGGTGATGGCGAGTTCCGCGCGGTACTCCTCCGCGAGGAGGCCGACCGACGATGCCTTGATGCGCAGCGGCAGGTCCTTGGAGACGACCGTGACGTCGTATCCCTCGGCCTGCAGATTGCGCGCGACCGCGAGAATCCGAGAGTCGTTGTCCCCCAACCGGTAGCCGGCGGGCAGTACGCCGGGATCGGAATGGTTGAGTTCGACGCGCAGCGTTCCGCCGAGATCCCCGAGCGGGATCGGGGCATCCAGCCGGCCGTACCGGACGCGGAAGTCGTCCAGCAGGCGCAGGGCCTGCCGGGCGAAGTAGCCGAGCTCCGGATGGTGGCGTTTGGCCTCCAGTTCCGTGACCACGACGATCGGGAGCACGACTTCGTGCTCGTCGAAGCGGGCCATGGCGTTCGGATCGGCCAGCAGGACGCTGGTGTCGAGAACATAGGTGCGCCTGTCGGGCATGCGGCGCTTTGTGCTGGTCACCACGGAAGGACGTACCCCCTCGGACGAGGTTGGGCTGCGACGGCGTCGCGGAGCATCCCAAAGGGAGAGGACGGACCGGGCTGCGGCCACCTTGCGCGGGCCGAGCGCCGGCCCTCCGCGTCGACCGCACTGTATGTACGGTCCTTCGTGTGCAAAGGGCCTCCCGGGCGAGCGGACTCGATGCCACTCACTTGGACACGACGTCCGCCTGGTTTTTGACCGGACGTCGACCTGACAGGGGTATTCCCTCGAACACGCGAAGCCATGCCGCCACGAGGCGGGCGGGTGAGCCGGAAGTGATGCCCCCGACCGCGCAGGTCCGGGCCCACGGTGTGAGCCTGTCCGGCACTTGAGGCCGGAACCGTTACGCAAGGGCGCGGGCGAGCCGGAAGCAGTGCCCCGGGGCACGGGTCAGGGCGCCCACCCGCCCCGGGGTTCAGTCCTCGAACGCCGGACAGGCCGGGTTCGGATGCGTGGCGTCAGCCGCCGAAGCGGCGGCCTCGGGCCGCGTAGTCGCGCAGCGCGCGAAGGAAGTCGACCTTGCGGAACGCCGGCCAGAAGACTTCGCAGAAGTAGTACTCGGAGTGCGCGCTCTGCCAGAGCATGAAGCCGGACAGCCGCTGCTCACCGCTCGTACGGATCACCAGGTCCGGATCCGGCTGCCCCCGCGTGTACAGGTGCTCGGAGATCAGGTCCGTGGAGACGATCTCCGCGAGGTCCTCGAAGGACGTCCCCTTGGACGAGTGGTCGAGCAGCAGCGACCGCACCGCGTCCGCGATCTCCTGTCGCCCGCCGTAGCCGACGGCGACGTTGACCAGTATTCCGTCGACGCCGACCGTGGCCTGCTCGGCCTCCTTGAGGACGGTCTGGGTGTGCGCGGGCAGCAGGTCCAGCGTGCCGACGTGGTGCACGCGCCACCGGCCGTCCGCCGCCAGGTCGCGCACGGTGTTCTCGATGATGCCGAGGAGCGGGGTCAGCTCGGACGCGGGCCGGTCGAAGTTGTCCGTGGAGAGCAGCCACAGGGTGACGACCTCGACATCGGTCTCACTGCACCAGCCGAGCAGCTCCTGGATCTTGTCCGCACCGGCCTGGTGTCCCTGCGCGGCCGTGCCGCCGGACGCCTTCGCCCAACGCCGGTTGCCGTCGAGGATGACACCGATGTGCTTGGGCACCTGGGTGTGATCGAGGCGGGCCTCCACCCGGCGCGCGTAGAGCCTGTACACCAGGTCGCGCAAGTTCACTGAGTTCACCTCTCGGTTCTGTGCGGGCCCGCCCGCCCCACTGCCCGGGGTCCGGGGTCGTCCCCCTGGGGATCGCCGCACAAGTCCGCGGAGTCCATCGTTCCGCCGTGCCGTGGCAGTCCCCGACGTCGCCACATTACTGCGCAGGCGCCGCACCGGCCCAACCTGGTCTGTCACAAGTACGTGATAAGGAGGGAAACGTGACTGATTCTTCTTCCTCCTACCGGGCTGCCGGTTCGCGCTACGACTCCATGGAGTACCGCCGGACCGGCCGCAGCGGTCTCAAGCTCCCTGCCGTCTCGCTCGGCCTGTGGCACAACTTCGGCGACGACCGCACACTGGACTCCCAGCGGGCGATTCTGCGCCGCGCCTTCGACCTCGGGGTGACCCACTTCGACCTGGCCAACAACTACGGCCCGCCGCCCGGCTCCGCCGAGCTCAATTTCGGAAAGCTCTTCCGTCAGGACTTTGCCCCGTACCGTGACGAACTGATCATTTCGACCAAGGCCGGGTATGACATGCACCCCGGCCCGTACGGCGAGTGGGGCTCCCGCAAGTACCTGTTGTCGTCACTGGACGCCTCGCTGAAGCGGATGGGGCTGGATTACGTCGACGTCTTCTACTCGCACCGCTTCGACCCGGACACCCCGCTCGAGGAGACGATGGGTGCGCTGGCTTCCGCCGTGCGGCAGGGCAAGGCGCTGTACGTGGGTGTGTCCTCGTACAACTCGGAGCAGACCGCCGAGGCCGCCCGGCTGCTCAAGGAGATGGGTGTGCCCGCCCTGATCCACCAGCCGTCCTACTCGATGATCAACCGCTGGACGGAGGACGACGGGCTGCTGGACACGCTGGAGGCGGCCGGCATGGGCTGCATCTCCTTCGTGCCGCTCGCCCAGGGCCTGCTCACCAACAAGTACCTCCACGGCATCCCGGAGGGTTCGCGCGCGACCCAGGGCAAGTCCCTCAGCCCGGATCTGCTCTCGGACGAGGTGGTCCGCCGGCTGAACGGGCTGAACGACATCGCTCAGCGGCGCGGCCAGTCCCTCGCTCAGCTGGCACTCAACTGGGTGCTGCGGGACAGCCGTATGACGTCTGCCCTGATCGGCGCGTCGAGTGTGCGGCAGCTCGAGGAGAATGTCGCGGCGCTCGCCGGACCGGCGCTGTCCGCCGAGGAGTTGAAGGAGATCGACACCTTCGCCGTGGACACCGAAGGCACCAACATCTGGGCCGGACGGGGCTGATCGGTCCGGTTTTCACGGGTCCCGCCCGGGACCCGCACCACCGGCCCACAAAAAATCGGGCCGGTCCGTGGGGGGGATACGGACCGGCCCGAGGGGGGGTTTCCACCATAACCCTTCGTAAGTGATGCTGCGTGCCACACCGCTCCACAATTACTCTCCGAATTCGCGGGACTCCGGTCCGGGCACGGATTCCGGGGCCTGGGAGAGGGTGCGAAGAGGGCGGACGGCCGGGGGCGCCGCCTTGACGCCGCACCGGTGCCTCCCGGGTCCGGGCCCGTCCCCGTTGGCGGCCCGCAGTGGGCTCGGTGGCCGCCGACCGGCCACCTTGCGGACCTCGGCCTCGGTGGTGTGCGGGTCCTGGGCCATCGGAGTGAGCGCCGCCTTGATCCGCTCGACCTGGGCATCGGCCTTCACCCGGTCGACGGTGGGCCGCTTCGGCGGAAGGGGTGGGCGTCGTCGTGAGCGCCGTTACGGTCGCTGCCGCGGCGGCGGCCGCCGCGCCGTCCTGGGCCCGCTCCTTCCCGCAGCCCGCGAGGGCCGGGCGCCAGGACGGGATCCATCGCGCCGGCGAGGACCGCAGCTGTACGTCTCGTGGAGGTCATGGACCACATATGGGACACGCCCTGACCTGATGGGCCGCTAGTTTCCGCATCATGACGACACGAACCGCGACCGTGACCTGGGCCCAGGCGAACGCGCGCCGGATCGAACGCCAGGGCCTCGCCGCCCCGATGACCTCCTCCCCCGACCGCGCCGTGGCGGCGATGCTCGCCGCGCACGCACAGGTGCCGTCCGCCGCCGAGCTGTCCGTGGGGCTGCGGCTGGCGGGCGCGACGCGTACCGACGTGCGCAAGGCTCTGTGGAACGACCGCACCCTGGTCCGGACGCATGGGCCGCGCGGCACCGTACATCTGCTGCCGGCTGCCGAACTGCCCTTGTGGACCGGTGCGTTGTCCGCGATCCCGGCCCGGACCAGCCCGTTCCGCCAGGACGTCCGGCTGAGCGCGGATCAGACCGAGGAGGTTCTCGCGGCGGTCGGCGACGCGCTGGCGGGGGCCGAGCTGACGATCGACGAGCTCTCCGACGCGGTGGTCGCCCGCACCGGGCCATGGGCCGGGGACCGGGTGATGCCCGCGTTCCAGGACATGTGGCCGCGCTGGCGGCAGGTGATGCATCTCGCGGGCCACCGCGGTGTGCTGTGCTTCGCCCCCGGCCGCGGCCGCAAGGTCACGTACACGAACCCGGGCGCCACCCCGCTCGACGGCCCGGAGGCGCTGGCCGGGCTCGTACACCGCTATCTGTACGCGTACGGGCCCGCCACGCCGCAGCACTTCGCGAAATGGCTTGCCGCACCGAACAGTTGGGCGGTGTCGGTGTTCGCGGAGCAGGCCGGGGCCGGGGCGATCGAAGAGGTGGCGTACGAGGGTGGCGGGCCGGCCTGGCTGGTGGCGGGCGACACCGACTTCCCCACCGGGCCGGCGCGCGGGGTTCGGCTGCTCCCCTACTTCGATGCGTTCGCCATCGCGTCGCAGCCGCGCGAGAGGCTCTTCCCGGACGCTGCGTACACCCGCGCGCTGGCGGGTGGCCAGGCGGGGAACCACCCTGTGCTGCTGATCGACGGCACGGTCGCCGGGGTCTGGCACCAGCGCCGCTCGGGCCGCCGGATCGCGGTGACCGTGGAGCCGCTGTCCCCGCTCACGACCGGGCAGCTGCGGGGGCTGGAGGAGCAGGTGGAGCGGGTGGGGGCGGTGCTGGAGGGGAAGCCGGAACTGACGGTCGGAAAGGTGACGGTGGGGCCGCACGCATAGCGCCCACCCGGTAGCCGGTCGCTTGTGTCCTCAGGTGGTCGCTTCCGCGCCGCGGTGGCCTCGGGTGTAGCGGATCGCGACCGTGTCCCCGCCGATGACCACGAAGCGTCCGCCCTCGCACCGGATGACGGCCTGGTGCACCTCGCCGCGCTCGTCCCGGAGCTCCTCCGTGCGGGTGACCGTCCAGCCGCCGTCGGGCGGTTCGGGCAGGTGCGGCAGGGCGGCGAACCCCCACTGGCCGGCGGGTACGCACCAGTCGGGCAGACGCGGCCAGGTGCCGGGCCCGATATGCAGGGTCCAGTCGGAGGCGCAGGTCAGGAGCAACGACTGGCTGCCGGAGAGCAGGAACTCGACGGCCTCCGGTTCCCCCATCCGCCCCTCCGGCCGGTAGAAGAGGCCGAGGACGCCGACGACCCGTGCCCCTCTGAGCCATTCGGCGTTGCCCTGCCGCGTGCTGCGGGAGGCCTCCTCGCCGTTCTCCACCCTCATGGCCTGCTCCTTCCCCGTGCGCTCACCGCCCAGGGTCGCATCATTTTGGGCGTACGCCGGTGAAGGGAGAGTGATGGCACAGCGAGCGTCACCACGTTTACGGCCGCTACGGCTTGCGGGCCTCGATCAGGAAGCGGGTGGTGTGCGCGACGAACGGCCCCTCGGCCTCGATGAGGTGGTGCAGGGCGGCCAGTTGCGGCCGGTACTGCTCGACCGTGAAGCCGGGCACCATCCAGATCACCTTCCGCAGGAAGTAGACGACGGCGCCGATGTCGAAGAACTCGGTACGCAGCGTCTCCAGCCGCAGATCGACGACTTCGAGCCCGGCCGCCTCCGCGTCCGCGCGGGCCCGCTGCGGGTCGCGGGCGCCGCGGGCCTCGGGGGGCTGCGGGCCGAGGAAGTACTCGACGAGTTCGAAGACGCTGGCCGGACCGACCTGCTGCGAGAAGTACGTACCACCGGGCTTCAGTACGCGCGCGATCTCCGCCCACCACGTGGTCACCGGATGCCGGCTGACCACCAGGTCGAAGGCCGCGTCCCCGAACGGCAGCGGCGGCTCGTCGGCGTCGGCGACCACGACCGCGCCGAGCGGGTGCAGAAAGGCGGTGGCGCGGGCGATGTTCGGCGGCCAGGACTCGGTGGCAACGGTCAACGGCGGCAGCTTCGGGGCGGAGGCGAGGACCTCGCCGCCGCCGGTCTGGATGTCGAGGGCCGCCTGCGCCCGGCCCAGCCGCTCGGCCATGGCGTGCGCATACCCCCAGGAGGGGCGCTGTTCGGTAGCCCGGCCGTCGAGCCAGGAGAAGTCCCAGCCGTCGACGGAGACGGCGGCGGCCTCGGCGACGAGCGCTTCGAAGCGTGTGCGTTCCTCTTCTTCGGATGTTCCGGGCATGCGGGGATGGTGTCATCCGCACATTCGCGGGCGCGACCGAATTCCGGGTGCTCCGGCCCGTCAGGCCGCGAGGCCGCCGAACAGTATCCCGAGCAGCGCGCCCGCGATCATGAACGGCCCGAACGGGATGCCCGTCCTGCGCCCGGCCCGCCGCAGGATCACCAGCCCGAACCCGTACACGGCACCGAGCACGAACCCGGCGAAGCCGCCCGCGAAGACGACCGCCCACCCGTACCAGCCGAGAGCCACCCCCAGCGACAGGGCGAGCTTGACGTCGCCGAAGCCCATCCCGTTCGGGTTGATCAGAAAGAGCAGGAAGTAGAAGCCGCCGAGGGCGAGGCCGCCGAGCAGAGCGGACAGCCACGAACCGGCGTGCTCCGGAAGCAGCGCCGCGCCACCCAGCAGTACGACGGCCGCACCCGCGAGCGGCAGTGTCAGCCGGTCGGGCAGCCGGTGGACGCGGCGGTCGATGGTGGCGAGGAGTACGGCGACGGGGGCAAGCAGCAGCCAGACGGCAAGCTCGGGCCGGAGCCCGGTGGCCGCGGCGAGGGCGGCGCAGCCAAGGGTGCCGGCGACGGGGGCAAGGACGGCGGGGGCGTAGCGCGCGACCGGTTCGGTGCGGGGGTCCCCCTCCCGACCGTCGCCTTCCCTCGTGCTCGCGTCCGCCGACTCGGCGATCTCGGCGGCCTCGTCGCGCTCGTCGGGTGGGGCCGGTACCGCGGCCGTCTTCGTCTGCGCAGTCGGACGCACCGCAGTTGTACGCACCGCAGCACCCGCGGCACACGCCGCGCACCGTGTGGAGCCGAGCCAGCCGCGGGCCACCCCACTGAAGGGGTGGCCGGCGGGGCAGGTGTCCCGCCATGCGTCCTCCGGTTCGACGGAGAACCGGTAGGCGGCGCGCGGGACCAGCAGTCCGGTCGCGGCGCCCCAGAGCGCGGCGACGCCTGTCAGCATGACGTACACGGAACCGACCCTAGGCGGGCGACGCACACGCGGTCATGGGCCCTGGGGCCCACTGCGCGTCATTTCGGGCCCAGCGGCTGTCACCGGGCGCTACCGTCGTCGCCATGGGTCAATGGCGCAATGGCAACGGGACGTTGACGATCGGGGACCGGGAGGGGGGACCGGGGCTGGAGGTACCGCTTCGGATCGCCGCCTCGTACCGGGCCCGGTCGAAGGGGCTTCTCGGGCAGGACGGGATCGACGGGGCGCTGATGATCACCCCGTGCGGGAGTGTGCACACGTTCGGGATGCGGTTCACGATCGATGTGGCGTACCTGGACCGGAAGTTCAACGTCGTGGCGGTCCACACGATGAAGCCGGGTCGGCTCGGGATGGTGCGGCTGCAATCCCGTCATGTGCTCGAGTCGGCGGCCGGGACGATGGAGAAGTGGGGGCTGCGGCCGGGCGTACAGGTGCAGATCGACCGGGCCGGCTGAGGGGCCGGTTACGGGAGCTTGGCCAGCTGCGCAGTGACCACTTCCGCCGGGAGTTCCGGAGGCGTCGCGTCGACGAAGTCGGCGACGTAGAACGTGACGACCGTCGAACCTCTCCGTACGAGCTGGAAGACCAGCGGCACCTTGTCGCCCTCGATGTTCCCCGTCACCTGGTAGGCGATGCTCTCCTCGCCCACCCGCGGCGCATCCAGCAGATCGACCTTGCTGTACGTGGACGGCCCCTCGTCGCTCGAGGTCCTGAACCCGCCCGCGCAGGCCTGCACCGCGTCCCGGACGTCGCGCAGCACCTGCTGGGCCGCGCCCTTCGGGTGGGAGGTGAGGATCTCGGTGACGACGGTCCGGTCGTCCCTTCCCTCCTCCGATTTGTCCATGACGGTACGGAAGACGGTGGCGGTCGCGGCGGGTTCGGGAGCGCCGTTGATCACGGCGGCCAGTGGCCGGCAGGCCCGGCTCTCGGCCTTTTCCGTGCCGGTGTCCTGGCTGCCCTGCAGCGGGGTGACCTCGTAGTCGGCCACGTCGCCGGTGGCCAGGGCCGCCTCGGTCAGCTCCGCCTCGGTGAGCACCTTGCCGGTGCCGGCCGGCAGCGTGCCCGGGGACGGCGGCGGGGGCGGGGACGAGGTGTCTTTGCCGGACGGCTTCGCGCTCGACGGACTGCTCGCCCTGCCGTTGTCCTTGCCGTGGGACGAGTCGCCGCCGGACGGGCCGCAGGACACGGCCGCGAGGCAGAGCGCCGCTGTCGTCGCCGCCATGACTGCTGTGCGAGCCTTCATCGTTCCCCGTTTCCGACCATGGGCCCCGTCCCCTGCCCGGCACGCTAACAACCGGGCGGCGGCGGGTGCGTGGGCCCACGGGCCCAACTCGGGGCCGCGCCCAAGAGGTTCGGTGCCCTTCTTTCGGATCAGGCCGGATCAGGGCGCGTGCCCCGCGAGTCCGGCGTGATCCGACAGCCCTTGGGGCCGGGTGCCCAGGCCGCGGCCGACGAGCGGGGACACCGTGCGGATCAGCTTCAGTTGCGTGGAGCGCAGGACCTTCACGGTCGTGTCGTCGGACCAGCCGGTCGTCGTGGACCACTCGTAGCCCGAGCCGACCACCTCGCTGGCGAACGCCAACTCCGTGGCGAGCAGCGCCCGCGCCCAGTCCATCGGCTCCAGGGGTTCCTTCGCGGCCAGTGCCGTACGGATCCTGGCCCCCCTCCGGTTCAGGTCGGCCGCGTCGTCGAAGCCCATGGCCACCGCGAACTCCTCCGTGCAGCGCGCCGGGCCGCTCCACTCGACCAGGCCCTGCTGCAGGAGCCGGGACTCCTCCTCGGTCAGCGCCAGTTGCTCCGCCGTCTGCAAGCGAGTCCTCACCCGTCCACCCTTCCGGTCCCGCGCCCGCCCCGTGGTCGTTGTCCGTACGTGGGGGCGGGCGGGCCATGAACACTTCCGGGGCACGACGCCAGCGACCCGCTCCGGAACCGTCTTGGGCCCCAGGACTCAGCCGGGGACCCAAGGTCGGCGACGAGGCCGATCCGTCGTCATTCGCTCGGGCTCTTCCCGTAGTAGGGCTTGACCGTCCTGGCCAGCTTCCGCTGGATCGACCGCAGCATCATGATGGTCGGCTCGTCACCGAGTCCCGTGGTCGTCCGCCATTCGACGCCGGTGCCGGCGAGGTCGCTGACGAACACGATCTCCACGGCCAGCAGGGTCCGCGCCCAGTCCACCGGTGCGAGCGGGGTGTCGTCGGCGAGTGCAGCCCGCAGCCTGCTGCACCGGTCGACCAGGTCCTGCTCGTCCGCGAAGCCCATGCCGACGGCGAGCTGGTCGCTGCAGTGAGCCGGGCCGCCCCATTCCAGGAGCGCCCGTCGCAGGAGTTCGGTCTCGGCCCCCGTGAGCAGTTCGCTCGCCGCCACTTCGCCTGCCGACATCAGTTCAGCCCTTCCCAGTACTCTTCGAGCTTCGCCGGGTCCCGCCGGAAGATGGTTCCGCCGTCCGGGCTCATTGGATCGTGGATCACGATGGTCGTGCCGTCCTTGCCGAGGAACGCCTTCCGGCCACTGCCCAGGTCCTTGGTCCGCGACGGATTCTTGATCACGTCCTTGGCGAGTTCGGCGAGATCGTCGGTCGACAGGCCGGGGAAGTCGCCCGCGTGCTTGCTGTCCGCGTGCCCCTTGGCGATGTCGTCGGCATCCTCGAGGCGTTCCTCGTCGGTGCACCAGGAGTTGTTGTGCACCAGGACGGGGGCGCCGCCTGCCAGCACATAGTACGTATGGATGCCGTTGACGGTCAGGTCGTACGTGGTCTGCCGCTGGGTGTACCGGAAGACGGCCGAGACGGCGAGCACGGAGCCGTCCGCGGTCCGCAGCTCCGTGCCGGGCGTGATGTCGTCCGCATCCACCCAACGCCGCCGGCCGACGGCCCAGAACGGGTGCGTGCCGGTCGCGGTGATCACCGCAGGCCCGCCGGCGGTCCGGAACGTCAGCCGGGTGAAGTCCTTGTCGTCGTACGTCGTGATCGTGCGCTCGACCCGTCGGCCCTGGGTGCGGTCGCTGTACGGGTCGGTGGCCCGGACCCGGTCGCCGGTCCGCACCGATTCGATGGGGACGGTCCGCCCGTCGGCGAGCAGCACCTGTGTTCCCGGCAGGAAGCTGTGCTTGACCTTGCAGTTCGGGTTCTCGTCGGGCTTCTTCTCGTCGGGCTTGTCGTCCTTCTTCGGCGGGTCCCTCTTCGTGTCGTCGAGCTTCTTCCGGGCGTCCTCGAGCTTCTTCTCGGCTTCCTTGACCTTCTTGCGGTTCTTGACCAGGCCCTTGAGGGCGTCGTAGAGGTCGCCGCCGTGCTTCTTCAAGCTCTTGATGAGCTTGTAGGCCTTCTTCCACTTCCATGGGGCGCCGTACTTCGCGCCCAGCTTCCCGACGGCACCCCCGATCAGGCTGAGCAGGACGTTGATCAGTGTTTCCGTGCAGGCGCCCATGTCGCCCTTGGTGATGCAGTTCAGTGCGTCGGTGATCCCGAGCTCGTCGGCGAGGATCTTCGCGAGTTCCTTCGCGGCTTCCTTCGCCTTGTCCGTGTTGGACGTCTCTTCCTTCTGGGCGTCCTGAAGCTCTTTCAGCGCCTTGTCGTAGTCGACCTGCGCCGGCGCCTTCGGCGTACCGTCGTCGTTGCGGTCCGACGCCGGATCCCCGGTGCCCGGCTTGCCCGAACCGCCGTCCCGGGCCTCGGTGTTCCCGTCACCACCGCAGTTCCCGCCGCCCCCGATCCGGCAGACCTGCGCGCCGATCTTCTCGGTGAGCTCCGCACCGATCCCCGTCGCCACCAGAGCGCCGACGATCGCCATGACCACCAGGACCAGGCCCAGGTACTCCAAGGCCCCCTGCCCCCGATCGCGCCGGTGGCGCAGACCCAGCAACCGGACGTCCGTACGCGGCCTGGAACCCCGTGACCATCGTCGGATCCGACGACGCAACTCCCCCAGATGTGACATGGTTTCGACGCTAACGAGCGTGCGGTGCACCCGTCTTGGGCCCCCGGACCCCAATGAGCCCCCACCTGCAACGGGCCCACCGGGCAGCGGATCCCCGACCGGTCGTGCCGGCTGCCCGGGCCGTGTAGTCACCTGACCGCCCGTGACCCAACGCCCCTTTCCCCGGACTTGGGCCCGAACTTGGGGCCAAGGGCCCAGGTCATCCGGCCCGCCCGCCCGTACGCTCACGCCACACCCGAGGTTCAGCAGCGGGGCGGGCAGGCAGTGCGAGTCAGTGGCGGAGGGGAAGACCGTGAGAAGTGGCGGCGGCTGGAGAAGCGGAAGCGGGGGCCATATACCGCGGGAGCGCGGCGGAGGTGTGTTCTTTCCCCTGACGCGCAGTTGGGCCGTCGGCACCCTCGTCTACGTCTTCGCCGGGATCCTGGTGACGCGTGGGCTCGTCGAGACGCTCGCCACCGATGAGCGGCTCCAGGCCTTCACCTGGCGGCTGGCACTGCTGCATGTGCCCAGCGTCATCACCACCCTCCTCACCACCCTGGCCGCCGCCCGCGTCCTGCCCGACGAGCAGCGTGAGTCCCGTCTCCTGTATCTGCTCGCCACCTTGGGTGTTCCGGTCGTCGGGCTCGCGTACGGCCTCTACGTCTCGTGGCATGTCGTCGGCGTCGAGGGCGTGCTGATGCCGGTGGTGGTGCTGGTCACCGGCTCTGCCGTGGGACTGGCCGTCGACCGGCTGCTGGAGGCCGACGAGACGGAGTCCGCCGCGCCGAACTCGTACACCTGGCGCGACACCGGTGCCACCGCCATGGAGTACCTGGGGGTGATCGTCCTCGTCGTCACCCTGATCGGCGCGATGGCGATGGCGGGTGTCGGCGGGCAGATCGGCGACCGGATCCGGTGTGCGATCAGTTCGATGGGCGGCGGCAGTGCCGGATGCACGACGGGCGGCGGGGACCCGACTACGAAGCCGAAGACCGATGCCGACTACGAGCCCAAGCTGTGCCAGGTCTCCAGCGTCTCCGACACCGTCGGCGACAAGGTGAAGATCGGCTGGTTCGAGTGGGGCAACGAGTACGGCTTCCAGCAGAAGGTCAGCCAGGCCAAGACGGATGTGAACGAGGACGGCAAGGTCGACGAGAACGACAAGCTGGTCTACATGACGTTCACGGACGCCGCGTCCGTCGGCGCCAGCGGCAGTACGCCCGGCGTCAAGCTCGGCAAGCTCGGCAAGGCGGATGTCGACGTCGGCGGCGGCGTCAAGATCACCAACGGTGACACCTGGGTCTTCAAGAGCGAGGAGGACGCCAAGAAGATGCGGGACGACATCGAGGAAATGAAGATGTGGGAGACCTCGACCAAGTACAGCGGCGGCTACGGCAGCGGCTGGTACTCGGGCATGAAGTGGGCCGAGAAGAAGGAGGACGTCGAGAAGAAGATCGGCGACAAGAAGATCTCCTACTCGACCATCGGCCTCAACGTGTATGCCGACGGCGGTCTCAACATCAGCGCGGGCGACGAGTCCAAGCTCGGCGCCAAGTTGGGCGGCAAGGCCAAGTTCTCCCCCGACGTGACCATCACCAAGGACGACGTGAACGGCAACGAGTCGTACACGTACACCGCCAAGCTCGAACTCGAGGGCAAGGTCGGCGGCACGGCGGGCCCGCTCACCGGCACGGCCGGCGCGAAGGACACCCGCACCGGGGCGATCACCGTCACCCGTGACCAGAAGACCGGCAAGATCGTCCGTATCGACATGACGAAGACGGTCGAGACGGGCTCGACGTCCGACAAGGGCGAGGCCAAGGGCGACAACGGCAAGAAGGACGGCGACAAGCGCGGCGGCAAGGGCAGTGTCACCGACTCGTCCGGCGAAACCGGCATCGAGGTCCAGACGAACTCGATCATCTTCGGCAAGGACGACGACAAGGCCACCGAGGACAAGCGGGCCATCGCCGAGAAGTGGCTGGACGGCAGCGGCAACAACACCGCACCGTTCGAGTACATGTTCGGTGACAAGTCGCTGCAGCAGAAGCCCGACGGGACGGACCCCTTCGACCAGATGATGTTCCAGGACGGCCTGTCGAGCACCATGCAGTACCACGGCGAGACGGACGCCCAGGAGTTCGGCTTCGAGGTCTCGCTCGGCATGAGTCTCGGGTTCTCCATCTCGGACGAGCACAAGAAGGAGACACTGACGGACGCACAGTTCCTCGGAGCTCCGCAGGGCGACAAGCGCAGCTTCCTTCCGTACAGCTACTGCGCGAATTGAGCACCCCCGCAACACCGGCGGCACCATCCGGCACCACCCGGCACCACGCACGACGAGAGGCGATGAACAGACCATGGCAGCGGCAACGGCAAGGGCGGCAGTGAACAGGTCCCGGACGCTCGGCGCGGCTGTTGCCGCCGCCATCGGTCTCACCCTTCTCACCGGCTGCGGCTCCTCGGACACGGGCGCCGTCCCGGACGGCTGGGGCAAGCTCGACACGAAGAGCCTGTCCGTCGGCTACCCGGAGGACAAGGGATACAAGGAGCAGTCCGCGGCCGACCGCAGCAAGAGCAATGCGGCCGTCGCGCTCAAGACGGAGGGCGGGCTGCGCACCGGCATGGTCTCGGTCCAGCTCGACTTCGCGACGGGCGTCGACGACGCGGGCGAGGCGGCCGCCGCGGCGGGCGCGGGCATCGGACTCGGTGCGAGCCGTAAGGCCACCTCCGATGTGCGGCTGGCGGGCGAGGAGAGCGCCCGGGACGCGCGTCGGATCGACTACGAGTTCACCTCGTCCGGCAAGGAGCAGACCCCGGCGAGCGGCACCCGGATGACGGGGGTCGTAGTGGCGGGGGTCGACTCGAAGGACGTACCGTTCGCCATCCGGATCAATGCGGTGAAGGGCTCGCTGAGCACGAAGGATCTCGACGCCTTCGTCGGCTCGATCACCGTGAAGTAGCCCGTGGAGGACTGGCGTTCATGAATGTTCTGCCCGGCGGCACCGCGACCTTCCTGCTGCTGTTCGGCCTGTTCCTCGGTGCGTTCGCCGTGCGCTCGGCGCTGCGGCTGGGCCGGGTACTGAGCCTGATCCGGCACGGGGTGCAGGTCGAGGGCCGGTGCGCGGAGCGCCGGGTCGTGGACCGGGGGGCGGACCGGGAGCGTGGGTACGCGACGGAGTACGTGTTCGCGTTCCGCACGCTGGACGGCCGCGACATGGAGTTCGTCGACCATGCGCCGGGCCCGTTCGGCTTCGAGGTCGGGGCGCCGATCCGGGTCACGTACGATCCGGCGGCCCCGGAGAAGCGCGCCACGGTGGCCGGGCCGCGGGCATGGGGGCCGGTGCTGATGCCCGCAGTGTTCGCGGCCGGCCTGACGGTGTTCTCGCTCGGTCTGCTGTACGGGTTCGTGGCGATGCGGGGCTGGGTCTGAGGGCTGCCGGGGCCGCACGCACCGGTGCGTGCGGCCGGGTACGACGCCCGCACGGGCCCTCCGGGGCGCAGGCCGGACGGCCGCTACCGGCTGGGGACCTCGCTGCCGAACAGCATCCACGGCGACTGCTCGAACGACGCCACACCCGACAACTGCGGCTGCGCCGCCGCCACCTCATGCCGTACGGCCAGCGTGTCCGGCCAACTGTCGAACAGCGTAGTGCCGTTGACGATGACCCCGTTCCAGTCGGTCGCCACCGATGCCCCCTCCCGGTCGACCACGAAGCCGATGCAGAGCACGGAGGCCCTGCCGATCGCCTCCCTGATCGCGCGGACGGCCAGCTCCTGATCGTCCTGGGACAGCCCGTGGAGTCCGAATTCGAGAGCGACGACGCCACCCCTCGTGCGACGGATGCGCGCGTACACCTCGGCGCCGCTCTTCACCCACAGCAGGAAGCTGATCTCGTCGAGCCGTTGCAGGCCCGCCACGGTCACCAGCTGCTCCCTGGTCACCCGCGCCTGGGTGGCCGGCGGTTCGGAGCCGGGGCTGACCAGCGTGATGCGGCCGGTGGCGGAGTGGTCGAGCCGCAGCCCCGCCGCGCCGAGATCCCCGAGCAACGACTCGGCATCGAGTCGGCTCCAGCCGAGGTGGTACGAGTGGAAGAAACCGTCTTTCATCGACGCTTCACCTCATAAGAGTGTGGGGGCACCTCTTCGGATGTGCGTATGAGCACGTCGAATCACCGCTCGGCGGCGGCAAGTCTTCGGCTCACGTTCGGTCGGTTACGAGCGTAATGAGCGCAGCCGACGGGGGCGTGGGCCCACGGGCCCAGGGGCAGGCCCCAAAACGCTCACCGCGCCGATGCCCCGGGCTGACGGCCGATGAGGACCTGAACGGCTCAGGCGACCGGCACAGCGGGGGCGGCGAAGAGCGAGGCGTCCCCGCCCTGGACTCCGTCCCGGACACGCCCGGACACGCCCCGTACGAGGACGCCCCTCCGCCTTGCGATGCACCGCATCCGACGCCGCGCGCTGATCCACCAGGGACTACGGGACAGCCCTCAGCCGATCGTGTCGAGCCTGGGCACGATGCGTGCGGCGAGCTGTTCGGTGAAACTGACCGGGTGCCGGTCCGGCAGCACCTGGACCGCGGTGATGCCGAGCTCCGCGTACTCCTCGACGTCGGCGAGGAACGCATCGGTCTCGTCCAGGACCGGCCTGTTGAACATGAGGGTCTTCTCGATGGAGTCGTAGTCGCGGCCCGCCGCCGCGCAGTGCACCCGCAGTACGTCGAGCTTGTGGGCCACCTCGTCCACATCGGTGGCGAACAGGTTGCACGCGTCCGCGTACCGGGCGACCAGCCGCAGCGTCTTCTTCTCGCCGCCGCCGCCGATCATGATCGGCGGCCGCTCGCCGATCGGCTCCGGCATGCACAGCGTCTCGGCCAGCCGGTAGTGCCGCCCCTCGTACGGGCCGTTCTCCTCGCTCCACATCTGCAGACAGATCTGCAGCGTCTCCTCCAGCCGTTCGAACCGCTCCGCGACCGGGACGACCGGCACCCCGAGTCCGCGCTGCTCCCGCTCGTACCAGGAGGCGCCGAGACCCAGCACGGCCCGGCCGCCGGACAGCACGTCGAGGCTGGTGACGATCTTCGCCAGCAGGCCCGGATGGCGGTACATCACCCCCGTGACCATCAGGCCGAGCGTCATCCGCTGGGTCAGCGCCGCCACGTATCCGAGGGCCGTGTACCCCTCCAGCATCGGCTCGTCGGCCGCGCTCTGCGGGGTCTCCATCTGGAAGTAGTGGTCCATCACGGTGAACGAAGCGACCCCGCCCTGGTCGGCGATCCGCGCCGCCTCGGCGAGCGTGGGCGCGATGAGCGCGGGGTCGGCGGGTTGCGAGTAGTTCCAGTAGTGCAGGCCGAGCTTCACGTCGTCCACTCCTCCATGCCGGAACCTCTGCGACGACCCTGTGCAGTCCCTCGTCACGGTACGTGCGTCCCGGCAGGCAGGCATGGACAGTACGCCCGGCCGGGTGCCGGGGCCTCGGCGCGGCCCTGCTTCGGAACCCTTGCGGGAGTCGGCTTGCTCCCCTGCATGCGGTAACCCGGCGCGCGCAGTGAACCTCCCCCCGGAAAGCTGTTGGGCGTACGCCCCCACCGTCCCCACGGCGAAAGACAAAGAGGGTCTCCCTGTGCGTTTGTACCGAATGGCACTGTGGGTCACGGTCCCTTTGGCCGTTCCTCTCCTGGCGGCACCGGCCGGGGTGACGAGGGCCGGCAGCGGGACGATGCCGGAAAGCCCTCCCTCGGCGCAGCGGACCGAAACCGTTGCGGAGCCGGCCGTCGATTCCACATGGCCGTTCCCCACCCTCGGAGCGACACCGGTGACATTCCCCCGTGCGGCGCGTCGGCCCGCCATCGTGTCGCGTGCACAGTGGCGGGCCGACGAGACCCAGCGCGACGCCCATGCCCACTACGCGGGAGGGGTGACAGCGATCTTCATCCACCACACCGACACCCCCAACGACTACAACTGCGCGGACGTACCGCTCACCCTGCGCAACCTGTATGCGGGCCAGACCCATGATCGGCATTGGGGAGACCTCGGCTACAACTTCCTCGTCGACCGATGCGGCAACATCTACGAAGGCCGCGCCGGCGGTGTCGACCGCCCCGTCGTCGGCTCCCACACCCAGGGGTTCAACCAGGGCACTGCAGGCATCGCGGCGATCGGCACCTTCGGACGAGGGACGGCGGTGCCGGCACCCATGGAGCGCGCGATCGCGGTCCTCGCCGCCTGGAAACTCGGCCTGGGCGGTGTCGACCCCCGCAGCAAGGTGCGACTGACGTCCACCAATGACAAAAGCCGCTACGCCAAGGGCACTTCGGCCGAATTCAATGCCATCTCCGGCCATCGCGACGGCACTGAGACCGACTGCCCCGGGGATGCGCTGTTCGCCCGGCTCCCCGCGATCCGGGACATGGCCGCCGATCTCCAGGGGAGGTCTGCGGGAGCATCCTCCGGCATCGGCGTCCCGGTGACCTTGCAGAGCCTCCACCAGGGCGGTAACTGACGCCGGCCGGCGCGCCTACGGACGCCGACGGCGCGGCCCTCACCCGTTCGGGGCCACCCGGCGGTGCGAATGAGTCCCTCCGGGTGCGTGGACGTCGGGGTCTGCACACGCTGAAGGGTGCTGCGGCCGGTGATCCACGATGAGGGACGATGATCGTATCGGTGGTGTCGATGCCGGATGGCGTCGTTACTCGTACACACGTGTCGGAGGCACGTGAGCGTCTCGCGGCGTCCCGTTTTCTGATCGTGGACATCGAGCTGCCCGAGGAGGCATCGCCCGACGAACAGCCGGTCGCCCACCAGCTCGGCCTGGAAGCCGAGGACTTGGCGTGGCTCGGCAGGGAAGGCGAAGCCGTGCGTGCCGAGTTCCTGGGAGAGAGTGCCGGGTTCGTCGTACCGGTCGTCGAGGCAGGCCAGGTCGCTCATATCCATGCCTTCGTGACCGAGCGGTATCTGGTCACAGTGCACCGAGGGCCGGTCGAAGCGATCGGGAGCCTCACCGCCCGGTTGCCGCGTGAGCGGCCCTCCGACACCGTGGCCACGCTGTTCCTGCTGCTGGAAGAGGCCCTGGAGACCTTTCGTCGCTCCGCCGTGCAGGCCCTGCTGGAGGTGGAGGATCTCGAGGACGAGATGTTCCAGCAACGCCGGCCTCAGCAGGTCTATCGTCTGGCACGGCTACGACGGCGCGCGGCCCTCCTGCACCACTCGCTCCTGCCCTACCTGGAGGCGACGGACGAGACCTTGACGCGGAGGACGATGAGCGGCAGCTTCCCGGAGGAGCGGCAGAGGCTCGCCCGCTCGTACCAGCGCGCTGCGAGGTCGGTGCTCACGGACATCGCGTCTCTCCAGGACGCCTCCCGGCGAGCCTTCGTCAGCTACTCCTCCCTCGTGTCCGGCGAACAGAACGGCGTGATCAACCGACTGGCCATCGTGTCGACGATCTTCCTGCCGCTGACGTTCCTGACCGGATTCTTCGGCATGAACTTCACTTACATGACCGATGAGTTGGAGAGCACGACCGTCTTCTGGCTCCTCGCCGTGGGCCTGCAGGCGATCGTCCTGTTCATCGCCCTTTACGTGCTGCACCGCACCCGCCTCTGGCGGAAGCTGCGCGACGAAGGTCCCGATGAACTGTGAGCCCACGCACGGCCCACATCGCCGGTTTCTCTCCCGGCCCTTCCTCTTGGCCATCGCCCTCCGCCGGAGGTCAGGCCGCAGTCGTGATTTTCTGTTGCTGTTCGAAGGAGCTCATCGTGCGCGTGAAGTCGCGGGTGGACAACAGCAGCTTGTAGACGATTGCCAGTTCGAAGACCAGCAGCAGTGCCGCGCTGACGACAGTGGCACCGATGACCTGGTCCAGGAGCGGGCCGATGATGAACACGCTCATCTGGAACTCGATGCCACTGACCAGATGCGTGCGGATGCGGTGACGCAGCATGAACGAGCGGAACCGTAGGTAGCCAGGGAAGCGGTGACGGAACTCCTGCTGCAGATCGATCACTTGCCCTTGGGAGGCGGCGAGTGTCACTGGGCCGGAGGGCGCCTCTTCCCGCTCAGGGGCGCTGGTTGCATCGTGCTCGATGTCGGCTTCGGGGTTGTCCCGGAGCAGGTCCTCCATGAAGGCGAGCTCCGCCTGGTTCTCGTCTCGACGGGCTGACCGGATGCGCGACTTGATCTGCTTGCGCATCGTGTGCCGGGTCTTGAAGATCTCCAGCGAGTTGATGTACCGCAGGCCGTCCAGGAAGACGACCACGGCAGCGAGCCAGACATAGATCATCTCACCGGTGCGGTAGTACTGGCCGGCCATGAGGGCGACGGCGCAGGCCATGACCCGTATCCGGTCGAAGATGTAGTCCAGCCAGGCGCCGAACACAGACCCCTGACCGGTGAGACGGGCGACCTTGCCGTCCATGCAGTCAAGGATGAAGCTCAGGTGGTAGACCAGCGCGCCGGCGATCAACCAGTACCAGTCGCCCTTGGCGAAGCACGCGGCTGCAACCAGCCCCAGGATCAGCGCGCCCCAGGTGATCTGGTTGGGAGTGATACGGGTGCGCCTGGCAACGAACCGCACCAGGGGTGTGGCTACGGGGTCGACCAGGAGCACGGTCCACCATGCATCGCGCTTCTTCTGTGTGATGCGACGCACCTCGACGAGGGGCGGTATGTCTCGGCGCATGGAATAACTTCCTGAAGTTCAACTGAAGTTCTACTGATGTTTGCCTGAACTTAAGAAAGGGATGATCCAGATACAAGTCTCCGCTTGTGCAACCTTTACCCGCCGGCAGGAGTCATGGCGCCCCGGCGCGGCCCCACACGCACACAATCGACTTCGACGCCGCCGCACTGCGATCCGGATACACACGTACGACCGCAGCCCGGCGAAGCCGCCGTCACCTGGGCAGCTGGACCCACGACGTGTCGGAGCGCCGCCACATCACCTTGCGCATGACCCCGTTCGACGCGGGCGCCTTCCCCGGTACGGGACAGACCGTGAACTACTCCGAGGGCCCCGTACCGCAGCTGGACACGGTGCAGGTGGGCGGTACACATGGGCCCGAATTCCTGTACGGGGAAGCGCAACTGGCCAAGTACCGTTCACACCTCGACCGGATGGAGCGCATTGCGCTGCCACCCGAGAAGTCCCGGGATTTCATCCACGACATCGCACGTCATCTCTGAGGTGAGTCTCCGTGCACGGCATCACATGGGAAGAACCGTTCTGTGGTGAGGGAACCAGCTGGTACCGACTCGGGACGGATGATCAGGGCAACAGCTACATCGCACTCGTCGGCCAGGAAGCCCACTACCTCACCGACAGCCGCGAGGCGCTCCGGCAGATGATCCGCGACATCAAGGCCGGCAAGGCCGACCACCTGCTCTGACGGCGGAGGTCCGGGCCGGTGTCGGCAAGAGGCGACTGTGCATCGGCTATGCCACTGGCAAACTCGCCGTCCGGTAGAAGGCGGCGCACACGTCACACAACGCCGGTGTCCGAGTACCGGTCGCGGCGCGGCGGCCGGCGTGGCCCCGTACCGCTCGGTGTCGCCGCGTCGAGCGCATCGCGGCACACTGAAAACGGGCGTCGATCCGGCGCCGAGTGCTCCTCAGGACGGAGGTCACCACCTCACCTGCGGGATCATCGAAGACTCGGGGCTGTCACCCGCTGCCAGAATGAGTGACCGCCCCGACGGCCGACGGAGGTGCCTGGGCCGTGAGGGGCGACGCACTCATGATCATCGATGGTTGCGGTGTGATCACGGAGTGGAGTCACGAGGCCGCCTCCTTGCTGGGCCTCCCCGCGTCCGAGGTGCTGGGTCTTCCGGCGACAGGACTCTTCACGGTCGGCAAGGGCAACCATGGCGGGGAAGAGCTGCAGCTGATCAGCCGGGAGGGCCGCACGGCAACGTGCGAGCTGTGGGTGCGACCGGTGCTGCGGGACGGTGCCGTGGCCTGGGAAATCGGGCGGCAGCCGACGGAACCCACGGGCGGGACCCATGCGGACGGCATCAGCGAGAGTCTGATCGAGGCCCTGTTCACCGAGTCACCCATCGGCTTGCACATCGTCGACCGCGAACTCCGGATCGTGCGCGTCAATACGGCCACACGCGCCTTTCACGGAGTGCCGTCCGAAGGCCTGCTGGGTCGGCCACTCATGGAGGTGTACCCCCTCTCGGACCCTGCGATCGAGGAATCCGTGGCCCGCCGTGTCCTGGAGCAGGGCGTGCCGGTGCTCGACCGCTTGGTGCGCGTTCGCTTTGCTGCCGATCGCGGCGGGGAACGAGTGTTCTCCGTATCCACCTACCGGCTTCAGGACACCCGAGGTGCAGTCCTCGGGCTCGCGATCTCCACGGTCGAGGTCACCGGCCGGGAGCGGGCGCACGCGCACACCGCCGTCCTCGCCCGTGTGCGCGAAGCCATCGGCCGGACCCTCGACGTGGTCACCACCTGCCAGGAGGCAGCGGATGTCCTGGTGCCTGAGTACGCCGACATCCTCGTGGTCGAGGTAGTGGATGAAGTCGTACGGGGTGAGGACCCCCCGATCGGTCCGCTCAGCCGGGATGTGCCCCTACGGCGTGCTGCCTTCCGCAGCTGTGTCGCGGAGCCCGTGCATCCGGTCGGCGACGTACGCACCGCGCCCTACGGGACCCCGTTCGGGCAAGCTCTGTCCGACCTGCGTCCCCGGCTCGTGGAACTGACTGCCGACAGTGCCTGGCTGGCGGCGGATCCGCCACGTGCCGAGGCCATCCGCGCGTCGGGAGCGCATTCGCTCATCACGGCGCCGCTGACCCTCCGCGGCACGGTGCTGGGGCTGATGAGCCTGTACCGCTGCGGACAGACCGAGCTCTACGGCGAGGACGACGTCGACCTCGCCCTCGAACTGGCCGCCCACACCGCGCTGTGCATCGACAACGCCCGCCGCTTCACCCGCGAGCGGACCATCGCCGCCACGACCCAGCGCCGGCTCCTGCCCCAGAGCCCGGGTCCGCGGGCAGCCCTCGACACTGCGTGGCTCCGCCTCCCCGCGGACCTGGGTGCGAGCTGGTTCGACACCATCGCCCTGCCCGGCGCCCGCACAGCACTGGTCACCGGCAACGCGAACGGCCAAGGAATCTCTGCCGCCACCACCATGGGGCAGCTGCGTACCGCAATCCACGCGCTGGCCGCACTCGACCTGGAGCCCGACGAACTCCTCGCCAGGCTGCACGACACCACCGGCCGCCTGGCCGAGGAACGCGCGGCGCTCCCACCCGCCGATCCGCTGCACGACGAGACACTGGCCGCAAGTTGCATCTACGGGGTCTACGACCCCATCACCCGCATCTGCACCATCGCCCGTGCGGGGCACCCCGCACCGATCGTCGTCCAGCCGGACGGGACGACCCACGTCTGCGACGTCCCGGCGAGCCCCCTGCTGGGATGCGCCGAGGACGTGCCCAGGGCTTCCGCGAGCCTCGAACTCGCCGAGGGCAGCATCCTCGCCTTCTACACCGCAACCCTGCTCCCGGAGGCGGAGGCGGAGGCGGAGGCGGGGGCGGAGACGGAGGCGGGGGCGGAGACGGATCCGGGCCTGCTCCGGAGCGTCCTGAGCCGGTCCGACCGCTCCCTGCAGTCCCTGTGCGACGACGTCGTCTACGCACTGGGAAACGATCCCCCACGAGGCGACGCCGCGCTTCTCCTGGCCCGTACCTCCGGCATCGCCCCCGACCACGTGGCCACCTGGCAGCTCACCCCCGACGCGACAGCCGCCGGCGAAGCCCGAGCCCTTGCCCGGCGCCGCCTCACCGACTGGGGACTGGACGAGGAAACCGTCTTCACCGCAGAGCTGATCGTCAGTGAGCTGGCCACGAACGCCGTGCACTACGGAGCCCCGCCCGTGCAACTGCGCCTCATCCTGGAGCTCACACTCACCTGCGAAATCACGGACGCCGGCAGCTCCGCACCCCATCTGCGACACGCGCCGGTCGCGGACGAAGGAGGTCGCGGGCTGTTCATCGTCTCCCAACTCGCCCACCAGTGGGGCACCCGCTACAGCCAGAACGGCAAGACCATCTGGGCCGAACAGTCCCTCCCGCCCCATTGAGGACTCGATGAACCGGGGAAGCAGGGTCGCTCCTCGAAGGGGAACATCACGCTGCCACCGCGGGACGACCATCTGCTGCGACGCCGAAGGCCCGGTGCCGGGTGGTTCGGCGGCCCGGGCCGTCCGTGAGAAAGCTGTTCCTTTCTGATCATGTGTGCCGCTACAGTGACGCAGCTGTCGTAGGGGAACGTGAGATTCCGTTCCGCGCCGGGGAGGCGAACGGCAGCCTTTCATCACTCTTGTGGGGGCACATGAAGATTCACAGACGCCGCGTGCTCGCGGCACTGGGCACCGCCGTCGCCGTTGCGGCGGGCATGGCCACCGCGCCGGGCGCGGCTGCGGCAGACCCCGTGACGTGGCAGGCCACGGACGGCAAGCTGATGTTCCTCAACGGCGCACGCAACGTCCTGCAGACGAACCAGCTCGGCAGCGGCACCTACACCGACTTCGTCGCCGCAGGAAGCCAGCCTTCCTGGTCGCCCGACGGCAGCCGGGTCGCGTACGTGAAGGACGGCCGGGTCGAGACCCGGCGGTACACCGACTCCACCCTGGTCAAGATCCCTGAGCGGGACACTCCGGGAGGGGTGGGCGATCCGACGTTCCTGTACACCGGCAACACGATCGTCTACTCCGAAGGCGGCCGCCTCCGCTACGCCCCGTCGGACGGTTCCCGCTATGCCGAGCCGCTGTTCTCCACCGCGGAGGACGGCTGCGACCGCAAGCCGAGCGCGTCCGTCAACGGCCTGATCGCCTTCGTGCGCACCGGCGACACCTGCGGCTCGCCGACCGGGTCGGCCGTCTGGCTCTACGACGACACCACCGGCGGCTTCACAGAGCTGACCGACAACGGCGACGACCCCGCGGTCTCGCCCGACGGCACGCAGGTCGCCTTCGTCCGCGAGGCAGGCGGTCTCACCCGGCTGTTCGTCATCAACGTCGACGGCACCGGGGAGCGCCAACTCTCCTTCAGCGACGCCGCGTACGCCCCGGAGTGGTCGCCCAGCGGTACCCGGATCGCCGTCACCAACGGAACCGACGAGGACGCGTCCACCCCTCGCATCGTGGACGTCGCCACCGGTGAGGTCACCAAGATGCCGTTGCCCCCGGGTACCTCGTCGATCCTCGACATTGCCTGGCAGCCGCTGCGCCGCCAGAGCGCCGGCCGGGTCTGGGGCGCCGACTCCTCGGCCACCAACGTGGCCTCGTCCCGCTGGACCTGGAACACGGTCGGCCGGAGCGAGCCCGGCCTGATCGACGCGCGGACGGCCGTCCTCATCAGTAAGGACAGCCCGTCCTACGCCCTGACCGGGCAGTCGCTCGCCGGCCAGAAGCAGGGCCCCCTGCTGATGACGTCGAAGACCTCCCTGTCGAGCGCCGTGCAGACCGAGCTGAAGCGCACGCTGAAGCCCGGCGCCACGGTCTACCTGGTGGGCGGCACGGACATCCTCTCCAGCACGGTGGCGAGCAAGGTCAGCTCGCTCGGCTTCACGCCCAAGCGGCTGTCGGGGACCTCGCGCTACTCCACGTCCGTGGCGGTCGCCAAGGCGGTCACCAGCGCCCCGGAGTACGTGTTCGTCGCCACCGGCACCGACTACCACTCGGCGCTCGCGGCCTCCGCGGCGGCCGGATCGCTCGGCTACGGCGGCAAGGGCACGGTCGTCCTCAACGAGGGCAACACGCTGTCGTCATCGGTGAAGTCGTACCTCAACGCGCTCGACCCCGACCGGACCATGGTCATCCCGGTCGGCACCTCGGCGAAGTACGCGCTCACGCACACGCAGCTCTCCAACTGGCCCGACACCTGGACGTACTACCCGATCAACGGCAGCGGCCACGACGGCACCTCCGTCGCGCTCGCCCGGTTCTGGTGGAGCTCCCCGTACCAGGTGGGCCTGGCCTGGTCGGACAGCTGGCGCGGCGGCGCCTCCGCGAGCGCCGGCATGCTCTCCTACGGCCCGGTCCTGTGGACCGACGAGACGACGCTGACGGAGACGGATGCGACCTACCTGCGCCAGCAGGCGGCCGGCGTCAGTTCCGTCATCGCCTTCGGCGGGACGGGGTCGGTCTCCTCGGCCGAGCTGACCGCGGCGGGCTCCGCGATCAGCGCGGGCAGCTCGCTGATGGACTACCACCCGTACTACAACGGTCTCGCCCCGGCGCAGCAGACGGCGCTCTCGGCGCAGCGCGACGCGAGCGGCACCGACACGGTGGCGCCGAGGGCCGGGACCGCAGCACCGCAACCGGACCTGGAGGCGGTACGGACCACGCACGGGTAGCGGACGGGCAACACGGTCCACCGGCCCCGGGCGTCACGTACGCCCGGGGCCGGTGCGCGTACCGGGCCGCAGGATCTCGCGGCTCCTGTCAGGGAGCGTCGCACCGAACAGCAAGTTCAGCATTTGTCCCAGGACACGTTCCTGCCGGCCTGGCCGGACGGGCTCGTGCCGGTTCCGTCACGTCCCCGCGGGCGGGGCGACCTCGACCCGCACTCCACGGGCCTCGAAGGCGCGGATCTGCGCGTCGGGGGGGCGGCTCAGCTCAGCGCCGCGGTGAGACGGCGCAGCGGCACCTTGCGGCGGTGGGGGCGCGCCGCGCTGGTGCGCAGGCCCATCAGGTGCGGGACCGGCACCTCAGGCATCCGCGTCGCCGGTGCGTGGAGCTCGTGCGCCTCCGGGGCCGGAGAGACCCCGGCAGGGTCGACGGGGGCGGTCGCCACGTGCAGAACCTGCTTGATCATGTCGTCCTCCTCATACATCGCCCAGCGGGGCGCCCGCTGGGCTCTGGAAGCCGGAGCTGAGCTTTGCCACGTCGGTCATGACGGTGTTGACCGGGATGGCGAAGCGGAGGCCCACGCGGCGGCCGTGACCGACGGCTGCGCGGCCGGCTGGCCCGGCTGTACTGTCGCGCCTGGCTCGGCGGCGACCAGGTGGGCCGGCTCGTACGCCGACGGGGGCGGCCACCCGGGGTTCACAGGGGAGGACGCCTGCCGCTGGGAGTGCGCAGGTCTCCGCCCGTCACCCTGGGGGTAAGCGCCGCCGCGGCGGAAGCTCTCGGTCATGGAAATGAGAGTGACCCGCGAACATGAGAACCACCTGAGTCATCCCTGAGAATCACGAAAGAACCGTATATGTTCACATAAGGACGCCTTGGGGGTGTTCCGGCACGGAAATCCGGCTCCTCGGACCTCATCCGCCCCGGGTGCGGTGGACGGCGCCGTGCGGGCCGAGCATCGAGCGGAGCCTCATCACATGCGTGCGGATCATCTGCGGTGCAGAGAGCGGGAAGTCGTCGCCCCACAGCCCCGCCACGATCCGCCGGGTGGACACCCCTTCGGGGCCGGCGGTCAGCAGCAGCGCGAGGAGCATCCGGGTCTTGGGCGGCAGGCCGCCGTGCCAGTGGCTCATCGATACGACGTGGAGATTGCCCAGCAGCAGATAGTTCAGGCTTTCCGTCAAGGGTGCGCCTCTCATCAGGTCAGGTCCACCAACGGTGGTCGTGGTGCTTCGTCCCGTGGTCCCGCAGTCGCGCTCACCCCAGGTCCAGCGGGGGCCTGTTCACCCATTGCACGTGCTGCTCCAGCTCGTGCCGGTCCCTGGGAGCAGTCAGCACCGTCTGCACGCCCGGCTCGGTGAGCAGCCGACGCAGGGTGTACTCGGGGGTGGTCATCCCCCTTCTCCCGGCCGCCAAGTGCAGCTGCGGGCCAACCGTGCGCGGCAGCCGCAGCGCGAGGTTCTTCATCCGGCCCGCGGTGGTCCAGTTGGAGACGGTGCGGTCCTGATGCTGCCAGGACAGCATCCGGTCGTCGTAGGGCTGGGCCGCATCTGGCCGGAAGGCGAGCGGTTTGCCCGCAGCGCGGGTGTGGCGCTTGGATCCCGGCTTGCCGTAGCGGCCCGCCCGCAGATTCGTGGCGAGGGCGGTGTAGGCGTCGCAGGTCTTCTTGATCGCGTGCTGCGCGGCCTGGGCGCCCAAACCCCAACGCTCCCTGACCGGGAGATAGGTGTGCTTGCGCAGCCCCAACGGCTTGCGCACCTTCTCCTCGAAGGCGATCTTCGCGGCCCAGGTGACAGCCTCGTTGCAGGCGGTCAGGGTCGCCTCCAGTGCCGCCGCCTGCTCAGACGTCGGCAGGAGCTTGACCCGCACCACCAGCTTCATGACGGCGGCCCTAACCCCCTGGTCATACAAACCAGCCCGCCGCGCACACGCCCCACACGATCAAGCGACCAGCCGCGCGCACGTTCGACTCGCGCGGCTTCTCCGGCTCCGCCGGACAGCGATACGGGCGCTCCACGCCCGAAGAGGAAGCCGCTGCGATGCTCACCGTCACGGGATGCGACTCCTCCCGCGCGTGAACGCCCGGGGTCCCTCGCAAGATCAGGCTGAAGGTCCTGTGCCGTTCAGAAATGCGTCGCTGCAGGGCGTAGGGACCTGGTGGTGCTCGTCGCTCTCCTGGTGGCCGCAGGCGTTCCGGCCGCCTGGACGGGCTGGAGAGCCGGTGCGGACGCGCCCTGTTCCCTCGCCCGTCTCGCCATGTACCGTTCAACCAAGCGTGCTCCAGTCTTCCGACCGATGCCTTTCTACGCGCGAAGAATCAGCGCCCGCACCGCCTCTCCCCCCACCTTCACGGAGGTATGACGGATGCTCGGATCCAGTAGGTCCCACCGCCGCGTCGCCAGAGTCCTGGCTCTCCTCGGTGCCCTCGTCGCGGGCGCCGCCGTCCAGGCGACTCCCGCCCCCGCGGCACCCGCACCGGGCGGCAGCGCACCGGCGACTGCCGCGGCCGCCACTCCCCACCGTGTCCTCTTCGACAACTCCAAGGCCGAGACCGCCGGCAACGCCGACTGGATCATCGGTACCAGTCAGCCGGACCCGCTTGGCCAGGATGCGACGCCCTCTGCGGAGACCGACTGGACGGGAGCGATCTCCTCCTGGGGCGTGGCCCTGCAGAAGACCGGCGCCTACTCGCTGAAGACGCTCCCTTCGGGCAACAGCATCACCTACGGCACCGCTTCGGCCCTGGACCTGCAGAATTTCGACACCTTCGTCCTCCCGGAGCCGAACGTCCTGCTGTCCTCGGCCGAGAAGGCGGCCGTCATGAACTTCGTGAAGAACGGTGGAGGCCTTTTCCTGGTCTCCGACCACACCGGTGCCGACCGCAACAACGACGGCTACGACGCGGTCGAGGTGATCAACGACCTGATGACCAACAACAGCGTCGACAGCACCGACCCGTTCGGCTTCTCCGTCGACTCGCTGAGCATCAGCACCGACGACCCCAAAGCCATCAACGACTCCTCGAACGCCGTCCTGCACGGGTCCTTCGGCACGGTCGGCGGCAGCATCATCCGCAGCGGCACGACCGCCACCCTCAAGCCGGCCGACAACCCCGCCGTCAAGGGCCTCGTCTACCGGACCGGTTACTCCGGCAACACCGGCGCCTTCTTCGCCACCAGCAGCTTCGGCAGCGGCCGGGTCGCGTTCTGGGGCGACAGCTCGCCGATCGACGACGGCACCGGCCAGTCCGGCAACACCCTGTACGACGGCTGGAACGACCCCGCCGGCACCGATGCCGCCCTGGCTCTCAACGCGACCGAATGGCTCTCCGGGGCGACCGGCGGGGGTGGCACCACCTGCACGTCGGCGCAATTGCTCGGCAACCCCGGCTTCGAGTCGGGCAGTTCCTCCTGGTCCGCCACCAGCGGGGTCATCACCGACGACAGCGGCGAGGCCGCCCGCACCGGCTCCTACAAGGCGTGGCTGAACGGATACGGGACCACCCACACCGACACGCTCTCCCAGCCGGTGACCATTCCGGCCGGCTGCGCCGCCACCCTCAGCTTCTACCTCCACATCGACACGGCGGAGACGACCACGACCACGTCCTACGACACACTCAAGGCCCAGGTCGTGAACAGCAGCGGCACGGTCCTGTCCACCCTTGCCACGTACTCCAACCTCAACGCGGCAGGCGGCTACACCCAGCGCAGCTTCAGTCTCGGCGCCTACGCCGGGCAGACGGTGACGGTCAAGTTCACCGGAACCGAAGGGTCCACGCTGCAGACGTCGTTCGTCATCGACGACACCACGCTCAACGTGAGCTGAGTGCGCACGCCCGCTCACGGCGCCCCGGGCCTGTTTGCATCATGCGCAAACAGGCCCTCGGCGAGTACGCAGGAGTCGAGGTCCGGGCCGAGGCCACGGCCGGATGGCAGGAGCTGAGCTAGGGCCGGTACCGCACGATCACGGCGCGGCTGAAGTTCGCGTCGCCGAACGCTCCGAGTTCGGCCTTGCCGACGCCCCATGCCTCATCGGTCCCCGGAACCGGGGCGATCTCGGCCAGCCGGAACGCCTGTTTCCTGTCGACCTCGGTGACCTTCCCGGTGATCCCGGTGACGTAGGGCGCCCGTGCCTCCAGTGGCAGCCGGATGGCGGTCCAGCCGCGCCCGTCCCAGTGCCAGGCCGTCTGCTGCTTGGGATTACCGAGCGCCCAGATGTCCGAGGGCCCGAGCACCGCGACGCCGGCCATGTCGCTTTCTTTGGGCAGCGCGACGGCCAGCCAGTGGGTGCCGTCGAACCGGGCGGCGATCGGAGTGGAGTACGTGCCCGGCCCGTGGTGGACGCGCGCGAACAGCCAGGCGCTGCCCGCGCCGGCGTACAGGGCCGGTGTGCCGAGCGTGCCGCTACCGAGTACGGCACGTCGATCGGAGGACAGGTCGTACTTCTGCCACCGTGAGCCGTCGAACCGGAGCATCTGCATCCTCGGGACGGAGCCGCCGGTGTCGTACAGCTCCGCAATGGCCCAGGCCTCGCGCTGGGACACGGCGGCGATGTCCAGCACCTGATTGCCGACGGGGTCGACGTCGGAGACGTACTCCGTACGCCTAGGCCCGGTGGGCGGGTGCTTCATCGGTACGGGAGCCACTCGGCGCCGGATCGGCCGCGTGCGGCCCCTCCGTGCCGCACCCGGCGAGCAGCGCGACAACGGCGACGAGTGCAACCCTGCTGGTGACGCGTGGTATCGGCATTCGCGGGGTTGTACGGCCTGGCTCGGCCTGCCCCTCGTAAGGAACTGGCGGTCGCGGAGCGGGTCCTGCGGCGTCATCGCGGGCACCGCCGAGACGGCGAGCTCGCACGTCGGGCCTCGGCCCCCGCTCAGGCGAGCTCCTGCGCAGCCAGTTCACGGATCTCGGGAGGCAGCGCCTCGTCCGCGGCCAGCCGGGCCAGGGCCTCGCGGCTCTGCGGGACCTCGGCGGTGTTGCGGAGTGCCCACACGGCCTGCTCGGCGGCCATGCCTCGCTGCGCGCACCGCTCGGCAAGCTCCATGGCCCATGGAGTGATCGCCGCGGTGTCATCGACCATGAGCCCGCACCAGTACAGGACCTGTTCGGCGATCCAGGCAGAGATACGGACGGTCCACCGTTCGGTGAAGTCCGTGGTGTCGAAGCCTCTGCGCGCGCACTCCGCCTCGGCCTCGGCCATGCGTTCACGCGTCACGCAGCGGGCGTACGGCATGCGCTCCCGCAATACGTGCCTGATCTCGGTCCATTCGGGCCAGGACGCGTCCTGGCCGAGGAACTTCAGAATCACTTCGGGGGGAGGTTCGGGCGCGGCGAGGGGAGCCGGGGGAAGGCATGCTTCGAGCACGGCTCGCGCGTAGGCGAGGTTCTCCTGGCTCTCCTCCGTTTCCGGGGGCCAGATGAAGCCGAGGTCCCAGGAGTACGGCAGGGCGCGTACGGCCTCGGGAAGCAAGGGCTCCTCGCCATCGTCTTCCGTAGTCATCACGAGACTCCCAGGTATTCCATCGCGCTCTTGGGATCCTTCATCTTGCCGGAGTCACGAGCGGCCTGCTTCTCCGCGTCGGTCTTGGAGTTCCACGCAGCGTCCATGTCCTTCAGCTGCTTGGGGGTGACGTCCTGACCGGCGATCCGGGCGCCGAGACCGTTGTCTGCGATGGTCTGAGCCGGGGTGCCTGGTGGGGTCGTACCGGTTTTTTTGTCCTTCTGGAAACCGTTGAAGATCTTGTCCCAGTCCTTGGGGGTCTCGATCTGGTAGCGGGCCGCTCGCGGCGGTGTCACTCCGCTCTCCTTGGTCCAATCGGCCAGCCGCTTGGCCTGAGCAGGGAGGGACGCCTGAGTGGTCGCATTGGCTGTGTTCTTGACCTCCACGACGTGGACCTTGCCGTCCTTGCCCTTGTAAGCGACGTCGACGTCATCGATGGCGCTGACATCGACCGGCTTGCCGTCCCCGAAGTCCACCGACTTGCGGCCCTTCTGCGCGCCGACACTCGCGTACACCTTGGTGCCCTCGGCAGCGTCCAGATCGGCGGCGCGCTTGGCTGCGCGGACCTCCGCCATGGCTTCGGCCAACTGGTGGCGGTCGGTGGCCTTGAGGACAGTGCCGCCCAGGGAGCCGCGGCTCTGGGTGTCGATGCGCTTGTCGTTGAGCATGTCGGTGAGATCGTCCAGTGCGGACGCCAGCTCGGACTTGCCGAATTCACCGCGGCTAAGGTCGGGGTTGTCCTTGGCTCTCGCGGCCAGCTTGTCGATCGCGCCCTCGTTGAGACTGTAGCGCTCGGACTTGGGCGTCTTCTGCTTGTCACTGGCGTCCCGGATGGTCTGCTTGGCCCGGTCGGCCGCGGTGGAGAGTTCGACTCCGTCAGCGGCCCGGTCGGCTTCGTCAGCTTCCTTCTGGGCGTCGCGAGCGTTGTCCGCCTCCTCGCCCTCGCACTCTTTGTTGCCTGCCGCGAGAACGATCAGGGGGGACTCGGCGTGTCCTGCGGCCAGGATTCCCGTGCCGGAGCCGGGCACGCCGCTGGGCTCACGGCCGGCGCCTGCGCCCTCGTACGGCACGAGCCTGGCGGCACCCAGCGCGATGGTGCAACTGCCGTGCTCCTCCGCCTTCTCGGCCGCGTCGTCGGCGTGCTCCTGCGCTTCGTCGGCCGCCTTACGGGCCCCCTTGGCGTCGCCGAGCCCGGCCGCCTTACGGGCCCGGCCCGCGGCGTCCTTGGCCTTGTCGGCTACATCGGCGATGGCTTGGGCGAGTTTGCCCAGCTTGCCGAGTTTGCTGGACTTTCCGGCGACCTTGGCCACGTCGTAGCCGGGGATGAAGAGCGAACCGACATTCCAGATGACGGTGGTGACGGCCTGGGTCTCCTCGCCCCGGTTCCAGGTTTCGCGGACCTCCTCGCCGACGAACATGTCGTCCAGGACCTTGACGCCCGTATTGACCGAGGCGCCGCCCCAGTCGGTCAGCGCGTCGAAGTAGTCACCATCGGCCCACTTGTCACCGGCGTCCTTGGAATCCGTGCTCCACTTGTCGCCGAGCGATTTCCCGTAGTCGACGATGCCGGAGACGGTGTCGATGGGGTGGACGACGGTGTTCCACAGGTCGGTGACATCGCCCCAGATACCGTCGACGAACAGGCCTTCGCCGACCTGCCCGAGCTGATCGAGGGTGCATCCGAAGAAGCCGGAACATTCCTCCTTCTTCTCCCCTTCCCTGCCCTCGTCGTCAGCTGTCCCCTCCTCATCAGTGGCGATCGGCTCATAGGGGTCAGTAGGATCGCCGGCCTCGCTAGTGGAGCCGGTGTCCTCTCCGCCGCCGGACGCGCCGTTGTCGGTGCCATCACCGGTACCGCCACCGGTACTGCCGCTGGTGCCGTCATCCGTGTCACCCCCGGTGCCGCCACCGGTCGTGCCGCCGGTGACGGTGCCGCCATCCGTCGTCGGGCCGGGCCGATCCTCCGTATCGCCGCCCGCCTCAACCGTCTCCCCACCGTCCCCGGTGGCCGGGCACGAGCTCCCCGTCAGTGAACAGATCGCCGACTGAAGGCCGTTGGTGATCCGGCCACCGACTCCACTCAACGCCAGCGCGAGGATGATCGCCGCGACCACAGCGATCAGACCGACATACTCCATCGCCGTCTGCCCGCGGTCCCGCCGCCACTTGATCAGGTGGGGCAGCGAGAAAGGGGGTCGCCCTGCCCGCTCGCGCTCCGCGAGCCGGAACCACCCCCGGCTCTCCTCCCGGCACAGGAACACGAGAATCACGACAGGCAGAAAGAGCTGAGTGAAACCCTGAACCGAACCGTCACGGATGTTGGACAGGCCACCGAGGATCAGCCACGCCTGTACGGCGATCAGGCCCCACCACACCCGGATCCCACCGGTCCAGGCGCGCAGCGCCAGCACCCAACCGACAGCCCCAGGCGCGGCCGCGTACGCAAGCAGCCCCAGCAGCGTGCCGTCCACCGCGTCCAGGGAGGCGGCGGTGAGGAACAGGCCGATGCCGCCCAGCACGGTCGCCCCGAACAATACGTACACCAGCCAGCGGGCCACCATGAGCGGTTGCGGCATGGGTCGGCGGGGAGCGTCATGGACCTGCCCTGACGCTCCGGACCATGGGACACCACCAGAGAAGGACATGACTGACCTCAACCCCCGGAACGGAAACGGCCGTTCATGGTGGCGCACGGCACCCCACCCCGGTGACCAATCGTATGGCGATCGAACAGACGCGCCATGGGCCCAAGGGCCCAAACCAGGACCCGAATCCCTCCCTTGGCACGCACCGATGCGGTCGCCACGGGCTGAGGCCGGCCAGGGAGCAGCGAGCGCCCCAGCAATGACGAGCACGCACCTTGCGGGCTTCAGCGACGCACCGCACATACATCGACGAGGCAGGACCACAACTGGCTTGGCGCCTCGGCGAAGCGGGGGCACCTCGCAGGCACCCCCCATGCATTCGCAGCGCGGCCGTGATCACGGTGCGTCCGATGGTCGCGCTGCGGGGCTTCCTCACTGGCAGCCGCGAGGCGCTCCAGCAAATGATCCGCGACATCAAGGCCGGCAAGGCCGACCACCTGCTGCAACGACGAAGGCCTGGCACTGCGACCGTGTCGCGGTGCCAGGCTGTAGGATCTCGCGGCCCGTGACATAGGCCGTCGCCCTGACCAGGGGCTCTCTGGGCTGTCTCAGCCCATGTCCTCGTCCGGTGTCTCAGGCTCGTGGCATTTCTCCAGGGTCGACTTCGGCAGTCGACCAGCTACTTCTGCCCACTCACGCTGGGCTGGTGCCCGCTCCATGCGGCTTGCGATGTCCGTCTTGAACGTGGCGTCCAAGGTCTCCGGGAGCTTGCTGAACGTGGCGGGGAGCACGTCGAGCAGGCTCAAGAACTGCTCGCCGCTCGAGGCCGTCAGCAGCAGTTCGCATCTCCAGTGCGGCGACGCCTCGGGGCGGTGACTGAGGTGATGCACGAGTGCGGGGAACAAGTAGTGCGTCGCTCCGGAAGCGAGGTGGTCCCGAAGCCAGTCGACCGGAAGCCGCTCGCTGAAGCCGTATGCGCCGGCCTCCCTCTCCAGGTCGAGGAGCTGTTCGGTGTCGACTGCCCGGATCGTGCGGGGAAGAGTTGGGGCCATGCCGTGATGATGCCAAGAAGCCGCCGCGGGGCCGAGAGGTCAGCGGAGCCGGGCTGCGATCTGCCGACGGGCAGGGCCCCAGACTTCCTCAAACTCGTCGGAGGTCAGTTGCTCCGGGTCATGGCCTTCCCACTCTGAGACGGGCAGTTCTGCTGTGATCCCGAACCTGTGGTCGAACTCGGCGAGGCGGCCTGCGGCGTGGGCCTGCTGCCATTCGTCGAGGGAGACCGCTGCGATCGGGGTCAGCTCAGGTCCTTCGAGCTCGATCTGCCGGGTCACCCAACCTTCGGCGTCGACCTCGAAGTAGAACCAGACGTCTTCCTCTTCCCAGTAGCAGCGCATCCACGTCGTCACCAGCCCATGATGACGGAGCCCTCGGATCGTCCACCGCGGCGATGTCAGAGTCATGCTGGAGGATTACGCCCATGCTGATCGCGACGTCGGCTGGGCTGCTGGCAGAGGGGACTGGCGGGACCCTTTCATGTGGAACAACATCGGCTCGCAGTTCGAAACCGGAGAAGCTCCGCAACTCGGCTGATCAGGCCGCCCATCCGGTAGTTGCTTCGCCCTTCGTCTGGATCCACTCGCGGATGGTCCCGATGGCGTCGAGAAGCTCCTCGAAGATGCGGAGATCACGACGCTGCCGACGACCTGTTGCCACGTCCCCGCACTCAAGTTCCGCTTCTCCACTACTCAGTGCCGCGCGGGGCCCTCGTGATGTCAGGCGGCGCGCTTCACGTGGCGGACCAGCCACATCAGCAGGGCGTCCAGGTCAGCGGCGGCCGAGAGGACTCGGTCGACCGCCTCGGGGGTGTGCAGCCACTCCTCGCAGCCGAGGGAACGGGCGGCGATCAGAGAACGGTGGCGCAGCAGGTTCGTACGGGAGTGGTCTGTCGGATAGCCGCGCGGGGGGCGTTTCATCACGTCCCCGGAGATGTCGTAGCCCTTCTTCCGCACGTCCTCGACGATGGCGGACAGTTCGCGGCCGCTCCCCTCGGAGGCCACGGCTTTGCGGAACATGTCCACCTGGCCGGGATCGGGGTACCACCAGGCGCCCTGGATCCGCAGGCCGTCCAGGGAGAACCGGAGACCGATCTCGATCTTGCGGCCGAGCCGGATCACCGCGCTCTGGTGCTGCCACCACCAGGAGTCGGTGCGGTAGTGCCAGACGGAGAAGTCCTCGTACCGGGGGTCGGTGTCCGCCACCTCGTTGAGCAGGGCGATCATCGGCTGCCGGACCAGGCGTTCGCGGTCCGCGCGGTAGCGCTCGCGGGTCGCGTGGGTCGGTTCGCCCTGGAGCTGCCACAACACGTCCATGGCCTGCTCCGGCCAGCCGGTGAACTGTCCGCGCATGCGCGCAGGATAGCTCACCCGTGATCCGCGCGCGGAGAGTGAGACGGGCAGGGAGGCGTAGCCCCAGACCTGTCGCGTCCGGCGGCCATGGTCAGCGCGTCCACGACCAGGCCGGCGCTGTGGTGGTCGGCCATCAAGTAGCCGACGATCTCGCGGGTGGCGAGGTCCAGCCAGGTCGCCAGATACAGCCAGCCCTCATCAGTGAGAATGTAGGTGATGTCGCCGACCAGCTTCATCCCCAGTGCACTCGCGGTGAAGTCGCGGCCGATCAGGTCCGGGGCGGGCACCGCCCTTTTGACCGGGCGGGTCAAGCCCTTGCGCCTGCGCCGCGTGACGCCGCTGATGTCGCGTTCCCGCATGACGCGCTCGACCCGCTTGCGGTTCACGCGGTGTCCGACCCGGCGCAGCCCGGCGTGGATACGCGGCACCCCCGTAAGTGCCTTTGGAGGCGAGGTGGAGCACGGTGATCTCATGGGCCAGGGCGTCGTCGGCGGCCTTCCTTGCCCGCCGGGCCTGCTCGTCGGCCAGCCACGCGTAGAAGGAGGAGCGGGCTACCTTCAGCAGCCGACGCAACAGAGCAACATGGTGGGTGGTCTTCTCCGCCTCGATGAACGCGTACACCTCGCTCATCGATCGCTCTCCTTCGCGAAGAAGACCGCCGCTTTTCACAGCACCTCGATCGTCTCCGCCCGCTCGGCGGCCAGCCTCCGCAGCCGGCGCAGCTCTTCGCGTTCGGCCGTCGTCAGCTCGCCCGCCGCCCCCCGTCCGCGGTCGATCGTGTCCTGCTTGGCCCAGTTTCGCAGTCCCTCGGCACTGACCCCGATGTCCCGGGCCACCTCGGTGACGGTCTTCCCGGAGGAGTGCACGAGCGCGACCGCATCCCGCTTGAACTCCTCCGTGTACCGCCTACTGCGGCTGCTCTTGCTTCCCACCTGGCACTACTTCCTCTGGAACTCACGTCCCAGTCTCCAGGTGTCCAAGATCAAGGGGAAGGTTCACACCCCCGGTTCACAGGCGTTCGCCTGTGAGACCACGGTGTCAACGATCACCGTTTGGGTGGCCCGAACCGAAGTCCGGGCCATCCAAACGGGTGAACCGCCTGAACTGGCAGTCTCAGAACTACGGCATATCTGCCACAACTTGGCCATCTCCTCTGAGATTCGGCCAAGAAATCTGAGACCCTACACAGGCTGTAGGGTCTCGCCGCCGATGACATGTCGATCTTCTGTGACCTGCTGGTTCTCTGTTGTCTCACCGCGATGTCACTCAAGATCAGTCTCAGATCGATGCCATTTCCTCGGCGGAACGATGCGTCTGCGGCTGAGCCACCGAGCACGAGGACTACATGTGAGCTCAGATCGCGCACCGATGAGTTTCCCGCGCCGCGCCGGTCTGTACGCGTGAGACCGACTCACGGAAGGCTGGCGCCATGGGGAAACTGATCTACGGCATGAACCTGACCCTGGACGGCTACATCGCCGCGCCCGGCGACGACATCGGCTGGAGCGTGCCGAGCGACGAGCTGTTCCAGTTTTGGTCCGACCAGTTGCAGGCGACCGACCTGTCGCTGTACGGGCGCAAGCTGTGGCAGACGATGAGCTCCTACTGGCCGACCGGCGACCAGCAGCCCAACGCCACCCCGGCGGAGATCGAGTTCGCACGCCGCTGGCGGGACATGTCGAAGGTGGTGTTCTCCTCGACGATCGACAAGGTCGACTGGAACACCCGCCTGGTCACCAGCGACGCGGTCGCCGAGATCACCCGGCTCAAGGCCGAGGACGGCGGACCGATGGACATCGGCGGCGCGACGCTCGCCGGGGCGGCCATGCGGGCCGGGCTGATTGACGAGTACGTGCTGGCCACCGCGCCGGTCCTGGTGGGCGGCGGCACGCCGTTCTTCACCGCGCTGGACAACTGGGTGAACCTCAACCTGGTGGAGACGCGGACGCTTCCCTGCGGCGTGATCCTGACCAGGTACGAGACGAGGCGCTGAGCGCCCGTCCTGGGTGACCCGGACTATCGCCCGAGCCACCCAAACGAGTGAAGCCCCTGAACTGCAAGTCTCATGGCAGTGGCATTTCTGCCATCCATCTGCCAACTGCCGTGAGATTCTGCCAAGGCTTTTGAGACCCTGCAAGGAGTGCAGGATCTCGCGGCTCGTGGCATAGGGCGTTGTGCTGACCAGCAGGTTCTGGCGAGGTCTCACATCGCGGCCAGGTACTCCTGTCTCAGGAGGGGCGGCATTTCCTCGTGGCCTGCTTCAGGAGTCAGACAGTCGAGCCGCGATCTGGCGACGGGCCGCATCCCAGACCGCCTCGAACTGGTCGGAGGTCAACTCCTCGGGGTCGTAGCCCTCCCACTCCGAGACGGGCAGTTCTGCTGTGATCCCGAACCTGTTGTCGTACTCATCGAGGCGGCCTGCGTCGTAGGCCCGCTGCCACTCAGCAAGGGAGGCACCTGCGATCGGGGTCAGCTCAGGCCCTTCGAGTTCAACCTGCCGGATCACCCAGCCTTCAGCGTCGACTTCGAAGTAGAACCAGACGTCTTCCTCACCCCAGTAACAGCGCATCCACATCGTCACCAGACCATGATGGCCGTGCCCTGGTCCGGCTGGCCGCGGAGGTGTCCGCATTTCGTTGGATGGGCGTCCGGCGGGTTGGGATGATCCTGCGTGACCAGCATGAGCAGAGTCCAGACCGAAGCAGGGTGGGACGGCCCGTATTACCGCGTCCGCGCCGAAGCGTTCGATGCGCTGTTCCTCCCCGGCCCTGACGAAGCACTCGACGAAGTCTGCAATGTTGATGTCGAGGTGCATCTCCCTGATGGCTCGCGCTGGAGCGCGACGGTCTTCACTCTTGCCGAGGTCGATCGGCTGATGAAGCGGTGGGAAGAGACCGGAGAAGCAGCTGGCGGCCAGTGCTTCTGGTGCTCTGACGGCTTGGTCGTGCGGGCTCCGGGCATCCCAGGGATGGTGACAGTGATCGCCGAGCTGCTCAGATCCGGAGAGTTCGACGGCGCATTTCACCGCCTGGATTCCTCGGTCTGAACGTGCCGGACAGAGCCTGTCGCTCAGTGTGCGGTGTCACGGAGGTAGAGGGCGGCGAGCCGCGGGAGTCGGCGTCGCATCTCATCGGGGTCGTCGAAGTCGAAGTCTTCGCCCATGTCTTCTGCGTCTTGTCCGGAACTGTCACCTGAGGCTGCGTACTCGTCCCAGGCCTCGTAGAAGTCCTCTTCGCCACCGGTGATGCGCTTGAACGCATCGCTGGCCGCGTAGTTGACGTCCTCGTAGAACACGGCTTCATCGTCGTACGCCTCTGCGGCGGCGATCACCGCAGGATGCTCAGCAAGACTGTCCGGGCAGGCCGCAGCCCTCTCGTACCAGTCGCGGCCCAGCGCGATCAGACCGGCGCGGAAGTCCATGAAGCTGTCGTCCGAGCAGCCGCCGCCGATGAGGTAGGCGGCTGCCCATACGTCCCATCGGTAGACGGCTTCATGTACCTCGTCGAAGCCCTCCTGGTAGCGGAGGATGTCGTCCTTGGCACGGGTGGCCAACTCGTCAACCAGGGCTTCCACGAAGGGCTTGTCAGCTGTGCCGGCCGAGCGAGCGGCCTCAATGATGGTCCAGAACTCAGAGGTGTCCATGGCGTGGGAACTCTGACAGTCGGGTATGACAACGGCTCCTGCTGGGGCGGATGGCTGCCGCTGTGATCACGGTGACGACCTTCGCTCCGAATGGTGTCAGCGTTATGCCTCGGACAGCCAACTCGTTGCTGCTCTGACGACCCGCTTGCCGAGTGGCGTGAGTTTCATGGGCCGGCCCCGTTCGGCTCGTTCGAGTAGCGGGCCGCCCAGTTCGCGGGCCAGGCGGTTGATCTGAGTGACGAGGGTGGGCCCGTTGACGCCCATGTCCCGGGCTGCCGCGCCGAGGGTGGGATAGGCGGAAGCTTTCACGAACCGCCGGAGGCGTTCTTCAGCGGCGAGGCCGTTGAGTGCGGGTCGCAGCAAGCGGGAAGCCTGTCTGGCTCTCTCCCGAATGCGGAGGCTCTCGTCATGGCTTGCGCCGCCGCGAGGACGCAAGGGGATCTCGTGCATCCTGGCCCACTTGGCGACGTTCGACATGGTCATACCGGTCTCCTCGGCGATGTCGGCGAGGGTGCGACGGCGCGTGACGTACTGCTCGTGAAGCCATTCGCGGGTGATCTCCTGACGGTGTCGGTACTCCTTCGGAGTACCGATCGGGATCTTGTACTCGTCGGCGATACCTCTGATCACGTCGGCCTGGACGCCGTAGAGCTCTCCGATGGCACGCAGGGACATCCGCTGCTCGATGTAGAGCCGCGCGAAGGTGGCTGAGTCAAGGACTTCGCGGACGGGGGCGGAGACGGGGGCGGGCCACGAGCGTCGTTCGCTTGTATCGAGTGCCGGGTGCCGGTCGAGGAGGCAGCGCACGACGTCAATCGTCGTCTGCAGGTGGGCGGCGGCTTGGGTGGCCGTCATTTCGTCCTGACGGATCACACTGTGCAGCTCCTTGATATTGATCTCGAAGGGGCGATGTCCGGGCAGGCCGAGGTCGTGGAGGAGATTGTCCGGCGGGTACCAGGTCACGGGTTCGTGGTGATGCGGTTGCGCTGCAGGAAATCCTCGGCCGCGTGGTCCAGATGCGCGAGAAGCTCGGGGGTCAACCGAAGGTAGCGCATGGCGTGTTGGCTGCGAGCGGAGTTGTTCTCGGGGGTGCAGGTGGACGGTGCCATTCGGGCGGGCAGGCCGCTGGTACGCAGGAACACATAGCTTCTGAAGAGTCGGGCGAGGGTGCCTGTGCTGCCGACGATGTCGCATCGTAGTGCTTCTGCCCCTTGAACCAGCGGAATGTTCGCCAAGGCACCGCCGATGCCAAGAGCTCGACGGACACCTCGCTCCAGGCCCGGTCCTCCATCGCCGCACGCCCCACGGGGCGGACACTCACAGACGCAGCGAATTCCCCCACCACACACCCCCAGCCACACATCAACTTCCTGTGCAGCCACGGTGCCAGCGCAGCGAACGCGGGCGGTATGGATCACTGTTATCGCCGCCCGAATGGGTGACGCTCCGACCTGCGAGTCTCACGGCGGCGGCATAAGTGCCGCCGCCGTGCAGTTCTCGCTGAGATTATGCAGCGAGTTTTGAGACCCTACACAGACCCCATGTGGGCATGCGCCCTCAGGAAGCGTTGCCGCGCGGGAAGGAGACCTCCACGCGCCGGTTCTTCTTCCGGCCCTCTTCGTTGGCGTTGCTGGCGATCGGGTACTGCTCGCCATAGCCGCGGATCTCGAAGGTGACGTTCGAGTCGAGCGACTGGGCCAGCACCGAATGCACCGCGTCGGCACGCTGCTTGGACAGCACGTCACCGTGTGCTGAGGAACCGAGATTGTCGGTGAAGCCGAAGACGCGCACCTTGGTGGCGTTCTGCTTCTTGATCTCGGCAGCGACGGCCGCGATACGGGACTTGGCCGCCGAACTCAGCTTCGCGCTGTCCTTGCCGAAGAGGACTTCGGCCTGGAGCGCGAACTTGATGCTCGCGTTGCTGTCCTCGCGACGCTCCTCGCCGCCCATGTCCTCGACAACCTGGATGATGTCGAGGACCTTGCCCGGCGCGAGCGTGCCACCGTCGGGCATCTTCAGGTCGGGGTCGTTCCCGTCCACCTTGACGGGCGGCTCCGACGACGCCTCCGTACCGGGAGGCACACTCGGACCGTCGTCCGCGAGAGCGGTCGAGACCCCGAAGACGCTGGTGCCGGCCATCAGCATCGCCACCGCGACGGCCCGCCCCACAGCATGTCCTGGCCTGAGCCTTGTGCGTGTGCTGGTCATGTCGGCCATCACCCGGAGATCTTGAGGGAGGTGGTGGCGAAGGTCGGCAACGTGAAGTCAACCTCCGTTGTCGTGCTGGGCGGAGCCGGGAACTGCATGAAGACCGGGATCGACTTCCCCGGCTGGAGCGGGAGAATCCCCGTCGTGCAGAGGCACCGAGAATCCGTGTCGCGGAGGATGTAGTAGCGCTTCTTGCCCGCCTTGTCCACCAGTGTGGCGCCGGCGACCGAGTTGGGGTTCTTCGCCACGATGGCGCTCTCGGCACCCGCCCAGCCTGCGGTGTTGCTCGACTGCTGGCCTTCGTTCTTGATCTCCCCTTGGATGGTGACGAACCCGCCGGAGTCGCGCTTGACCTGATTGATGACGAGGGTGAGGCCGCCCTGCCCCCTCGCCTCGGCCAGCTTCACATTCGGGTCCACGTTGTCCCCGGCGGAAGTGTCTTCCTTCGCACCCTTGTCCCCGTCGGAGGGCTTGGAGGGTGTGGAGGATGACGACGAAGAAACGGGGTCCTTCGTCTTTCCGCCGTCATCGCTGCCGCAAGCAGTGACGGCGAGGGCCAGTGCCGCCGTCACCGAGACAGCGGCCACCACCCTTCGGGTCCTCGCAGTACGCCGAATGCTCATCGGTTCTGATTCCTTTACTCGTCGTTCGCTGTCAGTCGTCGACCAGGTGGACGGCGAAGATGGCCTTGCTCAGAGCGGCCCATGCATCCTGATCGAAGTCAGTCGGGTCGATCGAGAAGCCATCCCGGCCATCGCACTTGAAGGCCACCGGTTCACCCGGGTCGCCCTTGAACTTGTAGGTGCATCGGAACTCGATGACTGCAGTCGCATCCGCGGTGGCCTGCTTGGTCTCCGTACCGGGGATCACCGTGTCGCCGACCGTGTAGCGGGTCCGGATGCTGACGTGCACCTTGTCCCGCAGGTAGCCGTACTCCGGGTAACACGTCTCGGTGTCCGATCGGTTGGACGATGCAAACCGTTGAGCCTGCATACACGGAACCGCCGGGTTGAACATGTAGTCCTGCAGGAACTCGTGAAGCCCGCCCGGCGTCATGAGTGCGGCGACGAACGGAGGTCCGAGGGTGTCACGAGCATCCTGAGCCGCAGCGAGCACGGCAGCGTCCGCTGCGCCCTGAGCTCCGTTTCGAGTTGCTGATGCCTTACCGACAGCAAAGAACGCACACGCGAGGAAGAGCAGGCCCGCCACCATCACTACATAGATGGGGAAGGCCTGCCCTGCATCGCCGCGTTTGCGCGTACCCATTAGCCGGCGGTGATGGAGTCCACGAGGCCGGAGATCCGAGTCGAGATCGCGCCACCGATACCCGTCGCCACGATCGCGCCGATGATCGCCACGACCACCAGGATGATGCCGAGGTACTCGAAGGCCGTCTGGCCGCGGTCCTTGGCCTCGTAGCGCTTCTGGATGGAACGGGCGGCGGTGCTGGCCCAGCCGTTGACGCGGACGGCGGTCTTCAGGGTGATGTTCGACATGGTGTTCCCCTCCAGGTTCGGCCGACCGGTAGCCGGCCGACTCACACGTTTCTTTGTTGTCGCTTCCGTTACCGGCTTCCTCCTGGCCGGTGCCGTTTGCGACATGAGAAACATACGGCGGAACACCCTGCCCGCCAGAGGGTCCCAGGGCCCAATCCCGGGCCCAAAGGGCGAGTTGGGTCCTGACGCCCGAGTCCTGGGCCCGAGTCCCCCGCTCAGCCATGTCCACCACTCCCCCGCGCCGGCGCCGTGCCGAGCCAGCGGGCGATCGCCTCGCTGCGGCTTCCGCTGTGCAGCTTGGTGAAGATGCGGTTGATGTGGTTCTTGACGGTCTTCTCGCTGATGAAGCAGGTGGCGGCGATCTGCTGATTGCTCATGCCGGACGCGATCAGCTCCATGACCTCCACCTCCCGTGAACTCAGCCCGTACTGCTGCCTGTTAGGGGCCGTGACCGACCCCCCGGTTGTTGAAGACTGTGCCACAACTGATTGCAGTTGCGAAAGACCCTGCGCCGGTAGGCCCGGTCGCGTCGCAGGTGACGGCATTTCGGGGGCCGACGGATGTGCAGGCGCACCGTGTTGCTGCACATGTCCGGCGCCCTGCCCGCCGTAGCCGGGGCCCTGGTGGACAACGCCTGTGGTCAGCGCGGTCCCCAGCCCCTCAGGCAGCTGCCCGCCCTGCGGTCCGGGGCCCTGCCTCATATGGGCCAGGAGCGCGTTCGCGGCGGTGGCGGTGAAGTGGGCCCGGCCGCTCTTGGTGTCCCTCACGGCCTGCACGAGTTGGTCCGCCGTGAACTCCCCGTGCACCAGATAGCCGCCCGCGCCCAGCCGCAGTGCCTCGTGGACGATCTCGCTCTCGCGGCTGTACGTCAGCATCATGACCGGGGCGACCTGCACGAGGTGCGGCAGCGCGGAGATGCCGTCGACCCCAGGCATGCGGACGTCGAGCAGGACGACGTCCGGGCGGTGCTGAACGGCCATGTCGTAGGCCTGGCGGCCGTCCGCGGCCTCCGCCACGACTTCGATGTCCTCACGGCCGGAGAGCAGCACGCCCAGGCCGGCCCGGACCACCGGGTTGTCGTCGGCGACGACGACCCTCAGCGGGCCGGTCACCGGCGCCGGAGGAGCAGCAGGAAAGGGGGGAGGCATGTCCTCGGATGCCGCGGACTGCTGGGGGACGGGGAACCCGGAGGAGCTGAGCTCCGAGTTGAGCGGGGTGACGTGCGAGGACGTGTGCTGGGAGGCGTGGTTCTGTGCGGCCCAGTTCTGGCCCGACGCGCGGGAGACGTCGTCCGGCATCTGCGACCTCCTCTCAGGTTCTTGGGGGGTGGGATGGAGCGGATCAGTTCAGTTGTGGTGCGTGGGAGCCGGCTGCGAGCGCGGCCACCGGAAGTTCCAGGCGTACTTCGGTGCCCTTGGCCGCCTTGCCCTTGCCGATGCGGATACGGGCTCCGATGGACGCGGCACGTTCGACCATGCCGACGAGGCCGAAGTGGCCGGCGCGCTTGAGGTCGTCGAGCGTCGTGCCCGGGGGCAGGCCGCGCCCGTCGTCGTACACGCTGACGCGCAGGACATCGCCCTTCACGCCGGCCAGCACAACGAGATAGGTCGGGTGGGCGTGGCGATGGGCGTTCTCCATCGCTTCGGAGGCGACGGTGAGCAGCTGGCGGGCGACCACCTGCGGCACGAGCGGGACCGGGGCCTCGTTGAGCATCCGGAAGGTGGCCGTGAGCCCATGGCGACGGGTGAAGTCGTCGGCCCTGGCGCGGAGTTCGGAGACGACGTCCACGCCTCCATCGAGTCCGGAGTCCCGGCGCAGGTCGGAGAGCAGTTCCCGCGACTCCGCCGCTGCCCGGCGGGCGGAGCGGGCGACCAGTTCGGCCTGGTGCTTGACGGTGAGCGGGTCCATCCGGTCGGAGGAGCTGGCCAGGCCGTCGGCGGCCAGCGCCAGGCCGTGCAGGGTCTTGGCCACCGAATCGTGCATCTCGCGGGCGAGCCGGGTGCGCTCGCCCTCCACGGCCTCGTTCACGGCCAGCCGGGCCCTGGTCTCGGTGAGGGCCTGGCTGGCCGTGCCGAACCGGAGAAGGAGATTGCGAAGGGTGACTCCGACGGCGCCCGCGATCACGCAGAAGCCGGGAAGGAGCAACGCGGTGGCGTCGCCGGCCTCCAGCCTCGAGTCGGTCCCGTACACGCCGATGACGATCAGTGTCTGGAGCGCCGCGAAGACTGCCGCGCCCCGCCAGCCGTAGACGAGTCCCGCCAGCAGCGGGGTACACACGGTGACATAGGCGAGAGTCGACTCGGGCGTGGCGGTGATCAGCAGCAGGGCTCCGAACAGCGCGTCGATGCCGAGCAGCCAGGGGTGGCGCAGGAGGACGGGCCCGAAGCGTTCCCAGTCCCGGAAGAGGACGTACGACCCCATGAAGGTGACGAGGACGGCCGAGCCGATCAGCCAGGTGGCCCCGCCCGACGCCGTGTGATCGATCGCGAACGGAGTGGCTATGGCGATCATCGCGAGCCGGAAGCCGAAGACCTGACGGCACATGGCCTGGAGCGCGTTGAGCTGGATCGCGAACGCCGGGCGCGCCCCGGGGTCGGCCATCGCCTGACGTACCTCAGCGGTCAGTCCGAGCTGTGAACTGCCGAGCTGGAACGACATGAGCCTGTCACCTCCCCCTGGTCATCGTGCTCAAGATCCCCGTCATGCATGTCATCCGCCCGTGAGGAAGCTGAAGTCGACGTTGGCTCCGTAGACGAAGCCGACCGTCAGCAGGACCAGGGTTCCCGGGAGCAGGAAGGTCGTGACCGCGAAGGTGGCCTTCGGAACGGCCCTGGCGGCCTTCCGGCGGGCGTTCTGGGCATCCGTACGCCGCATGTCGTTGGCGATCTGGATCAGCGTGTCGACGATCGGGGCGCCCAGCTCCTCGCCCTGCTGGAGCGTGGTCACGAACATCGCCACCTGTTCCGAGTCGTTGCGCTTGCGCAGCTCCTCGAAGGCCTGTCGACGGCTGACGCCCATGTCCATCTGACGCAAAGTGATGCGGAGTTCGTCGGCCCACGGGCCCTCGTACTTGTCGGCGACGCGCCCCAGTGCCTGGCGGAAGCCGAGGCCCGCCGAGACGACGACGGCCAGGACGTCGAGGAAGTCGGGGAGCGTCCGCTCGATGTGGTCCTTGCGGACCCGGACCGCCGACCAGATGCCGACCTCCACCCAGAACAGACCGAAGCCGATCAGCAGAAGGGAGAGGAAGAGCTGTCCGCGCAGGATCATCGAGGAGGCGCCGAGCAGGCCGAGGGCACCGTAGACGAAGCGGCGGGCGGCGTAGCGATCGATGGTCAGACCGCCGGGGTTGCCCGCCATGTCGATCTGGCGGCGCTTCTTGTTGACGGCCTTGGGGCCCATCATCCGCAGCACCATGGGGGCCCAGCGCATGCCGAGCCGGTCGATGCCGGAACCCACCGCACCGGTGCGGGTGGCGCCGACCTCCAGGGCGATGGCGAGGTCGCCGGGGAGTTTGGCGTCGGCCCGGTACATCCGGATGCCGGCGATGGCTCCGAACACCGCGAGACCCACGACGAGCGCAAGCAACAGGTCCATGTCAGCTCCTCCCCTCAGACATCGATACGGGACATGCGACGGATCACGATGAATCCGATCGCGTACAGGACGAGGGAGACGATCACGGCGACCTGACCGATGAGGGCGCCGGTCATCCGGTCGAGTGCGCCCGGCATCACCGCGTTCATCAGGAGCATCGCGCCGAAGCCGAAGACCGGGACGGCGTAGGCCGTGACGGTCACCTGCGACAGCTGCGTCTTGACCTCACGCCGGGTCTCCTTGCGCTCCTCCAGCGTCTCCGTGAGGTTGCGCAGCGAGCTGACGACCGTACCGCCGGCCCGGTTGGACAGAACGAGAGTGGTCACCAGGACGACCAGCTCGCGCGAAGGCAGCCGGTCGGTCAGTTCGCTCATCGCATCGTCGAGCGATTCGCCGACTGCGAGGCGGCGGGCGACACGGGCCAGTTCCTCGCCCGCCGGGTCCTCCATCTCGTCCGCCGCCATGCTGATGGCAGTGCGCAGGGCGAGGCCGGCCTGGGTGGCGTTGGCGAGGATGCGGGAGAGCTCGGGGAGCTGGTTGATGAAGCGTTCGGTGCGCTTGGTCCGCTGCCAGTTCAGGAAGGCATTGGTGCCCCAGAGACCGATGAGCGCCGCGACCGGGCCGAAGAAGCTGGCGAGGATCGACGAGGCGGCCATCCAGAGTCCGGCCATGGCGACGAGCGCGTAGACGAAGAACTCGCCCGGGGTGATCTCCAGCCCCGTGGCGGCGAGCTTCAGCTCCAGCTTGCGGCCCAGGCCCGTCTTGCGCAGCCTGCGGTCGACGCCCTGGAAGCGGCGCTGTCGCCCGGCTGCCGGTATCTGGCCGGTGTGCGAAAGCCGGTCGACGAGGGCGTCCCGGTCGGCCTTCCCGCCGGTGTAGGCGTGCAGGCCCATGACGCCCGTCACCCCGAAGACGAGGGTGACGCCGATCGTGAGCAGAGGGAGATTGTTCATCGCGCGGTACCTACTTGGCCTCTCGGGTGGCGAGCTGTTCGACGGACGCGGCGACTCCGAAGGCCTGCGGGACGGGCTGGCTGGCCATGTAGAGCTTGTCCGCGATCTTGCGCGGGAGCGGGAGGTACTGGAACTGGCCGTGGATCCGCCCGTCGGCGGCCATCGGCTGGGCATTGAACCGGGCGACGGTCACGATGCGGTACGCGTCGCGGCCGTGCGAGTCCAGCACGGCGATCTCGGTGACCTTGCGGGATCCGTCGGCGTGCCGGGTGAGCTGAACGATGACGTCCACGGCGCTGTTGATCTGGTCGTGCAGCGCCTCGAACGGGATCTTGATCTCGGACATCGAGGCCAGGGTCTGCAGACGCATGAGCGCGTCCTCGGCGTTGTTGGCGTGGACGGTGGCGAGAGAGCCGTCGTGACCCGTCGACATCGCCTGGAGCATGTCGAGCGACTCGCCGCCACGGACCTCACCGACGACGATCCGGTCCGGGCGCATACGCAGGGAGTTGCGGACCAGGTCACGGATGGTGATCTGGCCCTTCCCCTCGACGTTCGCCGGGCGGGACTCCAGGCGGATCACATGGTTCTGCTGGAGCTGGAGCTCTGCGGAGTCCTCGATGGTGACGATGCGCTCATGGTTCGGAATCAGTCCGGACAGTGCGTTGAGCAGCGTCGTCTTCCCCGTACCCGTGGCACCGGAGACGATGATGTTGAGCTTGGCCTGTACGAGCCCGGAGAGCAGGATCAGCATCTGGTCGTCGAGCGAGCCGACATTGATCATCTCCTGGAGCGTGAACGCGCGCGGGAACCGTCGGATGGTGAGGGTCGCGCCGGACAGCGACAGCGGCGGGATGATCACGTTGACACGCTCACCGCTGGGCAGACGGGCGTCGACCATCGGATTCGACTCGTCCACACGGCGGTTGACGGTCGACACGATGCGCTCGATGGTCTGCATCAGCTGCTCGTGCGAACCGAACCGCATCGGGAGCTGCTCGACCTTGCCGCTGCGTTCCACGAAGATCTGGTCCGGTCCGTTCACCATGATTTCGGTGATGGACGCGTCCTCGAGGAGCGGTTCCAGGATGCCGAGGCCGAGCGCCTCGTCGACGACGCGGCGGATCAGCTGGGTGCGTTCGACGGTCGAGAGGACCGGGCCCTCACGGCTGATGATGTGGCTGAGTACGCGCTCCAGGCGGGCCCGCCGGTCGGCGGCGGCCAGCGAGGACATCTCCGCGAGGTCGATCTCCTCGAGCAGCTTGGCGCGGTAGGTGGCCACCATGTGGCTGTCCTCCCGCCCCCCGCTGTTCTTCTCGGGGGCGGTGATGCGGGCCCGCAGGCTCATTCCGTGACTCCCTTGATCCGACGTGCAGATGGTGCTCCGGCCGCGCGACGCGGGGCTCGGTCACTCCCGGGGGAAGGTGGAGCTTCGCTCGGCGTAGCCCCAGCTGAGTCCAGGGACGACGGAGGGGATCTTGATGCGCGCGGTGTAGGTCACCTCGTCGATGCCGTAGCTCGGGATGAAGAGTGAGTCGTCGGCGAGCCAGTCGCTCATCGCCTCCCGGCCCGCCTCTTCGGGAAGCGTCAGCGGCATGTCGTGGCTGGCCGTACGGGCCGCCGCGCGGGCGCCCGTGCCGGCCTGGTTGGCCGTGTACGCGGCCACGCCCAGCTGGATCGCCAGGAGACCCACCAGGAGCAGCAGCGGGATGAAGCCCATGTACTCGATGGCCACCTGGCCGCGGTCGCGTCGGGATGTGACTGTGCGCTCGCTCATCGGTCAGCCCTCCGTCGGCGACGCGGCTTCGCCGGTGATCGTCATCGGCCAGTTCAGTACGCCGGGCACCAGGACCGGCACCTTCAGGCTGACCTCGGCCTTGTACAGAGTGGGCGTCGCCCGGCAGTGCGTTCTCGACTTGCTCTCCCAGGCGTCCGGCAGGTCCTCCCTGGCCGCGCGCTTGCAGGCCAGCGTCGGAAGGTACTCCGCCCCGGTACCCGCCCGGGCGGCCTCGTCGGCCGCGTTCGACGCCAGGCTGAACGTGTAGCCGATCAGCGCGCACTGCCAGAGCGCGATCAGTAACAGGATGATCAGCGGCGTGACGCCCACGAACTCGATCGCGGTCTGGCCGCGATCCCGCCCACGGAAGGAATCACCGTCACGCCTCCTCCGTATCCTCAGGCCTCTCATCTCGGTGGCTGCCATTGGTCAACGTGTCCCCTCGGTCGTCCCACGGCCCCCGGAGTCACCGTCGCGCCGTCTGCGCGGGCGTCCGATGGAGCCTCGGTCGTTCTTGAACTTTCCGGCGTTCTTCCCGCCGCTCCTGTCTGCGCCGGCGGGGAGCTTGACGATCCCCAGCTCTCCGGCCAGGCCCCAGAGCGCCTGCTTCACCGTGCTCCTGGCGTCGAGTTCGTGCATCCGGCCCGCGTCGACGGCGCCCTGGAGTTCCTTGAAGTTCGCGGGAATCGCCGTGTTCGCCATCCGAGTCCCGGTGATCTTCTCGATCAGCGGCGGCTGGATCTCGGTGTTGCGGATGAACCGGTTGACGAGCGTGAGCGTCTCCTCCGCCTTACGGATCTGGAGCCGCTCCCACATCCGTACGGTGCGCTTCGCGCCGCGCACCGCGATCACGTCCGGGGTGGTGACCAGCACCGCCGTGTCGGCCATTTCGATGGCTGCCGCGCCGGCTCCCTGGAGCTGGCTGCCGCAGTCGATGACCACCACCTCGTACCGCGAACGCAGGGCGCTGACGATCTGACGGGCCGACCGGTCGCTGACCTCCTCGCCGCGCTCGCCCTCGCCCGGCGCCAGCAGCAGGGCGAGCCCGCTGCTGTGGCTGAACACGGCGTCGGACAGGACGCGGGGCGATATGTCGGCGATCGCGGCCAGGTCGACGATGGAGCGCCGGAACTGCACGTCGAGGTACGAGGCGATGTCGCCGGACTGGAGGTCCATGTCGACCAGCGCGACGGTCTGCCCCGACGCCTGTGACGCCAGGGCGAGCTGGACCGCCGTGACGGTCGCCCCCACACCGCCCTTGGCACCGCTGACGGTGATGACGGTGCCGCCGGGCCCGGTGAAGACGTCACCTCCGGAGCCCAGGTGACGGCGGACCCCGACCGACCACTGGGCGGCGGACTGGACCCGGTTGGCGAGTTCCTCGTAACTCACCGGCAGGGTGACCAGGCCACGCGCACCCGACTCCATCGCCGCGGAGAACAGCCCGGGGCTGGCATCCGCGGTGATCAGCACGACCCCGATGGCGGGGAAGCGCAGGGAGACCTCCCGGATCAGCTCCAGAGCCGGCACCGGACCGATCCGCTCATGGACCAGCACGACCTCGGGCAGCTCGTCGATCGACTCGCCCGCGAGGCGGGCAAGGGTGTCGATGAGCTGGGTCGAGTCGCCGACCGGTGCGGCCGGCTCTGCGTCGGGAAGCTGGCTGAGCAGAGTGGTGACGGATCTGGCCGCGTCGGGGTCCCCGACGGCCGGGAGGATCCTTGTGGTCATTCGATCCTCACTTGTCCTTGTCGAGCGTGTAGGTGCGGTCGCCCGGTCGGATGGTGCTGTCGCTGCCGGAAGCCAGGAGCGCGAGGCGTACGTGCTCCGCGAAGGACTCGGCGTAGGCGATGCGCTGGGTGTCGAGCGTGTTGAGCGCGAACGTGATGGGGACGGCCTCGGTGCCCATGTTCGACTTGGCGTCCCGGCCGGGCTCCAGGGCGGTCAGCTTGCCGACGTCCAGCACCTTGGCGTTGGAGACGATGACCTTCGACTGGGACGGGGCGCCGTCCTGCTCGCCGGCGAACGTGGCGTAGATGTTGACCGTCGAACCGGGGGTGATCTTGCCGGCGACGCCGGTGGCGGCGTCGATCATGATGGCGATCTCCTGCTCACCGGGCTGCAGTTCGGGACTCTTCTGCATCATGTCCGACTGGAGCAGCGAGCCCTTGCGCAGCTGTGTGACGGCGATCTTTCCGTTGACCTCGGAGAGGTCGGTCACGGCGTTGGTCGACAGCCAGCGCTTCGGCATCTTGATCTTCTCGAACTGTCCGGAGGACAGCGCCGTGTAGGGGGCGATGTCGGACTTCAGCTGGTAGGCCGACACCTCGGGGCCGACCTTCGAGTTGACGTCACTGATCACCGAGAGCACGCCGGCGAAGGCGCCGAAGGCGCACAGGACCGACAGGAGCAGGAGTATCACGCCGCGGCGCTGGCGGGAGTTCATGGGCCGGACAACCTCGTTCGTATCGGATGCGTGGGGCAGCGGACAGAAGGATGCGCGGTGGCTGGGCGTACGTCTGGAAGTCGGCCGGGAATCGCGTCCGGGAGTGTGCCTGTACTACATCTGCATCTACGCGTGTTGCGGAAATGCAGAGACGTCACGGCCGTGCCTGCACGGCCGCTCCTTGGTTCAGGACACTTCCGGGATGCATTCGGTTCTCGGGTGGAGGAAGTGGTGAGGAACAGAACCCACAACGATCTCCGATGAGTTCCATTCCGCACCAGTGGCAGTTCTCGCGCCTTACGGAGGCCACCAGTTGGTACAGAACGGAGATGTCCGGAAGATAGGCGGCAAATTCCACCAGTTTTCCGGTTCCCCACCAGCGTGAGGAGTCGGAAGGCAGAGTGGCCTCCTGAATGGCCAGGGCCTTCCAGGCGGGAGCCAGAGTCTTGTGCACCCAATCCGACTGCGACTGGCCCTTGGCGATCAGCAGATGCGTTCCGAACTCCGGACCGGACGGCGGCTCCACGGCCGGGCCGACCTTGACGAGCTGCGGGTTCGGCCCCGCAACCACAGCGAACTGGGAGCCCGGCACCCATGATTTGGCATGCGTCTTGAGACTGACCGGAACCCGGTCCAGCTTGGTGACCGAGTTCAGCAGGGCGCCCGCGTGGATGTAGTGCGGCAGCAGCCGGGCGGCGGAGGCGACCACTCCGGGACTGAAGTCGCAGATCGACAACTGACGTAACTGCCTTACCAGTACGGCGATGCCGAGCGGCGGAAGATCCACCTTGAGCAGGGCGATGCGATCGCTCTCCAGGACCGATCTGACGGAATGCAGCCTGCGCTCGTGGGCGACCGGCAGGCCGGCCGAGTAGACGGCGACGACATAGCCGTGCTGCTCCAGCAGCACATGCATGTCACTGATCGCCAGATCCATCGTCTGGTCTTCCGGAGCCTGCAGCAAGGCCGCCGTGGGTGTCTGCTGGTCGGTCGGTGGTAGCACAAGATCAGCACTGGTCACTGCTATTGCGGTCGGCACGCTGGTCCCCGTTCGGCTCCGGCCACCGTCGCGCTGACGGCGGCCGCAATCGCTCCTGCTCCGTGCTTCTGCCACAGCACTTTATCCACGTCTTACCAGCCAGAGAACACCTTTCGTGGACCAGTACAGCTACATCCGGGCAACACCCTCGCGACAGGCGGGCGACAGTCAGGTGCGAAATCGGGCGAAACAGAGAGTGGTTAACTCCTGTACCACTGCAGAGGGTTACCGGAACGCGTTCCGATTTTCGCCGGCTTGAATTCATTCGCGCACGTCAGAATGGATCTCGGCTACTGACATCTCATTCCGGCGGTGCGAAATCCGTCACCGTCCGGCCATCCGGGCCGCCCCGGTCCGCCGTCCGCCCGACTCGCCCGTGAGGGTGACCGGTTGGACCGCGGAAGGGGCACCCGCAGCGATCCGGACCCCGGCCGACGCATTCCTGCCGCGCCCCTCGCCGGAACCCGTAACCGCCAGAGGTCTTGACAACTCGATTGGTCTGGACCAGCTTTGTCGGCCAACGGTGGCCACCGTTCTTCAACGCACCTCCATGCCCCGCACGTTCACTCCCGCGTCGCACTCCCGGCACCCGCCTGCATCCCGCGATGCTCCCCCGGCATCCCCAACTCCCCCACGGAGGCAAGCAAGTGGAACGCTCACCCGGCACCCGGCACGGCAGACGCCGCATCCGCCCGGTCCTCGGCTCCGTCATGGCCGTCGTCGCCGCAGCAGCGCTGACCTTCACCGGCCTCGTCGGCACCGCCCAGGCCGCCGACGTCAACAACGCCAAGAACGCGGGCTTCGAGTCCGGACTCGCCAACTGGACCTGTTCCAACGGCAGCGGCACCACCGTCTCCTCCCCCGTGCACGGGGGAGCCGCGGCCCTGAAGGCGACCCCGGCCGGCCAGGACAACGCCCGGTGCACACAGTCCGTGGCCGTGAAGCCCAACTCCACGTACGCACTCAACGGCTGGGTGCAGGGCGGCTACACGTACATCGGCGCGACCGGCACCGGAACGACCGACGTGTCGACCTGGACCCCCGACTCCAGCAGCTGGACCAAGCTCTCCACCAGCTTCACGACCGGCCCGAACACCACCTCGGTGACCGTGTACCTCCACGGCTGGTACGGGCAGGCCCCCTACCTCGCCGACGACATCTCCGTCACCGGCCCGGACGGGGGCGGCGGCGGTGACCCTGCGCCGACCGTGCCCGCCACCCCGGCCGGTCTCGCGGTGGGCTCCGTGACCACGACCTCCGTGGCCCTGTCCTGGAACGCGGTGTCCGGCGCGACGGGCTACAGCGTCTACCAGAACGGCACCAAGGTCCAGTCGGTGAGCGGAGCCTCGGCCACCGCGACGGGACTGTCCGCCTCGACCTCGTACTCCTTCCAGGTGTCCGCGACCAACGCGGCCGGTGAGTCCGCCAAGTCCGCGGCGGTGACCGGTACCACCTCGGCCACGGGTGGCGGCGGGGGCGGCGGGACCGTGCCCAAGCACGCGGTGACCGGCTACTGGCAGAACTTCAACAACGGCGCCACCGTCCAGAAGATCAGCGATGTGCCGGCCAACTACGACATCATCGCGGTCTCCTTCGCCGACGCGACCGGTACGCCGGGCGGCGTCACCTTCAACCTCGACTCGGCGGGGCTCGGCGGCTACACCGCCGACCAGTTCAAGGCCGACATCAAGGCCAAGCAGGCGGCCGGCAAGTCCGTGATCATCTCGATCGGCGGCCAGAACGGCACCGTCTCGATCAACGACGCCACCTCCGCGACGAACTTCGCGAACTCCGTCTACTCGATGATGCAGACCTACGGCTTCGACGGGGTCGACATCGACCTGGAGAACGGCCTCAACTCCACCTACATGACGCAGGCGCTCAGGTCCCTCTCGTCGAAGGCGGGCCCCAAGCTCGTCATCACGATGGCGCCGCAGACCATCGACATGCAGTCGACGTCGAACGAGTACTTCAAGACGGCGCTCAACATCAAGGACATCCTGACCGTCGTCAATATGCAGTACTACAACAGCGGTTCGATGCTCGGCTGCGACGGCAAGGTCTACTCGCAGGGCTCGGTGGACTTCCTCACCGCGCTCGCCTGCATCCAGCTGGAGGGCGGCCTCTCGCCGGCCCAGGTCGGGCTCGGACTGCCGGCCTCGACCAGTGGTGCGGGCAGCGGCTACGTCTCCCCCACGATCGTGAACAACGCCCTGGACTGCCTGGCCCGCGGCACGAACTGCGGTTCGTTCAAGCCGTCCAGGACGTACCCGGATCTGCGCGGCGCGATGACCTGGTCGACCAACTGGGACGCCAAGTCGGGCAACGCCTGGTCGAACGCGGTGGGCCCGCACGTACACGGCCTGCCGTAGCCGGCGCGAGGGGGTACGGGTGCCTGGTGCGGCGTCCGTACCCGCTTCACCCCATACCCCGTACATCCTGACCAGCAGTGCCGCCGCTCCCCCGGCGGCGCTGCTGCGTGTGCGGTGGTGATTGTAGGTGTGCAGCCAGACGGGGTATGCCTCGCGTCGCTCGGTCTCGGTTCGGCGGGTCAACGAGTATGCCGCCTTCATCGAAGTAGACCCGCCACCCAGTGCAATTGTCGTTGTTAATCATTGCTTAGTTCTTGTGTCTCTCTGAGGTAGCCCGAGCAAGGTGACGGAGTCGGCGAGGGCGGCGTCCCTGACGGGTTCGGGGAGGTGGTGGGAAGTTCGGAGGCTCGAAGGGTTGCCCCTGTTTCCGGTGGAGTTGGCCCTGCTTGACCATCGCCGCCAACAGACGGGTCGTGATACTGCGGCGGAGGGTGTTCCTAGGACCATGGCACAGCGGTGGGGCGTGTCTGCGTATCCCTGACCTGCACGGGTGTAAGGGTTCGGCGAACGATCTTCCATGACGACGGGGTGACTCCGACCGATGAACGCGATGCCGACTGTTGTCTCTGCCGAGCCCGCACAACACGACAGCACGCTCCCGGCCGCGCCGGTCGACCTGCACAAGCAGTCGAGCAGGCTGGTACGGCGCTATGGGCCGGCGGTCGGGTGCTACGCGGTACTGAAGGTGGCCGGCTTCGGGGTCTTCATGTGGCTGGTCGACTACTCCGGCTACCACCTCACGAAGCAACTGCGCTTGGGCGGCGGCGCCCACCCGTGGGACGTGCTCGCTTCCTTTGACGGCTGGTGGTACCAACAGATCGCGGAGTTCGGGTACAACCCCCAACTGGTGCCGATCACCGGTTCCCCCTGGTACACGTTCCAGGCGAACTCGGCCGCGTTCTTCCCGCTCTACCCGGGCCTGATGCGCATGGTCTCGGAGTTCACCGGTCTCGGCCTGTACGGCGCCGGGATGCTGGTATCGGTGGTCGCTTCGCTGTTCGCCGCGGCCGGTATCTTCGCCGTCGCGGAGAGGCTCGGCGGGGTCCGGGCCGGTGTGATCGCGGCGGGCCTCTGGGCGGTCGTCCCGGGATCCGGCGCGGAGTGGGCGCTCTACTCGGACTCCACCTTCACCGCGCTCGCCGCGTGGTCCTGCTACGCCGTGATGACCCGACGGTGGATCGCTGCCGGACTGCTCGCCCTGGTGGCCGGGCTCAACCGGCCGACCTCGGCGACCCTGATCGCAGCGGTGTGCCTGGCGGCGCTCGTCGCACTTCTGCGGCGCACTGACGGAACCGGGCGCCCTCTGGCCGCGATGGCGCTGGCTCCGCTCGGGCTGTTCGGGTATGTGGGCTGGGTGAGCTGGCGTATGGGCGACTGGGGCGGCTACTTCAAGCTCCAGAGGGGAGCCTGGCTGCACTTCTTCGACTGGGGCCAGCACAATGCCACCGTGATGCGGGGCATCCTGCTTGGCCGCGACGATGATCTTTTCGCCGCGCTCGTCCCCGATCTGCTGGCGGCACTGATCGTCATGGCGTTGCCGATCCTGATCGTCCTGTTGGTGCGGCTGCGCCCGCCCGCCGTTCTGATGGTGCACACGCTGCTCACCATCGCTACCGTGCTCGGCAGCCAGCAGATGTTCTGCAACGTCGCGCGCTTTCTGCTGCCCGCCTTCCCGTTGTTCATCCCGCTGGCGATTGCCCTGAGCAGGCTTCGCCGACCTGCTCTGGTAACTGTCCTCGGCACCTGCGCTCTCGCCTCCGGCTGGTTCGCCGGATTCGCGATGTTCGAACTCGGTGGTGCCCCATAGCAGCGGCCGGCCGCACGGTGAACTGCGTGTTCATCGGGCTGGTTGTGCCTCAGCTGACGGAGTTCGCGGCGGCCTCGGAAGCGGGGCGCCGCAGCCGCACGCCCAGTGCGCGGTAGCGGCCGGCCCACCGCTGAGCCGTCGTGGGCGAGACCTGGAAGCGCTCGGCGGCACGGCGCAGCGGCCAGCCGTCCTCGACGACGCAGCGGGCCAGACGCAGGCGGCCGATCTCGGTCAGCGGTGCGTTACGGTGAGGCATGAGGGCCTTTCGTCGTCCGGTGCAGATGTCACAATCCCCACCGAACCCGGAAGGCCCTCACTCGTTCAAGATCACCCAGCCGTGATCACTGTCACCAACCTCCATGGACAGAACACCTAGATCACCAGGCTCAGCAGCGCCGCCACCACGAAGCCCGCCACCGACAGGACCGTTTCCAGGACCGTCCAGGACTTCAGGGTGTCGCGTTCGGTGATGCCGAAGTACTTCGACACCATCCAGAAGCCGCCGTCGTTGACGTGCGAGGCGAAGATCGAACCCGCCGAGATCGCCATGATGATCAGCGCCAGATGCGCCTGCGACATGTCCTGGCCCTCGACCAGCGGTACGACGATGCCCGCCGTGGTGACGATCGCGACCGTCGCCGAACCCTGGGCGACGCGCAGGACGACGGAGATCAGCCAGGCCAGCAGGATGACCGGCAGGCCGACGTCGTTGAACGTGTCGGCGAGCGCGGCCGCGATACCGCTGCCCTTCAGGACGGCGCCGAAGATACCGCCCGCGCCGACGACCAGCAGGATGTTGCCGACCGGCTTCAGCGACGAAGTGGACACCGACTCCAGGGACTTGCGGGACCAGCCGCGCCGGATGCCCAGCAGGTAGTACGCGAGGAGCAGCGCGATCGTCAGGGCGACGAACGGGTTGCCGAAGAACTCGATGACCGAGCGGACGGTGGAGGGATCCAGGGCGATGGAGGAGAACGTCGCGGCGAGGATCAGCACCAGCGGGGTGCCGATGATCGTCAGTACGGTGGCGAGCCCGACCGGCTCCTCGCGCGGGGAGACCCCGGCGGCCCGCTGCTCGGCGACGACCGCGGCCTTCGACTCCTCGGCGGCCTCGACCATGTCCTGCGGGACCTCGACGAAGATCCGCTTTCCGATCCAGGCGGCGTAGACCCAGGCGACGAGGACGGACGGGATGCCGACGACGGCGCCCATGAGGATGACCCAGCCGAGGGAGACGTGGAAGAGACCTGCGGCGGCGACGGGTCCCGGGTGCGGCGGCAGGAACGCGTGGGTCATCGAGAGACCGGCGAGGAGCGGCATCGAGTACAGCAGGATCGACTTGCCGGACCGCTTCGCGGCGGCGTACACGATCGGCGCAAGGACGAAGATACCGACGTCGAAGAAGACCGGGATACCGAAGATGAGGCCGGTCAGGCCCATGGCGAGCGGGGCCCGCTTCTCACCGAAGAGGTTCAGCAGGCGGGCGCTCAACACCTCTGCTCCGCCGGAGACTTCGAGGATCGCGCCGAGCATCGTACCGAGGCCGATGATGATCGCGACATGGCCGAGGATGCCGCCCATGCCGGACTCGATGACGGAGACGGCGGCGGATTTCTGCACCGTGCCGAAGAGCTCGGTGACGGAGAGACCGGCGCCCAGGCCGACGGCTATGGAGACGGCGAGTAGCGCGACGAACGGCTGCAGCCTGACCTTGATGATCAGGAAGAGGAGGAGCGCGATTCCGAGGGCGGCGACGGTCAGCAGACCGGCGGTGCCGTCGATCAGGAGGAGGAGTCCACCGGTGTGGGGTGGTGTCTCGACCGGAGGTGGCGTGGCGGCGAGCAGCATGGGACGACTCCGTGGTGTGGGGGTCCTTCGGGCAGGGTGGGGCGCGGCACGGCGTCCCGGTCGTGCGGGGCGCCGTGCCGTGTGGCGTGGTGACGCGGTGCGGCAAGCGGATCAGCCGTGGATCGGTCGGCTCGTTCAGCTCAGGACGGCGAGCGCGTCGATCTCGATCAGCAGGCCCTTGGGGAGGCCGACGTAGACCGTCGTACGGGCGGCGGGTGCCTCCTTGAGGTTCTGCTCGCCGAAGTACGCGTTGTAGATCTCGTTCATCTCCGCGAAGTGGTCCACGTCCGTGAGGTAGACGCGCATCATCATCACGTCGTCCCAGCTCGCGCCGCCCTCCTCCAGGATCGCCTTGACGTTGGCGAACGTCTGGAGGGTCTGCTCACGCAGCGTCGGACCCGCCGGGGTCGGCGCCCGGCCCTCGACGGCGGGCAGGAAGCCGACCTGGCCGGCGACCTGGAGGATGTTCCCCTTCTTCACGCCGTGCGAGAACTTGGCGGGCGGGGCGGTGTGGGTGCTGGGGGTGAGGGCGGTCTTCTCGGTCATGACGGTTCAGGCCTTCTTGGGTTGGGGGGTGGGCGTGCCGGAGTACTCCCGGGTGATGGCGTCGGCGGTGCGGCGCACCAGCGGGAGCAGGGTGAGGAGTTCCTCGGCCGTGACGACGACGTTCGGCGCGGACACCGACATGGCGGCGACGACCCGGCCGTCCGCGCCGCGGATGGGGGCGCCGATGCAGTTGATGGACTCCTCGTGGCCGCCGAGATCGGTGGCCCAGCCCTGTTCGCGGACGGCGGCGAGCTCCTTCAGGAAGGCGCCGGCGTTCGGGATCGAACGGGACGTGTACATGGGGTAGTCGAGCTTCTCGGCGATCGCCCGCCGTTCCGGCTCGGTCAGATCGGCGAGCAGTAGCTTGGCGACGGCGGCGACGGTGATCGCGACGGGCTTGCCGATCCGGGAGTACATCCTGACCGGGTAGCGGCTCTCGACCTTGTCGATGTAGAGGACCTCGTGTTCCTCGTACACCGCGAGATGGACGGTGTGCCCGCACTGTTCGTTGAGCTCGACGAGGTGGGGGTGGGCGATCTCGCGTACGTCGAGGTTCTCGACGGCCTCCTGCGCCAGGGCGAACAGGCGGGCGCCGAGCCGGTAGCGCTGGTCCTGCTGGCGGTAGACGAGCCCGTGCTCGTGGAGCGTACGGAGCAGGCGCAGCGCGGTGGACTTGTGGACGCCGAGACGGTCGGCGACCTGGCCGAGATCGGCGGGGCCCTGGGCGAGGAGCGGAAGGATGCTCAGCGCGCGGTCGACGGTCTGACTCATGGGGTGGGTACCTCCTCGGATGCCCGCTCGGCCGCTGTCCAGCCGGGGCCGAGACGAAGTGTCCCCCAGGCGGTGTCGTCGAGAGCCACCAGCCGGTCGGCGTGGGCACGTGCCGGAGGGTCGGTGAGGTCACCGGGAACGGTGAGGACGGCGGCGGCCATCAGGTGACCGTGCCGGACGCGGTCCCGTACGGGCAGTTCGCGGAGGGTGGCGGAGAGGAACCCGGCGGCAAAGGCGTCGCCGGCGCCGACGGGGGCGACGACGTCGACCCGGAGGGCGGGGACGGTGGTGACACTCTCGGCCCCTCCGGCGTCGGAGGAGCCCGGCCCGGGGCGGGGCCCCGAAAAGACCGTCGCCCCCTCGGCTCCCCGCTTCACCACCAGCACGCCCGGCTCCGGCAGCGCCGCACGGATCGCCTCCGCGCCGCGCAGCCCCCACGCCTCCTCCGCCTCGTCCTCACCGACGAAGACGAGGTCGGAGCGGCGGGCCAGGTCGAGGAGCACGGCCGGTGCCGCGTCGCCGTCGCGCCACAGCCCCGTCCGGTGGTTCACGTCGAAGGAGATCAGCGGGCGTCCGGGGCGGGGCGCGGTCAGGGAGTGGAGCAGGGACAGGCAGTCCTCGGACAGCGCCGCCGTGATCCCGGACAGGTGCAGGATGCGGCCGCAGAGCGCGTCCTCGGCCGGGACGTTCGCCGGGGACATCGCCGATGCCGCGGACCCGGCCCGGTAGTACGCGACCTCGTGCGTGTCGGTCGCCCGGTCGGTCGCCGTACGGAAGTAGATGCCGGTGGGGCGGGCCGGGTCGCGCGTGACCGCCGATGTGTCGACGCCGTACCGGGAGATCGCCTCGACCAGATGGTCGCCGAACCCGTCCGCACCGACGCGGCTGACCCACTTCGCCCGGTGCCCCGACGCCGCGAGCGCGCAGGCAACATTGGACTCGGCGCCCCCGATCGCACGGCCGAAGGACGGCACGTCGGCGAGGCGTCCGGGCCGGGAGGGCAGGAACGTCACCATGGACTCGCCGAGGCAGACGACATCGCTCGTGGTGGCGGCGTGGGCCGCCCCCGCTGCGGGTCCGGGCACTCTGGGCTCCTCGATGATCAGCGTTCAGCGCCGGTTCTCACCATTGACCCGGCGTCGGCTCGGATGTTAGACAGCGTTAAGCGATATGCGCAATGACCGTTGCATATGTTGCAACGATTACTTCTTGAGGAGGCTCCCTTGGCCGCCGACCACCCGGTCACCCAGGCTGGACTCGCCGAACTCGCCGGACTTGCCGACGAACGGGTCGACCACCGCTTCAAGGCACTCCCGCCCGACGCGGAGGGCCTGACCGTCGGCGCCCTGGCCGCCGAACGCCGCAACCTCTTCACCGGCGGCTTCACCACCCCGGTCCTCGCCCTGTCCGCCGAGTCGGTCGAGCACAACCTCGCCCTCCTGGAGACGTACGCGGAACGCCACGGCCTCGCGTTCGCCCCGCACGGCAAGACCTCCATGTCCCCGCAGCTCTTCGCGGACCAGCTGAAGCGCGGCGCGTGGGGCATCACCGCGGCCGTTCCGCATCAGGCGCGGGTCTACCGGGCGTACGGCATCCAGCGGATCTTCCTCGCCAACGAGCTCGTCGACCCGGTGGCGCTGCGCTGGCTGGCCCGCGAGCTGGCGGCCGACGCGGAGTTCCGCTTCGTCTGTTACGTGGACTCGGTGCGTGGTGTCGAGCTGATGGACGAGGCCCTGCGCGCCGCGGGCGCCTCCCGTCGGGTGGATGTCGTGGTGGAACTGGGAGCGGGCGAGGGCGCCCGCACCGGCGCGCGTACCGAGGCCGACTGCGCGGCGGTCGCCGACGCGGTGGCTTCGACGGGGACCCTGCGACTGGTGGGCGTCGCCGGCTACGAGGGCGAGGTGCCGGACGCGTCGCCGGAGCGCGTACGGGAGTGGCTGCGCCGGCTCGTCGCGCTGGCGGCGGACTTCGACAAGGCGGGCCGGTTCGCCGGTGCGGACACGGTTCTGGTCAGCGCGGGCGGCAGCGCGTGGTTCGACGCGGTGGCCGAGGTCTTCGCGGAGATTCCCGAACTCTCCGTACCCGTCGTGAAGTTGCTGCGCTCCGGTGCGTACGTCTCGCACGACGACGGTCACTACCGGCGGATCACGCCGTTCAACCGGGTGTCCGAGGAGGGGACGCTGCAGCCGGCCTTCCGGCTGTGGGCGCAGGTCGTGTCGCGTCCCTCCGCCGAGCAGGCGTTCCTCAACGCGGGGAAGCGGGACGCGGCGTACGACCTCGACCTCCCGGAGGCGCAGGTGATCCGGTCCGGGCGCGACGGCTCGGTGCGGGCGGCGACGGGGATCACGGTCACGGGGCTGTCGGACCAGCACACGTGGATGCGGACCGAGGCGGGGGCGGAGCTCGAGGTCGGCGACTGGGTGGGGATGGGGCTTTCGCATCCGTGCACATCGTTCGACAAGTGGCAGCTGATTCCGCTGGTCGAGGCGGACGGCACGGTCACGGACTACATCCGCACGTTCTTCTGATCCCTGCGGGCCGACTCCCCGCCCCTTCCCGAAACCGGGGGCACTGCCCCGGACCCCCGCTCCTCCATCGCCGGAGGGGCTTGAAAGGCCCGCCTGCACAGGCAGACGAGCAAGGGCCTATGACCGGCCTCGCCGGCGTTCGAGGTGCAGGGTCCGGGGCGGGATGGGGTGAAGCGACACCGTCACCGAAAGGCTGCACAACCATGGACCTCGTCATCCGCGACGCCGGCGTCATCGACGGCACCGGCGCGCCCTCCTACCGGGCCGATGTCGGAATCGTCGAAGGCCGGATCGCCGAGATCCACCCCGAGGGCACCCCGGGGCCCCGCCCCACCGCCACCCGCACCCTCGACGCCACCGGCCTCGCCCTCTCCCCCGGTTTCATCGACATGCACGCCCACAGCGACCTGGCCCTTCTCCGCGATCCGGATCACAGCGCGAAGGCCGCCCAGGGCGTCACCCTCGAAGTCCTCGGCCAGGACGGCCTGTCGTACGCCCCGGTCGACGACCGCACCCTCACCGAGGTGCGGAAGGTGATCACCGGCTGGAACGGCGACGGCTCGGACATCGACTTCGACTGGCGCACGGTCGGCGAATACCTGGACCGCCTCGACCGCAACTTCGGCGGCCAGGGCATCGCGGTCAACGCCGCGTACCTGATCCCGCAGGGCACGGTCCGGATGTACGCGGTCGGCTGGGACGACCGCCCTGCCACCGAGGCCGAGCTGACCCGGATGAAGGAGCTCGTGGCCCAGGGCATGACGGAGGGCGCGGTCGGCATGTCGTCCGGCCTCACCTACACCCCGGGCATGTACGCGAAGAACGCCGAACTCGCCGAACTGTGCCGGGTCGTGGCGGAGCACGGCGGCTACTACTGCCCGCACCACCGCTCGTACGGCGCGGGCGCACTCGCCGCGTACGAGGAAATGGTGCAGCTCACCCTCCCCCGAGCTCCAAAGGGAGCAGGGGAGGCCCCATACGCCGGCTGCCCTCTCCATCTCGCCCACGCCACCATGAACTTCGGCGTGAACAAGGGCAGGGCCCCCGAGCTGATCGCCCTCCTGGACCGGGCCATCGCCTCGGGCGCCGACATCTCCCTCGACACCTACCCGTACACCCCCGGCTCCACGACGCTCGTCGCGATGCTGCCGAGCTGGGCGAGCGAGGGCGGACCCGAGTCGGTCCTCACGCGCCTCGCGGATGACGGGACGGCGGAGCGGATCCGGCACCACATGGAAGTGCTCGGTTCGGACGGCTGTCACGGGGTGCCGATCGAGTGGGACACGATCGAGATCTCCGGCGTCAGCGTGCCGGAGCTCGCCGGACATGTCGGCCGTACGGTCGCCGAGTCCGCGCGGATGCACGGCGAGGAGCCCTGGGTCACCGCCCGCCGTCTGCTCGTCGACGACCGGCTCGGCACGACGATCCTCCAGCACGTGGGCCACGAGGAGAACGTCCGGCAGATCATGCGGCACCGCGTCCACACGGGCGGCAGCGACGGCATCCTCCAGGGCGACAAGCCGCACCCGCGGGCGTACGGCACGTTCCCGCAGTATCTCGGCCGGTATGCAAGGGAGTTGGGCATCCTCTCGCTGGAGGAGTGCGTCGCCCACCTCACCTCGCGCCCGGCAGCCCGGCTGCGCCTGCCCGACCGGGGGTACGTCCGCGAGGGCTACCGCGCCGACCTCGTCCTCTTCGACCCGGAGACGGTGGCTGCGGGCTCGACGTTCGAGGAGCCACGCACGTTGCCGGTGGGCATCCCGCACGTCCTGATCGACGGCCGCTTCGTCATCGAGGACGGCAGGCGGACTTCCGTACTGGCGGGGCGGGCGGTCCGGTCGACGCCGTAGCCCTCTCCGCCGATGCCGCCGTCGGCATGCGGCTCACGATGATCCGAACCTTTCCGCCCGCTCCTTCGCCCAGGCCAGGTCCTCCTCGGTCGGGGCGTCGTCCTGGGTCAGCGCGCGCCGCCAGTAACCACTGAACTCCACCGCAGGCCGGGCCAGCCCGCGCTCCTCGACCAGGTGGCGGCGCAGCGCCCGTACCGCCCCCGCCTCCCCTGCCAGCCACGCGGCCCCCGCCGCCGCCTCACCGGGCAGCTCCGCCGCCCGGACCGCGTCGACCAGAGTCCGCCCCGGACCGTACACCCAGTGCACGGTCACATCGGCGGCGGACGTGAGCCGTTGCTCCTCCTGCGCATCGGGAGACGTTCACCGTCGGTCTGCTGGACGGGATCGAGGCGGCGGTCGCCCGGGGCGGCGACAGTCCGCTCAGCGGCTGACGGGCTGCTGCTCCCACGTGTCCGTAGCCGAGCCGGTGCGGTGGATGCGCTGCCATCCAAGCCGGTTCCCCAGCAGCGCGGTCACCACCGACTGGACCACCACCAGGTACATCAACTGCCGGTAGACGAAGATCTGGAGCGGCAGACTCCACAGCGGCTCGAACTTCTCCCGGTCCAGCCGGAGTGCGTACACCGCGCCGAAGACCTGGACAGCGGTGAAGCCGAGCCACACCAGGCCCGCCCGCCCGGCGTCCTGGAAGAGCAGACCGTACAGCGCGAAGACATCGACCAGCGGCGCGAGCAACGGAAGAACGGTCTGGAAGAGCGCGAGATAGGTCAGTCCCCGCCGGCCCAGCTTGCCCGCTGGACCCCGTTCGACCACAGCCCTACGGTGCTTCCACATCGCCTGGAGTGTCCCGTAGCACCAGCGGTAGCGCTGCTTCCACAGCTGCCGGACAGAGGACGGCGCCTCGGTCCAGGCGATGGCCGACTCCTCGTAGACCACCCGCCATCCGGCCCGGCAGAGCGCCATCGTGAGGTCCGTGTCCTCGGCCAGGGTGTCCTCGCTGACACCGCCGACGCCCATCAGCGCCTCACGCCGGAACGCCCCGATCGCACCGGGAACCGTCGGCATGCACTCCATGACGTCGAACATCCGGCGGTCGAGGTTGAACCCGATGACGTACTCGAGATGCTGCCAACGCCCCAGGATCCCCCGGCGGTTGCCTACCTTCGTATTGCCACTGACCGCGCCGACGCGCGGGTCGGCGAGCGGCTGGATCAGATTGCGGATGGCCTCCGGTTCGAAGACGGTGTCACCGTCGATCATCACGACGATGTCGAAGTGGGCCCAGGCCAGTCCGGTGTTGAGGGCGCTCGCCTTGCCCCCGTTGGGCTGGCGGACGACCATCACCCGGGGATCGGGGATGGATTCGGCGATTTCGTACGTACGGTCACTGGAACCGTCGTCCACCACGATGACCTGCACGTACTCATGAGTGGACGCGAGCAGCGAGCGTACGGTCGCTTCGATGCCCGCCTCCTCGTTGTACGCGGGAACGATCGCCGAGACCGGATCGGTGAGCGGAGGCAGACGCGTCGCGCCACGGCGCCGGCTCCGCTTCGTGCGCACCCGCTTCACATGGACGCGGGCCACGGTGAGCAGCAGGACGAGCCGCAGCAAGGTGAGCGCTCCTGCGACGGCCAGCAGCCAGGTCATCCCGTCGGCAAAGGCCCGGGAGCCCTGCTGCGCCAGGACGACGGCGGTGCCCCTCCACTCGGAGAGCGTGCTCACTTCGTACATCGCCGAGGGCTGACCGAGCCCCTTGCTGACGGTGGTGTACGTCAGGTCGTCGTCGGCCGCCGCCCGGAACAGCTTCCCGGTCTCCGCCACGGCCTCGGCCGAGCCGGTGAACTGCCGTACGGCGCCCCGCTCCGGGCTCCGCGAGCCATCGGCGGCGACCAGCACATAACCGTCGAGGATGGCGCGCCGCCCGGCCTCCCACTGCTCGCCGCAGAGGCTCTCGGTGGTGCTCGTGTGAGGCAGGCGCAGCAGTGGGGTGCCGACGCCCGCGGTACCGGCGAGGGTGTTCTGGGTGAAGGAGAGCTCCAGGCCCGCACGGATACCGGAGACGGAGCCGAGGTCGGCGTCGGTGTAGGTGTGCGAGCCGATCTCGTGGCCCTCGTCCTTGATCCGCCGTACGAGATCTGGATGAGCGGCGGCCTCGGTGCCGGTGAGGAAGAACGTGGCCTTGGCGTGGTGCTCGCGGAGCAGGTCCAGCAGGCGCGGGGTCCAGGCCGGGTCCGGGCCGCCGTCGTAGGTGAGGGCGACGGTACCGGGCAGCACCTCCAATGTGCGGACACCCCCCGTCTTCGGGTCCAGGCGGACAACAGGGCCGCCATGGAAGGGAGCCGACCCGGCGGCGGCGCAGGCGGCGGACGGGGAGGTCGGGGCTATCTCATGACGGCCGTATCCGCTGAACACCAACGCCGTGGCCGCAGCCGCCAGCGTCAGTATCAACAGCACCCAGTGGGCGCGGGGCTCACGACGTTGAGCATGCCTGGTCAATGGTTCTTCCCCTTGCCGGTGGCGGCGGGCGCCGCCGGAGTGCCACGGCCCGGTTTGCCGTCGGCGTTACCGGGCGCGGGGGCGGACGTCGCGCCCGTGGTCGGCGCGGAGGCAGGCGACGCGGAGGCGGGCGCCGAGCCGGTGGCCGTGCCGGCCGGGCGGGTGGTGGGTCCGGGGCTCGCGGACGCGGCGCCGGTGCCCTTGGTGGCTCCTGCCGTGGAGACGGGCGGCTTGGGGCGGGGAGCGTCCACCGGCGAGGGCGAGTGCTCTGCCCGCACCGGCGGCTTGTCGCCCCCGTTCCCGCCCCAGGGCAGGGAGCCACCCACCGGTCCTGAGCCGGAGAGCCCGACCACAACGGTCCCGAGGAAGAGCACGCAGACGACACCGAGCAACGCAGCCGCGTACTTCATGAAGCGGCCGCGCCGCCCCGAGGCGTCGACAAAGACTGCGCTGTTCTTGTCACTCCGATGGCTCATGACGGCGGATTGTACGGAGCGCGCCCCTCCACGGAAAAGCGCGCTCCGATACCGGGACATACCTCGCGGGACGGCCCGCCGCTAGGGCTTGGGCAGTGCGCACCCTGCCCGGCTCAAATCGATCTGGCTACCGGTGCCGATGCACGGCACGATGCCGTAGGTCTCCTGGGCGTAGTTGATGCCCCGGCGGACCGTCACATTGCCGTTCTCATCGACCTCGCACGGGTTGTTGTCCGTGCACTGCTGCCCGTCCTCGTTACCGGTGTTGTTGACGGCGACGACCTTGCCGGTCGCGTTGTCGATCACAGGGGAGCCGGAGGTGCCGCCGATGGTCCGGCAGGCGGAGGTGTAGCGGACCGAGTCCTTCCAGGTCCACTCGCCCTCCTTGAGGCGGTAGACGAAGCCGTCGACATTGCAGCTGTACGTGCGCCTCCAGTAGCCGGAGACGACCGTGATCGCGGTGCCCTGGACCGGGTGCGCGGCATTGAGCTCCAGCGCCTTGATGCCGTAGCTGCTCTCGATCTGGGCGTAGGTGCGGGTGAGTTGGTACAGCGAGATGTCGGTGTCGGTCATCGTCCCGTACGCGATCTTGCTGGCGCGCAGGGTGCCGACGCCGCTGCCCGCGGAGTTCAGCAGGGTGAAGCTGCGGGTGGACGACCGGTTGAAGACGACCTCACCCGGGCCCGGGAAGCCGGTCTCCATGCAGTGCCCGTTGGAGAGCACGAGGGCCGGGTCGGACGGCAGCGAAGCGGCGGTCCGGACTACGGAGCCGGAACAGTTGCTGAGCGCGACGGTCCCGGCGAAGTTGACGGCCTTGGCCTTGACGGCCCGCGGTACGGCGACCTTGGCCGTGGGCGCGGCCGCGTCGTGACTCGTGGCCGCGACAGCGGGGGCCGTTCCGGCTCCGAGGAGCAGAACGGCGAAGAGTGCGCCGACGAGAGGCTTTTTCATGTGGGGGTCCCCTCTGTGACCTCTGTGACCGAAGGGTTCCTTCGGTTTTGTCATGCGCATTGTTAGGGGCGCGCCCGTGCGGAGCAAGAGCCTGTTTTCGGCCTGAGGGCTGTCCCCTAATCCCTGGTGGATCAGCGTGCGGCGTCGGATGCGGTGCATCGCAAGGCCGAAGACGTCGACGGATACCCGGCCGAGATCCCGCAGGAGCGCCAGGAGGCCCTGCGCAGACTGCGGCAGATGTGCCGTCAGGAACTCGAAGGATTCGTCGAGGTGATGGCGTACGGGATGCCCGCCTACGAGCGGAACGGCGTCGGCGAGGTCGCCTTCGCCGGCCAGAAGAGCTGCATCTCCGTCTATTTGCTGCGCTCCGACGTCCGCGAGGCCTTCGCGGAGCGGCCGGCCGGATACGACATGGGCAAGGCGTGCCTGCGCTTCCGCAGGCCGGAGAACATCGACTTCGACCTGGTGCTCGACCTGTTGCGAGCCACGGCGGCCGGACCGGGCACGGTCTGCTGAGGAGGTCCCCGGGCCCTGGCGGGCGTCCGTAGAAGCCCCTCGCGCCGGCCGGATCACCTCATGGCCGGAGGCATCCCACCGCCCCGATTGCGTACGGTCGATTCATGACGACCGACCACGAGTCCGCGCTCGACCTCGACGCGTACCTCGCCCGCATCGGCTGGACCGGCGAGCGGCGCCCCACCGTGGAGGTGTTGCGCTCCGTGCACCGCGCCCATGCACTGGGCATCCCGTTCGAGAATCTGGAGCCTGTGCTCGGCAGCGCGCCCTCGCTCGCGCTCGCGGATCTGCAGGCGAAGCTCGTACGCAGCAAACGCGGCGGGTACTGCTACGAGCAGAACACCCTGCTCGCCGCCGCACTGACCGCGCTGGGCTTCAAGATCACGCTGCTCTGCGCCCGCGTGCTGATGGGTGCCGCGCCCGGGGACGTACGGCCCCGCACCCACATGCTCATGCGGGTCGAGGTACCGGGTGAGCCGACGCCGTATCTCGCGGACGTCGGCTTCGGTGCGAACAGTTCGCTGCTGGAGCCGATCCCGCTGGTGAAGGACGCCGAGCTCTACGACGCCCCGCGTCGTCACCGGCTCGTCCACGCACCGCACGACGGCCCACTGGAGCTGTGGAAACTGCAGACGCACGCCCCGGGCGGGGAGTGGGAGGACCAGTACGCGTTCACGCTGGAGCCGTTCGAGGCGCCGGACTACGAGGTCATCAACTGGCACATCGCGACCAACCCGCGCTCCCCGTTCCAGCACCTGCTGTACGTCCAGCGCACCACCCCGGAAGCCCATCTCGCGCTGATGGGCCGCAGGCTCGTGGAGACCGCGCCGGACGGCACGCGCAAGGAGCGGGAACTGACGGGCGGCGACGAGGTGCTGCGGGTCCTCTCGGCCGACTTCGGCATCCGTCTCCCGGAGGGCACCCGCCTGCCGGAGTGAACGCGCCAGGCGGCGGGCCTGATGAGCCGCGGCCCTCGGCTCGCCGCCCGCCTTCCCGGCGGGCCGTGCCGACCGCTTCGAGGCGAGGCCATCCGCGCCACGCATCCCTCTTCCATACGATGGCCGACCCATCGCCGGGGGCCTTGGTCACGGCCCACGCCTCCCTCACGTGGCGCATCTCACCGGTCCGGCCCGTCACACCCCTATTCCAAGCTCCGCCCCCGCCCGCGCCCGGGGATCCCACTGTCCGGGGCGGGGCGTACATGGCGATGGAAGACGCGGCGGGCGGGCGGCGCTACCCGGGTGGGTCAACCTGCGGGGAATCCCCGCGCCGCCCGTGAAACACGGCCGTAAGCTCGCTGACATGCAGGTCATCCAGTCCACGAAGCTCGCCAATGTCTGTTACGAAATCCGGGGCCCCGTGCTCGAGGAGGCCATGCGGCTGGAAACAGCCGGTCACCGCATCCTCAAGCTGAACACCGGCAACCCTGCCGCGTTCGGGTTCGAGTGCCCGCCCGAGATTCTCGAAGACATCCTGCGCAACCTCGCCGGGGCGCACGGCTACGGCGACGCGAAGGGCCTGCTGTCGGCGCGCCGGGCGGTGATGCAGCACTACCAGACCAAGGGGATCGACCTCGGCGTCGAGGACATCTACCTGGGCAACGGCGTCTCCGAGCTGATCCAGATGTCGATGCAGGCGCTGCTCGACGACGGCGACGAGGTCCTCGTACCCGCTCCGGACTATCCGCTGTGGACCGCCTCGGTGTCGCTGGCCGGCGGTACGGCGGTGCACTACCGGTGCGACGAGCAGGCCGACTGGATGCCGGACCTCGCCGACATCGAGCGGAAGATCACCGACCGCACCAAGGCGATCGTGATCATCAACCCGAACAACCCGACGGGTGCGGTCTACGACGACGAGATGCTGCGCGGGCTGACGGAGATCGCCCGGCGCCACAACCTGGTCGTCTGCTCCGACGAGATCTACGACCGGATCCTGTACGACGGAGCGACCCACACCCCGACCGCAGCAATCGCGCCCGATCTGATGGTGCTGACCTTCAACGGGCTCTCCAAGAACTACCGGGTCGCCGGATACCGGTCGGGGTGGCTGGCGGTCTGCGGTCCGAAGGCGCACGCCTCCTCGTACATCGAGGGGCTGACCATCCTCGCCAATATGCGGCTCTGCGCCAATATGCCGTCGCAGCACGCGGTGGCCACAGCGCTCGGCGGGCGGCAGTCGATCAACGACCTGGTGCTGCCGGGCGGCCGGATCCTGGAGCAGCGGGATGTCGCGTACGACCTGCTGACGCAGATCCCCGGGGTGACCTGTGTGAAGCCGAAGGGCGCGCTGTATCTCTTCCCGCGGCTCGACCCCAAGGTCCACAAGATCAAGGACGACCGGCAGATGGTCCTCGACCTGCTGCGGGCCGAGAAGATCATGGTCGTGCAGGGTACGGGGTTCAACTGGCCGGAGCCCGATCACTTCCGCATCGTGACGCTGCCCTCGACCGAGGATCTGACGGATGCCGTCCAGCGGATCGGGAACTTCCTGGACGGATACAGCCAGCCCTGACCAGGGCGGCGGCCCACAGTATCGGATCGCAGACAACTTTAGACTGATTCCAAGCTAGGATGGTTCCAAGCAACACCAGGAGGCCATCCATGTACGAACCGATCCGCACCAAATCGGTCCACACACCGGCCGACCACGCCGACGACTTCCCGCACCGCTCCCGCGAGGAGGAGCTGGACATCCAGCTGGCCGGACACCTGGCCGCGCTCCTCGCGGTGACCGACGAGCTCGGCCTCGGCGAGGCGGGCGACCGCGTCGCCGAGCAGGTCGCCCGGTTGCGCGGCGCACCGCCCGCCCGGCACGCCGGCTTGACCGACGCCGCACCGCACACGCTCCACCGCCGCGCGCACGCCCTCGCGGGCCGCGCGCTGGTGGTGGCCGCATCCCGCGCCGACACCGCGGCCGCGATCCTCGCCGCCGAGCGGATGGACGCGCACACGGCGGCGATGGCCGCCACGACCACCCCGCCGCCCGCCGCCACGTCCGGCACCACCGCGCCCGCCCCCGCCCCCGTGCGGCTGGTCGGCGCCCTCTGACGGCCCCGGTCCGCGGGCCGGTGAGGCGCGCGGACCGGGTGCCATTCGCCTGCCGGTCCCGGTCAGGCGTTCACGAGTGCCCTCGAGCCCAGCTTCTGCCGGGCGAATTCGAGGTTGCCGGTCACGCGGTCGCGGTGATCGGTGGGCACCTTGCCGCCCTTGAGGAGGCGTTGGCTGCAGCGCTTCGACTCCGCATAGTTCGCGGTCCAGTAGGCAGCTACGGCGAGTTCGTCGAGCGAGCGCCAGTTGTACCATTCGAACTCGACGAACAGGGTGTCGTTCGGGTACGGAATCTGCGCTGCTTGCCGCGCGAACATGTACGCAAGGGGCCAGCGCGGGCCGTTCATGCGGCAATAGCGTGCGAGTTCACCGAGGGCTTCGGCACGCGAGGGACGGCTTTCGTGCGCGCGCAGGTAGCGGTCGATCACCTCGGCCGGCGGCCGGTCGAGTTGTGCCGCAAGCCGTGCGGCGTAGAGATGGGCACAGAAGACCTCCTCGGCGAAGCCTCCCATGCCTGCCCGGCGGTCGTAGGCGGCGAGTGACTTCTCCGGCTCTCCGGCATCGCGCCAGCTCTGGGCGAGGTAGAAGACGTAGCGGGAGTTGTCGGGTTCCTTGATCAGGCCTTGCTGAAGGGTCTCGGCATCGCGCAGGTACTTATTCCGCTGACCTTCCCCCTTCAGGCGTGCACCGCCCCCCACCGAAAGGATGTTGGCGCCTTTGAATGTCCCGCGACTGTACGACGTTCCGCACTCGATGTACTCGTGCAGGACACCGACGTAGCGCCAGGGCAGCCGGGTCGAGACCAGGGCGGAGCGCCAGTGGATCAGGGACCCGGCGTGAAGTGCGACTCTGTAGGCGTCATGAGTCAGCTGTGGCATCCGAAAGCCGGGCTCCACCTCCATCAGGTCGTCGGCGTCGATGAACAGCAGATAGTCCGCTTCGCCGCGCGCCAGGTCGATCGCCTCGCTGCGGCTCCCGTCGTATCCCTTCCAAGGACTCTCGTGCAGGGCGCCGGGCAGATCACTGAAGACGTCACGGATGACGTCCTGGGTGCCGTCGGTCGAGCCCGTGTCCAGGATGACCCAGGTGTCGATCAAGGGGCGCACGGATTCGAGGCAGCGTCGGATGACATGGGCCTCGTTCTTGACGATCATGTTCAGGCAGACTGTCGATTTCACAGGTTTCACCCAACTCTGTGAGGTAAATAGCCGGAATGTAAAGGCACTTGGCTGCCCGACACCGGTCACGCAGCCGCGTCGAGTTGGCGCGGGAACGGCTCGCTGCGCCGTTCCCGCGGCGGCACGGAGCAGAACCGGGCTCTATCGCTTGCGCTTCAGAAGCGCGACGGTCAGACCGCTGAGGGGGACCGTCCCGGAGGTGGTGTACTTCGCACGCAGCACCCTGGCCTGATCGGCGGGGACACTATTCAGAGGATCCGGATTATTACCCGGTACCACCACCCAGATTCGGCTCTCGCCTCTCAAGCACGTGACCGGCACCGGACAATAAACCGGATACAGTTCGTTGTTCTCGGCCGCCGATGTGGCGACGAAAACTTCCCGCAGCTTCGGACCGGATCGAAGATAATAGCGAACTCCCTGATCGAGCATCCATGGAGCCCCCTTGACATATACCGCCGCATCCCCGGAGCGGTAATATTTCTCGATGGTTCGCGCGGCTGCCATGTAATCCGCATTATGCGGGACATCGTGTTCGAATTCTCCTCTCATCCTGCGCTGGTCGGGCAGCACAAGCAGACCGAATACGGTCAGAGCCACGCCAACCGACAGCCAGGACCGCGTCGCCCGGGCAAGTCCGGCCCCCGCCAGCACCGCCCAGGCCGGCACCGTGAACATGGCGTACTGAAAACGGAAATAGGAGATATCCCCATGGGAAGCCACCCACAACACAAAGGGAGGCAGGACGGCCACGGTGAAGCACAGCAGAACGGCATCGCGGCGCTCCATCCATGCCATGGCGGCCAGCGTGATCACCACTCCGGCACACAGGCCCGAGGCGAACACCTGGGGCCAGATGCCGGCCAGACCCCACGCGTCGGGCTCAGGAACCCAGAAGAGCTGGCGGGACGCCTGCGACGTGCCCAGGACGACCACCGGAATCACACAGGCTGCACCGGCCAGGGCCGCGAGGCAGAAGCGCCACAGGACGCCGCTCTCCTGGCGGGCGCGGAGGACAACCGCGACACAGTGCCCCGCCAGAACGGTCAGCGCGACCAGGTGCAGTAGCCCGACAACCGCCACACACAGGGCATACCCTGCCCAACGCCACCAGCGTCGAGGCATATCGAGCGCACGGAGCAGCAGGAACGTCGCCAAGGTCGCGGCCAGGACCACCAGGGCGTAACTGCGAGCCTCCTGAGCGAACCGGCTCACGACGGGAATCAGGGCGAAGAGCATCCCGCCGCACATCCCGGCACGCGGGCCGAAGAGCCTGCGCCCGATCAATGCCACAAGAGCCGCTGTTCCGCTCATGGCCAGCACCGAGGGCATGCGCATGGCCGCCTCCGAGTCGCCGAAGACGGCCATCCACCCGTGCATCAGGACGTAGTACGTAGCATGCACCGCGTCGACGTTGTGCAGCATCGCCAGAATCTGGCCCATGCTGCGATGGCCCACATCCGAGGTGACGAGCTCATCGGTGCCCAGCTGAGGGCCGTTGATCCGGAGGAACGCGATTGCCAGCGTGGCCAGCGCCGGCCACATCCATAGACCGACAGATGCCCCAAAGGGTCGTTTCCGCCTCGTGGTTTCCGGCTGAGTCTCTGCGGTCCGAACAGGACGAGTAAGGGTTGTCACGGAAACAGTCATAATGCCGCCGCGTTGTCGGCCGGGACAGCCACGGACGGAGAAAGCCGTCATTCCCCTGATCGGCCCCAGGCGTGGCGTTCCCAAACCGATAATCCGGATCGCGCACCGACCGGAGTAGGCACAGCACGCCAATGGATCTCTTATGGGTTACTTACGCTGGGCCATTGTATTGATCATTTCGCATACCACTCAACCGCATTGTGCTCACTGTCGAAAGATCCCGAAGAAGGCTCGAAGGAGCTTCCGGACGAATCCCATCGGTTCCCCCAAGGAGTAATGCAGATGAGTCCTGAAAACGGGACCCCATCCCGGCTGGGCCCGCTTCCCCGGCGCGGCAAGCAGCTCGCCGGCGGTGCAGTGGCATCGCTGGCCCTCGTGATGATCGGCTTCACCAGCCCCGCGCTGGCGATCGCCGCGTCGTCGCACACGGCCGGAGTGACCCCGGTCGGCGCGCAGAGCGCCGACAAGTGCAAGGACAAGGACAAGAAGCACCGCTACGGTGCTGCCGGTGCCCTGGGCGACAACGGCAAGGACAAGGACAAGTGCAAGGACAAGGACAAGAACAAGGGTAAGAAGGGCAACACCGGAGCCACCGGAGCCACCGGAGCCACGGGCGACACCGGCAACACCGGCGACACCGGAGCCACGGGCGACACCGGCAACACCGGCAACACCGGGAACACGGGCGACACCGGCGACACCGGAGCCACGGGCGACACCGGCAACACCGGGAACACGGGCGACACCGGCAACACCGGGAACACGGGCGACACCGGCAACACCGGAGCCACAGGCGACACCGGCAACACCGGCGACACCGGAGCCACGGGCGACACCGGCAACACCGGAGCCACGGGCGACACCGGGAACACCGGCGACACCGGAGCCACGGGCGACACCGGCAACACCGGGAACACCGGCGACACCGGGCCGTGCATCAGTGTCGACTCGGTGCGGCCCAACGGCAACGAGCAATTCCTCGGCGCACTCTTCAACGGGGTGCCGTTCTACGGTAGGCGCGACACCAGGGCAGCCGCCGGCGGCGACAATAATGCAAACATCACCCACGGATCGGCGAACGACGACGGCTGGGGAGACCTGAGCACAATCAAGGGTTTCCCCGACGACAAGACCGTCTGCGGCATCTCGGTCGACGGGGCCCAGGGAAATGACGCCTTCTACAAGATCATCACCACGGATGGTGACGTCTTCACCCTGCACTGCAAAACTAATGGGGACGCCATCCAATGCCCCGCCCTGGATGCTGAAGGCAACCCCACGTCGCAGTGGACGGAAGTATCGGATCTGCCGAACTCGCCGGGTTTCAGCTCCAGCGGGCCGCCGCTGAACGGGAGCCAGCAGTCCAGCAACCTGAGCTGGCTGGATCAGCTGATGAACAGCCTCGCCGGCAACAAGGCGATGGAGCCGGGCATGGACGCAGCCGAGAAGGGACTCTCGAAGAGCTAGAAGCGGTCCTGACCTCGTTGGGATCCCTCTGAAGTGTGCCGTGCCCGGGACCGTCCGGGCACGGCACACGTGCGTGCGCCGTGCAGCGCAGCCCAAGTCCTTCCTGTGATCGGGTTGCGGAGAAAATCGGCCGCTCCCGTTGCGTACTGGGATGCGCACTTCACCTTCCGTCCACTCAACTCCGTCCGGAATGTGGGTTTCCGCGAGCACGCTGCCTGTGTGAGACGCATCGTGGGAATCGTCCTGGCGGTGCTGCTGATCGGCGGAGTGGCAGTAGCCGTCGTAGCAGGCCGCGACAGCAAGGACACGAGCACGGCAACGAAGACCGTGCGTGGAGTGATCGGGTCGGAGAAGGCGGAGTTCTTCGCCGATCCCGATGTGGTGAAGGCCCTCGCTGCCAAGGGCTTCACCGTGAAGGCGGAGACGTCCGGCTCCTGGGCCATGGACCAACTGCCTCTGAAGGACTATGACTTCGCCTTCCCGGGCTCGAAGGCGCCCGCCGACGAACTGCAGCGCAAGTCCTCCGTCAAGGGCGGACCGATCCGGCCCTTCTACTCGCCGCTCGTCGTCGTCGCCCACCGAGGCGCCGCACAGGTGCTGGCGGACAACGGGCTGGCGACACTGAGCGGCAAGTCCAGCGGGAAGCTGCTCATGGGTCCGTATCTGAAGGCCGCGAAGGCGGACCGGACCTGGCAACAGCTCAAGGGTGCTGGAAAACACGCCGAGTTGACCGGGACGGTGTTCATCACGACCACCGATCCCGTCTCGTCCAACTCCGGCGCGCTGTACCTCGCCGCCGCCTCGTACGTCGCCGACGGCGGCCGGGTCGCCGCCGACGAGGCCGCGATCGACCGCACCGCGCCGCTGCTGAAGAAGCTGATCCAGGTCCAGGGGGCGCAGCAGACCAGCAGTGACGCGCCGTTCCGGGACTTCATCAGTGGAGTCGGCAATCCGCTGGTCCTGGTGTACGAGTCGCAGGTCGCCTCGCTGCTGCTGCAGAAGCAGGATCTCGGGGACCTGGTCGTCCTCTATCCGGACACCACCGTCTCCAGCGACCACACCCTCGTACCGCTGACCGACTCGGGACGGCAGTTCGGCGAGCTGCTCTCCACCGACCGGCGCCTGCGTGAGCTCGCCGTACGGCACGGCTTCCGCCCCCAGGGCGCGGCGGCCGAGTTCACCGCCGCGACCGCCGGTCACACCGACTACATCGACCGACAGCTGACCGGGATCCGCCAGGCGCCCGTGCCCACCGCCACGGTGCTGCGCGCGATGGCCCGCCGGACCCGCGGCTGATGACCCACGCTTCCCGGGAGACCTCACCCATGACCGAAGCCGAGCCGCAGCCGCTCGTCCTCACCCCGCCCGAGCCCGTCGCCCCCGTCCGCACCGAGCAGGCCGCCGGTCTCGTCCCGGTCGACGACTCCGTGCGCACGGAGATGACGCGACGCGCCACCGAGTACGTCGGCAGCCTCGCCGGGCTCGATGCCCGCTCGCCCGAGTTCACCACCAGGATCGGGGAGATCGCCGCCCTCGGGCAGGGCGACATCCGCAGCGCCGCCCAGCAGTCCAACCGGATGCTGGACCGAACGGTCCGCGAGCTCTCGGCCGGATCGGGGGACGGGGACGCGCAGTCGAGGGTCGGTGCCTCGCTCGTCGAGCTGCGCCGCACCGTCGAGGACCTCGATCCGCGCGACACCCCCGGCCGCGGCGCCCGCCGGCTGCTGGCGAAACTTCCCGGCGGCAACAGGCTGCGCGACCATGTCGCGAAGTATGCCTCCGCACAGTCCACCCTCAACCGGATCGTGGGCTCGCTCCGCGGCGGCCAGGACGAACTGCGTCGCGACAACGCCGCTCTGCACACCGAGCGCACCCGGCTCTGGGAGACGATGGGCAAGCTCCAGGAGTACGTGGTCCTCACCGAGGCCCTGGACGGCGCCGTCGAGCAGCGCATCCGGGCGACGGAGGCCGCCGACCCCGTACAGGCGGACGCCCTGCGCGCCGATGTGCTCTTCCCCGTACGGCAGAAGCATCAGGATCTGCTGACCCAGCTCGCGGTCTGCGCGCAGGGGTATCTGGCGATGGACGTCGTACGCCGCAACAACGAGGAGCTGATCAGGGGCGTCGACCGGGCCGCGACCACGACGGTCTCCGCGCTGCGGATCGCCGTGATGCTGGCATCGGCGCTGGAGAGCCAGCGCAAGGTGAGCGAACAGGTGCAGGTGCTGCGCTCCACGACGGAGGATCTGATCCGCGGCAATGCGGAGATGCTCGCCACGCAGAGCGGGGAGATCCAGCGGATCGCCGCCGACCCAGCGGTGGGTGCGGAGACGCTGCGGACGGCGTTCCAGCAGATCTACCGGACGCTGGACGCGATCGACACGTACAAGGTGCAGGCGACCGAGTCCATGGCGGCGACCGTCGAGTCACTGACGGCCGAACTCCAGCAGGCAAGCACCCACTTGGAGCGCAGCCGGTCCGCGGGCGCCCTCGAGGGCGGTGGTCTCGGATGACGGGCCGGCTGAGAAGGCTGCGGCGCCGGGTGTCGCGCACACTCGCGTCGCTGCTGGCCGTCGCGGTGCTCGTACCGCTGGCGGCGTGTTCGGCGACGGACGGTCCCGCGGCGCCCGGGAAGAAGGACGACGGCGCCCCTCGGGCCGGGACGCTGCGGGTGCTCGCGTCCAGTGAACTCGCCGATATGAAGCCGCTGTTGGCGCAGGCACGGAAGGCGACCAGGATCAGCGTGCGGCCCACCTGGACCGGGACGCTCGACGCCGTCGACCAGCTCGGGTCCGGGAAGGCGGACGGGGCGTACGACGCGGTGTGGCTGTCGTCCGACGACTATCTGCGGCTCCGTCCGGACGCGGCGAAGCGGATCACTTCCGAGACCCCGCTGATGACCTCGCCGGTCGCCCTCGGCGTCAAGCCGTCGGTGGTGAAACGACTCGGCTGGGACGCGTCGGATGTCACCTGGACGCAGGTGCATCAGGCGGTCGCCGACGGGCGGCTGACGTACGGCATGACTGATCCGGCTCGTTCCAACTCCGGCTTCTCCGCACTGGTTTCGGTCGCCTCGGCGCTGTCCGGCGCCCAGTCCGCGCTGACCGACGCCGATGTGCGCAAGGCGAGCGGGAAGCTGAAGGAGTTCTTCGGCGGGCAGCGGCTGACCTCCGGTTCGTCCGGCTGGCTGGCCACCGCGTACGCCAGGCATGGCACGGTCGACGCGCTGATCAACTACGAGTCCGTGCTGCTCTCCCTCAACCGGGACAGTCACACCGGGCTCACCGTGATCCGCCCGCGCGACGGTGTGGTGACGGCCGACTACCCGCTGAGCCTGCTCTCCGCCGCCTCGCCCGACGCCAAGGACGCGGTCCGCGCCCTGACCTCGTACCTCCGCTCCCCCGCCGTGCAGCGGCAGCTGACCCGGGAGACGTTCCGCCGCCCGGTCGTCGCCTCCGTACGGCCGGCGGCGCCGCTGGCCGCCGAGGCCCGCCGGGAACTTCCGTTCCCCGGCTCGCGATCCGTCGCGGACGGACTGCTCGACAGTTACGAGAACAAGCTCCGGCGGCCCTCGCGCACCGTGTACGTGCTGGACACGTCCGGGTCGATGGAGGGCGAGCGGCTGCGGAAGCTGAAGGCGGCGCTGACCGGGCTGACCGGGGACTTCCGGGAACGGGAGGAGGTCACGCTGCTGCCGTTCGGGTCGTCGGTGAAGCGGGCACGTACGCATACGGTCGATCCGGCCGACCCGCGGGCCGGGCTCGCGGCGATCAAGGCGGACACCGCCGCCCTGACCGCAAGCGGCGAAACCGCGATCTTCTCGAGTCTGGAGTCGGCCTACGACCGGCTGGGTCCGGACACCGAGTCCGCGTTCACCTCGATCGTCCTGATGACGGACGGCGAGAACACGACGGGCGACTCGGCCGACGACTTCGCCGCCTTCTACCGCTCGCTCCCGGCGGCGCGCCGCGTCACCCCCGTCTTCCCGGTCGTCTTCGGCGACTCGGACCGTGCGGAACTGGACGCGATCGCCACCCTGACCGGCGGCCGGCTCTTCGACGCGACGAAGGACCAGGGGCCGGGCTCCCTGGACGGGGCATTTGAGGAGATCCGTGGCTACCAGTAGATCGTCGGGCCGGGTCATGGCGTACGTCGAGTCCCGCAAGAATCTCACCGGGAGTGCGTGCGGGATCGCCGGGCTCGCCCTCACCTTCACCGGACTCGCCGGTGCGTACTGGCCGGTGGTGATCGTCGGGCTGTACGGCGCGGGCGCACTGCTCGCCCCGCCCGAGCGGCCGCCCGCCCCGGACTTCCCCGATCCGTCGTCGCAGCTGGAGACGGTGCGGGCCGACTTCGCGACCCTGCGGGAGTATCTGGCCGAGGTGGAGCTGCCGCCCGCCGCCTCCGGGCGGCTCGCCGAGCTGATCGGGCTGCTGGAAGGGCTGCTCGCACCCGGCTGGGTCTCCGAGGCCCTCGCCACCGACCCGGAAGCCATCCACGCCCTGTCCCGCGCCGTGCACCAGGACATCCCGGAATCCGTCGACACGTATATGCGGACCCGCTGGTGGACACGGCTGACGCCGGGCACCGAGCCGCCCGAGCGCCCGCTCGAACAGCAGCTGTCGCTGCTGCACCGGGAGGCGGAGTCGCTGGCCGCGGGGCTGCGGGAGGCCGAGGCGCGCCGGCAGCAGACGCATACGCGGTACCTGGAGGACCGGGGCCGGGCGAACTGAGTCCCGCACAGGCCCGTCCGGCCTCCGTGCGCCCCCGCCGGAGGCAATGTGAAGGAACGACGAAGCGCCGTGAAGATCTCGTGCGCTGGCCTGCAGCGCTGTGCGGACGTTCTCTATAAAAGGGGCGGGAAAGGGCGGCCCCCGGAACCGTCAGGGAGTTCCGGGGGCTGTACCGCGTCGGGCCGTTGACCCACAGGTCAGGGTGGATGTCGGGAGACCCGGCCGCGGAGTGTGCATGGGGGGCGCACTTCGGGAGTGCGCCCCGGCGGGCGTCAGCCCAGACGCTGGACCAGCGCGCGGTACTCGTCCCACAGCTCCTTCGGCGTGTGGTCACCGAAGGTGTTGAGGTGCTCGGGAACCAGCGCCGCCTCCTCGCGCCAGACCTCCTTGTCGACCGTGAGCAGGAAGTCCAGCTCGGACTCGGAGAGGTCCAGGCCGTTGGTGTCCAGGGAGCCCTTGGCGGGCAGGATGCCGATCGGCGTCTCGACGCCCTCGGCCTTGCCCTGGAGGCGCTCGACGATCCACTTCAGGACGCGGCTGTTCTCGCCGAAGCCCGGCCACACGAACTTGCCCGCCTCGTTCTTGCGGAACCAGTTCACGTAGTAGATCTTCGGCAGCTTGGACTGGTCGGGCTTGTCGGCGCCGACCTTGATCCAGTGGTTCATGTAGTCGCCCATGTTGTAGCCGCAGAACGGCAGCATGGCGAACGGGTCGCGGCGCAGCTCGCCGACCTTGCCCTCGGCGGCGGCGGTCTTCTCGGAGGCCACGTTGGCACCGAGGAAGACACCGTGCTGCCAGTCGAAGGACTCGGTGACCAGCGGTACGGCCGAGGCGCGGCGGCCGCCGAAGAGGATGGCCGAGATCGGCACACCCTTCGGGTCCTCCCACTCCGGCGCGATGATCGGGCACTGCCCGGCCGGCACGGTGAAGCGGGCGTTGGGGTGGGCAGCGGGCGTCTCGGACGCGGGCGTCCAGTCGTTGCCCTTCCAGTCCGTGAGGTGGGCGGGGGCCGTCTCGGTCATGCCCTCCCACCACACGTCACCGTCGTCGGTGAGCGCGACGTTCGTGAAGACGGAGTTGCCCCACATGGTCTTCATGGCGTTGGCATTGGTGTGCTCGCCGGTGCCGGGCGCGACGCCGAAGAAACCGGCCTCGGGGTTGATCGCGTAGAGGCGGCCGTCCTCGCCGAACCGCATCCAGGCGATGTCGTCACCGATGGTCTCGACGGTCCAGCCGGAGATCGTGGGCTCCAGCATGGCGAGGTTGGTCTTGCCGCAGGCGCTCGGGAACGCGGCGGCGACATACTTCGACTCACCCTGCGGCGGCGTGAGCTTCAGGATCAGCATGTGCTCGGCGAGCCAGCCCTCGTCGCGGGCCATCACCGAGGCTATGCGGAGCGCGTAGCACTTCTTGCCGAGCAGGGCGTTGCCGCCGTAGCCGGAGCCGTACGACCAGATCTCGCGGTCCTCGGGGAAGTGCGAGATGTACTTGGTGGAGTTGCACGGCCACGGAACGTCCTCCTGACCCTCCTCCAGGGGCGCGCCCAGCGTGTGGACGGCCTTGACGAAGAAGCCATCGGTGCCGAGCTCGTCGAGGACGACCTGGCCCATGCGGGTCATGGTGCGCATCGAGACGGCGACGTACGCGGAGTCGGTGATCTCGACGCCGATCGCGGACAGCGGGGAGCCGACGGGGCCCATGCAGAACGGGACGACGTACATCGTGCGACCGCGCATGGAGCCGCGGAAGACACCCTGCTCACCAGTGAAGATCTCCCGCATCTCGGCGGGGGCCTTCCAGTGGTTCGTCGGGCCCGCGTCCTCCTCCTTCTCGGAGCAGATGAAGGTGCGGTCCTCGACACGGGCCACATCGCTCGGGTCGGAGGCGGCGTAGTACGAGTTCGGCCGCTTCGTCTCGTCGAGCTTGGTGAACGTGCCGTTGGCCACGAGCTCCCCGCACAGGCGCTCGTACTCGGCCTCGGAGCCATCGCACCAGACCACACGGTCCGGCTGGGTGAGGGCTGCGATCTCGTTCACCCAGGTGACAAGCTCCTGGTGACGGGTGGGAACAGTGAGGGGAGCCGCGATGTCGCGCGCCACGATCGCTCCTTTTTGAGGGTGTCTTCTTGGTAGGTGCCCCGTGGGGGCCGCGACCCGGATGCTTCGTAGCCGCTCATCCGGTGCCGACCGCACTCATTTGATCATCCGACCGATTCGCCCATATGTCCAGGGGGCCGCCCACGTGAGCATCACCACTCGAGTTCGCAACCTACGGTGGCGTAGGTAGCATGCGGACATGACTGCTGCCGCCGCGCCCGAACCAGCCGAGGCCGAACCCGAGGTCGCACCAGCCGGGCTCGACCCGGCCGAAGCGGCGCCGTTCCCGGTGAAGCCGCACCTGCGCGGCTGGCTGCACGCCGGAATGTTCCCCGCGGTGCTGATCGCGGGGATCGTGCTGATCGCGCTCACGGACAGCACCCGCGGCCGGATCGCCTGCGGCATCTACATCGTGACCGCATGCCTGCTCTTCGGAGTGAGCGCGGTCTACCACCGCGGCACCTGGGGTCCGCGCGGCGAGGCGGTGCTGCGCCGGCTCGACCACGCCAACATCTTCCTGATCATCGCGGGCACCTACACGCCACTGACCTTGCTGCTGCTCCCGGAGTCGACCGGGCGACCGCTGCTGTGGGCGGTCTGGGCGGCGGCCGCGGCCGGCATCGCCTTCCGGGTTTTCTGGGTCGGCGCCCCCCGCTGGCTCTACACACCCTGCTACATAGCGATGGGATGGGCGGCGGTCTTCTTCCTGCCCGACTTCATGCGCACCGGCGGGATCGCGGTGCTCGTCCTGGTGATCGTCGGCGGGCTGCTCTACAGCGCCGGCGGCGTCATCTACGGCATCAAACGGCCCAACCCGTCACCCCGATGGTTCGGCTTCCACGAGGTCTTCCACTCGCTGACCCTGGCGGCGTTCGTCGTGCACTACGTCGGCATCTCGCTGGTGGCGTACAACCACAGCTGAGCGCCCCCTCCTGCCCCACAGTGGCCGCGGCTCGAAAGCCGCGGCCACTGTGCATGCCACCGCTCCGGCCCGGACCGGTGGACGGCAGCATGGCCCCGGCGCCCGTCGATGCCCGACAATGGCGATCATGGCCGCCACCTCCCGTACCCCGCCTCCCACCTCCGTCGAGGCGCAGCCCCGGCCGGGGCTGCGCGAACGGAAGAAACTCAAGACCAGGATGGCGATCCGGCGCTCGACGTACCGGCTCATCGCCGAGCAGGGGTACGACGCGACCACGATCGAGCAGATCGCGGAGGCGGCCGAGGTGTCGCCGAGCACCGTCTTCCGGTACTTCGCGACCAAGGAGGACATCGTCCTCACCGACGAGTACGACCCCCTCATGGAAGAGGAGCTGCGCAACCGCCCCGCGGACGAACCGCCGCTGCAGTCACTGCGGTTCGTCGTGACAGAGGCACTGGCGGCATTCCTCACCACCGAGGAGGAGGAACTTCGCCGGCGCACCCGGCTGATGGTGGAGGTCCCCGCGATCCGGGCGCGGATATCGGAGACCATGTCGGACACGGCGAACGTCCTGGCCCGGGTACTCGCCGACCGCAGCGGCCGCAGCGCCGACGACCTGCAGGTCCGGGTGTTCATCGCGGCGGTGCTGGGGGCGCTGCGCGAGGTGACGCTGTACTGGGGCGAGCACGGTCAGGAAGGTGACCTGATCGCGATGGTCGACCAGGCCCTGGACACGCTCGAGGGCGGCCTGACGCTCTGACGCCTCCGACGCGGTCGAGCCGGGGTGACCGAGCCCGGCAGCCCCCGGTCACCCCCCGAGCTTCCGCGCCAGCTCCTGCGCGTCCGTCGTCGGCGCATCGCACACAAAGTGCCGGCAGACGTATGCGGTCGGCGCTCCGTCCACCATCGGCCGGTCCGCCAGCAGCGGAAACTCCGTACCGCCCGCCGCGCCCGCCGCGACCACCGCCCCCGGCGCCCGCCCCCGCAGCGCCGTGCGGTGCAGTTCGCCGCCGACCGGACCGGCGACCGCCACCTCGCGCGGACCGTCGAGCAGCGCCTCCGCGACCGCGAGTCCCCACCCGATGAACCGCGGCACCCGCGGCCCCAGCGCCTTCACCACCCCCAGCGCACCCTCCGCGGCGGTGCGATGGGCCTCCGAGCCGGTGTGTGCCGCGTAGGAGAGCAGCGCCCCGGCCGCCGCCGTCCAGCCCGCCGGGGTCGCACTGTCGGTGGGGTCCTGCGGGCGGCGGATGAGCTGTTCCGCGTCGTCCGCCGTGTCGTACAGCTGCCCGCCCTCGCCGGTGAAGTGCTGGAGCACGATGTCGAGCAGGAAGCCGGCGAACTCCAGCCAGACACCCTCGCCGGTGACGGCGGCCAGCGCGAGGAAACCCTCCGCGACATCGCCGTAGTCCTCCAGCACCCCGGCGTTGTCTCCCGTCCGGCCGTCCTTGGACGTCCGGGCCAGCCGGGCGACGTCACCCATATGGACCCGGACCAGCAGGTCGGCCGCCTCGGTGGCGCGCTCGATCAGATCGGGACGGTCGAAGTACGCCCCGGCCTCGGCGAGCGCGGCGATCGCCAGACCGTTCCAGGCCGCCACCACCTTGTCGTCCCTTCCGGGACACATCCGCTCCTCGCGGGCCGCGAGCAGCCGGGCCCGTACATCGGCGGCCCGGTCCGCATCCACCGCCACGTCGGTGCGCGGCAGTTGCAGCACGGAGGCGCCCTCCTCGAAGGTGCCCTCCTCCGTCACCCCGAAGAGTTCGGCGGCGAACGCTGCGTCCTCCTCGCCCAGCACCTCGCGCAGCTGCGCGGACGTCCACACGTAGTACGCACCCTCGACGTGCTTGCCGTCGCTGTCCTCGCTGTCCGCGTCGAGCGCGGAGGCGAACCCGCCCTCCGTAGTCCGCAGCTCCCGCACCATGAAGTCGGCGGTCTCCAGCGCGACCCGGCGGGCCGGCTCGGACCCCGTCGCCCGCCACAGATGGGCGTACACCCGGCAGAGCAGCGCGTTGTCGTAGAGCATCTTCTCGAAGTGCGGTACGACCCATTCCCGGTCCACCGAGTACCGGGCGAACCCGCCGGCGAGCTGGTCGTACATCCCGCCCCTGGCCATCGCCTCACAGGTATCGGCGGCCATCTGGAGGGCGCCCTCGGCGCCGGTGCGCGCGTGGTGGCGCAGCAGGAACTCGATCGTCATGGACGGCGGGAACTTCGGGGCGCCACCGAAGCCGCCGTGCTTCTCGTCGTACTCACGGCTCAGCGCGAGCAGCGCCTGCGCCAGCTCCGACTCGCCCGGCAGCCCCTCCCCGCCGTGCGCCAGCGAGCGGCCCGCCAGATCACGGACGATGCGCCCGGCGACCTCGGCGACCTCGTCGCGGCGGTCGGTCCAGGCGGACACGACACCTTCGAGCACCTGGAGGAAGGACGGCATGCCGTGGCGGGGCTCGGGCGGGAAGTACGTACCGAAGTAGAAGGGCTCGGCGTCGGCGGTCAGGAAGACGGTCATCGGCCAGCCGCCCTGACCGGTCGCGGCCTGCACGGCCTCCATGTACACGGCATCGACGTCGGGCCGCTCCTCGCGGTCGACCTTCACCGCGACGAAGTGCGCGTTCAGATACGCGGCGACCTCCTCGTCCTCGAACGACTCGTGCGCCATGACATGGCACCAATGACAGCTCGCATAGCCGACGCTCAGCAGCACCGGCACGTTCCGGTTGCGCGCCTCCTCGAACGCCTCGGGCGACCACGGCCACCAGTCGACCGGATTGTCCGCGTGCTGAAGGAGATACGGGGAGGTGACCTGCGCGAGTCGATTGGGCATACCCCCATCCTTGCGCACCGGGCGAAGCGACTGCGGCACGCCACGGGCCGGGGCCGTGACTCGCACCCCGGGCGGTCACGGCCGATCCCCTCGCTCTCTCGCGCTCAGCCGCCCCACACAGGACACTTGTCCCGAACCGAAGCTCTCGGAGGGGGACGAACATGCGGGACAGCCACCGGGCCGAAGCCGAACGGCTGTTGGTACGCGCCGTGGAGGAAGAGGTGCGCCGATCGGGCGGCCGGACCGACGCCGCGGCGCTGATGGCGCGTGGGCGGGCCGCCCTCGATTCCCTGGTGGCCGACGCGGGCGAGGAGTACGCCGCGTACGTCCAGGCACTCGACGCGATGGAGGCCGGGCAGCAGCCCCTGTCGCAGCGATTCAGCAAGGCGGCGATGGGAACTCCCCTGCTGGTGACGGGGGTTGCCGCAGCTGCCGCGTTCTGCGCGGATGTCGCGCTCGGCACTTCGGCCGGGCCGGCGCTCGGCGCAGGCGCCGTCGTCGCCGTCGCGGGCGCCGCGACCACCGTCGCCAAGGTGACCGCCTCGCACTGGCCCGCCGCCCACCGGAAGGCGGGTGCGCTGGGTCAGCCCGGCGGCCCCGAGCAGCTGCGGCTGCAGTGGCTGGCGGCGCTGGAGGTACGGGGTATACGCCCGTTCCTGGACCAGCAGCGGATGCTGACCGCGTCGTCCCGTGCGCCGAAGAAGAAGGCCGCCACCGTCGTGCCGCAGCTGCGCGGCGGGGACCGCAGTGCGGCGGCGCGCACCCGGTCGTTGCTCGGCCAGTCCTTCAGTCATCTGCCCGCCCCCGACGGGCCGTTCGCGGGTCGCCGGGCCGAGCTGGCGCAGATCGCCCGGTGGGTGCACGCGGCCCGGGCCTCGACGGAGACGAAGCCGACCGTCGTCGTGCTGCACGGCGAGCCCGGTTCGGGCCGCACCACCCTCGCCGTTCGGGCGGCACACGAACTGAAGGACCAGTTCCGGGGCGCCTGCGTGGTGGATCTGCGCTCCGACATCATCGGCGAGAATCCGCTGCCGACCCGTGACGCACTGCTGCATCTGCTGAACCGCCTGGGCGCGCCCCGCGAGCAGCTGCTGTTCCGGGACGGGGTCTCCCCCGGTCGAGAGGGGTCGAAAGCCTGGGGAAGGTCCTCCGCGGAGCAGCAGGTGCGACGGCTCGGCGAGCTGTACCACCAGCATCTGACCGGTACGCCGGTGACGGTCGTCCTCGACGACGCCGGCGACCCGGCGCAGGTCCGCACGCTCATCCCTGAGCGCTCCGACAGCCTGGTCCTGGTCACCGCCCGTGCGCCCCTGGACCTGCCCGCCGACATCCCGGCCTGGGTGCACCAGCTGCCGGTGGGGCCTCTGGACGCGGCAGGCGCGGAGGAGTTGCTGCGCGCGTCGGCCGAGGAGCAGGAGCTGGGGCCGTACGACTCCCAGTCGACCGACACCATCACCGAGCTGTGCGGCAGCCTGCCGCTGGCGCTGCGCGTCGCGGGGTCCTCGCTCGGGGCGCGTACCCGCAGCTCGCTGGCCACCGATCTCGCCGCGTACGGTCCGGTCGCCCCCGTCGAGCGGACGCTGTGGCTGCGCTACACCGACCAGTCCGAGCAGGCGCGGCGGCTGCTGCGCCGGCTCGCGCTGGCCGGGCGCGCCAGCCTGGGCGCGGCGGCGGCCGCGGCGCTGCTGTCAGCCGAGGAGCAGGAGGCGCAGCGGCTGCTGACGGTCCTGTGCCGGGCCGGGCTCCTCGATCATGTGCGGGGCTCGCGTTACCGCTTGCACGATCTGGTACGGGGCTTCGCCCTCGCCCGGCTGCTGGACGAGGAGGGGGCGGCAGACCGTACGGCCGCGCAGGAGCGGCTGATCCACAACTATGCGGAGCTCGCCGGTGCGGTGATCCGGATGGTGGACGGCAAGATGTCGACCCGGGCGGGGCAGTTCGGCTCGCACGGCTTCACCTCGCTGGACGCGGCGCTGCGCTGGCTGGACGACGAGTCGAGCTTCATCACCTCCGCGCTGCGGCACGCGGAGGGCGTCGACCAGGGGGCCGTGCTGGATCTGCTGGGCGCGCTGTGCGACTACTGCCTGCTGCGCGGCGACCTCTACCGGCTGGGCGAGATCAGTGAGTTGACGCAGGCCGTCGACAAGGGCTTGCTCGAGCGGTCGGTCCAGTGGCGTACCGGTATCGCGGCCCGGCAACTCGGTGAGCTGGACAAGGCCCGTACCACCTTGTCCTCGGTCGTCGGCCTCTACCGTGAGGCGCAGAACGAGGCGGGCACGGCGCTGGCGCTCTGCTCGCTCGGCATCACCCTGCACCACCAGGGCAACCTGACCGAGGCGGCGGCGCGGCTGCGCGAGGCGATCGGGCTGCAGTCCTCGGACGAGCAGGCCGCGGACCGGGCGTGGTCGCTGCATGCGCTGGCCGCCGTCGAGCGTGACCGCGGTCGTCTCGCCGAGGCTCTGGCCCTCCTCGACACGGCACTGGTCCTTCACCGGGAGGGCGAGTCGCTGCACGGCGAGGCGTGGGCGCGGTTCCAGCTGGGTCAGACCCTGCTGCGGATGGGCGATGTGGCGGGGGCCGACGAGGCGCTGCGCACGGCGCTGGATCTGTACGGCCGCACCCGTGACGAACGCGGCGAGGCCTGGGCGCTGACCCAGTTGGCGCGCGCCCGGCTGCTCGACGGCGACGCGGCCCCGGCGGTCGACGAGCTGCGCCGGGCGCTGTCCCTGCACCGGGACAGCGAGGACGCGCGGGGCGAGGCGTGGACGCTGTACTACCTGGGGCAGGCTCTGGAGGAGACCGGCGACACCGATCAGGCGGTTCGGGAACTGGAGCGGGCGCGCACGATGTTCTCCCGGATGCGGGATGTGTACGGGCTGGCGTGTGCCCGGCACCACTCGGGCCGGGTCACCCGCGACCAGCGGGCCGCCCAGACCGGCAATCTGCGCAACTCCGGCTTCGCCCGGCAGCTCCTGGTCGACGCCCGGGCCGACTTCCGGCGGATCGGTGTCGCCCACGGCGAGGCGTGGACGTGTCTGGAGCTGGTTCTGATCGACGCGGGCAACAACCGCGCGCCGCAGGCGCTGGCCCTGTGCGACGAGGCGGCGCAGCTGTTCGACTCGTACGACGACACGCGGGGCGCCGACTGGGCCCACTTCCTGCGCTGCACGCTGCTGCCGTACGCGTCGGCGGGCGGCACGGAGGTGGGCACGGTGGTGGCCCAGCAGGAGCTCGCCGACCTGCTCGGGGCCGGCCATCCGACCCGCGACAGCAAGCTGGAGGACTGCGCGGAGGCGTTCACGGTGGTCCTGAACCGCGGGGTCGATCTGGAGGACGGCTGGCAGGCCTGGCGCCTGGGCATGACACCGACCCGCCATGCCCGCGAAATCATGGGCGTACCGGTGGGGGCGAGGTCGTAGGACGGGGCCGAGGCCTCTTGCCGGGCACTCGTATGTGCCGGACGGGCGGTGGATCAAGCCCGTCCGGCAGGTAGGGACAGAGCGCTACCGGGTGCGCCCGGTCCCGGTTCCCGATGTCCCGGCGTCGGCGGACACCGCGTCGGGATCCGGTGCCTCCTCGAAGTTCACCCTGCCCATGTGCCGGTTCATGGACTTCATCAGCAGCCACACGCCCACCGCGAGCGCCGCGAAGACGATGAAGCCGAGGACGCCGGGTGTCACCTTGTTCTTGTCGAATTCCTCGGCGAGAGGAACGACGTGGGTCAGTGCCTGGGTCGCGTACATATCAGGCATTGTCGCGGATGCCCGCGAAGAGGTCGCTCTCGGGGAGGGACGTATCGACGAGAGACTTCGCCAGCTCGTACTCCTCGGTCGGCCAGACCTCCCGCTGGATGTCCATCGGAACCCGGAACCAGCCGCCGTCGGGGTCGATCTGGGTGGCGTGCGCGATCAGCGCCTTGTCCCGGATCTCGAAGAAGTCGGCGCACGGAACGTGCGTGGTCAGCGTCCGCTCGACGCGCTCGAACTCCTTCCAGCGCTCCAGCCACTCGCCGTACGGCGACTCCAGGCCGCGGGCGAGCAGCGCCTCGTGCAGCGCCACCGTGCGCGGACGGTTGAAGCCCTGGTTGTAGTAGAGCTTCTGCGGCTGCCAGGCCGGACCGAACTCCACCTCGGGGAACGTCTCGGTGTCCGCGGCGCCATCGAACGCGATCATCGAGATCTTGTGGGTCATGATGTGGTCGGGGTGGGGGTACCCGCCGTTCTCGTCGTACGTGGTGATGACGTGCGGACGGAACGCGCGGATGCTCCGGACGAGACGCGCCGCCGCCTTCTCGTCGTCCTCCAGTGCGAAGCAGCCCTCGGGCAGCGGCGGCAGCGGGTCGCCCTCGGGCAGCCCGGAGTCGACGAAGCCGAGCCACTCCTGCTTGACGCCCAGGATCTCCCGGGCCTCGTCCATCTCCTTCTTGCGCACCTCGTGGATGTGCTCCTCGATGTACGCGTCGCCCTGGAGTTTCGGGTTGAGGATGGAGCCGCGCTCGCCGCCCGTGCAGGTCACGACCAGCACGTCCACCCCCTCGGACACATACTTGGCCATGGTGGCCGCGCCCTTGCTCGACTCGTCGTCGGGGTGGGCATGTACGGCCATCAGTCGAAGCTGCTCAGTCAAGACTCGATCCTCAGTGATTGGTCGCCATTGAGTGCTGCCGTCCCGTAGGGACGTCGGTGCGGGGTGGCGGTCGGGCTGCAGGTGGCAGACTTCTATAGTGACCGAAGCCGGGGGTGGAAAATTCCGCGATCCCCCGGTACGGAAGGAACAATCATGACTGCGGTGCGTGAAGCACTTCCGGAGGGCCGCTACGGGCGCTCCGCGGACGAGCGCGCGGACCGCAAGCTCAGGATCATCGGCTCGGTGCTGGGCGTCGCGCTGCTCGGCGTGGTCGGCTGGATCGGTTACGACTACGTGGCGGGCCAGGAGATCAGCGCCGAGGTGATCAAGTTCAAGATCGTCTCGGACGACCGGGTCGACGTCCACCTGGAGGTTCGCAAGGACCGGGACGCGAAGGGCTACTGCACGCTCCGCTCGCAGCGCGTGGACGGCGACGACGTGGCCCGCAAGGACATCCGGTTCGACGACCGCTCCGACCGGATCGACCGGATCGTCTCGTTGCGTACGACGTCGCGGGCGACCAGCGTGGAGCTGCTGGGCTGTACCGCCGACGGCGGGGCGTCGCGTTGACCGGCACGGACCGACTCCGACCTGCGGTTATCGTCCCTGACCTGCGTTGACGCGGTCGTAGCGGTTTACCTTCTCCCCCTTTTCCTGCGGAATTGTTAGGCTCGTGGTTTCGCCCACCCGTGGAGGCACATGCTTCTGGGTAGGGCGATGCTTTGTATTCCCAGTACCGACGCTTGTATTTCCAGTACCGACTAGGAGCACCTGTGACCCAGACCAGCGAAAACGTCACCTGGCTCACGCAGGAGGCGTACAACCAGCTCAAGGCCGAGCTGGAGTACCTGTCTGGTCCCGCGCGCACGGAGATCGCCGTAAAGATCGCGGCGGCTCGTGAGGAGGGTGACCTCCGGGAGAACGGCGGGTACCACGCGGCCAAGGAGGAGCAGGGCAAGATGGAGTTGCGGGTGCGCCAGCTCACCCAGCTCCTGGAGCATGCGAAGGTCGGCGAGGCCCCCGCCGACGACGGCGTGGTCGAGCCCGGCATGGTCGTCACCATCGCGTTCGACGGCGATCCCGACGACACCATGACGTTCCTGCTCGCCTCCCGCGAGTACGCGAGCGCGGACATCGAGACGTACTCCCCGCAGTCCCCGCTCGGTTCCGGCGTGAACGGCAAGAAGATGGGCGAGGACGCCGAGTACGAGCTGCCGAACGGCAAGAAGGCCTCGGTGAAGATCCTCGAGGCGAAGCCGTACACGGGCTGACCCGCACCACCTGCAGCAGCAAGGAGCCCCGGCCGCGGGACGGCCGGGGCTCCTTGCTGCCCTCAGGCGGCCGCCGAGCGGTACTTGCGGACCGCCAGCGTCCGGAAGACCGCGATGATCAGCACGGACCAGATCAGCGAGGCCCAGACAGGATGCTCCATCGGCCAGGCGTCGGACGGTGAGACGCCCGGGTTCCCGAAGAGCTCGCGGCAGGCCTGCACGGTCGCGCTGAACGGGTTCCATTCGGCGATCGGCTGGAGCCAGCTCGCCATGTTCTCGGTGGGCACGAAGGCGTTCGAAATGAACGTGACCGGGAAGAGCCAGATGAGGCCGCCCGAGGTGGCCGCTTCGGGGGTGCGGACCGAGAGACCGATCAGTGCCCCGATCCAGGAGAAGGCGTAGCCCAGCAGGAGCAGCAGCGCGAAGCCGCCGAGCACCTTGCCGGCGTTCCCCTCGGTGCGCCAGCCGACCAGCAGGGCGACGACCGCGAGGACGACCAGGGTGAGCGTCGTCTGGACGAGGTCGGCGAGCGTACGGCCGGTGAGCACCGCACCGCGCGCCATGGGCAGCGAGCGGAACCGGTCGATGAGGCCCTTGTGCATGTCGTCCGCGATACCGGCGCCGGCGCCGGCGGTGGCGAAGGTCACGGTCTGGGCGAAGATGCCCGCCATCAGGAAGTTGCGGTAGTCGGCGGGGCTGGTGGAACCGCCGATCATCATCGAGCCGCCGAAGACGTAGCTGAACAGCACCACGAACATGATTGGCTGGATCAGCCCGAAGATGACCATCTCGGGGATCCGGGTCATCCGGATCAGGTTGCGCCGGGCGACGACGAGGGAGTCGCGGACCGACCGGCCCAGGGAGCCGCCCGGGCGGGGGGCCGCGATGTGCAGCGTTTCCGTCGTGGCAGTCACTTCACGGCCTCCTGTCCGGCCTTCCGGCCGGTCTGCGCCCCGCGTCCGCGGGGGACGGTCCCTTTGTCGTCGGTCTCCGTCAGCTCGGCCACATGGCCGGTGAGCGAGAGGAACACGTCATCGAGGGTCGGGCGGCGCAGGCCGATGTCGTCGATCTCGACTCCTCGGGTGTCGAGGTCGCGGATGATCTCGGCGAGCAGTTTGGCGCCGCCGGAGACCGGGACGGTCAGTTTGCGGGTGTGCTGGGTGAGGGTGACCTCGCCCTTGCCCAGGTGGGCGAGGACGGCCCGGGCCGGGTCGATCTGGTCGGGCTGGTGGACGACGACCTCGACGCGCTCACCGCCGGTCTGGGCCTTGAGCTGGTCGGATGTGCCGCGGGCGATGACGCGGCCGTGGTCGATGACGCAGATGTCGTGCGCCAGGCGGTCGGCCTCCTCCAGGTACTGGGTGGTCAGCAGGAGCGTCGTGCCGCCTGCGACGAGTTCCTCGATGACCTCCCACAGCTGCTGCCGGTTGCGCGGGTCGAGGCCGGTCGTCGGCTCGTCCATGAACATCACCGGCGGGGAGACGACGAGCGCCGCCGCCAGGTCGAGGCGGCGGCGCATCCCTCCGGAGTACGTCTTCGTCGGCCGGTCGGCCGCGTCGGCGAGGTTGAACCGTTCCAGCAGCTGCCCCGCCCGGGCCTTCGCGTCGCGCCGGCTCATCTGGTAGAGCTGACCGACCATCTGCAGGTTCTCACGGCCGGTCAGATACTCGTCGACCGCGGCGAACTGGCCGGAGAGCCCGATCGAGCGGCGGACGTCGTCGGGTCTCTTCAGTACGTCGATGCCCGCCACGACCGCCCTGCCGCTGTCCGGCCGGAGCAGAGTCGTCAGGACACGTACGGCGGTCGTCTTGCCGGCCCCGTTGGGGCCGAGGAGGCCCAGGACCGTGCCTTCCGGCACGTCGAGATCAACACCGCCGAGTGCTCGTACATCGCCGAAGGTCTTCACCAGGCCTTCGGCATGGATGGCGCCTGGCATACGGATTCCCCCAGAGCGTTCGGGTGACTTGCCTCACAGATCCTAGGATTGTGCGCCTTGCGCCGCCCGGTGAACGCGCACACCGAGGGGACCGCGTGTCAGGCCGTCACCTCGTACCCCGCCTGCCGCAGCGCCGCGGTGACCTCCTCGCAGTGGGCCGGCCCCTTGGTCTCCAGGTGCAGCTCGACCTCCACCTCGGTGAGACCGAGCCGCGGATCGGTCCGTACATGGCCGATGTCGAGGACGTTGGCGTCCGCGACGGACAGCGAGGCGAGCAGGGAGGCCAGTGCGCCCGGGCGGTCCGTGAGCCGCACCCGCAGGCTCAGGTAGCGACCGGCCGACGCCATGCCGTGGGTCAGGATGCGCTGCATCAGCAGCGGGTCCACATTGCCGCCCGACAGCAGCGCGACCACCGGCCCCCGGAACGACCGGGGGTCGCTCAGCAGTGCCGCGACGGGGCTCGCCCCGGCCGGTTCCACCACGAGTTTCGCCCGCTCCAGGCAGAGCAGCAGCGCGCTGGACAGCTCGGCCTCGGAGACCGTACGGACCTCGTCGACCAGCTCCTGGACGAGCCCGAACGGCACGTCGCCGGGGCGCCCCACCTTGATGCCGTCCGCCATCGTCTGCAGCCCGTCGATCACCACCGGGTGGCCGGCCGCCAAGGAGGGCGGGTAGCAGGCCGCGCCCGCCGCCTGGACGCCGACGATCCGCACGTCGGGCCGGACGGCCTTCACCGCCACGGCGATGCCTGCGGCGAGACCGCCGCCGCCGATCCCGACAACGATCGTGCGGACCTCGGGGCACTGTTCGAGGATCTCCAGGCCGACGGTGCCCTGACCGGCGATGATGTCCGGGTGGTCGAAGGGGTGGATGAAGACTGCACCGGTCTCCTGGGCGTACTCCTGGGCGGCGGCGAGCGTCTCGTCGACGACCTGGCCGTGCAGCCTGACCTGCGCGCCGTACTCGCGGGTCGCGGCGACCTTCGGCAGCGGCGCCCCGACCGGCATGAAGACCGTTGCCCGTACGCCCAGCAGCGCAGAGGCGAGTGCGACACCCTGCGCATGGTTTCCGGCGCTCGCGGCGACGACCCCGGCCGCCCGCTCCACCGGGGACAGCCCGGCGATCCGTACGTACGCGCCGCGCAGCTTGAACGAACCGGTCCGCTGCAGGTTCTCGCATTTGAAGTGGACCGGCGCGCCGACCAGCTCCGACAGATGGCGGCTGCCCTCCATCGCGGTCACCCGGGCCACTCCGGAGAGCATCTTCTGCGCGCCCCGGACATCGTCGAGGATCACTGGGGGAAACGGGTGGGGCGTACGGAAGTTCATGTCCGCAAGTCTTGCAGCTGGACGCCGTGCGGGATGCCGCCGCAGCGGCGTCCTGCGTCGTTGTCCACAGGTTTGTGCGGCACTCGTACGCGTTGCCCCGGGGCCGCGTACTCTGTCCCCCACCCATCCGACACCGCACGAAGAGAGCCCCCGGCCATGCCCCCTCAGGACATGTCGACAGTTGCGTCTCCTTCCGGGGGCGCCACCCCCGATTCCCCGGGTCCCGACCACCTCCTCGATGCTCTGCAGCACCAGGTGGCCGTGTTCGCCCGCCGTGCCGAGCAGACCCGCCTCGGCGGTGTCGGCCAGGTCCGCAATTCCATGGACCGGGCCGCGTATCTGCTGCTCAACCGGTTGGACCGGGAAGGCCCGATGGGCGTCAAGGCGCTGGCCGCGGGGATGGGGATCGACTCCTCGACCGTGACCCGCCAGGTCGCGCCGCTCGTCGACACCGGTCTGGTCAAGCGCACATCGCACCCGGAGGACGGCCGCGCGGTCGTGCTCCAGCTGTCGCCGCGCGGGCAGGCCCGGCTCGACGAGGTGCGGGCATCGCGGCGGGAGCTGATGTCGCAGGTGACGCAGGACTGGACGGCGGAGGAGCGGGACACGTTCTGCACGCTGCTGACGCGGTTCAACGCGGCGCTGGCCGCGCGGCAGACGCATCAGCCGCCGAGCAACTGAGCCGGGCAGCGGGTCGGGCGGCGCCTCGGGGGTGGCATTCACTCCGTCCGACCTCTTGACCAGGGGTGGTCGGCGGGGCTGCCATGTGGGTGTGCGAGAGCGGCAGGCGGGTCCTCAGCGGCGCCGCGCCCAGGAGTTCGAGGCCTTTGTGGCGGGCGCGGCCGGCCGCCTGCTGCACACTGCCACGCTGCTCACCGCGGAACCCTCGCAGCCGCCCGGGAGCAACGAACGGGCGCTGCGTCTGCTGACCGCCGCACTGGCCCGTACATACGCGGACTGGGACCGGCTGCACGGCGAGGATCCGTACAACCGCACCCGGCAGGAGCTGGCTGCCCGGTTCGCCCGGGAGGCATGGCGGCACCACCGGCCGCGCGGCGGCCTGCTGGACCCGCTGACCCCGAAAGCGCGGCTGGTCCTCGTGCTGCGGCTGTACGAGGGTGTCGCGGAGGAGCAGACCGCCGCGCTGCTGGGGCTTCCGGTGGACCGGGTCCGGGCGATCTGCAACCGCTCGGTGGCCACCATGGGCGACCCGCGGGGGCCCACCCCGCGGCGCCGGACCAGGCGATGGACCATGGGGCCGCTGGGGGCCGCGCCGTGAAGCGCCCCGGCCGCAGGGAGGACCACGTCCGGCGGATGCTGGACGGGCCGCATCCGCAGGTCCCCGCCGGTCTGACGGAGCGGGCAGCGGAGCGAGGCGGTCGTATGCTGCGCCGCCACCGGGCGGCCCGCGCGCTGGCGCTGACGGTGCTGTTCCTGGCGGTGGCCGCGTTCATGGTGTGGGCGGTGGTCACCCAGCCGTGGCAGGTGCCGCCCGCCGAGACGACACCACCTCTGGAAGGCTGGTAAGCCCGGATTCGCCCGGAATTGCCCCTGGAGTGGGGCGTCGTGCGGATCGAGCCGAGGAGGCCGTCACGACCAGGAAAGTCGTTGACTGCCGCAAGTACCCGAGCGTCACGCTCGCTCACCGTCTCCGGTGAGGAAGAGAAAGTCCTGCGGGCCGCGACGGAACACGCGGTCTCCGTCCACGAGCACACGGACAGCCCGGAGCTGCGGCAACAGATCCGTGAGTCGATGGAGGACGAGAAGGCCAACGCCTGACCGGGCGGATCACCTGGCGATGCGCCGGGCGGGCAGCGAATCGGCCCACCCGGCGCTTCGGGGTCCACACCGTCCCAGGACGGACACGTTCTAGCCGAGCGCCTGCGTCAGGTCGGCCAGCAGGTCGTCCGCGGACTCGATGCCGACGGAAAGCCGGACCAGGTCGGCCGGTACCTCGAGCGCCGAGCCCGCCACCGAGGCGTGCGTCATCCGGCCCGGGTGCTCCACCAGGGACTCGACGCCACCGAGGGACTCACCGAGCGTGAACAGCTTCGTCCGGTTGCAGACCTCGACCGCCGCGTCCTCGCCGCCCTCGACACGGAACGACACCATGCCGCCGAACGCCTTCATCTGCTTGGCGGCGATCTCGTGCCCCGGGTGTTCCGGCAGCCCCGGATAGAGGACCTGGGTCACCTTGGGGTGCCGGGTCAGCAGCTCGGCGACCTTGGCGGCGTTCTCGCTGTGCCGGTCCATCCGGACCGGCAGCGTCTTGATGCCGCGCAGCACCAGCCAGGAGTCGAACGGTCCGGCGACCGCGCCCATCGCGTTCTGGTGGTACGCCAGTTCCTCGCCGAGCCCCGCGTCCGCGGCGATCAGCGCACCGCCGACGACGTCCGAGTGGCCGCCCATGTACTTGGTCAGCGAGTGCACGACGACGTCCGCGCCGAGCGCGATCGGCTGCTGCAGATAGGGGCTGGCGAAGGTGTTGTCGACGACCAGCCGGGCACCCGCGGTGCGGGCCACGTCCGCGACGGCCGCGATGTCGGTGATGCCGAGCAGCGGGTTGGACGGCGTCTCCACCCAGATGACCTTCGTACGGTCGTTGACCGCGGCCCGGACCGCCGCAGGGTCGGAGGTGTCCGCGACGGAGAAGTCGACGCCCCACCGCTTGACCACCTTGGCGAAGAGCCGGAAGGTGCCGCCGTACGCGTCGTTCGGGATGACGACGTGGGCACCGGGGTACAGCAGCGTACGCAGCAGGCAGTCCTCTGCCGCGAGCCCGGACGCGAAGGCGAGACCGCGGCGGCCGCCCTCGATGGCCGCGAGGTTCTCCTCCAGTGCGGTGCGCGTCGGGTTGGCGCTGCGGCTGTACTCGTAGCCGCCGCGGAGCCCGCCGACGCCGTCCTGTTTGTACGTGGACACCTGATAGATGGGCGGAACAACGGCGCCGGTGAGGGGATCGGCGGTGTTTCCCGCGTGGATCGCGAGGGTCTCAAAGCTGTGTTGGTCGCTCATGGGGCCCGAGCGTAGTTCGTCACAGGGGTGATCCATGTCCACTGCGCCGTCCGGTGACAATGGGCGTATGGAGATTCTCTGGTTCCTCATCGCGCTGTGCATGCTCGCCGCGGTGATCGGCCCCTTCGTGCTGCGCCGCAGATCCGGTATCCACCAGGTCGCGCCCGGCTCCCCGGACGCCGCCGACCCTGACACGTACGGCTTCGTCCGCCAGGAGGAGCTGGACGTCCGGATGCCGGGCCCCGATCAGGATCTCCTCGATGTTCTCGATGTCGTGCAGCGCACCCAGGACTGGCGCGCGGCCTCGCAGTTGCTGGCCGGGACGCCGAAGGAGAGCGAGGTGCGGTGGCAGCGGGTGCAGGCGTTCGCCGGCGCCGCGTCGCTGGAGCTGATGCAGGCCCCGGGTGTCGGTGGTGCGTGGCTGCGGTCGTGGCGGGCCGAGTCGCCGAAGGACGCGGGCGGTGCGGCCGTGCATGCCGAGTTCCTGGTCCAGCAGGCCTGGCGGTCCTCCACCGCGGGGACGGACGACTTCCGGATCATTCTGGAGGAGGCCCGTACGGTCTGCGGCGAGGCGGCCCTGCTGGCGCCCGGTGACCCGGTCCCGTACATCGTCGAACTGGCCGTCGCCCGCGGACTCGGCTACTCCCACGAGGAGTTCGACCGGCTCTGGGTGAAGATCATCGACCGGGCCCCGGCACACATGGGCGCGCACATCGCGGCGCTGCACTTCTGGTGCGAGAAGTGGCACGGCTCCCGCGAGGAGGCCGACCGCTTCGCCGTTTCGGCGGCCGCCCGCGCCCCGCAGGGCTCGCTGCTGGCCGCGCTGCCGCTGTTCGCGGTGTACGAGCATCTGCCCGAGGTCAATCTCGTCAGCGGCTTCTACGGGAGCCTGGTGGTGACGAGGGCGGTCGAGGGTGCGCTGTTCGCGGTGCACGCCGCGCGTCCCGACGATCCGATGCTCGCCCATGTCCGGCATCTGCTGGTGCTGTTCCTGGTGCGGATGGAGCGCTGGTCGGAGGCGATGAACCAACTCGTCCACATCGACGGGCATGTGGGCGCGCTGCCGTGGACGCAGAGCTCCGACCCGGCCGCCGAGTACACGGTGTACCGGGCGCTCGCGGTCGCCGGGTACGAGGCGAACGGCGGCAGTCCGGCGACGCTGCCGAGGTAGGGGCGGGGCGGCTCCGTGCCTGTTCAGCCCCTGTGCGGCGATTGTTCCGCCGCTGGTTTCGGGCTGCTCACGGACCACGTTGCCGCGCCGACCTGCGGTAGGTCATACTCCGGTTCCCCCCACACCACCCTTGCCGTACCGCTGTCACCAGCCCTGTTCCTGTGGGGGATCTGCCCGATGGGCCCAACTCTGCGCGCCGCCCGCGCTCTTGTCCTGCTTGCCGGCTTCTATCTGCTGAGCCTCGTCCTGCTCGCCGTCCTCGGCGCCCTCGACTGGGCCGCGTTCACGTGGACGACGGGCAGCGTCGCCGCGAAGCTGTTCATCCTCAGTGTCGTGCTGGCGATCCCGATCGTGCGGGGCATGTTCATGCTGCGTACGCCGAAGGACGACGGCCCGGCCGGGCTGCCGGTCGACGACACCCAGGAGCCCCGGCTCTGGGCCGCCGTCCGCGACATCGCCCAGCAGGTCGGCACCCGTGCCCCCGACGAGATCGTGCTCAACGGCGATGTGAACGCCGCGGTCAGCGAGGACGCCAGGTTCCTCGGCCTGGTCGGCGGCAGGCGCCGGCTCTACCTCGGCCTGCCGCTGATGGCCGGACTGTCCGAGGCCCAGCTGCGCTCCGTGCTCGCCCATGAGATGGGCCATTACGGCAACTCCGACACCCGTCTCTCCGCGATCACCGCACGCGGGCGCATCCAGGTGGTCCGCACCATCGCCCACTTCCAGGAGCGGGCGGGCCGGACCGTCGCCAAGGAGCAGGCGCGCCAGGAGAAGAAGGCGGCGAAGGCCGTCGCCAAGGGCAAGAAGGCAAAGGAGATCGACACCGGCGGTGCGGGTCTGTCGTACCGCGCGATGGCGGCGGTCTACACGGCGTACGCGAAGTTCTACATCCGCGCCACGCTCTCCGGGGCCCGCCGCGAGGAGCTCGCCGCCGATGTCGCCGCGGCCAGGATCGCGGGCCGTGACGCGACCGCGTCCGCGCTGCGCGAGCTCCCGGCGCTCGACGCCGCCCACGGCTTCTACATGAACGCGTACGCCACGCTCGGCGTCGAGGCCGGGATGCTGCCGCCGCCCGGCCAGGTCTTCGGCGGCGTACAGCATCTGCTGGCCGCCCGCGAGGACGAGCTGGACGAGATGCGCGGCTCCCTGCCGTCCGAGCCGTCCTCCCCTTACGACTCGCACCCGCCGATCGCGGAGCGCGTCGCCCGGATCGAGGCGCTGCCGGACGACGGGCGCGCGTCGGAGCCCGTGGAGCCGTCGCTGGGCCTGCTCGCCGACGCCGAGCGGACGCTCGCCGCCGTCGAGGAGTCGGTGCTGACCCCGGAGGCACTGCGGCTGCGCCGCGTCGACTGGCCGGAGCTGGTGCACGAGTCGATGACGGTGTACGCCGAGCAGTCGGCGCAGGGGTTCAGCGCGGTGGTCGGCGAGGTGACCGGCAGCGACGGCTCGCTGACTGCCACACTCGACGCGATCGACGCGGGTGCGCTGTGGCAGATCGCCGACCGCCTCCCCAAGTCCGACGAGGCCCGCGCCGCCACCGGCCGCGCGGCCCGCGAGTTCGCCAGGCCCCGGCTGCGCGCCGGACTGCTGCAGCTGGCCGGCGGCGAGTTCGTACGGCAGGGGCGGGCCCGCTGGCAGCTGTCCTGGACCGACTCCGCGACACTGAAGTTGCCCGAGGGGTACGAGGAGACGCTCCCGGCGGCGCTGGATGCGGCGGTGGCGGACGTGCCGGACACCGAACCGCTGCGCAAACTGCTCGCCCCCTAGCCCGCCTCCCTCTCCCATCCCTTATCCCTCCCCCTCCCCGAGCTCACCATTCTGGATTGGACCGGAACCCCCGTGGCACGACTGATACCCCTGCTGGCGATCGCTCTCGGCGTGTACTTCTGGCTGAAGGCGCGGAAGAAGACGACGGAGTTCGTGGAAGGCGCATCCGGCGCCGCCCCCTCGGCGCCCCGCACGCGCCGGAACCGGAAGTCCGGCCCGGCGAAGGCCGCCGCGGAGCTCGGCCTCGTACCGGCCGACGAGCTCGACACCGCGCACGCTGCCGCCCCCGACCCGCGCGACGAGGAGATACGCGCCACCGTCCGGTCCGGGAACTGGCAGGCGGGCGCCGACTTCCTCGCCGAAGCGGGCCGGGACTGGCAGGAGCGCTACCGGCGTGCCGGCGTCCTCCAGGACGAGGCCGCGGCCGACGACACCTGGCTGCTGGCCTGGCGCACCGCGCAGCCCAAGGACGCGGGCGCGACCTTCGTGCACGCCGGCGCGCTGATCAGCGTCGCCGCGGACATCCGTGGCGCGAAGCAGGCGAAGTACACCACGCAGGAGCAGTTCGCCGGCTTCCACCGGATGATGGCCCAGGCCCGGGAGGCCTGCCACGAGGCCCAGCAGCTGGCCGGCGACGACCCGGGCCCGTACATCGCCGAGATCTCCTGCGCCCTCGGCCTCGGCTACGGGCATGACGACTTCCGCGCTCTGTGGGCCGAGGTCGAGAAGCGCGACGCCCACCACCTCGCGGCTCACACATCGGCGCTCCAGTACTGGTGCCGCAAGTGGCGCGGCTCGCACGAGCTGGCCGAGCGTTTCGCGCGCGAGGCTGCGCAGAAGGGCAGCCCCGGCCGGCTGCTCTCCTTCCTCCCCCTCTACGCCGCGTTCGAGCAGGAGTCGGCGGAGCAGGATCTGGACCCGGACGTGTTCTACAAGAGTCCCGAGCTGATCGCCGCGGTCGACGCCTGCCTGATCGACGTGGCCGCCGCCGCGGCGGCCGACCCCGAGGACCGGCGGATCGTCCGGGTCCGCCATCTGCTCGCCTGGCTGCTGTACTGGCAGGACCGGTACGAGGCGGCGCTGGAGCAGTACCGCGCGATCGACGGCTACATCGACAGCGCCCCGTGGACGTACTCCGGGGACCCGAAGGCGCGCTACCTCCAGTCCCGCGACTTCTGCGCCGCGCAGGTCCTGGCCGCGGGCGGGAACTGACCGGTACGGACACGGTGGGGGCGCCGGAATCCCCGGCGCCCCCACCGTGTCCCGCCGCCGGCACCCTCTTCGTCCACGGCGGGGCACAAGCACGGTCCAGCCTCAGAACTTCCGCCCAGTCGGCCTGCGCCCGACGCCGGGCCGCCTCTCGCGGTCAGCCCTCCGCGCGGGCGGGCAGCCGCCATCCCGGGCGCGGGAAATGGCAGGTGTAACCCTCCGGGTAACGCTCCAGGTAGTCCTGGTGCTCGGGCTCGGCCTCCCAGAAGGGGCCGACCGGCTCGACCTCGGTGACGACCTTGCCCGGCCACAGTCCGGAGGCGTCCACATCCGCGATCGTGTCCTCGGCGATCCGCTTCTGCTCGTCGTCCACGTAGTAGATCGCCGAGCGGTAGCTGAGGCCGATGTCGTTGCCCTGACGGTTCTTGGTGCTCGGGTCGTGGATCTGGAAGAACAACTCCAGGATCGCGCGGAAGTCGGTCCTCTCGGGGTCGAAATGGATCTCAATGGCCTCCGCGTGCGTGCCATGGTTACGGTACGTCGCGTTCGGCACGTCACCGCCGGTGTATCCGACCCGAGTCGCCGTCACGCCCGGCTGCCGACGGATCAGGTCCTGCATCCCCCAGAAGCATCCGCCCGCCAGCACGGCCCTCTGCGTCTGCGCCGCCATTGCAGTCCTCCCATATCTGTAATTTCTGTCAGCTCAGTCACTCGGGCTGCTCGGTTCACACACCACCGGCATCCCATACCCACTTGCTCCAACGCGCGAGGGTTCCAAGCGATTCCGTACCCGTCCAACCGGCCCTGCGGTCGTCGGCCGCCGCGAGGAGCGCACCGCCGTGTTGCCCGACCGATATCGCCCCTGCACCGACTCCCACGGATGACTGACCGCACACCGGTGTCCGTGTTCGGAAATCGCCATATCGGCGAGTTCAGCCTCAGGGAGCATCTGGCGCTGATCCGAACACGGCCCGGCATGTACTGCCTAAGCGGCTCCGCGGCGACTACGTGACGTACCTGAACGGTTACGGCGCGGGCGCACGCGGCAGCGCGCTGCTCGGCTTCCGGGAATGGCCGCCCCTCAAACTGGGACGCCAAAGCAGCTTCGTATGGTCGAGCCTCGTGACGGAGCCGGCGCTGCCAGGTGTCTCACGTACGTACGGACACAGGAATCTGACCGAGGAGCAGGACCAGGTGGTTGTCGAGGCCCTGTGCCAGTTCCTTGGAACCTTCCTACGTGACGGTGATACGGAGCGTGACGGGCTGCAAAGCAGCTTCCGTGACTGCTCGCTCCGCTTCGCGGAGTGATCCACGAACGGGCCTACCCGTGTGCGGTGGCGTCGCCGACCCCAGTAGCCGATGGAGTGACGAACACCGCCAGGTAGCGGAACTCCCCGCCTCCTCCGTCCTGCTCGGAGTACTGCTCCCAATCGAGGGAGTACGTGCCTCGCAGATTGCATGTGTTCGGCTCGTAAGCCTCATCTGATTGAAGCATCGTGAGCCGGTATCAGGTCGCATACTCAACCGCGAACGTGCACGGTCACCAGGCCAGCCTGGAAGTAAGTCGGCCTGTGTCCCAGCCGCCAGCGGTGGCTACTTAGTTGGCGGTCTCGTCCCCGTCGGGCGAGGCCGCGAGTGCTTCATCACACGTTATCGTCTTCAACGCCCATCATCATGCCGAGAAGAGCGTTGCCGAGTTTCATGTTCGATTCGCTCTGCGAGATGCCGCAATCGGCACAGAGTTTTTCGCCGGGCTCTCCGCCGCAATCTTCGTCGTAGTTGAGCCCTCCATCGAAGTGCGAGTTGTACTCGTCTCGCGCGTCTTCGACGTCGAACTCCGTGGTGCACTCGACGCATTTCTCCATGCCGGTATGGAGTTTCTGGCCTCCGGCTACGGGGTCGGGGAACAGCTCCAAGTGCTCGGTGCCCTTGGTGGCGGCCAGCCCCTTGGCGAGACTAATGACGATCACGCCGGCCGCGACGCCGAGGACCGTGCAGCCGATGATGATCTTCCCCTTGTGCTTCTTGATCAGGCTCTTCGCGTTCTTGGCGAAGGAGGTGGGCTCGCCGTCCTCGGGGTTGGGCTCGCTGGGCGTGGAGTCATTCACCCGTACAGACCTACCGGACCCACCCCCCAACTGTCAGGCAATTACCCGACATTGCCCAATGAAGCTCAGTACCGTCGACAACGATGCGTCGTGAGCATGATCAGAGCGTCCGTCAGCAGCCCCGCAGCACAGCCGCACCAGATCGAACAGGGATCGCGGTGCAACCCAAAAGCGCCGACACGGCCTCAACTCAGCCATCTACCCAGGTCGGCGCCCGAGCGGGCCGGAACTGATCACAACTGACGGCCACAAGGTGCCTGATCACGCCTGTCGAATGCGTGTCGAAGACACCTCAACGCTCAATGAGCCTTTCCCGGTAACCGGTCGTCGCGCGCTGTGACGGCTGAGCTTGTGCCGCCTCCAAGTCCGCTCAAGCAGTTGAACCTCTGCACCGTGAGGCCAACGGCAATTTCAACAGCCTGGTCGATGACGCGGTACGGAACTACCAGTGGGTTCGCGGCATCAAGAGCGACGAGCTCGGGGTGTACGGCAGGGCGACCCGGGCGCGACTGGAATCGGAGACGTCGGAGCCGTAGGGGGCCCGCACCAGCGCATCCGGCCGATGCTCGCGCGGCTGCGCGCCGTGCGCCCGAGCCCGTGCGCCCGCGCATTCGATGTCCGCGCGCCGAGCGTGCGCGCCGCCGACAGCCGCTCCCGGTTGCTCAAAGTGCGGCGCAGTCACGGCGCACGCATCCTCAATGGATTCACGGAATTGCCGTGTGGATCGGCGACGAGCCCTGCATAATCGCTGGCGTCTATAGGGGGAAGGATTCGCATATGGATGGGCAAAGGTGTTCGAAGTGTTCCACTGAACGGGCGGCGGGGGGCACTGACGCCTGTCAGTGCACTCAGCAGGTGGCCACCACGGCCCGCCGGGGCGGCCCGTACGAAACGGCCGCGCCGGAGGACTTCCACTCGCGGGACGTCCGCCCATACATGTACGTCAAGCTGCCAAAACCGCCCGGCGCACAAGAGCTCCCCTCAGACCCGTCTCCGGGCCAGAGCCCCACCGCTTTGGGACAGCACGGAACACCGTCGGCCCCCGCCGCTCCGCCTTCTGCGACCGTTCCGTCGGGCATGAGCGTGGTGGGCGGTCGTACGCTGGAGGTGCCCCACTCGCTCCCCGCGCCGTCGGCACCGCCGACGACCGGGCCGGGTGAGGCCGACGCCCAGCCGCTCCACAAGCCGCACGACCCGGTAGCGCCGAGTGATCCACGCACACGGCGCACACCGAGTGCATCACACGGGCCGGACGGGCCGAACAGTGCGCTGTCGCCGTCGCGCCCCCCTTCCCGCAAAAGTTCCCGCGGGAGGCAGAGGCGCCGGCCGAAGGGCCGGCGCCGACAGGCCCTGATCCTCGCGGCGATCGTGGTCGCCGTCGCGGGCTTCACGAGCGGGCTGTTCATCCCGGACGAGCCAAGGCGCGACACCGCGCTGCAGGACGGACGCACCGGCGCGCCGGAAGAGTCCGGCCGCACCCCGGCCTCTTTGTCACCCTCCGCGTCGGCGTCCACCGAGCCGTCCGCTGCGAAGCGCGCGAGTTCCTCGGCGCTGCCGGCGTGGCCGACGTCGACGTCGGCCACGCCGGCAGCGCTCTTGGCGTCGACGTCGGCGTCGGCCATGCCGACGGTCCCGAGCCGCGTGCCGACGGCCCCTACCGCCGACTCGGTCGGTTCAGCGCAGCCTCCCACGAGCCAGACCGTCACGGGACCGGTGCTGCGCCGCGGCGACAGGGGCCCCGAGGTCGCGGAACTGCAGCAGCGCCTGCGCCAGCTCTCGTTCTACACCCACGACATCACCGGTAACTTCAACATCCAGGTCGAGAACTCCGTACGCAGCTACCAGAGCGCCCGCGGCATCTCCGCAGAGCCGGGCGTGTACGACGCGGCGACGCGCCGCAGTCTGGAGTCGGAGACCTCGGAGCCCTCGGAGACTTCGGAGCCCTCGGAGACCTCGGAGCCCTCGGAGCCCGACTGAGCGTTTGGTCCGCTGATTCGTGTTTGGTCCCGAGTCAGGTTCCGCGCCAGTTCAGGGTGGCTTCGCCGATCGGTCGGTACGCAGCGGAACATAAAAGGACTATGGAAGATGCTTGACATGGATCAAGCCGTCGTTCCTGTGGATGATGTACCGCTGCGGCTGGGGCACGAAGCCGGGGCAGGAGGCCGTACTTGCCGTCGAGATCACTCGCGAGGGCTTCGAGTGGGCCCTGCGCAACGCGAGCCTGTCGAGCTACGTACGTGGGCTGCATCCCGACCGAAGCACCTGGCAACGTCAGTTGAAGTGTGCACCCGCCCGCGTCCAGTGGGACCCCGAGCGGGACCTGCGCCTCCAACCCCTGTCGTACCGCTCGCTGCAACTCGGGCTCTCCGGGGAGGCCGTACGCCGCTACGCGGACGAGTGAACGGTCTCCATCAGCGACGTGACTCCCCTCACCCACGAGATCCACGCACTCGTCAGCAGCGGCGATCTGGACTCCGCGACCCAACTGCTGCCCCAGGAGCGGGAATACCCTGTCGCCGACGAACTGACGGCCCACCTGCGCTCGTGAGCCGACACGCACGTCGAACGGCCAGCCACCGCCATGGGTCACATGGCAGCACGCAACCGCGGGGACGGGGGTCAAGCTAACGACGTGGTGCGCGATTGAGGGTGGGGCGTGCTGGCCTGGCGGTTCGGCTTGGGGTGGTCACCTCTCGGCGCTGCGGTCGGAGACCAGGCCGGCGATGGCGAAGTGGGTCTGGTCGTAGTACTCGCGGCGGCCGAGGTAGCGCTGGAGTGGGCGCCACTGCTTGTGCTCGGCGTTCACGTGCTCCACGCAGATACGCTCGGAGGACTGCTGGTGCGTTCCTTCTCGTACGCTGCCCACTCCTGGGCCGGGGCGTTCTTCTTCGGCTTCAGCGGCGGGGCGCTGACCTGGTCGGGGAACGGCTTGGCCAGGCCTCGGTAGCCGGAGTCGACTTTGGCCTTGACGTCGGGGAACTGTTCGAACAGGTCGGCGATCCTTTCCGTTCTCACGGCGCTCTGGTCGTGCATCCGGCCGGGACACGGGTCGGGCTCGGAGAGGTGACCGGCCGGGTGGTGCCGGACACGCGAGTTGTACCAATCGTTTGACACAAACCCCCACTGGGCCGCATCTTGTACTCACCGCTTGATACAAGCGGTGAGTACAAGTGCGAGCACACGGGGGTTTCTCATGCGCGAACTCGGCACCGTCCCACGCCCGACCGCCACCGACCGCTATGTGCGCTGGGCCGGGCTGCTCGTCGGACTCGTCGCCGCTCGCCTGGTCGGCTCGAACGACGGCCTCGGCGTCGGCATCCTGTACGCCATCCCGGTGTTCGGGCTCTGCGCGGTCGCCGGCGTCCTGGTGGGCGACGCGCTGACACCGCCGCCGCGGGGAACCGTCCGCACGGCCGGTCTCGCGCCGCGCCGCATTCGCGACTACGTGCCACCGCGCATGACCCTGCTGCTCCTCGCCGAGGCCGCCGTCCTCGTCGTCCTGCTGGCGGTGGCCGCCGTGGTCGCCTCGCCCGACGACATGGGCCGCGCCGGGCGCTCCCTGACCGTGACCTGCCCGGACGGAAGCACGGCGAGCACGAGCCCCTGGCCGGGCCTCTTCTACGGCCTGCCCATCCTCGCCGCCCTCGCCGTCTCCACCACCGCGTGCGTCTGGTCCCTGACCCGGATCGCCCGCCGCCCCGGCGACGAGCAGACCCGCCGCGACCGGTCGCTGGCGATCGTCGCCGCATGGGGGCTGCTGGTCTCCGCACCCCTTCTCGGCGCCGCCTCGACGGCGTCGGGCGCGCTGATGGACATCGGCTGCGACGGCACGGTGGGGCGCCTCGCGAACTGGGCACTGTGGCCCACGGCCCTGGTCGCCCTCGTCACCGTGCCGTGGTGTCTGTTCACGGTGATCGCGCCCAAGGCCGGGGTGCGCCGGTGAACGGTCCCGCCGTCCACGTCGACACCGCGAGCCCCGTCCCGCCCTACGAACAGATCCGCGCCCAGCTGGCCGCACTCATCACCACGGGCCGCATGCCGGAGGGGGAACGCCTGCCGACGGTGCGCCAGCTGGCGGCCGACCTGGGCCTGGCGGCGGGCACGGTGGCGAGGGCCTACCGCGAACTGGAGGCGGCGTCCCTGATCCGCACCCGCCGTGGGGCAGGGACACGGGTGGCCCCGCTTCCGGCACCGACCCGGACACCAGACCCGGCCAAACTGGCGGAACTGGCCCTCCGCTTCGTGACCGAGGCCCGGGGCCTGGGCGCGGACGGGGAGACGGTGCAGCGGGCGGTACGGGACGCGCTGGACGAGTAGCGGCTGTAGGGGGCGGGCCCTGCAACCGCCGGCGCGGAGGGACGACGGTGCCGCCGCGGCCCTCGTCCCGCTTACGACGTTGTGCGCGATAGTCGCGGAGTCGGCCTGGGAAGATGACAACAGCCGTGCGAGTTGGGGCTGTTGTGAGAAAACTCCTCACCCGCACGGCCTTGTCGCATCGGATCTGCACCGGCATCTCCCGCAAGCACCTGGGCAAGCTGATCGCCGAGCTGACCGCTCCGTGGACGGCAGCCGAGGAGGGCCGGTTGCACAACCGGCGAGGTCACAGCCGGCTCCGCGCCGCGGGAGCGGGCCCGGACCACCAGCTGGTGTTCACCGATCGAGTGATCGCGACACTGGTCATCCTGCGTTTCCAACTACCCCACGCGGCCCTGGCCGTCTTCTACGGTGTGGACCGCTCCACGATCACCCGCGCGGTCCACGAGGTGCGCCCGCTGCTGGCCGCCCGCGGCTTCGCCGTCCCCGGCGAGCCCCACGTGCGCCTGCACACCCTGGCCGACGTCTTCGCCTACGCCCACGCCAAGGGAGTCGAACTGCGGCTGGACGGCACCGAGGTGAAGGTGCGCCGCCCCAAGGCCAACAAGCCGGGACGGCGCGCCTTCGTCTCGGGGAAACTGCGGCAGAACACCAAGAAGGCCACCGTGATCAGCGACGAGGCGGGCCGGACCCTGTGGACCGGCGCGATCCGTCCCGGCCGGATGCACGACCAGAGGGCCGTGAGAACGGAAGGGATCGCGCGACCGGGGGCCGGTGCCAGTGGTCGCCACCGGCCCACCGCCTCTACGCGATCCAGTCGAAGACGAACCGGTCCGGGTCCCACCGCTTCCGAGGATTCGCCGGACGTACCTCGATCGACCGCACGCACGCCGTGATGATGGCCCGGCGCTGGAAGTTGTGCTCACGGCGTCCGCTGATCAGGGCCGAGGCCGGTAAGCGGCGCAGCCCGCCGGGCTTCCAGGGCTTGCCCGCAGGGCTGACGATTCCCCTCGCCTGCTAGTCGCGGCAGATGCTTGCCAGGCTCTCGTTCGCGAGCACGCGCCGAACTCCCTCCCGGATCACCTGGGCCTCGCTCTGCGGGCTCGGGTCCGCAGTTCCGGCCGCGGCGGCCGGGCGACGTCGGCGAAAACGGGCCGGTACGCTCGCAGCGACTTGGACGCCGAGGGGGCACCGATGCGCGAGTACCGCACGAACGACAGGGAGATCCCTGTTCTGACCGGGCGCCCCTGGTGGGCGGCCAACGAAGTCCTGGCGTTCGTGCTGGAGTTGGCGGCGCTGGCCTGTCTGTCCTGGTGGGGCTTCCACGCCGGTGGCGGCCACCCGGCCCGGCAACTGCTGCTGGCCTTCGCGATCCCCGCGCTCGCCATCGCCCTGTGGGCGCTCTTCGCCGCGCCACGCGCCCGGATCCGGCTGCCGCTTGCGGGCGTGCTCGCGGTCAAGGCCGTGGTGCTGGGCGGCGGCGCCTTCGGGCTGTATCGGGTCGGCCACCCGGCGGCCGCGGTGGCGCTCGCCGTCGTGATGGTCGCGAACACCGGCCTGGCGGAGACCTTTCGGCACAAGCCTGCGCCCGGGAAGCACCACCCTCGGCCTCGGGCGGACGAAGCGGCAGAACGCGACGGATGAGCGGTTGGGTGTCGCGTTCGCGCGCGGAGCCGAGCTGCGGACCGTACCGGCTCCGGGCCGGCCGTCGTCAGCCGATGACCGGCGGGGCCGCCGCCCGCATCGCGGCCGCGGTCGCCGACGCGTCGTACTCCGGTCCGACGCCCTCGACGAGCACCACGTCGCCCGCCATGTTCCGCGTCCGCAGCGGCAGCAGCTCCTGGTAGGCGGCCGACTCGTACCAGCCGCGGGCGGCCGCCAGGTCGGGGAAGCCGATCACGACGAGCGCACCCGGCCAGTCGCCCTCGACGACCTCGACCTGGGTGCCATGGACGAGGAACCGGCCGCCGAACGGGTCCATGGTCGACTGGATGCGTTCGATGTACGTGAGAACCTCCTCGCCGGGGTAGGCGGCGGGGTGCAGGTGGCCTATGGCGTATGCGGTCATGGTGTCGCCCTCCGGATCTGCGTGCTGCGGTGGTTCCGTCAGCCGGTGTGCACCATGCTGCCCGCGGGCGTACGGACCGTCGATTACCTCCGAGGTAGGGGGCTCAGTCGTTGATGCCCAGGTCCTCCCGCATCAGCTTCCGCATGGTGTCGAGGTGCGGGTTCGCCGCCTTGAGTTTCTCCAGGGCCCTTTCGACGCTCTCGCCGTCGCGGGCCAGGCCGCGGTCCAGGCGTTTGATGGCCGCGTCACCGTTCGCGAGGACCCGGTTGAGGTCGCGGGACGCCTGCAGGATCCGCTCGGGGACGATCATCTGCGCCTCGGCGTAGCGGTCGCGGTGGTCGAGGCGGGCCTCTTCGAGCTGGGCGCGTTCCTGCTCCGTGTAGACGCCGTCCCTGATCCGGTGGAGGGCGTCCTTGAGGAGTGTGTGGAACTGCCGGGAGGCCCGGTTCATGGCCGTGTACTGGGCGCGTCGCTCCTCGAACCTCCGCCGCGTGTCGGCCAGTTCGGCTTCCTCGGCGCGCTGCCGCGCGGTCAGCCGCTGGGCGAGCATCGGGGCGAACAGGGTGCCCAGCACGCCGACGACTGCGGTGATCATGGCGGTGATGGCAGCGGTCATGGGTGTGAGATTAGTGCGATGAACGAACGGGGACGCGGAGCGGCCGGCAACGGAGTCGGCTCCGTCGCCGCCGCCCCGCGAAGGGGAGACCGGTGGGTCCGTACGTCAGGCCGCCGCGTTCTCCGTGACCGTGACGCGACCCTTGCGGATGGTCGCCAGCCGCGGCGCCCTGCGGGCGATCGCGCTGTCGTGGGTGACCATGATGAAGGTCAGCCCGTGCTCCTTCCACATCGTCTCCAGCACCTCCATGACCTCGTCGCGCATGGACTCGTCGAGGTTGCCGGTCGGCTCGTCGGCGAGCAGCACCTTGGGCCGCTTGACCAGGGCCCGTGCGATCGCCACGCGCTGCTGCTGGCCACCGGACATCTCGCCGGGGAGGTGTCCGAGCCGCTCACCGAGTCCGACGGATTCCAGTGCCTCCGCGGCCTGCCTGCGCCGCTCCGACGCCTTGCCGCCGAGCGGGACGAGCGCCGTTTCGACGTTCTCCTGCGCAGTCAGCGTCGGAATGAGGTTGAAGCTCTGGAAGACGAAGCCGATGTTCTGCGCGCGCACCTTGGTGAGCTTGGCCTCGCTGAGCTTCGCGAGGTCCACACCGTCGAGTTCGATGCTGCCGCTCGTGGGCCGGTCGAGGCCGCCGAGCATCTGCAGCAGTGTGGACTTGCCGCCGCCGGTGGGGCCCTGGATGACGAGCCGGCCGCCGTCCTCGATGGTCAGATCGACACCGGCGAGCGCATTGACGGTGGACTTGCCGCGGGTATAGCGCTTGGTGACGTCTCTGAGGGTGTACATGGGTCAACTCCTGCTGGAACAGAGGGGTGGGACGCCCGGGCGGGCTATTCGACGCGGCGCAGCGCATCCGCGGGACGCAGCCGGGAGGCCCGCCAGCCGCCGAAGGCACCCGCGATCAGCCCGCCCGCCACGGCCAGCGCGACGGCGATCAGGATGATGGAGAGGGAGACCGGTGCGGTCAGCGCGATGTCGAGGGACTTGGCCGCCGCCTGCCGGCCGGGTCCTGCCATGCCGGGGCCGCCGAGCATGCCGCCGCCGCCCGAGCCTCCGAGCTGTGCGGTGAGCGTGGGGCTGATCGCGGTCACGACGTACGCACCGGCGAGACCGACCGCGATGCCGAGGACACCGCCCATCAGACCGTTGACGAGGGCCTCGCCGACGACCTGGCGGGTGACCCGGCCGCTCTTCCAGCCGAGCGCCTTCAGTGTGCCGAACTCCCGCACCCGGCGGCTGACCGCGGAGGAGGTGAGCAGCCCGGCCACCAGGAAGGCGGCGATGAGGACGGCGATCGACAGCCACTTGCCGACGCTGGAGGCCAGGTCGGACGCGGTGGACAGGGAGCCGGAGACCGTGTCGGCGAGGTCCGCGGAGGTGGTGACCGTCGTGCCCGAGATGTTCTTCTGGATGGCGGACTTGACGTGGTCGATCTGCTGCGAGTCCGCGGCCTTGACGTAGACCGTGGTGACCTTGTTCTTGGCGTCGGCGAGGGTCTGCGCCTGCTTCAGCGGGATGTAGAGGTTGGCCGCCGCGTCGCCGCTGTCCGCCGTCGAGACGCCGACGATCTTGTACTTGGTCCCGGAGACGGTCACGGTCTTGCCGACCGCGAGCTTCTTCTCCTTGGCGTACGAGGCGTCGACGACCGCGACCTTCGCGTCGGTCTCGGTGGCCTTGAACGTACGGCCCTTGGTGATCTTCGACGAGGTCAGCGGGCCGAGGTCCTGCTTGGTGACGTCGGTGCCGTACACGGTGTACGAGTTGACGTCGAACGAGGCCCCACCGCCCTGGACTTGGCCCTGCGGCTGCCCGCTGCCGCCCTGGCCGCCGCCGGGACCACCCTGGTTGCCCGTGCTGCCGCTCTCGTCCTGCTTGAACTCGCCGCGCTTGAACTGCCCGTCCACCTTCATGACGGTCAGGCTCAGCCCGCCGACGGCGTCCGCGACGCCGTTCTGCTTGCCGACCTTGTCGACGGTGGTGGAGGCCAGGGTCTGGAAGCCCTGGACCATGACGCGGTCGGTGCTCTGGGTCGAGTCGTCGTCGCTGTCCTTGGCGTCGAACTCGAACCTCGGGCGCTGGCTGCTGGAGCCCTGGGCGGCGGCGGCCTTGGTCACCGTCATGTCCGTGCCGAGGCCGTACAGCGATTCCAGGACCTTGTCCTGGGCCTTGCTCATGCCGGAGGAGACCGAACTGACGATGATGACCAGCGCAATACCGAGAGCGAGCCCCGAGGCGACGACCAGCGCCGCCTTTCTGCGGCGGCGCAGCTCGCGCCGGAGGTAGGTGAAGAACATGGCGCGAGGCTATGAAGCGGTCGTGATGGCGAGTTAAGGCCCGCATGAGATCCCGATGAGAACGGCTACGAACGCCACAGGGCGGTGGCACCGGGGGATCCGGGTGCCGCCGCCCTGTGTACGTACGGGACTTCGGGGTGATGAAGTTGCTGCGTGAACCTCCCGCGGGGTCAGCCCGCGGAGCCCGCCTGCCATTCGGCCCAGTTCATGTTCCAGCCGTTGAGGCCGTTGTCGGGCGTGATGGTCTTGTCGGGGGAGTTCTTGACGATGACCACGTCGCCGACCATGGAGTTGTTGTAGAACCAGGCGGCGGGCTGGTTGGCGTCGCCCGCACCCTTCACATCGGCGAGGCCGACGCAGCCGTGGCTGGTGTTGGCGCTGCCGAAGACCGACGGCGCACCCCAGTAGTTGCCGTGGATGAAGGTGCCCGACTGGGACAGCCGCATGGCGTGCGGCACATCCTTGATGTCGTACTCACCCTTGCCGTCGTCGTCGGTGAAGCCGACCGTCGCACCGTTCATCCGGGTCTCCTTGAACTTCTCGGAGATGACCATCTGACCGTTGTACGTCGGGTTGTCGGGCGAACCGGCAGAGATCGGGATCGTCTTGATCGTCTTGCCGTCCTGGGTGACGGTCATGGTGTGCGTCGACGCGTCGACCGTCGAGACCTGGTTGCGGCCGACCTTGAAGGTGACCGTCTTCTGCTGCACACCGAAGACGCCGTTCGCGCCCTCGACGCCGTCGAGCGCCAGCTTCAGGGTGACGGTGGAGCCGCCCGTCCAGTACTGCTCGGGGCGCAGGTCGAGACGCTGCGAGTTGAACCAGTGACCGACGACCTGCTGGCCGCTGCTGGACGTCACGGTGATTCCGGCCTGGACGGCCTTCCGGTCCGTGATCGGCTTGTTGAAGTTGATCGAGACCGGCATGCCGACGCCGACCGTGGAGCCGTCCTCGGGGGTGAAGTTCCCGATGAAGCTGTTGGCGGGCGACACGGTGGTGAACGACGCGTTCTCGTGCGCCTCGCGGCCCTTGGTGTCTTCGGCCGTCGCGTTGATCTTGTACGTGGTCGAGCGCTCGAGCTGCGCGTTCGGCTGCCAGCTGGTGCCGTCGGCGGCCAGGGTGCCGGGGACGCTCGCGCCGGCCGACGTGGTCATGGCGACCTGGGTCAGCTTGCCCTTGGTGACGGTGACCTTCGCGGCGTTGTTGATGCTGGCGTTGGTCGCGCCGTTCTTCGGCGAGATCGCTATCTGCGCCTGGGACGCGTCCTCGGCCGCTGCCTTGTCGACTGCCGCCGCCTGAGACTTCTTCGAGCTCTCGTGGCTGCCCGAGCTCGTGCCTTCGCTGCAGGCAGTGAGCACGAGCACGCCGCCGAGCAGGGCGGACGCGGCCATCAGGCCCTTGCGCCGCTTGCTGTCCGTCATCACACGCTTCTCCATCGTTGCCGAATCCCCCATAACCCCGAGCGGAACCGTCGCGAGACGGATCCCCATCAATGTTTCAAGAACACCTGGCGAGGGCCCTCCGTTCCACATCCGCCTCAGATGTGGGGAACACCACTCATCGACGCAGCCGTGACACCTGTGGTTCCCGGGACCGGCGCGCACCGGCCCCGGGCCGCCGGAAGCGGGCCGGGGCCGGTGCCCTCCTCACCCGCTACGGCGCAACGTCGTCGTCCCCCTCGTCGCCCTCACCCTCGTCGTCGAGGTCCCAGTCGCCCGGGTCCGCGGGGTCGTAGTCGACGATCTCGCTGCTCCAGGAGGCCTGGGCCAGCTCGACCCCCGGCACCTCGCCGACGAGATCGAACGGGTCCACGAGGGAGGCGAGGGCCTCCGCCCCGTCTTCCCGTACCGCGGACTCGGCCAGCATGCGTTCCTCGGCGGACTCGCCGTCCGGCTCGCCGTACTCGGCTGCGATGCTCTCCAGTGCGGTGCCGCTGAGGGCCTCCGCGTCGGTGATCTCCAGCACCATGTCCACGCGAAGGCGAACAAACCGTGATGTCTCAGAAGTGCTCATACGCCGGAGCGTAGAGCTACCGGCAGCCACGACTTTCCTGCGACCCGCTGCTTTCATTAGCATCGGCGCACACGGCTAACTCATGGCTGTCACAAGGGGGATCGAATCCGTGGCCATAGCTCGTCGCCCACTCCTGACCGCCATCGCCGCGGGCACACTACTGTGCGCCCTGTGGTTCGTCCCCTCGGCGAATGCGACGGGCGACGCGGCCGGCGACGCGCCGAGCAGATCTGCCGGCGCGAGCACCGAGGACGAGGCGGCCGGGCCGGCCCTGGCCGAAACCGGCACCGGGGTCGACACCACTGCGTATCTGATCGGTGGCACCGCGTTCCTGGGAATCGGCGCGGGCTTCGTCACGTACTCCACACGCCGCACCACCGCGTTGTCCTCGATCGCCGGACGGGCTTGAAATTCCGGCCCGTCCGGCGATGGGGGACGAATTGCGCAGCAGGCCGCGCCACCCCTCCTAGGCCAGCGCCCCGGTCACCGGCTCCACGGCCGCGACCAGCTTCCCGCCCCGCACGAACGCCTCCGCCGCAGCCAGATCGGGCGACAGGAAGCGGTCCGGTCCCGGTCCCTCGACACCCGCCGCCCGCAGCGCCTCGATGGCGGCCAGGGACGCGGGTGCCGGGGTGAGCCCCTCGGCGGCGCGCAGTTCGATGGCGCGGGTCGCCGCGTACAGCTCGACGGCGACGATCCGGCCGAGGTTCTCGACGGCGGTACGGAGCTTGCGCGCCGCCGACCAGCCCATGGAGACGTGGTCCTCCTGCATCGCGGAGGACGGGATCGAGTCCGCCGACGCCGGGACCGCGAGCCGCTTCATCTCGCTGACCAGGGCGGCCTGCGTGTACTGGGCGATCATCAGACCCGAGTCGACGCCGGCGTCGTCGGCGAGGAACGCCGGCAGACCGTGCGAACGGTTCTTGTCCAGCAGCCGGTCCGTGCGGCGCTCGGTGATCGAGCCGAGGTCGGCGGCGACGATCGCCAGGAAGTCGAGCACGTACGCCACCGGAGCGCCATGGAAGTTGCCGTTGGACTCGACCCGGCCGTCCGGGAGGACGACGGGGTTGTCGACGGCGGAGGCCAGCTCACGGTCGGCGACGATCCCGGCATACGCGAGGGTGTCGCGCCCGGCGCCGTTGACCTGGGGCGCGCAGCGCACGGAGTAGGCGTCCTGGACGCGCGGCGCGTCGTCCTGGTGGTGGCCGGTGAGGCCGGAACCGGCAAGCACCCGCAGCATGTTGTCGGCGCTTGCGCCCTGGCCCGGGTGCGGCCGTATGGCGTGCAGCTCCGGGGCGAGGACCTTGTCCGTACCGAGCAGCGCCTCCAGGCTGAGCGCGGCGGTGATGTCGGCCGAGGTGTAGAGGCTGCGCAGGTCGGCGAGGGCCATCACGAGCATGCCGAGCATGCCGTCCGTGCCGTTGAGGAGGGCGAGGCCCTCCTTCTCGCGCAGTTCGACGGGGGTGATTCCGTGCGCGGCGAGCAGTTCGCCGGCCGGGCGCACGATGCCGTCGGGTCCCTCCGCGTCACCCTCGCCCATCAGCGTCAGGGCGCAGTGCGAGAGCGGCGCCAGGTCGCCGGAGCAGCCGAGCGAGCCGTACTCGTGCACGACGGGGGTGATGCCTGCGTTCAGTACGTCGGCCATGGTCTGCGCGACCTCGGGGCGTACGCCGGTGCGGCCCGAGCAGACCGTCTTCAGGCGCAGGAACATCAGCGCCCGTACGACCTCGCGCTCGACGCGAGGGCCCATGCCGGCCGCGTGCGAGCGGACAATGTTGCGCTGGAGCTGGGCCCGCAGCTCGGGGCTGATGTGGCGGGTGGCGAGTGCGCCGAAGCCGGTGGAGACGCCGTAGACCGGTTCGGGCTTGGCGGCCAGCGCTTCCACGATCTCGCGGGCGGCGGCCAGCGCGCTCACGGCGGCTGCGGAGAGCTCGACGCGGGCGCCCGCGCGGGCCACGGCGATGACGTCCTCTGCGGTGGTACCGGACGTCCCCACCACGACTGTGTGCATATCCATATTCAGAAGCGTACGGACTGAATCCCTTCATGTCACTAGTGGTCGTGCGGTTGACCCCTTACCGACCCGTTCACGGATTCCGCCGGACAGCCCTCAGGGCCGGCTCCCGCGCAGCCGGCGGCGGTCGTGGGCGGACTTCGGCGGCGAGTCGGCCAGCCGGATGACCTCGCCGTCGCGCCCCGCCACCACCGGTTTCGCGGAGCGGGCCGCCTTCGCCCGGTACTGGGCCGCGTCCGCCAGCCGGAACAGCCGCCGGGCCGAGGTCACCGGCCCGATCGGGTCACCGGTCGACGCAATCCCGCAGGCGACCCCGTCGCCCTGCTCCAACTCGGCTGCCCGGTCGCAGAGTTCGGTGGCCACCTCGACCACCTCGTCCGCGCCGGGGCCTACCGTCAGCAGGCAGAACTCATCGCCGCCCAGCCGGGCGGCGAGGGCGCCGGGCAGCATCGCACCGCACCGGGACAGCACCGAGCCGAAACGTTCCAGCAGCCGGTCGCCGACCGCGTGGCCCAGGGAGTCGTTGACCCCCTTCAGACCGTTCAGATCGCAGACGACCAGACTGACCACCGTGCCGTCGGCACGGTGCAGCTCCACCGCCTCGTCGAGCCGCGCGTCGACGGCCCGGCGGTTGGCGAGCCCGGTCAGCGGGTCGGTGAAGGCGAGCTTGCGGACCTCTTCGAGGCGCTCCGTCTGGGAGATACCGGCGGCGACGACGGCGGCCAGCACGGTCGCGAAGTCCGCGTCCTCCCGCCCGAACACCGGCTCCCCCACCGGACGCGCCACATAGAGCTCGCCCCAGGCCCGCCCGTGCAGGACGATCGGCGCCACCACACAGCAGCCGCGGCGTCGCCGTCGCAGGGCCGCCACGCGCTGATGGCGGTAGACGCGCCCGTACCCGTGCGCACCCGCCACCGCCGAATCGGCTTCGCCGTCCCCGGCGTCCCCGACCGGCCCGTACGCGGTCTCCACCCAGGCGTCCGGCTCGCCGCCCCCCGCCCACCGTTCATGCAGGAACTCGGTGATCTCCGGGAACTGATGCACCGGATACGTCTCGTCGTCGGGGAACTCCTCCTCCCCCTCGGCCCGTTCACCCGCGTTCACCAGCACCCGCAGCCGCCCGGGCCCCCGCTCCCACACGGAGAGCGCGGCGAAGGTGCCGCCCAACGCCTGGCACGCCCCCAGCGCGGCCGCCCGCCAGGACTCCGGCGGGGTGTGCGCCGCCGCCATTGCCTGCGCAAGCGAAACCACGGCCCGCAGCCGCGCATCATCACCACCCATCGCTACATCTTATGTAGATTTGCGAAGTCTTGATCAGTTTGAGGCAATGAATAGTCCGCGCTGCGCGTCGGGCGGTGACGCGCCGTTACTCTCCGGGCCAGTTCGGCTTCCGCTTCTCGTTGAACGCGGCCACGCCCTCCGCCCGGTCCCCGGAGAAGGCCACCGACCGCCAGGCCGCGTCCTCCACCTCCAGACCGGCCCGCAGATCGAGCCCGTGCCCGAGCCGCAGGGCACGCTTGGCGGCGCGCAGGCCCACCGGCGAGTTGGCGGCGATCCGCCCGGCGAGCGCCAGCGCCTGCGCCCGGTCCTGCCCCGCCTCCACCAGCTCGTCGACCAGACCCAACTCCCGCGCCTCGGCCGCCTCCACCCGCCGGGCGGTGAAGACCAGCTCGGCAGCGCGTGCCGCACCGATCCGGCGCGGCAGCAACTGCGTACCGCCGCCGCCCGGGATGACACCGACCGAGACCTCGGGCAGACCCACCACGGCCGTACGGTCGGCGACGATCAGATCGCAGGACAGCGCCAGCTCGAAGCCGCCGCCGAGCGCGAACCCGTGCACGGCGGCGACCGTCGGCATCGGCAGGTCGAGCACGCCGGTGTAGGCGGCGCGGGCGGTGGGCCGCTGGCGGACCAGTTCGGCGTCGGTGAACGAGTTCCGCTCCTTGAGGTCCGCACCCACGCAGAAGGCGCGCTCGTGGCTGGAGGTGAGGACGGTGACCCGTACGTCCCGGTCGGCGGCGAGCGCGGCGCAGGCGGCTCCGATCGAGCGGGCCATGTCCGTGGACACGGCGTTCATGGCCTTGGGCCGGTCCAGGACCAGTTCGGCAACGTGCTCCTGGCCCTCATGGACCCGTACGACGACGAACTCCCCGAACCGCTGCTCGGACGTGACGGTCATGGCTGCACCCCTCCGGTTAACGAGCGTTACCGGAGGATCCTAGGCCGCGCCCCGGACAGGGACAGGCGTCAGGAGGTACCTCGTCGCGCCAGCAGCCACGGTTCCACCACGCCGAGTCCGCGCACCGGCCGCTGCCACATCGGCTGCAGCCCGTACCGGTACTTCGGCACGGCCAGCGGCTCCACACCCTCCGCGCGCTCCTTCTCGGCCGCCGCGGCCTCCTCCGCCGCCTGCGCCTCGGAGGCCGGGGCGTCGCCCGTACGCGTCAGCTCCTCGGCGAGAGCGCCGTCCACCAGTACGGCGTCCTTCGGCGCTATCGACGTGAGCCGGCTGGCGAGGTTCACCGTCGTACCGAAGACATCGCCCATCCGGGTCGTGACGGTGCCGAACGCGATACCGACCCGCAACGCCGGCATCGTCTCGTCCTGGGTCATCGCCTCTATCAGGCGCAGCGCGATCTCGGCCGCCGTGCCCGCGTCGTCGGCGGCGAAGAGAACCTCGTCGCCAAGGGTCTTGATGAGCCGGCCGCCGTGTGCGGCGACCAGGTCGGCGGAGGTCGTCTCGAACGCCTCGACGAGCTCGCCGAGCTCCTCCTCCTCCAGCCGGCGGGTGAGCCGGGTGAAACCGACCAGGTCCGCGAAGCCGACGGCGAGCCTGCGGTCGACCATCTCGTCGTCGTCCGCGGCCTGCACCACGCGGCCGGTCGCGGCGGCGAGCTGGCGCCGCCAGACGTAGATGAGGAACTCCTCCAGCTCGGGCAGGAGCAGCTCGACCAGCGGGTACGTGACCTCGGTGCGGGTCATGCCGGGCTCGGGCGGCTCGGTCAGACCCTCCAGGAAGGAATCGATCTGCCACTCCGCCAGCCGGGCGGTGGTCTGCCCGGTGGACCGGGCGACCTGCACCGCCATCGGCTCGCTGAGCAGCCCGGCCTCGACGAGGCCCGCGAGCCGCCGCAGCGCCAGCACGTCCGCCTCGGTGAGCGCCTTGGCCTGCCCGATGTCGGCGAACCCCATGGCGCGCCAGAACCGGGACGCCAGGTCCATCGAGACTCCGGCGGTACGGGCCGCCTGGAACGGGGTATAGCGACGCTCGGCGCCCAGGATCAGCTGCTCCAGCCGGATCGCGAGGGGATCGTCGGTCGGTTCGGCCGTGTGGTCGACTTCGTGATGCGGTGTCGCGTGGACCGAGGGTTCCGGCGGGGGCTCCGCGCCCGTGCCGGAGGTCGTGTCGTCGACGGTCACCAGCCGCCTCCTGCCCGTTCCCTGCGCACTGCCCTGCCGATCTGTCGGTGGATCGCCTCAACGATACGGCAGATGTGCGCTACCTCACGTCCTTAGGGCACCCCGGTACGGGGTTGGCCGGGGGCGGGGGCCGTGGGGGGTGCTCTTCGGTGGGTGGTTTCCACGGGGTGGGGGCCGAGAGCACCCGGGGAACGGCCGGGGCGTGGGCCCGGTATGTGGGGCGTACGGCCTGTGGGGGCTTCCGCGGGGGCGGGGATCTTGAGCACCTGGGGAAGCGCGGCGTGGGCCCGGTGCGCGGGGCGTACGGCCTGTGGGGGGCTTCCGCGGGGGGCGGGGATCCGAGCACCCGAGGAAGCGGGGCGCGGGCCCGGTACGCGGGGCGTACGGCCTGTGGGGGGCTTCCGCGGGGGGCGGGGATCCGAGCACCCGGGGAAGCGGGGCGCGGGCCCAGTACGTGGAGCGCAGGGTCCATGGGGGCTTCCGCGCGGTGGCGGCCTGAGCCACCCGGAGAAGCCGGGTCGCGGGCCGGTACGCGGGGCGCAGAGCCTTGCGGAGGGCTTCCGCGGGGGCAGGGGACCTGAGCACCCGGGGAACGGCCCGCGGACCCGGCATGCGGGGCACAGGGCCCGTGGGGGCTTCCACGGGGCAGGGACCTGAAGCACCCAGGGAAGCCGGGGCGCGGGCCCGGTACGCGGCGCGCAGGGCCCGTGGAGCGGGCTTCCGCGCGGTGGCGGCCTGAGTGCCCGGGGAACAGCCGGGGCGCGGGCGCGTGGGGCGTGCGGCCCGTGGGGGTTTCCGCGGGTGCTGGGCTGATCGCACCCGGGAAACGTTCACCGGCGAGGCGGGCGCCCGGGCGTGGTTCTAGCTGAGGCCGCCTTCCGCGTCCCGTAGATGCACGATGTCGCCCGCCGACACCGGTTCCTGCAGACCGTCGGCCGTGGACAGGATCAGGCGGCCGTCACCGTCGACCGCCACCGCCTCGCCGACCAGCGAACGGTCGCCGGGCAACTGGGCCCGTACCGTCCTGCCCAGCGTCGCGCAGCCCGCCGCGTACGCCGCCTGCAGACCGCTCTGCGCCGCGTCCCCGCCGGCCGCGCGCCACTCGACGTACCAGTGGTCGAGCGAGCGCAGGACGCCGCGCAGCAGCGTCTCCCGGTCGGTGGAGACCGCACCGGCCAGGGCGAGCGAGGCCGCCGTCGGGGCGGGCAGTTCGGCCGTGCGGAGGGTGACGTTGAGGCCGATGCCGATGACGACGCCGTCCCCGGCGCGCTCGGCGAGGATGCCGCCCGCCTTGCGTTCCTCGCCCTCCACGGTGACCAGCAGGTCGTTGGGCCACTTCAGTGCCGTGTCGACGCCCGCGGCCCGCGCCAGCCCGGTCGCGGTCGCGACCCCGGCGAGCAGCGGCAGCCAGCCCCACCGGTGGACCGGCACGTCGTCGCCGGGGGTCAGATAGACGGAGAAGAACAGGCCCGAGCGGGCGGGCGCCGTCCAGGTCCGGTCGAGGCGGCCGCGGCCCGCAGTCTGCTCCTCGGCGACCAGAACCGTGCCCTCGGCCAGCTCCGCCGCCCGCGCCGCGAGGTCCGTGTTGGTGGACCCGGTGACGTTCACGACGTCGAGCGAGGTCCACAGCCCGCCCGGCCTCAGCAGCCCGCGGCGCAGCGCGGGGACGTTCAGGGGCGGCCGGTCCAGGTCCGACCAGCGGCTCGGTGACGCATCCGAAGGTGTCATGCAAGCCACCCTAGGTGTGGCAAACGACGCACTGCCGAACGGTATCCGCGCCGATACGCTACGGATCAGTAGCCATTCAGAACCTGATCGGCAGCTGCCGGACCGGCCGTCGTCGCGCACGCGGCCTCGCACGCAGCCGTAGAACCCACCAGTCAGTCGTCCCCGTGACCAGGCAGGGAGCCGCCACCCGATGTCCGAGCCGGAAGAGATCGACATCCACACCACCGCGGGCAAGATCGCGGACCTGCAGCGCCGTATCGACGAGGCCACGCACGCCGGTTCCGCACGCGCAGTCGAAAAGCAGCACGCCAAGGGCAAGTTGACCGCCCGCGAGCGGGTCGATCTCCTGCTCGACGAGGGTTCCTTCGTGGAGCTCGACGAGTTCGCCCGGCACCGCTCCACCAACTTCGGCATCGAGAAGAACCGCCCGTACGGAGACGGTGTCGTCACCGGCTACGGCACGGTCGACGGCCGCCCCGTCTGCGTGTACTCGCAGGACTTCACCATCTTCGGCGGCTCGCTCGGCGAGGTCTACGGTGAGAAAATCGTCAAGGTGATGGACTTCGCGCTGAAGACCGGCTGCCCGGTCATCGGCATCAACGACGGCGGCGGCGCCCGCATCCAGGAGGGTGTCGCGGCGCTCGGTCTGTTCGCCGAGATCTTCCGCCGCAATGTGCACGCCTCGGGTGTCGTCCCGCAGATCTCGCTGATCGTCGGACCGTGCGCAGGCGGCGCGGTCTACTCCCCCGCGATCACCGACTTCACGGTCATGGTCGACCAGACCTCGCACATGTTCATCACCGGCCCGGACGTCATCAAGACCGTCACCGGTGAGGACGTCGGCTTCGAGGAGCTGGGCGGAGCCCGTACGCACAACACCACTTCGGGTGTGGCGCACCACATGGCGGGCGACGAGAAGGACGCCATCGAGTACGTCAAGTCGCTGCTGTCGTACCTCCCGTCGAACAACCTCTCCGAGGCACCCGCCTTCCCGGAGGAGGCGGATCTCGCGACGACCGACGAGGACCGTGAGCTCGACACCCTCATCCCGGACTCGGCGAACCAGCCGTACGACATGCACACCGCGATCGAGCATGTGCTCGACGACGGCGAGTTCCTGGAGACGCAGGCACTGTTCGCTCCGAACATCATCACCGGCTTCGGGCGTGTCGAGGGCTACCCCGTCGGCATCGTCGCCAACCAGCCGATGCAGTTCGCGGGCTGTCTGGACATCAACGCGAGTGAGAAGGCCGCACGCTTCGTCCGTACCTGCGACGCCTTCAACGTGCCGGTGCTGACCTTCGTCGACGTACCCGGCTTCCTGCCCGGCGTCGACCAGGAGTACGGCGGCATCATCCGCCGCGGCGCCAAGCTGATCTACGCGTACGCGGAGGCGACCGTCCCGCTGATCACGGTGATCACCCGCAAGGCGTTCGGCGGCGCGTACGACGTCATGGGCTCCAAGCACCTGGGCGCGGACATCAACGTCGCCTGGCCGACCGCCCAGATCGCCGTGATGGGCGCGCAGGGTGCGGTGAACATCCTGCACCGCCGCACCATCGCGGCCGTCACGGACCCCGACGAGGCGGAGGCGACCCGCGCCGAGCTGATCGCCGACTACGAGGACACGCTGCTCAACCCGTACGTGGCGGCCGAGCGCGGCTACGTCGACGCGGTGATCATGCCGTCCGACACCCGGGCGCACGTGGTGAAGGGCCTGCGTCAGCTGCGCACGAAGCGGGAATCACTGCCGCCGAGGAAGCACGGCAACATCCCTCTCTAGAAAGGGTCCTGGCCATGATCAAGGTCGTACGGGGCAACCCGACCCCGGAGGAGCTGGCTGCCGCGCTGGCGGTGGTCCAGGCGCGCGCCGCGGCGACGGCCGCTGTGTCGTCCGGCGCGCCGGCGTCGCCCGAGCAGTGGTCCGACCCGGGCCGAATCGCCCGGCGGGACCGGCCTCGGCCGGGCCCACGGGCCTGGGCACGGACGTACTGGCCCGTTTAGTGCTCGGCGGCCCGGCCGTCCGTTCGCACGGCGTCCTCGGAGGCCCGGACCCCTGGCGGGTCCGGGCCTCCGCCGTGCCGCCGCGCAGCGGCCCGGTCCGTACGCATCAGGGCGGCTGAGTACCCGTACTCAGGCGCCGTGGCGGCGGCCGCAGCAGGATCGGGACCATGCTGTGGTCCGATCCCGAGAACAAGCCCCCCAAAGAGCTGCGCGACGCCCAGGACATGATGCGGCGCGTGTGGCTGGTGCTTGCGCTCGCCATGGTGGTCGCGATGTTCGTGCTGGGCCCCCGCTGAGGCGCTCCCGGGCGCCCGCCCGTCCTGCGGACGCGTGGTCCCCCGGCGCGCCGGGCCCTTCTACGATGGCCGGTATGACTGATCAGCGCCGTCTCGTACTCGCCTCCGCCTCACCCGCCCGCCTCAGCCTGCTGCGCCAGGCCGGGTTCGCGCCGGAGGCGATCGTCAGCGGTGTGGACGAGGACGCGCTGTCCGCCCCCACACCGGCCGAGCTGGCCCTGGTGCTCGCCGAGGCCAAGGCCGCCGTCGTGGCCGCCCGCCCCGCGGTCGCGGGTGCCCTGGTCATCGGATGCGACTCGGTCCTGGAACTCGACGGCGAGGCGCTCGGCAAGCCGGCCGACAGCGAGGAGGCCACGGCCCGCTGGAAGTCCATGCGCGGCCGGGCCGGCATCCTGCAGACCGGCCACAGCGTGATCGACACCGTGACCGGGCGCACTGCCTCCGCGACCGCGTCCACCGTCGTCCGTTTCGGCGAACCGACGGACGCCGAGATCGCCGCCTACGTCGCCTCGGGCGAGCCCCTCCATGTCGCGGGCGCCTTCACCCTGGACGGCCGCTCGGCCCCGTTCGTCGACTCCATCGAGGGCGACCACGGAAACGTCATCGGGCTCTCGCTGCCGCTGCTGCGTCGGCTCCTCGGCGAACTGGGATTCTCCGTCACCGACTTGTGGGTCTGATACCCACGAACGGGTTACGCGGGCGCCGGAGCACCCTCTTCGGCGCCGCCGCCCTTCTCGTTCGGGCTACCGGTTCCGCTCCCGTTCCCGTACGCGACCAGCGTGAGCACGATCAGGCCGAGCACGACCATCATGAACACGAACGCGGCCCAGCCGATCAGGCCCACCGTCAGCGCGCCCAGCACCCCGTGCACCACGGCGCAGCTGATCAGGACGGCCCGGCCGACACGCCCGGGAGCCCGGTCACGGATGCCGGTCAGCAGCAGGACCAGGCCGCACAGCACCAGGTACAGCCCGGCGACACCGCCCATCACCCACGCCCCGGCGGACATGGCGGCCGGGTCCAGCCCGGCGAGTGACATCTCCTGGTTGTCGACGACCGTGGCCAGGATGCCGTTGACGAGCACCATGCCCGCGGCCTCCCCGAACAGCACGATCGCGGCCACGAACGCCACCGGTCTGCGCACCACGGCGCTCACCCCTTGTTACCTGTAGTAAGTGCGGTAGCGCGGACCCTACTAACGGGTAATCATTCGGACAAGGGTTCCGACCACGTTCACTCGTCCCACACGCCCACATGCCCTCCGCACGGAGTGTTTACGCACCCCGCTTGTCGCGCCCCTCGTGCGTCGGGCAAAGAAACACTCGCTCGTTAGTAGGGACTCCACAAAGAAACACCGGGAGCCGCCCCTCGATCGAACAGAGACCTGGACCACACCTCGTGGCTACTGTGCGGTCATGAATCCCGGCGTACCGTGGTGCCACAAGGGATTTCGCGCCTCGAGCAAGCCTCGAATCACGCTCCGTGTGGGCAAGCTCACCAATGGGGACGGGTCGTAAGGCCGTGTCGGTAGTCCCTAAACTCAGCTTGTTTCAAGGAGGGAGCCATCGTGCGCAAGGTGCTCATCGCCAACCGTGGCGAAATTGCTGTCCGTGTTGCTCGGGCGTGCCGGGATGCCGGGATCGGGAGCGTGGCGGTCTACGCGGACCCGGACCGGGACGCTCTGCATGTGCGTGCGGCCGACGAGGCATTCGCTCTGGGCGGTGACACCCCGGCCGCCAGTTATCTGGACATGGCGAAGGTGCTGCAGGCGGCCAAGGACTCGGGGGCCGACGCGATCCACCCGGGTTACGGGTTCCTGTCGGAGAACGCCGAGTTCGCCCAAGCCGTCATCGACGCGGGCCTGACCTGGATCGGTCCGCCGCCGCAGGCGATCCGCGATCTGGGTGACAAGGTGGCCGCGCGGCACATCGCGCAGCGCGCCGGTGCCCCGCTGGTCGCCGGGACCCCGGACCCGGTGTCGGGTTCCGCGGAGGTCGTGGAGTTCGCGAAGGAGCACGGGCTGCCGATCGCGATCAAGGCCGCGTTCGGTGGTGGCGGTCGCGGGCTGAAGGTCGCGCGGACGCTGGAGGAGATCCCGGAGCTGTACGACTCCGCGGTCCGTGAGGCCGTCGCGGCGTTCGGCCGCGGGGAGTGCTTCGTGGAGCGCTACCTCGACAAGCCGCGGCACGTGGAGACCCAGTGCCTGGCCGACTCCCACGGCAACGTGGTGGTCGTCTCCACCCGTGACTGCTCGCTGCAGCGCCGCCACCAGAAGCTCGTCGAGGAGGCCCCGGCGCCGTTCCTGTCCGAGGCGCAGAACGCGCAGCTGTACGCGGCGTCGAAGGCGATCCTGAAGGAGGCCGGGTACGTCGGCGCGGGGACCGTGGAGTTCCTGGTCGGTGTGGACGGCACGATCTCGTTCCTGGAGGTCAACACCCGTCTCCAGGTAGAGCACCCGGTGACCGAGGAGGTCACGGGCCTCGACCTGGTCCGTGAGATGTTCCGGATCGCGGACGGCGAGAAGCTCGGTTACGACGACCCGGCGGTGCGCGGGCACTCGTTCGAGTTCCGGATCAACGGTGAGGACCCGGGCCGCGGGTTCCTGCCCGCCCCGGGCACGGTGACCGTGTTCGCCCCGCCGACCGGCCCCGGTGTCCGCCTGGACGCGGGCGTCGAGTCGGGTTCGGTGATCGGTCCTGCGTGGGACTCGCTGCTGGCGAAGCTCATCGTGACCGGTGCCACCCGTGAGCAGGCGTTGCAGCGGGCGGCGCGTGCGCTGGCCGAGTTCAACGTCGAGGGCATGGCCACCGCGATCCCGTTCCACCGTGCGGTCGTCACCGACCCGGCGTTCACCAGCGACCCGTTCCGCATCCACACCCGCTGGATCGAGACCGAGTTCGTCAACGAGATCAAGCCCTTCGCCGCTCCCGCCGACGTGGAGGCGGAGGAAGAGGCCGGTCGTGAGACGGTCGTCGTCGAGGTCGGCGGAAAGCGTCTCGAGGTCTCCCTGCCGTCGTCGCTGGGCATGAGTCTGGCCCGTACCGGACTCGCGGCGGGCGCCAAGCCCAAGCGGCGCGCGGCGAAGAAGACCGGCTCCGCGGTCTCCGGCGACACCCTCGCGTCCCCGATGCAGGGCACGATCGTCAAGATCGCCGTCGAGGAGGGCCAGGAGGTCCAGGAAGGCGACCTGATCGTCGTCCTGGAGGCCATGAAGATGGAACAGCCTCTCAACGCACACCGCGCCGGCACGGTGAAGGGACTCGCCGCCGAGGTCGGCAGCTCGGTCTCGTCGGGCGCCGTCATCTGCGAGATCAAGGACTGATCGCGCACGAAGTGTTCCGGCGAGGCCCCTGCGGAGTCGTACTACCGACTCCGCAGGGGCCTCGCCCGTTCGGCGGCCCGGCAGGAGGCGAGGTCCTCCGGTTGCGCGATGGCATCCTGGACCCGGGGGCGGAAAAAGGGAGGACTGCGCAATGGCGATGAGCACGGCACAGACGCCGGGCCGGCCCATGCGCGCCGACGCGCGCCGCAACTACGACCGGCTGCTCGGCGAAGCCCGTACGGCGTTCGCGGAACACGGCACGGACGCGTCGCTGGAGGACATCGCGCGCCGGGCCGGCGTGGGGATCGGCACGCTGTACCGACACTTCCCGAACCGGCACGCGCTCATGAGCGCGGTCTTCCAGGAGGCCCTGGGATCACTCCTCACCCGCTCCCACGAGTTGGCGGAGGCGCAGAATCCGTGCGGCGGCCTGGTGGAGTGGCTGGGTGCGATCATCACCCATGCGGGTGAGTACCGGGGGCTTGCGCAGGCGCTCATGTCGACGTCGCGGGACGAGTCTTCGGCGCTGTCCGACTGCAATGTGCCGCTGCGCGAGGCAGGGGCGCGGCTGCTGGCCCGGGCACAGGAGAGTGGCACCGTGCGGGCGGATGTATCGATCGGTGACTTGATGCAGCTGACGAATGCGATTGCGTTGGCGGCGGAGCAGGCGCCGGAGGACCCGGCGTTGGCGGGCCGCCTGCTGACGCTGACGCTGCAGGGGCTGAAGGGGCCGCGGGCGACCGGAGGTTGAGGCGGGCCGGAGCCGGGAGCTGTGCCCCCGAACCCTCGAAGAACCAAGGGTTTGTCCCATAATCCCTGGCGGGCGCACGACGCCGGCCACGGCACCTACGGGACAGCCCTCAGCGGCGGCGCAGGTCCGCCACGCGGGCGCGGTCGCCCGGGGGCTGGTCCGTCAAGGAAGCGGCCGCACTGCGCAGTTGCGGACCGGGGCCGCCGTGCGTGCGACGCTGGCCCGGAAGCGGCATGTCCCGGCGCGCCTGGCGGCCCGGAGAGAGGGAGTCCGCCCCGGCGGGGCCCGTCCCTCCACCGGCCACCGCGATCTGCACGCCCTGGTCCGCCAGGGCCTGCAGTTCGGTGGCGGCCCGGTCGTCATGGCCCGCGGGTTCGTCCGTCACCAGGCGGGTGATCAGGTCCGTCGGCACCGTCTGGAACATGGTGTCGGAGCCGAGCTTGGTGTGGTCCGCGAGGACCACCACCTCCGCGGCGGCCTGCACCAACGCCCGGTCCACGCTCGCCGAGAGCATGTTGGACGTGGACAGCCCACGCTCTGCGGTGAGCCCGCTCCCGGACAGGAAGGCGCGCGACACCCGCAGGCCCTGGAGCGACTGTTCCGCACCACTGCCCACCAGGGCGTAGTTGGAGCCGCGCAGGGTGCCACCGGTCATCACCACTTCCACCCGGTTGGCATGGGCCAACGCCTGGGCGACCAGCAGTGAGTTGGTGACGACGGTCAGGCCGGGGATCCGCGCGAGCCGACGGGCCAGCTCCTGCGTGGTCGTGCCGGCACCGACGACGATGGCCTCGCCCTCTTCGACGAGGCCCGCGGCCAGGTCGGCGATGGCCGTCTTCTCGGCGGTGGCGAGATGGGATTTCTGCGGAAAGCCGGACTCCCGCGTAAAACCGCCCGGCAGTACCGCACCGCCATGCCGGCGGTCGAGGAGTCCTTCTGCCTCCAGTGCCCGCACGTCCCGCCGTACGGTCACTTCGGAGGTCTGGACGACGCGGGCGAGCTCGCGGAGCGATACTGCCCCGTTGGCGCGCACCATTTCGAGGATCAACTGACGACGTTCTGCAGCGAACACGAAACTGACAGTAACGTGACCGAGCGAGGGTTTTCAGCAGTTTGCGCCGAAAAACAGAAGTTGTACACGCAAGGGGCCGCCAAGTGGTATAGGCGGCCCCGTTGTTGTTCCCTACTGACCGGACACCGGCATCCCACCCGCCTGACTTGCCGGGAGATGCCGGGGAATGCCAGGTTTTCTAGGCCTCGCCGGCGCGCTTCCGGGTGTGCAACTGACGTGCCACTTCTGCGATCGATCCCGACAGGGACGGATACACAGTGAAGGCGTTTGCGATCTGTTCCACCGTCAGATTGTTGTCGACCGCGATCGAGATGGGGTGGATCAGCTCGCTGGCCCGCGGTGCGACGACACAGCCGCCGACCACGATGCCGGTGCCGGGCCGGCAGAGGATCTTGACGAAGCCGTCCCGGATGCCCTGCATCTTGGCGCGCGGGTTGCGCAGCAGCGGCAGCTTCACCACGCGCGCGTCGATCGCGCCCGAGTCGACGTCCGCCTGGGTGTAGCCGACGGTGGCGATCTCCGGGTCGGTGAAGACGTTCGAGGAGACCGTCTTCAGGTTCAGCGGGGCGACCGCGTCACCGAGGAAGTGGTACATCGCGATCCGGCCCTGCATCGCGGCGACCGAGGCGAGCGCGAAGATGCCGGTGACGTCACCGGCCGCGTACACGCCGGGGGCGCTGGTGCGCGAGACCTTGTCGGTCCAGATGTGGCCGGACTCCTTGAGCCTGACCCCGGCCTCCTCCAGGCCCATGCCCGCGCTGTTCGGGATCGCGCCGACCGCCATCAGACAGTGCGAACCGGTGATCACGCGGCCGTCGGAGAGCGTGACCTCGACCCGGTCGCCGACCCTCTTCGCCGCCTGGGCGCGCGAGCGGGCCATGACGTTCATGCCGCGGCGCCGGAAGACGTCCTCCAGCACGGCGGCCGCGTCCGGGTCCTCGCCGGGCAGCACCCGGTCGCGGGACGAGACGAGGGTGACGCGCGAGCCCAGCGCCTGGTAGGCGCCGGCGAACTCGGCACCGGTGACACCGGAGCCGACCACGATGAGCTCCTCGGGGAGCTCGTCGAGGTCGTAGACCTGGGTCCAGTTCAGAATGCGCTCGCCGTCGGGGAGCGCGTCCGGGATCTCCCGGGGGTGGCCACCGGTCGCGATCAGTACGGCGTCGGCGGTGAGCGTCTCCTCCGTACCGTCGGCCGCGGTCACCACGACCTTGCGGGAGCCGTCGGCGGCCTGGAGGCCTTCCAGCCTGCCCCGGCCGCGCATCACGCGTGCACCCGCACGGGTGACGGAGGCGGTGATGTCGTGGGACTGGGCGAGCGCCAGGCGCTTCACGCGTCGGTTGACCTTGCCGAGGTCGACGCCGACCACCCGCGCCGCCTGCTCGATGTGCGGCGTGTCGTCGGCGACGATGATGCCCAACTCCTCGTACGAAGAGTCGAAGGTGGTCATCACCTCTGCCGTCGCGATCAGGGTCTTCGAGGGCACGCAGTCGGTGAGCACCGACGCGCCGCCGAGGCCGTCGCAGTCGACGACGGTCACCTCCGCGCCGAGCTGGGCGCCCACCAATGCCGCCTCGTACCCGCCGGGTCCGCCGCCGATGATCACGATCCGGGTCACGAAAAGTCCGCCTCGCGTATGTCATCCCGCGGCCGTCTGCCGCCCCGGCCGGGGGTCCGGGGGATCACCCCGGGGGAATGCAGTACGTACTCCATTGTCCCGCACGCGCCAAGATGCTTCGCCCCGGGGCCCTCCATACGGGAGAGAGGCCCCCGGACGAGCCGTCGGCGGAGCCTTCGGCCCAGACCCCGGCAGGACGCTCGCCGGGGTCTTCGTCACAGGAATCGCCGCTCGCCGGGCCGCCTCCCGTACCCTCGATCCCATGTCGCTCTACGCCGCGTACGCCGGCAACCTCGACGCGCGGCTGATGACCCGCCGCGCACCGCATTCCCCGCTGCGCGGCACCGGCTGGCTCAACGGCTGGCGGCTGACCTTCGGCGGGGAGCAGATGGGCTGGGAAGGCGCGCTGGCCACGGTGGTGGAGGCGCCGCGTTCGCAGGTCTTCGTGGCGTTGTACGACCTGGCGCCGATGGACGAGGACTCCATGGACCGGTGGGAGGGTGTCGGCCTCGACATATATCGGCGGATGCGGGTGCGGGTGCACACCTTGGACGGCGAGGAGCCGGCCTGGATGTACGTGCTGAACGCGTACGAGGGCGGGCTGCCGTCCGCCCGGTATCTGGGCGAGGTGGCGGACGCCGCCGAGTCGGCGGGCGCGCCGCACGATTACGTGATGGAGCTGCGCAAGCGCCCCTGCTGAGCCACACATTCTCAGCACGTTTTGTGTGAAAGCACGAAGAGGCGTGTGCAGACTCTCTGCATGAGCATCTACGCGCGTAGGGATTCACCGGTTACGCTCATCCGCGTGAACGCATCTGTTATTCCGGACAACATCCAGGGCGACCCGCACGCCGCCGCTGCCGACGCCGCCGCCCGACTGCGCGAGCTGACCGGCGCCGAGACCCACGACGTCGCGCTCGTGATGGGTTCCGGCTGGGCACCTGCGGGCGACGCGCTCGGCACGCCGGAGGCCGAGTTCCCGGTGACCGAACTGCCCGGCTTCCCTGCGCCGGCCGTCGAGGGCCACGGCGGCACGATCCGCTCGTACCGGATCGGCGAGAAGCGCGCCCTGGTCTTCCTCGGCCGCACGCACTTCTACGAGGGGCGCGGCGTCGCCGCCGTCGCACACGGCGTCCGTACCGCCGTCGCCGCGGGCTGCAAGACCATCGTCCTGACGAACGGCTGCGGCGGTCTGCGCGAGGGCATGCGCCCGGGGCAGCCGGTCCTGATCAGCGACCACATCAACCTGACCGCGGCCTCGCCGATCATCGGCGCCAACTTCGTCGACCTGACCGACCTGTACTCGCCGCGGCTGCGCGCGCTGTGCAAGGAGATCGACGAGACGCTCGAAGAGGGCGTGTACGTGCAGTTCCCCGGCCCGCACTACGAGACTCCGGCCGAGATCAACATGGTGCGGGTCATGGGCGGCGACCTGGTGGGCATGTCGACCGTGCTCGAAGCGATCGCTGCGCGGGAGGCGGGGGCCGAGGTGCTGGGTATTTCGCTCGTCACGAATCTGGCTGCCGGGCTGAGCGGGGAGCCGCTGAACCATGAAGAGGTGCTGCAGGCGGGGCGGGACTCGGCGACCCGGATGGGGTCGTTGCTGGCGCGGGTGCTGGACCGCATCTGAGCGGGCGTCGTTCCTGCGGCGGACGGTAGGGCCCCGCGCAGCGGCCCACCCGCCCGCACCCCCAAGAAACCATCCCACCCCCGAAAGGCGGACACCGTGCAGCAGGACCTCATCGCGCAGGCCAGGACCTGGCTCGCCGAGGACCCCGACCCCGAGACCCGCGACGAGCTCGCCAAGCTCATCGAAGCCGAGGATTTCGACGCGCTCGCCGCACGGTTCGCCGGCACGCTGCAGTTCGGTACCGCCGGGCTCCGTGGTGAGCTGGGGGCCGGGCCGATGCGGATGAACCGGTCCGTCGTCATCCGCGCCGCCGCCGGGCTCGCCGCCTATCTGAACGCGAAGGGGCAGACCGGCGGCCTGGTCGTCATCGGGTACGACGCCCGCTACAAGTCCGCCGACTTCGCCCGCGACACCGCGGCCGTGATGACGGGCGCCGGCCTGCGGGCGGCGGTCCTCCCCCGCCCGCTGCCCACCCCCGTCCTGGCGTACGCCATAAGGCATCTGGGTGCCGTCGCCGGCGTCGAGGTGACCGCCAGTCACAACCCGCCGCGCGACAACGGCTACAAGGTCTACCTCGGTGACGGCTCGCAGATCGTGCCCCCGGCGGACGGCGAGATCGCCGACGCGATCGCCGCGGTCGGCCCGCTGGCCGGCGTCGACCGGCCGGGGAGCGGCTGGGAGATCCTCGGCGAGGAGGTCCTGGACGCCTATCTGGCCCGTACGGACGCGGTGCTGGACGCGGCCACCCCGCGGACCGCCCAGGTCGTGTACACGGCGATGCACGGCGTCGGCACGTCCGTCCTGACCGCCGCCTTCGCGCGCGCCGGGTTCCCCACGCCCGTACTGGTCGCCGAACAGGCCGAGCCCGACCCGGCGTTCCCCACCGTCGCCTTCCCCAACCCGGAAGAGCCCGGCGCGATGGATCTCGCCTTCGCCACCGCCCGGCGCGCGAACCCGGACATCGTCATCGCCAACGACCCGGACGCCGACCGCTGCGCCGTGGCCGTGCCGGACGCCACCGCGGACGGCGGCTGGCGCATGCTGCGCGGCGACGAGGTCGGCGCGCTGCTCGCCGCGCATCTGGTCGCCCGGGGTGCCACCGGCGTCTTCGCCGAGTCCATCGTGTCGTCGTCGCTGCTCGGCCGGATCGCCGAGAAGGCGGGCAACGGCTACGAGGAGACGCTGACCGGCTTCAAGTGGATCGCCCGCGTCGACGGCCTGCGGTACGGGTACGAGGAGGCGCTCGGCTACTGCGTCGACCCCGACGGTGTACGCGACAAGGACGGCATCACGGCCGCCCTGCTCGTCGCCGAGCTGGCCTCCGTGCTCAAGGAGCAGGGCCGTACGCTCCTCGATCTCCTCGACGACATCGCGGTCCAGCACGGACTGCACGCCACCGACCAGCTGTCGGTCCGGGTGGAGGACCTCTCGGTCATCGCGGACGCCATGCGGCGGCTGCGCGACACCCCGCCGACCGCACTCGCGGGCCTCGCCGTCACCTCGGCCGAGGACCTGTCGGAGGGTACGGAGCAGCTGCCGCCCACCGACGGGCTGCGCTACCACCTCGACGGTGCCCGGGTGATCGTCCGCCCGAGCGGCACCGAGCCGAAGCTGAAGTGCTACCTGGAGGTCGTGGTGCCGGTGGGTTCGGCGGACGAACTGCCCGCCGCCCGCGCGAAGGGCGCCGAGCTGCTCGCCGGAATCAAGCGGGATCTGTCGGCGGCCGCGGGGATCTGAGCGGGTGCGGGCACCGTCATTCACGCATCAGGTACGTGAAGCCGGTGTCCGGTCCCACGCAGGACTGGAGCATCAGATCGCCCCAGTACAGGCCCTGGGCGGGGGCGCCGCAGCCCGGCGCGGAACGGCGCGCACACCCGAGGACGGCGCTGGACGTCCCGAAGGTCTCGCTACGAGCGGGGCAGGCAGGCCGGCGCCATCCGTGGAATGTCGGTCCGGCGACAAGGACAAAGCGCGGCCGCAGGCCGTACCGGCCGCCTACGCCACCGCGAACAGCACGACCAGTGCCACCGCACCCGCGACCGCCGGCGCAATCACCTCGTACGCCCACCGGACAACAACTGTCCCGGCGCCCTCGGCGCCGCCGTCCCCCGCCCGCTCGGCCATCTCCCGCAGGTCCCGCACCGTCTGGTCGGCCGCGGCGATCCGCGCGTTCGTGTCCCGCACATCCGCATGCACGGACGTCCGCCGGTACGGATCGTCCTGCGCCTTCAGCGTCTGCTGCCGCGCCGCCTTCTTCCGCTGCCGCAGCGACACCGGCACCGCCCACAGCTGGAACTTCGTGCCGTCCTGCGTGAACAGTTCACTGGAGTACCCGGCCCGCACATCCGCGACCGCCGTCCACGGCGCCGTGATCGTACGGAACGGGTTGCGGATCCGGATGCGCCGGGCGTTCACGAGCACCACCGGCCGCAGCGTGAACGCCACGATCAACGGCACGACCGTCAGCAGCCCGGCGAGCGCCAGCCACGGCACCCGGCCGGCACCCCGGAACACGGCGTCGCCGCCGATCCACCCGACGAGCAGGAGCAGCAGCACACCGCCCACCAGCCCGGCGGGCGACCGGAACGTCCGGTCGGCGTAGGTCGGCTCGGCTGGGGGCGTGGGGCTCGTCATGGGCCCGATTCTGCCTGATGCGCGGGGGGCCCGCCGGAGCGGCCACCCACCCACCGGCCCGGCACCCTCACAAACCCGGAATGCGGGTCCCCCTGTACAGGCCGCTACGCGCGTAGATATGCTCCTCTGGTGACCATGCCCAGCACTGCACCCTCCACCACGGCCGAACGCGTGGGAGGTACCCCCCTCTCCGACGTGACCGCGTCCGACAGCGCGCTGCGCCGCTTCCTGCACGGGCTGCCCGGCGTCGACGCCGTCGGCCTCGAAGCGCGCGCCGCGTCCCTCGGCACCCGTTCGATCAAGACGACGGCCAAGGCGTACGCGATCGACCTCGCCATCTCGATGATCGACCTGACGACGCTGGAAGGCGCGGACACCCCGGGCAAGGTCCGGGCTCTCGCCGCCAAGGCCGTCAACCCCGACCCGACCGACCGCACGACCCCGCGCACCGCCGCGGTCTGCGTCTACCCCGACATGGCGGCGACGGCCGTCACCGCACTGGCCGGTTCCGGCGTGAAGGTGGCGTCCGTCGCGACGGCCTTCCCGTCCGGGCGCGCCGCGCTCGACATCAAGCTCGCGGATGTCCGCGACGCCGTGGCCGCCGGGGCCGACGAGATCGACATGGTGATCGACCGGGGCGCGTTCCTCTCCGGCCGTTATCTCAAGGTGTACGAGGAGATCCTCGCCGTGAAGGCCGAGTGCGCCCGTGCCGATGGCACCGACGCCCGCCTCAAGGTCATCTTCGAGACCGGCGAGCTTTCCACGTACGACAACATCCGCCGCGCCTCCTGGCTCGGGATGCTGGCGGGCGCGGACTTCATCAAGACGTCGACCGGCAAGGTCGGGACGAACGCCACGCCCGCGAACACGCTGCTGATGCTGGAGGCCGTGCGCGACTTCCGGGAGCAGACCGGTGTGCAGATCGGTGTGAAGCCGGCCGGCGGCATCCGCACCTCGAAGGACGCGATCAAGTTCCTCGTCCTGGTCAACGAGACCGTCGGCGAGGACTGGCTGGACAACCACTGGTTCCGCTTCGGCGCCTCCAGCCTGCTGAACGACCTGCTGATGCAGCGTCAGAAGCTGAGCACAGGCCGTTACTCCGGCCCCGATTACGTGACGGTGGACTGATCCCCATGGCATCTGCATTCGAGTACGCACCCGCCCCCGAGTCGCGGTCGGTCGTCGACATCGCTCCCTCGTACGGGCTGTTCATCGACGGCGAGTTCACCGACGCGGCCGACGGCAAGGTCTTCAAGACGGTCTCCCCGTCGTCCGAGGAGGTCCTCTCCGAGGTCGCGCAGGCCGGCGCCGCTGACGTCGACCGGGCCGTGAAGGCGGCCCGCAAGGCGTTCGAGAAGTGGTCGGCGCTGCCCGGCTCCGAGCGCGCCAAGTACCTCTTCCGGATCGCCCGGATCATCCAGGAGCGCAGCCGCGAGCTCGCCGTTCTCGAAACCCTCGACAACGGCAAGCCGATCAAGGAGACCCGCGACGCGGACCTTCCGCTGGTCGCGGCGCACTTCTTCTACTACGCGGGCTGGGCGGACAAGCTCGACCACGCCGGCTACGGCCCGAACCCCCGCCCGCTCGGCGTCGCGGGCCAGGTCATCCCGTGGAACTTCCCGCTGCTGATGCTGGCCTGGAAGATCGCCCCGGCGCTGGCCACCGGCAACACGGTGGTCCTGAAGCCCGCCGAGACGACCCCGCTCTCCGCGCTGTTCTTCGCGGACATCTGCCGCCAGGCGGGCCTGCCGAGGGGTGTCGTGAACATCCTCACCGGGTACGGGGACGCGGGCGCGGCCCTCGTCGAGCACCCTGACGTCAACAAGGTCGCCTTCACCGGCTCGACCGCGGTCGGCAAGGCCATCGCCCGCCAGGTCGCGGGCACGGACAAGAAGGTCACCCTGGAGCTGGGCGGCAAGGGCGCGAACATCGTCTTCGACGACGCCCCGATCGACCAGGCCGTCGAGGGCATCGTCACCGGCATCTTCTTCAACCAGGGCCAGGTCTGCTGCGCGGGCTCGCGCCTCCTCGTCCAGGAGTCGATCCAGGACGAGCTGCTGGACTCCCTGAAGCGACGGCTGTCCACGCTGCGCCTCGGCGACCCGCTGGACAAGAACACCGACATCGGCGCGATCAACTCCCAGGAGCAGCTCTCCCGGATCACGGCGCTGGTCGAGACGGGCGAGGCGGAGGGCGCCGAACGCTGGTCCGCCCCCTGCGAACTCCCGTCGTCCGGCTACTGGTTCGCCCCGACGCTGTTCACGAACGTCACCCAGGCGCACACCATCGCCCGCGACGAGATCTTCGGCCCGGTGCTGTCCGTCCTGTCGTTCCGCACGCCGGACGAGGCGGTCGCCAAGGCCAACAACAGCCAGTACGGACTGTCGGCCGGCATCTGGACGGAGAAGGGCTCCCGCATCCTCGCGGTGGCGAACAAGCTTCGGGCGGGCGTCGTCTGGGCCAACACGTTCAACAAGTTCGACCCGACCTCGCCGTTCGGCGGCTACAAGGAGTCGGGCTTCGGCCGCGAAGGCGGCCGTCACGGCCTGGAGGCGTACCTCGCCCCGTCGAGCCCGGAGGGCGAGCGTTGATGAATGCAGTTGAGCACAGTGACCGACTGAGCGTCTTCAAGACCTACAAGCTGTACGTCGGGGGCAAGTTCCCCCGCTCCGAGAGCGGCCGGGTGTACGAGGTGACGGACTCCAAGGGCAAGTGGCTGGCGAACGCCCCGCAGTCGTCCCGCAAGGACGCGCGTGACGCGGTCGTGGCCGCCCGCAAGGCGTTCGGCGGATGGTCGGGCGCGACGGCGTACAACCGCGGCCAGATCCTCTACCGCATCGCGGAGATGCTGGAGGGCCGCAAGGGCCAGTTCGTACGCGAAGTGGCGGACGCGGAGGGGCTGTCGAAGTCCAAGGCGGCGGCCGTCGTGGACGCGGCCATCGACCGCTGGGTCTGGTACGCGGGGTGGACCGACAAGATCGGCCAGATCGTGGGCGGGGCGAACCCGGTCGCGGGCCCCTTCTTCAACCTCTCCACGCCCGAGCCGACCGGTGTGGTCACGGTCGTCGCCCCGCAGCACTCGTCGTTCCTGGGCCTGGTGTCGGTCGTCGCCCCGGTGATCGCGACCGGCAACACGGCCGTCGTCATCGCGTCCGCCGACGCCCCGCTGCCGGCGCTGTCCCTGGGTGAGGTGCTGGCCACCTCCGACCTGCCGGGCGGTGTGGTGAACATCCTGTCCGGGAGGACGGCGGAGCTCGCGGCCCCGCTCGCGGCCCACCAGGACGTCAACGCGATCGACCTCACGGGCGCCGACGCCGAACTGGCGAAGGAACTGGAGATCGCGGCGGCGGACAATCTGAAGCGAGTTCTCCGCCCACCCGTCTCCCGCCACCGCCCCGAGAAGGAGGCGCAGGGCGCCGCTCATCCACAGGCTGTGGACAGAGAAGACTGGTCGGCCGACCCGGGCACCCGCCGCCTGACGGCCTTCCTGGAGACCAAGACGGTCTGGCACCCCACGGGCGCGCTCGGCGTCTCGGGTTCCTCCTACTGACCGACGCGGCTGCGGCCCGCCCCTCCGGAACACTCCGGAGGGGCGGGCCGCAGCCCTGTGCGCCGGGATCAGCCGTGCAGCAGCCCCGTGACCTGCCCCAGCACCGGCAGGTCCTTCAGCGCGCCGCCGCTGGTCAGCGGATCGGTGGCGACGCCCGTGGAGAGCGGCTTGAAGTCCGCGACCTGCGTGCCCACCCCGTTCGCCAGCGGGTCCACACCCGTCCTGGCCAGCGGGTCGAGCTGCAGCTGCGTGACCGGCGAGACCGCGTGCCCGAGCGCCCCGGTCGCGCCGCCGGCCGCCTCGCCGACCGCACCGAGGCTGCTGTCGGCGCCCGAGGCCGGCGCGACGGGCAGCGGCGCCGCCTGCGCCGCCGCACCCCCCGCACCGAGCGCGGCGCCCACCGCGGTGACGGTCAGACCTGCACGCAGCAGCGCACGGCGCCGGGACCTGGAAAGTGCATGACGTGCCATGGAGTTCCCACCTGATCGAAACGATCGAGTAATCATCTGGGCACGTAGCGTAGTTGAGTTGTGATGCTGGATACCAACAGGGGGACCGGGGGGTTCCCTGCACGGGTCAATGCCTCACACTGGTGTCCCGTGAGTCCCCAACCGATCCCGACCCGCGTCGTGCTGCTCGCGGGCCCCTCCGGCTCCGGCAAGTCCTCCCTCGCCGCCCGCACCGACCTTCCGGTGCTGCGCCTGGACGACTTCTACAAGGAGGGCGACGACCCCACGCTGCCGCTGGTCCCGGGCAGTTCGGACATCGACTGGGACTCCGCACAGTCCTGGGACGCCGACGCGGCGGTCGCCGCCATCACGGAGCTGTGCCGCACCGGACGTACGAACGTCCCGGTGTACGACATCTCCACCAGCTCCCGGGTCGACTGCGAGGCGCTCCACATCGAGCGCACGCCGCTGTTCGTGGCCGAAGGCATCTTCGCGGCGGAGATAGTGGAGCGGTGCCAGGACCTGGGTGTCCTGGCGGACGCCCTGTGCCTGCGCGGCCGCCCGACGACGACGTTCCGCCGCAGGCTGCTGCGGGATCTGCGCGAGGGCCGGAAATCGGTGCCGTTCCTGCTGCGTCGGGGATGGCGCCTGATGCGGGCGGAACGACGGATCGTGGCGCGCCAGACGGCACTCGGCGCGTATCCCTGCGGGAAGCAGGAGGCGCTGGGCCGACTGGCCGCGGCAGCGGCCGGCCGCTGCCGCCGGGCCCCGGTGGCACGCGAGGTGGCGTAGCCGGGAAGACGCCGGGAGTTCACGCGTCCCGCAGCCTGAGTGCCAGCCCGCCTCCGAGCAGCGCGGCCACCGCCCAGCCGGCGAGCACCCCCAGCCCGGCCCACGGGCCGATGGGGAGCGTGTCGAGATCGACAGTGGCCTGGACGGCGAGCCCCGCTGTCATCGGGGCGATCTGCTGCAGGTGCCGGTGCCAGTCCGGATCGGTGACCAGCTGCGTGAGAATCGGCAGGACGAAGAGCAGGCCGAGCACGACTCCGACCGCCGCCGCCGAGTCCCGGACCGCGGTGGCCGCGCCCAGGCCGAGCAGGGCGATCAGCACCAGGTACAGCACCGACCCGGCCGCCGCGCGCAGCGTCGGACCGTCGGCCGGGGACAACAGCGCCCGGCCCGGCGCCGTCGTGAAACCGTTGCCCGGCAGGATCAGTCCCGCCGCCAGCAGGCAGCCGAGCACCGCGACCGGACGGCCCCCGCATCCTCATCCTGACCACGTTCGACCTGGACGAGTACGTGTACGACGCCCTGCGCGCCGGGGCCAGCGGCTTCCTGCTCAAGGACATCACCGCGGAGCGGCTCTTCGACGCGGTACGCGTCATCGCGGCCGGCCAGGCGCTGCTGGCGCCGACGGTCACCCGCCGCCTGATCAGCGAATTCGCCGGCCGGCACCGCAAGCCGAACCCCTCTCCCCCGGCAATCCTCGCAGCACTTACCCCCCGGGAGACCGAGGTCCTGCGCCTGGTCGCGGAGGGCCTGTCCAACCCGGAGGTCGCGGCGCGCCTGCTGATCACGGAGGAGACGGTAAAAACGCACGTCAGCCGAATCCTGGCCAAACTGGCCCTGCGCGACCGAACCCAAGCGGTGGTGACGGCCTACGAATCAGGCCTGGTCGTCCCGGGCTCCCGCGACTGACCACGACACCTTCGAGCCCGCCCGGCCCCCTCCGGCCCGCCCGGCGCGCGAGCACCGGGGTCCGGGGCGGAGCCCCGCCACCCCCGCGTCCGCCCCCAGACGCACCTCAGGGCCGGACAGGACCCCCCGGCCCGTCCGACCCTGCTGTGTTCCCCCGTGAACCCACCGCTCCCCCCGAAGCGGCAGTCCCCGGTTCCCCCCGCTGCCTTCAGGCCACCAGCTCGCCGAAGGACTCCTCCTCGTCACGGCCGAAGCTCAGCACCTCGTCCTCGCGCAGCCGTCGCAGCGACCGCCAGATGCTCGACTTCACCGTGCCGACACTGATGTCGAGGATCGACGCGATCTCCGGGTCCGTGCGCCCCTCGTAGTACCGCAGGACCAGCATCGTGCGCTGGAGTTCCGGCAGCCGCGCCAGCGCCTGCCAGAGCACGGCGCGCAGCTCCGTACCGCGCATCGCGTCCGTGTCGCCGGCCGTCTCCGGCAGCTCCTCGGTCGGGTATTCGTTCAGTTTGCGCCGACGCCAGGCGCTGATGTGCAGATTGGTCATGGTGCGGCGCAGATACCCGCCGACCGCCGCCTTGTCGCTGATCCGGTCCCATGCCCGATACGTCGAGAAGAGAGCGCTCTGCAGCAGGTCCTCGGCCTCGAACCGGTCACCGGTCAGGTGGTAGGCGGTTGCGTACAGGGAGGCGCGGCGCTCCTGGACGTAGGCCGTGAACGCCTCTTCGGCGTCCGCGATCTCCGCCAGGGGCTTCCGCTCCCCCGGGCCCTCCCCGTACACCGCTCCCCCGTTGCCCCCCGCAGATGCGTCGACCACCGTCATGTACGACGTGTGCTGCCGCCCGACGCCACGAGCGCACCCCCGCCCTGCGGCACCGGACTTCTCGGTGCTCCTGCCGACGTCGTGGAGACGCGTGACAACTGCGCTTGAGGTGGTGCTGTGCAGTGCGTTCATCTCGCGCCCCCCGTCGATGGAGTCCGTCCGTTCCATGTGCCAATGAGCTTGCCCGGGCAGTTTCATGGCGCTGTCCGCCGACTGTCACAGACCTGTCACAGGCCCTCCGACCGGCGTGCCGTCCGAATGAGAGGCCGCCAACGGTCGAACTGAGGCTCTCCCATGGGCCAGAATGACCCCCGTGCCTTTCCTGTTGCTGATCGAGGACGACGACGCCATCCGCACGGCCCTCGAACTCTCGTTGTCACGCCAGGGCCACCGTGTGGCCACCGCGGCGACGGGAGAGGACGGCCTGAAACTGCTGCGCGAGCAGCGGCCGGACCTGATCGTGCTGGATGTGATGCTGCCCGGCATCGACGGTTTCGAGGTGTGCCGGCGCATCCGGCGCACCGACCAGCTGCCGATCATTCTGCTGACGGCGCGCAGCGACGACATCGATGTCGTGGTCGGACTGGAGTCCGGCGCCGACGACTATGTGGTCAAGCCCGTGCAGGGCCGGGTGCTCGACGCCCGGATCCGTGCGGTGCTGCGCCGCGGCGAGCGCGAGTCCACCGACTCGGCGACGTTCGGCAATGTGGTCATCGACCGTTCCGCGATGACGGTGACCAAGAACGGGGAGGACCTGCAGCTCACGCCGACCGAGCTGCGGCTCCTGCTGGAGCTGAGCCGCAGACCCGGACAGGCCCTGTCGCGGCAGCAGTTGCTGCGGCTGGTGTGGGAGCACGACTATCTCGGTGACTCCCGGCTCGTCGACGCCTGTGTGCAGCGGCTGCGGGCCAAGGTGGAGGACGTACCGTCCTCACCGACCCTGATCCGTACGGTGCGGGGCGTGGGCTACCGGCTGGACTCGCCGCAGTGACCGCTGCTGCCAAGCGCAGCCTGCTCGCCGGTCTTCGCTGGACCAGTCTGCGGCTGCGGCTCGTCGTCGTGTTCGCGCTGGTGGCGCTGACCGCCGCGGTATCCGCATCGGGGATCGCGTACTGGCTCAACCGCGAGGCCGTGCTGACGCGTACGCAGGACGCGGCGCTCGGGGACTTCCGGCAGGAGATGCAGAACCGGGCGGCGTCGCTGCCGTTGCGCCCCACCAAGGACGATCTGCAGAACGCCGCCGTGCAGATGGCGAGCAGCAGTCCCGGTTACAGCGTGCTGCTCGTCGACAAGCGCGACGGCGACAAGCCGATCGTGGGCAACTCCAATCTGGACACGTTCACGCTCGACAACGTGCCGCTCTCGTTGCAGCAGCAGGTCAACAGGAAGCAGCCGGCGGAGGCGGGCAACACGTACCCGTACCACCTGTTCTGGCAGCGCACCTCGATCCGCGGTACGCCCTACCTGGTGGCCGGCACAAGGATCATCGGTGGTGGTCCGACCGGCTACATGCTGAAGTCGCTCGACCAGGAGCGGCAGGACCTCAACTCCCTCGCGTGGTCGCTGGGGATCGCCACCGGACTTGCTCTGGTCGGCTCCGCGCTGCTCGCGCAGGCCGCCGCGACGACGGTGCTGCGGCCGGTGCAGCGGCTCGGTGACGCGGCGCGCAAGCTCGGTGAGGGCAAGCTCGACACCCGGCTCGTGGTGTCCGGCACCGATGAACTCGCCGATCTCTCCCGTACGTTCAACAGAGCCGCGAGTTCTCTGGAGAAGAAGGTCGCGGACATGAGCGCGCGGGAGGAGTCCAGCCGCCGGTTCGTCGCCGACATGTCGCACGAACTGCGCACCCCGCTCACCGCGATCACCGCCGTCGCCGAGGTGCTGGAGGACGAGGCCGACAGCCTCGACCCGATGATCGCGCCCGCCGTGCATCTGGTGGTCAGCGAGACCAGGCGGCTGAACGACCTGGTGGAGAACCTGATGGAGGTCACCCGCTTCGACGCGGGTACGGCCCGGCTCGTCCTCGACACGGTCGATGTCGCCGACCAGGTCACCGCCTGCATCGACGCCCGCGCCTGGCTGGACGCGGTGGATCTGGACGCCGAGCGCGGCATGATGGTCCGCCTCGATCCGCGCAGGCTCGACGTGATCCTGGCGAATCTGATCGGCAACGCGCTGAAGCACGGCGGATCGCCGGTACGGGTATCGGTACGGACCGACGGCGACGAACTCGTCATCGAGGTGCGCGACCACGGCCCGGGCATCCCGGAGGACGTCCTGCCGCACGTCTTCGACCGCTTCTACAAGGCCAGTGCCTCCCGGCCGCGTTCGGAGGGCAGCGGGCTCGGACTGTCGATCGCCATGGAGAACGCGCACATCCACGGCGGTGACATCACGGCCGCGAACTCGCCGGACGGCGACGGCGCGGTGTTCGTGCTGCGTCTGCCGCGCGATGCCGAAGAGCTCACCCGCACCGCGCGGGACCACGGAGCCGAGGCCCGGGACGAGAAGGGGGACGCGACGTGAGGCGCAGCAACCGTGGTACGCGGCGGGCGCGCCGCACGGCCGGAGCACTGGCCGGCGCCGTCGTCTGCGCAGTGCTGGCCGCCGGGTGCGGGATCAGGACCACTTCGGTGCCGGTCGACGCCGGGGCCGCGCCGTCCCGGGTGCCGTGCTCGATGTCCGCGGAGGACGTCAGCACTCAGGCGATGCAGGGGATCCCGGTGCAGATCTATCTGATCTGTGCCTCGCAGCTGGTCACGGTGGACCGTTCGGTGCAGATCCACGAGGCGAAGTCCGACCGGATCCGGGTCGCGCAGGCGCTCCTCGACGAGCTTCAGGAGGAGCCGGCCGCCGATGAGCGGCAGGCCGGCTTCTCCACGGACGTACCGGCGAACCTGCAGATCAGCGGGGCCCGCGGGGACGATCCGGCGGCCGTGCTACGGCTCAGCGAGCAGCCCGAGGACCTGCCGTCGGAGGCTCTGGCACAGATCGTGTGCACGTACGCGGAGAGCGAGTCGCTGGCCTCGGACGGCACGGTGGTGCTCGGCGGGCCGGGGAATTACGCGCCGCGCGCCTATCTGTGCACCTCGGAGACGAAGGCCCGGCCGGAGGCCGTGCCGACGCTCGGCGCGGCCAAGCTGTCCTGACGGCCGGTCCCCCGGGGTTTTCATGTGGTCTTCAGGTCATCCTGGGGCGAGGCGGAACCGATCCTGCCGGTAGCCGCGTCTTGAGGGGTGTGCGTCAAGGTTCGGGCGGCCAAGCCGTCATCCGCTTCCGCGCGGTCGGGGTGTTTCTCCTCCTCGCGCATCTGCTGCTTGTCGGGTGGCTGACTCTGCGCCCGCTGGATGTGCCGTGGACAACGGCCGCCAATCTTCGGCCCTTCGCCGGCCTAAAGACGGATCTGTCCCTCGGCCCGGTCGAGGCGGCGCACCGGATCGGTGAGGGGTTGCTGCTGCTGGCGCCGCTGGGGGTGCTGCTGCCCATGGCCGGGGGACGGCTCCATGTGTCCCCGTGGGCCTCGCTGGCCCGTACCGTCGCCGCCGGGTCGCTGATCTCGCTGGCGATCGAGCTGGCGCAGACCGGGGTGCCGGGTCAGGTCGTCGATGTCGACTCGCTGCTGCTGAACACCGTGGGCGTGGGGCTCGCCCATCTGCTGGTCGTGCCGGTGTGCCGGAAGCGGCTGCGCCGCCGCGGCCAGGACCGGGTACGACCGGTTCCCCGACTCAGGGACGAGTCGCCTCAGGGGTCGACCCCGACGATTTCCAGGGTCGGTATCGCACCGTAGAGCGACGCTTTGCCCCTGTTCGCCGGGCCACCATGGATATACGGGGAGCACGACGGAGCTGCTCCTCGGCAACGGTTCGCGAAGGAGCCCACCATGGCCGCACTTGCCCGCCCCCGTGACGGACGCATGATCGGCGGAGTGTGCGCAGCGCTGGCACGGCGCTTCGGCACGTCCGCGGGGACCATGCGCGTGATCTTCCTCGTTTCCTGTCTGCTGCCGGGCCCGCAGTTCCTGCTCTACCTGGCGCTGTGGCTGCTGCTGCCGGCCGAGAAGGCGTCGGCGGCCGGCACCGCCTGGTAGTCCCGAGACATACGTGAGTGGGGGGGGGGCCCCGGGGCGGGGGCCCCCCCACACCCCTAATCGGCGGGGGGGGGCCCCGCCCCCGTGGGTCGGCCCCCCGGGGGGGGGGGGGGGGGCGCCCCCCGCCCCGGGGCCCCCCCCCCACTCACGTATGCGCGAGGGGTCAGCCGCCGAGCGGAAGGCCGTTGGTCGACAGGCCGCTGGTGGTCACGCCACCGGCGGGCAGCCCGCCGAGCAGGCCCTTGGCCGGGGCGGTGGCGTCGTTGAGGATCTCGGTCTGGCCACTGCCGAGGAGCTTCGTGGCCGTGTCCTGCACCGGCAGGGACCGGGTGGCGGTCCCCAGCGCGGAGCCGGCGATCGGCAGAGCGGCGGTCGGCAGAGCGGAGGTCGCGGCGTCGAGGGGAAGCGCGGCGGCGGAGGCCGTACCGGCGGCGGCAGCGGCGAAAGCGGCACCGAGAGCGGCGACACCGAGAGCCCTGGCAGCAGACTGCTTCATGTGAAATTCATCCTTGGGGAAGGGGATGCGAGCGGCTCTGCAAACTAGCCAGCGCACTACCCGTCCCGCAAACACGGCGGACGCGGAAAACGGCCGGGATCTGATCTTCCCGGCCGTTTGTCACTGAAGCGCAATTCAGCCCGCGGAAGCGGAAGATGTGCTGGTCGCAGCGGTCTGCTCGAAGAGCCACTCCGACTTCAGCTCGGCATATCCGGGCTTGATCACGTCATTGATCATCGCCAGACGTTCATCGAAAGGAATGAACGCTGATTTCATCGCATTGACTGTGAACCACTGAATGTCGTCGAGCGTGTATCCGAAGGTCTCGGTCAGCCGCTCGAATTCCTGGCTCATGGTCGTACCGCTCATCAGCCGGTTGTCCGTATTCACGGTGGCCCGGAAGTGCAGCCTGCGCAGCAGCCCGATCGGGTGCTCGGCGTACGAGGCGGCGGCGCCGGTCTGGAGGTTGGAGGTCGGGCACATCTCCAGCGGGATGCGCTTGTCCCGTACGTACGAGGCGAGACGGCCCAGCGTCACACTGCCGTCCTCGGCGACCTCGATGTCGTCGATGATGCGGACGCCGTGGCCGAGCCGGTCGGCGCCGCACCACTGGAGTGCCTGCCAGATCGACGGCAGGCCGAAGGCCTCGCCCGCATGGATGGTGAAGTGGTTGTTCTCGCGCTTGAGGTACTCGAAGGCGTCGAGGTGACGGGTGGGCGGGTAGCCCGCCTCGGCGCCCGCGATGTCGAAGCCGACGACGCCCAGATCCCGGTAGCGGTTGGCGAGTTCGGCGATCTCCAGGGCGCGGGCGGCGTGCCGCATCGCAGTGAGAAGGGCGCCCACCCGGATCCGGTTGCCGTCCAGCCGGGCCCGGCGCTCACCCTCGCGGAAGCCCTCGTTGACCGCCTCGACGACCTCTTCGAGGGTCAGCCCGGCTTCCAGGTGCTGCTCGGGGGCGTACCGCACCTCCGCGTAGACGACGCCGTCCGCGGCGAGGTCCTCGGCGCACTCCGCGGCCACCCGGACCAGGGCCTCGCGGGTCTGCATGACGGCACAGGTGTGGGCGAACGTCTCCAGGTAACGCTCCAGCGAGCCGGAGTCGGCCGCCTCGTGGAACCAGATGCCGAGCTTGTCCGCTTCGGTCTCGGGAAGGGCTTCGTAGCCCGCGTCACGGGCCAGGTCGATGATCGTGCCGGGACGCAGACCGCCGTCGAGGTGGTCGTGGAGCAGCACCTTGGGGGCGCGCCGGATCTGGTCGGGGCCGGGCACATGGAGGGTCGGGCTCATCATCTGGGCACTCTAGCGCCTACGCGCGTAGAGCGCCGCGCGCCGATACGCAACGGTGACCGCAAATACGGGTGGAGTACACCTGACCTTCTGACACTGTTCTGTCATGGCACAGCGCGCACTCCCCCTGCCTGCTGCGAGGCTGGGACGGGCCGTGAAGACGGCCGGAGCACAACCTGCGGTCAGCGGCGTGGTCCTGCTGCTCCCGGACGGCGAGGCCGACTCGCACCGCCGCCCTTCCCCTCTGTCGTACGCGCTCCAGTTGCCGCTCGCCCGCACCCTGGCCCGCGCCGGCCAGGACGACGGGCTGGCCGCGCATGTCGTGCACTACCGCTGCCGCGGCTGGAACGCCACGGACGCACAGCTCGCGGCGGACGCCGAGTGGGCGGTGGAGGAGGTCGTACGACGGTACGGCGACGTCCCCGTCTGCCTGGCCGGGCACGGCATGGGCGGCCGTGCGGCACTGCGCGCGGGCGGCCATACGGCGGTCAACTCGGTTCTGGCGATGGCCCCTTGGCTGCCCGAGGACCCGTCGGCCGAGCCGGAGCCGGTGAAACATCTGCTGGGCCGCCAGGTATTGCTCGTCCACGGCACGAACGACGCACGTTCCGACCCGGAGTTGTCGTTCCGGCTGGCCCAGCGCGCCAAGAAGGCCAACCGGGACACCTGCCGCTTCGAGGTCCACTCGGACGGCCACTCCCTGCGCCAGCACCGCGCCGAAGTGGTGGCGCTGGCGGTGGACTTCGTACGGGGATCGCTGTTCGGGCGGAGCTACGCGCGCCCGGTCGCCGACGCACTGGCGGCGCCCCCGCCGCTGGGACTGCGGATGCCCCTGGCGGCGGGATTCGGGCGGTCGTTGAAGTCCTAGGGCCCGCGGGATGCCCTGTGGCCACCAGAGGCGTCAGGGGCGGCAGAGCGACGAGCCGGCTCGCACGCCGCACGGCAGGGCTTCGCGCCGCAGCCCCGATCCTGGACACCCGGCATGCGCTGCATGACTTCTCACACACGCGCCACCGCCCGTCAGTCCGGCAGCAGATGCCCCCGGCGCGACAGCAGGAACTGCTTGAACGCCGCCACCGGGGGTGTGTCCGGGTGGCCGTCCAGCCAGGCCACGCCGATCTCGCGGGCCGCGCGCGGGGCCGTCACCGTCAGTTCGACGACGCCCGGGCGGGCCACCGCGGGCGGCGGCAGCAGGGCCACGCCGAGGCCGGCGGCCACCAGGCCGCGCAGGGTCTCCGCCTCCTCGCCCTCGAACGCCACGCGGGGCGTGAAGCCCGCCTCCGCGCACAGGTCGTCGGTGATCCGCCGCAGGCCGTACCCCGGCTCCAGGGTCACGAACGCCTCGTCGGCGGCCTCGGCCAGGCGGATGCGCCTGCGGGAGGCCAGGCGGTGGTCGTCGGGGACGACCAGGCGCAGCCGCTGCTCGTCGAGACGGCGGGCCACCAGGTCGGGGGCGTCCGGGACGGGTGAGGTGAGGCAGAGGTCGAGGCCGCCGGCCCGGAGCCGCTCGATCATCGCCTCGCCGTAGTTCTGCACGAGTTGGAAGCGCACGCGCGGGTGGTCGGCGCGGAAGGCCCGGATCAGCGCGGGAACGGTCTCCGAGCCCATCGTGTGCAGGAACCCGAAGGCCACCTTGCCCGCGGCCGGATCGGCGTCGGCCCGTACCGAGTCGGCGGCCCGCTCCACCTCGGCGAGGGCCCGCTCGGCGGAGCCCAGGAAGGTACGGCCCGCGGGGGTGAGGGAGACGGTACGGCCCCTGCGGGCGAACAGGGCGACTCCCAGGTCCTGTTCCAGCCTGACCATCGCCCGCGACAGCGTGGACTGCGGGACGCCGAGCTCATGCGCGGCGCGGGTGACGTGCTCGTGGCGGGCGACCGCCTCGAAGTAGGCGAGCCGCGGCGCGAGGACCGCGCGAATGTCTTCTTCGTAACTACTCGGTGACAGCCGAGGCTGTGAGCTGCGTTCATGCACCATGGGATTGATTATGGCAAGTTCGTGCATTGGACGCATGAACCAGGGAGATCTACTTTCGAGGTATGCCTCCTGCCAGTACCAAGGCGTCCACCCTCACGCTGGACGCCTCAGCCCCGTCATCGCCCGTCGCCCCCGCTGCCGCCGCCGTTCCGGACCGGCTGGAGCCCGGCGGCCCCGGCTACCGCCGGATGAGCTTCGCGCTCTTCGCCGCCGGTGTCGCGACGTTCGCACTGCTCTACTCCACCCAGGCACTGCTGCCCGCCGTCTCCGCCGGTTTCGGCGCCACGGCCGGACAGGCCAGCTGGACGGTCTCCGCGGCGACGGGTGCGCTGGCGTTGTGCGTGCTGCCGATGAGTGCGCTCTCCGAGCGGTTCGGACGGCGACAGCTGATGACCGCGTCGCTGACGGTCGCCGTACTGGTGGGCCTGCTCGTGCCGTTCGCCCCCTCGCTCGGCTGGCTGATCGCCCTGCGCGCCGTCCAGGGCGCGGCGCTGGCCGGGCTGCCCGCCTCCGCGATGGCGTACCTGGCCGAGGAGGTACGGCCGAAGGCGCTGGTCGCCGCGATCGGGCTGTTCGTGGCGGGCAACAGCATCGGCGGCATGAGCGGCCGCATCCTCACCGGCTGGATCGCCCAGCTGTGGGGCTGGCGGGCGGCGCTCGGCGCGGTCGGGCTGCTGGCCGTGGCCTGCGCGGTCGTCTTCCACTTCATGATCCCGAGGGCCCGTCACTTCACGCCCGGCACGCTGAACCCGAAGGCCCTGGCGAAGACGGTGGGCGGACACCTCGCCGATCCGCTGCTGCGCAGGCTGTACGCGATCGGCGCACTGTTCATGACGGTGTTCGGCGCGGTCTACACGGTGATCGGCTACCGGCTGATCGGCGAACCGTTCAACCTCCCGCAGGGCGTCATCGGCTCGATCTTCCTGGTCTACCTCGTCGGTACGGTGTCGTCTGCCGCGGCCGGCCGGCTCGTCGCCCGGCTCGGCCGCCGGGGCGCGCTCTACCTGGCCGTCTCCACCACGGCTGCCGGTCTGCTGCTCTCGCTCGCCGACCAGCTGGCCGCCGTACTGCTCGGCCTGGTCCTGATCACGGCGGGCTTCTTCGCCGGGCACGCGGTCGCCTCGTCATCCGTGAGCCGGACCGCGACGAAGGGCCGGGCGCAGGCGTCGGCGCTCTACCAGTCCGCGTACTACCTGGGCTCCAGCGCCGGCGGCACGCTCGGCGCGATCGCCTTCCACGCCGGTGGCTGGGCGGGCACGGTGTCCATGGGACTGCTCGCGGTCCTCGGCGTCGTCTCGATCACGTTGTACGGGTCGCGGGTCGCCCGGGCCGAGCGACGCCGGCTCGTACCGGTGGTGTCCGTACAGAACTGAGACATACGGCGCACAACCATCCACTCCCCGACGCGCGTCTAGCAGGCGGAACCACCGCACAGCGCGCGAAGGGGAGTTGGCGTACATGAGAGTCGCAGGGAACATACGGGGAGTCCGGATGCGGCGCGCGGTCGCGCTGTCCGTCGCCGGGCTGATGGCAGCGCCGGCGCTCGTGCTCGGATCGGGCGCGTCCGCGCAGGCGGCATCCTGCACCACGTCTACCGGGCCGTACCAGAAGCAGGTCGAGAACTACCTGCACCGGCCGGTCGACGGCAGGCAGTCGGCAGCCGACTGCAAGGCGATCCAGTCGTTCCAGCGCACCTACGGGATCACCCCGGACATCGGGTACGCGGGACCGATCACCTGGCAGACGATGAAGACGCTCACGGCCCAGAAGGCGGCCGGCAAGAACCCCAACAAGGACAAGAAGTGCCCCACCGACAAGGGGCGCATCGCGTGCGTGGACCTGACCCGGCAGCTGAGCTGGATCCAGGACGGCACCAATCTGAAGTACGGTCCGGTGCCGATCCGCAGCGGGCGGAACGGGTACGAGACCCGCACCGGGCCGAAGAAGATCTATCTGCGGCACATCAAGCACTGGTCGTCGCTGTACCACGTGTGGATGCCGTACTCGCAGTTCTTCGACGGCGGGCAGGCGTTCCACTCGGTCGGTCTGAAGATGTGGAACCCGCCGGGGTCCCACGGCTGCGTCAACATGCGGGACGCGGACGCCAAGGCATATTGGAATCTGCTGAAGAACGGCGACGACGTGTACGTGTACGGGCGCAAGCCCGGAACGTGACGGAACGTTAGCGGCTTCGGTACTTCCCGCCCCCGTTGTCAGTGGCCTCCTGTAGCTTCCGAAGTGCCGAGCGAGCGGTGACACAACGCAACAGGGGTGGAGCGATGAGTGATCTGACGGCAGCAACGGACATCGACAGCCGTCTGGAGGGACACCGGGTCGAGCTGACCGGTTACTGCTACCGGATGCTCGGCTCGGCCTTCGAGGCGGAGGACGCCGTACAGGACACGCTGGTGCGCGCCTGGCGCAACTTCGAGAAGTTCGAGGGCCGTTCCTCGCTGCGCTCCTGGCTGTACCGGATCGCCACCAACGTCTGCCTCGACATGCTGAACGCGGGGAAGAAGCGGGCCCGCCCGGTCGATCTGACGGGCCCGACACCACTCGCCCAGGCGGCGCTCAACCCACTGCCGGAGAACACCTGGCTGGAGCCGATGCCGGACGGGCGGATCCTGCCGTCGGTGGCCGACCCGGCGGAGGCCGCAGTGGCACGGGAGTCGGTGCGCCTCGCGTTCGTCGCCGCGCTGCAGCTTCTGCCGCCCAAGCAGCGGGCCGTGCTGATCCTGCGCGAGGTGCTGGCCTGGAAGGCGAGTGAGGTCGCCGAGCTGCTCGACACCTCGGTCGCCTCGGTCAACAGCGCCCTGCAGCGGGCCAGGGCGACCCTCGCCGAGAGCGAGGGACTGACCGCCGACACCGCAGACCCACTCGACGAGGAGCAGCGCAAGCTCCTCGAGCGGTATGTCGCGGCGTTCGAGGGCTACGACATGGCGGCGCTGACCGCGCTGCTCCATGAGGACGCCGTGATGACGATGCCGCCGTTCGACCTCTGGCTCCAGGGGCACCACGACATCACGGGCTTCATGGTCTCCGCCGGAGCGAGCTGCGAGGGCTCCCGCCTGGTGGTGACCGCGGCGAACGGCACCCCGGCGTTCGCCCACTACAAGCCGAATCCGGACGGCACCGGCTTCGTGCCGTGGGCGGTGCAGGTCATCGACATCTCGGATGGTGCGATCACCGGACTGCACTGCTTCCTGGACACACTCCGCTGGTTCCCGCTCTTCGGTCTGCCGGACCACCTCGAGGCCGACCCGGCGTGAGGCGGGGCATACGGCGGAGGAACGCGCCGGAGGCGGGCTGAGCTGCGCCGGGCCGGGGGGCTCAGTCCCGGCACCGCTCCTCCACGTTCACGACGTCGGCCAGCCCCACCAGGTCCAGCAGGTTCCGCACTTCGGGCGGCACATTGCGCAGCCGCAGCCGTCGGCCCCCCGCCCGGCGCGCGACAAGCCCCAGCCGCGCTATCGCCTCGACCAGGACCAGATCCGCCTGTACGACCCCGCCCAGGTCGCAGTCCACCCGGGCGTCCGGGGCGCGGACCCTGCCCTCGGGGTCGTACAGCAGGGACTCCAGCTCGGCGCAGAGCACCGGCACGTCGGGCCTGGTGACGCGACCGGCGATGACCAGAGCGTTCGGGGTCATGGGATCCACACGAAGGAGACCGCCGCAACGGCCGGAACTCATCGCTGCGCGACCCGGCTTCTCGACTGACCGGGAAGACCCCGGTGTCCAGCATGCCGAACGGGACCGGCAGCAGTCCACCGGTCCCGTTCACCCGTACGGGTAAGCCGCAGGTCAGGCGATACGTTCCCGCACCACCGGGGTGGCAGTGAACTCCGTGCCGACCGGGGCGATGTCGAACGACCCGGGCAGGGCCTTCAGCGCGTACTCGAACTTCTCCGGGGTGTCCGTGTGCAGCGTCAGCAGTCGCTGGCCCTTGGTCACCGTGTCGCCCGGCTTGGCGTGCATTTCGATGCCCGCGCCCGCCTGCACCGGGTCCTCCTTGCGGGCCCGGCCCGCGCCGAGACGCCAGGCGGCGACGCCGATGTCGTACGCGTCGAGACGGGTCAGTACGCCGGAGGTGTGGGCCGCAACCACGTGCTGCTCGCGGGCGACCGGGAGCGTGGCGTCCGGGTCGCCGCCCTGGGCGGCGATCATCCGGCGCCAGACGTCCATCGCGGAGCCGTCGGCCAGGGCCTTCTCCGGGTCGGCGTCCTTGAGTCCGGCCGCGTCGAGCATCTCGCGGGCCAGGGCGAGGGTGAGGTCGATGACGTCCTTGGGGCCGCCGCCGGCCAGGACCTCGACCGACTCACGGACCTCCAGGGCGTTGCCTGCGGTCAGGCCGAGCGGGGTGGCCATGTCGGTGAGGAGCGCGACCGTCCGTACGCCGCTGTCGGTGCCCAGCGCGACCATGGTGGAGGCCAGTTCACGGGCGTCCTCGATGGTCTTCATGAAGGCGCCGGAGCCGACCTTGACGTCCAGGACCAGCGCGCCGGTGCCCTCGGCGATCTTCTTGGACATGATCGAGCTGGCGATCAGCGGGATGGCCTCGACGGTGCCGGTGACATCGCGGAGCGCGTACAGCTTCTTGTCGGCGGGGGCCAGACCGTCCCCGGCGGCGCAGATCACGGCGCCGGTGGTGTCCAGGACGTCGAGCATCTCGGCGTTCGAGAGGTGGGCGCGCCAGCCGGGGATGGACTCCAGCTTGTCGAGAGTGCCGCCGGTGTGGCCGAGACCGCGGCCGCTGAGCTGCGGCACGGCGGCTCCACAGGCCGCGACCAGCGGGGCGAGCGGCAGGGTGATCTTGTCGCCGACCCCGCCGGTGGAGTGCTTGTCGGTGGTGGGGCGGGAGAGCGAGTCGAAGTTCATCCGCTCGCCGGAGGCGATCATGGCGGCGGTCCAGCGGGCGATCTCCGTACGGTTCATACCGTTCAGCAGGATCGCCATGGCCAGTGCGGACATCTGCTCGTCGGCGACCTCGCCGCGGGTGTAGGCGTCGATGACCCAGTCGATCTGCTCGGGGGTCAGCTCGCCCCGGTCGCGCTTGGTGCGGATGACGGAGATGGCGTCCATGTCCTGGGAGTCCTTCCGGCCGGTACGTACGCAGGAGTCCCGAATGACTCTACGCGCATAGAGGGTGGATACGGGTGTGGCCCTCCCAACGGACGGGAGGGCCACAGCAGTTCTACTTCAGATGGTCCGGGCCGAAGGCCTGCGGCAGCATCTCGTCGAGCGTGCGGAGGCCGTCCGGGGTCTCCAGGACGAGCTCCGGTCCGCCGAACTCGTACAGCAGCTGCCGGCACCTGCCGCACGGGACCAGGATCGCGCCCGTCCCGTCGACACAGGTGAAGTGGGTCAGACGGCCGCCGCCGGTGGCGTTGAGCTGCGAGACCAGGCCGCACTCGGCGCACAGGCCCAGTCCGTACGAGGCGTTCTCGACGTTGCAGCCGACCACCGTGCGGCCGTCGTCGACGCGCGCCGCGACGCCTACCGGGTAGCCCGAGTAGGGGGCGTACGCCCGGGACATGGCGTCGCGGGCGGCGACGCGCAGGGCGTCCCAGTCGACGTCGGCGGCCGCGGTCACTTGCCCTGGCCCTTCCGGTACCGCATGCCGTCCGCCTTCGGCATCCGCAGCCGCTGCGCGGAGAGCGAGAGGACGAGCAGCGTGACGATGTACGGGGTGGCGCTCACGAACTCGGTGGGCACCGTGTCCGTGGCGAGGTACCACACCAGCACGGCTGCGGCGATGACGGCGCTGGCCGCGCCCTGGACGAAGCTCTTGCGGTAGAGCTTCCAGGCGGCGAGCACAGCCAGCACGACGAACAGCAGGAGCAGCAGTGCATGGACGGACTCGCCGCCGTTGCGCAGCTGGAGCGCGTCGGCGAAGCCGAACAGCCCCGCGCCCATGGCGAGTCCGCCGGGCCGCCAGTTACCGAAGATCATCGCGGCGAGACCGATGTATCCGCGGCCGCCGGTCTGGCCCTCGTTGTAGATGTGCGAGGTCACCAGGGAGAGGAAGGCACCGCCGAGTCCGGCCATGCCGCCCGAGATGATCACCGCGATGTACTTGTAGCGGTAGACGTTCACGCCGAGCGATTCGGCGGCGACCGGGTTCTCGCCGCAGGAGCGCAGCCGCAGCCCGAACGAGGTCTTCCACATGACGAAGAAGGTCATGACGAAGAGGGCCGCGGCCAGGATCGTCAGCAGCGACACATTGGTGATCAGACCGCCGATGACACCGGCCACGTCGGAGACGAAGAACCAGTGATGCTTCTCGATCGAGTGCAGCCACTCCGACAGGCCGGGAATCGTCACCGAGGTGATGTCGTCGGCCGGCGGTGACTGCTTGGGGCTGCCGCCCTTGGCCGCCGCCTCACCCGTGTTGAACCAGAGCTTGGCGAAGTAGGTGGTGAACCCGAGCGCCAGGATGTTGATGGCGATACCGGAGATGATGTGGTCGACGCCGAAGGTGACGGTCGCGACGGCGTGCAGCAGTCCGCCGAGCATGCCGCCGATGACCCCGGCCAGCACACCGAGCCAGGGGCTGGTCTGCCAGCCGGCCCAGGCGCCGAAGAACGTGCCGAGGATCATCATGCCTTCGAGGCCGATGTTGACCACACCGGCCCGCTCGGCCCACAGGCCGCCGAGACCGGCGAGCCCGATCGGCACGGCCATCGCGAGCGCCGCGCTGATCTGCCCGGCAGAGGTGACGTCCTGCGCGCCGGTGATGGCGCGCACCGCGGACAGCGCGAGCAGCGCGCCCGCGACGATCAGCAGGACGACGGGGAAGGAGAGGCGGGTGCGGCCGCTGCCACCGGAGACCTTGGGGGCCGCGGGCGGCGGGGTGGAAGTCGCCGTGGCGGTCACGCCGACACCTCCTGCTGGTCGGAGTTACGGGCGGCCTGTGCGGCGAGTTCCGCGCCGACCTTGCTCTGCTGGCGCTTGAGTCCGTAGCGGCGGACGACTTCGTACGCGATGACGACGCACAGGACGATGACGCCCTGGATGACGCCGACGATCTCCTTGTCGTACCCCTCGAACTCGAGCTTTCCGGTGCCGCGCTCCAGGAAGCCCCAGAGCAGCGCGCCGAGCGCGATGCCGATGGGGTGGTTGCGGCCGAGGAGGGCGATGGCGATGCCGGTGAAGCCGATCCCGATGGGGAAGTCACCGCTGTACTCGTAGCTTTCGTTGAGCAGCGTCGGCATACCGACCAGGCCGGCCACCGCGCCGGAGATCAGCATCGAGGTGACGACCATCTTCTTGACGTCGACACCGCTGGCCTCGGCCGCGGAGCCGGACTGGCCGACGGTACGCAGATCGAAGCCGAACCGGGTGCGCGAGAGCGTGAACCAGTAGGCGATGCCCGCGACGACCGCGACCACGATGAAGCCCCAGACGGGCGTCGGGGTGGTCGGGAACTCGAAGAAGTGCGAGGACTCCGGGAGCGGGTTGGTGGAGATCTTCGTGCCGGCCTCGTCGAGGTGGCCGAGACGGCCCTGCTGGAGCAGATAGCCGATGATGGCGGTCGCGATGGCGTTCAGCATGATCGTCGAGACGACCTCACTGACGCCCCGGGTGACCTTGAGGACACCGGCAATACCGGCCCACATCGCGCCGACGATCATCGCGGTGAGGATGATCAGCGGGATCTGGAGGGCGCCCGGCAGGGTCAGCGCGCCACCGACGGCGGCGGCGAAGAAGGCGGCGAGCCGGTACTGGCCGTCGACGCCGATGTTGAAGAGGTTCATCCGGAAGCCGACGGCCACCGCGAGACCCGCGAGGTAGTACGTCGTCGCCTTGTTGAGGATGTAGACCTGGCTGTCCGACTTCACGCCGTAGTCGAACATGATGCCGAACGCGCTGAACGGTTCCTTGCCGGTGGCGGCCAGCACGAGGGCGGTCACCAGGAACGCGACCACGATCGCGAGTAGGGGGGCCGCGATCCCCAGGAGCAGCCGCTCCTTGTCGAACTTCTTCATCGGTCCTCTCCCCCGTTCCGGGGGTCGGTGTCGGCGGAGTCCGGACCGGACTCCGCATCCGTACCGGACTCGGCCGGCGCCTCGAGATGGCCGCTGGCCGCTCCCGTCATCGCCGAGCCGAGCTCTTCCGGGGTGATGGTCGCCGGGTCGGCGTCCGCGACCAGCCGGCCGCGGTACATGACGCGCAGGGTGTCGGAGAGCCCGATCAGCTCGTCCAGGTCGGCGGAGATCAGCAGCACCGCCAGACCCTCGCGACGCGCCTCGCGGATCTGGTCCCAGATCTGCGCCTGCGCGCCGACGTCCACGCCCCGTGTGGGGTGCGCGGCGATCAGCAGCTTCGGGGCGTGGCTCATCTCGCGGCCGACGATCAGCTTCTGCTGGTTGCCGCCGGAGAGCGAGGCGGCGGTGACCTCGATGCCGGGGGTACGGACGTCGTACTCGCGCACGATCCGCTCGGTGTCCGCGCGGGCGGCCTTGAGGTCGAGGAACGCGCCCTTGCTGTTGGGGCGCTCGGTGACATGGCCGAGGATGCGGTTCTCCCAGAGCGGGGCCTCCAGCAGCAGTCCGTGCCGGTGGCGGTCCTCCGGGATGACGGCCATGCCGTCCTCGCGGCGCTTGCGCGTCGGCGTACGGGAGATGTCGGCGCCGTCCAGGGTGAGCACCCCGTGGTCCAGGGGACGCATGCCCATGATGGCGTCGACCAGTTCGGACTGGCCGTTGCCCTCGACGCCCGCGACGCCGAGGACCTCACCCTTGTGGATGGTGAAGGTGATGCCGTCGAGCACGGCACGCACCACCCCGTCCGGGTCGGTGGCGGTCAGCCGCAGGTCATCGACGGTGAGCATCGGCGTGTCGGTGACGGTCGACTCGCGGGTCTCCGGCGACGGCAGCTCGCTGCCGACCATCAGCTCGGCGAGCTGCTTGGTCGTGGTGCTCGCCGGGTCGGCGGTGCCCACCGTCGTACCGCGCCGGATCACCGTGATCTCGTCGGCGACGGAGAGGACCTCGCCGAGCTTGTGCGAGATGAAGATGACGGTCAGACCCTCGGCCTTGAGCTCGCGCAGGTTGTCGAAGAGTGCGTCGACCTCCTGCGGCACGAGGACGGCGGTCGGCTCATCGAGGATCAGGGTGCGGGCGCCGCGGTAGAGGACCTTGAGGATCTCCACACGCTGACGGTCGGCGACACCGAGGTCCTCGACCATGGCGTCCGGGCGGATCCCGAGACCGTACGCGTCCGAGATCTCCTTGATCCTGGCGCGGGCCCGGTCGCCGATCCCGTACAGCTTCTCGGAGCCGAGGACGACGTTCTCCAGGACGGTGAGGTAGTCGGCGAGCATGAAGTGCTGGTGCACCATGCCGATGCCGCGCGCGATGGCGTCACCCGGGTTGTGGAACGAGACCTGCTCGCCGTCCACCGCGATGGTGCCTTCGTCCGGCTTCTGCATGCCGTACAGGATCTTCATCAGAGTGGACTTGCCGGCGCCGTTCTCGCCGACGAGAGCGTGGACGGTACCGCGACGCACGGTGATGTCGATGTCGTGGTTGGCCACGACCCCGGGGAACCGCTTGGTGATGCCGCGGAGCTCCACGGCATGGGGACTGCTGGACGCGTTGATGACGCACTCTCCTTGGCAGGAGCGGAGGGCGGAGGCGGTGGAGGCGGTGGGGGGCGAAAAAAGGTACCGCGCCCGGCGGACGCTACGCGCGTAGCGCCACCGAATCGTTGGCCACCCGATAGCAGGTGGCGGACGGTGTGCGTACGGCTACGGAGACGTGCTGTCGAAGGCCGTACGCGAAATCGGGGCCCGGGCGAGCAACCGAAGCAGCTCCCCCCGGGCCCCGATCGACGGGACGGATCAGGTCGTGGTCTTGACCGTGATCGTGCCGTCGACGATCTTCTTCTTCGCCTCGTCGAGCTTGGCCTGGATGTCCGTGAGGTGGTCACCCGTGGTGGTCAGCGAGACGCCGCCCTTGGCCAGGGAGTACGTCTGGACGCCGGTCAGCGGCTTGCCGTCCTTGACGGACTTGATCAGGTCGTAGACACCGGCGTCGACGTTCTTGACGACCGAGGTCAGGATCGTGTCCTTGTACTTCGCCAGCGCCGGGTCCAGGGCCTGGTCGGAGTCGACACCGATGGACCAGGCACCCTTCTGGCTCGCGACGGCCTCGATCGCACCGGCACCGGAACCGCCCGCGGCGGCGAAGATGACGTCCGCACCCTTGTCGAGCATGCCCTTGGCGGCGGCCTTGCCCTTGTCGGGGCTACCGAAGCCGGACAGGTCCGAACCGGTGGACAGGTACTGGATCTGCACCTTGGCCTTCGGGTTCGTGTCCAGGACACCCTGCTGGAAGCCCGCGGCGAACTTCTTGATCAGCGGAAGGTCCACACCGCCGATGAAGCCGACCTGGCCGTCCTTCGACTTCAGCGCCGCCGCGACACCGGCGAGGTACGAGCCCTGCTCCTCGGTGAAGACGATGGAGTCGACGTTCTTCGCGTCGGAGACCGAGTCGACCAGGCCGAAGTCGACCTTCGGGTACTTCGGGGCGATCTTGTCGACCGCGTCCTTGTACGCAAAGCCGATCGCGACGACCGGGTTGTAGCCGCCCTCGGCGAGCGACTCCAGACGCTGCTCGCGGTCGGCCGGGGTCTCACCGTTCTTGGCGGTGAGCTCCTTCGTCTGGGCCTTGAACTCGGCCTTGGCCTTGTCGAGACCGCGGGCAGCGGAGTCGTTGAACGAGTTGTCGCCACGGCCGCCCACGTCGAAGGCCATGCCGATCTTCATCTGGCCCTTGTCGGAGGGACTGGTGCTCTCCTCGGACGAGCTGCCGCACGCGGAGGCAGTGAGCGCGAGAGCGGCGGTGACAGCACATGCAGCAGTGATCTTGGATACCCGGCGCAAGGGAAGGCTCCTTCAAACCTGACCGAAGCGCCTCTTCCGGCGCTGGTTTCGCCGCGATCGTAACGCGCGTAGATGTCAGATAAAGCCCTGTACGGAAGCCGTTATCGGATCGTCGCGAACCAGCGGTGACCTGTCCGGTTACGAGCGGTTACCGTCGAGCAAAGCCGCGGCGGTGAACAGCTCCACGCCAACAGTGATCGCCTCCTCGTCCGCATCGAAGTCTCCGCGGTGCAGGTCAAGATGCCGGGTGTCTCCGGGCGTACGCACGCCGAGCCGTGCCATGGCCCCCGGAACGTGCTCCAGATACCAGGAGAAGTCCTCCCCGCCGAGGCTCTGCTCGGTGTCCTCGATCGCATACGATCCGCGGCGCCCGGCCATGGCGGCAGCCAGCAGCTCGATCGTCCCCGGGTCGTTCACGACCGGCGGGACCCCACGGACGTAGTTGATCACAGACTTGGCCCGGTACATTCCGGCCACCTCGTCGATGGCGGCATGGACCAGATCAGGAGCCTCCCGCCACGCCGCCAGATCCAGGCAGCGGACCGTCCCGGACAGTTCGGCGTGCTGCGGGATCACATTGCACGCGTGCCCGGCCACCAGCCGCCCCCAGGTGACCGCGAGCCCCCAGCGGGCGTCGACCCGGCGGGCGAGCAGCGCGGGCACCTCGGTGGCCACCCTCGCGGCGGCGGTGACCAGGTCGGTGGTCAGATGCGGACGGGCGGTGTGACCGCCGGGGCCGCCCAGGGTGACCTCCAGCCGGTCGCAGGCCGAGGTGATCGGCCCGGCCCGCAGCCCGATCCTCCCCACATCGACCCTCGGGTCGCAGTGCACCCCGATGATCCGCCCGACGCCCTCCAGCACCCCGGCCTCGATCGCATCGGCCGCCCCGCCGGGCAGCACCTCCTCGGCCGGCTGGAAGATCAGCCGCACGGGGTGCGGCAGCAGCCCCTGCCGGTCGAGCTCGGCGAGGACGAGCCCGGCGCCGAGGACGGTCGTGGTGTGAATGTCGTGTCCACAGGCATGTGCCCGGTCGGGGACGGTGGAGCGGTAGGGAACGCCGGTCTTGGTGTCCGGAATGGGCAGGGCGTCGATGTCCGCACGCAGGGCGAGCATGGGCCGCGTGTCGCCCGCCCGTCGCCCATCGCCCCTGTCCGAGCTTCGCGCCCCTCCCGATGTGCCCACGTCGCAGATCAGCCCGGTCCCGGTGGAGAGCACCCGGGGTTCGAGCCCGGCCTTCTCCAGCCGGGCCTTGAGGGCCGCGGTGGTACGGAACTCCTGGTTGCCGAGCTCGGGGTGCATGTGCAGATCGCGCCGGAACGCGATCAGCTCTGCCCGCAGGGGTTCGGGCAGCGTGCCGGGCAGGGAGGCGTCCTCGGGCAGCTCGGGATCGGACTCGCGGGACATCAACTGGTTCACCTGGTGAAGGGTAGGCCCCTTGCCCCCTCAACTGACCACAGATCAACAAAAGTTCAGCCGCATAGAGGAACAAAATACGGCGTCGGAGCGTGTGCCGTGAGATGGAGGTGGGTAAACTCACCCGCTTTCCCCCGAAGGCGTGCGCCGCGACCCGCCGGTCGGTCCGGACTCCACACGGCTTACGCTGCGTCGCCGGCCCGCTCGGTTCGAGTGCGTCGTACACAGGAGCGGTCCCTGGGCGGGGCCGCGGGACGAGGGGGGCCTCGACGATGCTCGACACCTTGGACCAGAGCGTTCAGCCGTGCCCGGAGTGCGGAACAGAGATCCCGACGGACCCCAGGTTCGTCGTGTGGTGCGCCGCCTGCGACTGGAACATGGACCCGGGAGAGCCCGAGGAGACTACTGGGCGGCTGGAGCGGCTGCGGCGCAGGCTGGCCCGGCAGCACGGGGAGAAGCTGCTCACCGAGGTGACGGCCGGTGAGACATTGCGGCCCCGACGCGATGGCGCCAGTGTCCTGGCCTACACCATCGCTCTGGCCGTCCACGGCGCTACGGCTGCTCTGGTCCTCGCCGGAATCCTGCTGGTGGTACTCGGCTGGGGCAGCGCGCTGCCCCTGGTGGGCGCGGTTCTCCTGGGCATCGCCTGGCCCCTGCGACCCCGCTTCGAACAGCTCCCCGACGACGAGCCGGTGCTGTACCGCGCCGATGCGCCCGAGCTGTTCGCCCTGATCGCCGAGGTCGCCGAGGTCGTCGGCACGGCGGGGGTGCACGCGGTTGTCGTGACCGTCGACGTGAACGCGTCCGTGAGCACGTACGGACTGCGGCAGCGCCGGCGGATGGAGATCGGACTCGGTCTCTGGGAGATCCTGACGCCGCAGCAGCGGATCGCACTGCTGGGGCACGAGCTCGGCCATTACGCCAACGGGGACGCCCGCCACGGGCTGATCATCGCGAACGCACTGCGCTCGCTGACCACGTGGTGGTATCTGCTGAGCCGGATCCCGCAGCCCACCCTTGGCGAGGTGGCGCTCAACGCGTTGTATCTGCTGCCCCGTTGCGTGGTCCAGGGTGTCCTGATGCTGCTCGACCACCTGACGTTGCGCGCCACGCAGCGCGGCGAGTACCTGGCCGATTCCTTCGCCGCCCGAGCCGGGTCCACCGAGGCGGCCGTGGGGCTCCTGGACCGCCTGCTGGTCGGCGGCTCCGCCACGTCCGCGCTGCTGCGCGAAGCCAACACCAAGCAGATGGCACGGTCCGGGAACCCGGCGCGCGAGGATGCCTGGCGCGGCCTGTGGAAGCGGCTGGCCGCCCACATGGACTCGCTCCCGCAGAGCGAGTACGAGCGTCAGCGGCGCTGCAGCGCCCTGCGGGGACACAGCGTCGACACGACCCACCCGCCGACCCACCTGCGCCGCGCCTGTCTGCTCACCGGGGCTCCGACGGCCGCCGAGGTGGTCGCGGCTCCCGAGCGGCAGGCTGCTCTCGATGCGGAACTGGCCGAGGCCCGAGAGACATTGGCGCGCGAGATCCTCAACGGCCGTTAGCGCAACGGGCGTCGGTCCGGCGGTCGAACCTCTTCACGTGCACGCGGATCACGCCGCGTCCCGGCATGATGGCGCCATGCATGACTTCGACTTCCTCTTCGGCACCTGGGACGTGGCGAACCGACGCCTGTCCGAACTCTTCACCGGCTCCACCGCATGGGACGAATTCCCGGGGCACGCGGTGATCCGCCCGGTTCTCGGCGGCATGGGCAACATCGACGAGATCCACTTCCCCACCAAGGATTTCCGTGGGGTGACGCTGCGCCTCTACGACCCTTCGTCGGAGCAGTGGAAGCTGCACTGGGCCGACACCACGACCGGTGCACTGCTTCCCCCGGTGACCGGCGGCTTCACCGACGGACGCGGCGATTTCCACGGCGACGACACCCACGAGGGGCGACCTGTCCGGGTCCACTTCGTCTGGTCGGACATCACGGAGGACTCCGCCCGCTGGACCCAGCGGTTCTCCGCGGACGAGGGGGCGAGCTGGGAGACGAACTGGACGATGGACCTCACCCGCACGGGGCGGTAGCGCCTGTCGCTGCCGGTCCGCCGCCCCGGGAGCCGCGCATGGAGGGCAAGTGCCTGCTCGAAAGTGGGTGGCTCCGGCTTTTTCGTGGCAGCTGAATGAAGCGTCCCGCGCCCTCCGGCACGAAACGGGGCAGTGCGTCGGGCAGCAGTGCGCCGTTGATCGAGGACAGGGTCGTGCGCCTCGGACGCCCCGCCGGCGGCTAGGCCTCCGTGACCGCCGTCGCCCGCCACGGGGCCAGCCGCTGTACGTCGCGCGCCGTCTCCGTGACTCCGCTCAGGAATCCCTGCGCGCGCGGCGACGCCGTGTCCCGCAGCCATTCCGGGGCGATGTCGCAGACCGCGACCTTGACCTCCGTGCCGACCAGTGCGAGTGGCAGTGTGTGGACGACCGTGGACGGGAAGCTCAGAACCGTGCGACCGATCGGGCCACGGCGGGCGATGAGTTCCAGAGGGAGGTCCGGACGGACGATCTCCAGGCCGGTGGCGGCTTCCAGGGCGTGGAGTTTGTCGGCGGACTCCCGGCGATGGGCGAAGTAGCGGGTCGCTCCGTGGGTCCGGGCCAGGGCGGAGACCGCCTCCAGGTACTGCTCCTGGTCGATGACGCCCGTCTCGACCAGGGATGTGCCGACCAGGTCCGCGCCCCGGGTGAGCAGCGGCGGACCGAAGCGGGCACGGGTCCAGGCGAAGGTGTTGGGGGTGACCGTGATGCCGGCCGGAGCCTCGACCGGCATCGCTGTGAACACCTCGACCGTACGGGTCCTCGACGGGGTGAAGCGGCGACGGGCGGTGGCCGTGACCGGAGCCAGGACCAGTTCGCGCGCGCCCGACCTGCCACGCCGGTGCCAGCGCACCAGCCGTTCGCCGCGCGCCATTTGGGCGACGAACTCCATCGTGGCCGTGCCGTCGTCGACCACCGTGAGGCGTCGGGCGCGGACCATCGTGAGGAGCAGCTGCACATAGCGGGAGAACGGGTCGCCGATCACGATCCGGTCCGCCCTGCGCAGCAGTCCCGTCAGTTCGCGCAGGGCCTTCAACGGCGCACCCGCACCGCCGCGCGCCTCCTGCCAGCGCACGGTGGCGCCCTCGTCGCGGGCCAGCTCCGCCATCCGGCGCAGCTGACCGCGCGACATCGGGTCGACCGGGGGGAGGACGACGACCGTCATGTCCGAGCGGACCAGGTCGTCGCCTCCCTCTGTGTAGGCCCACTCCAGGACGTTCAGGAGCTGGACCGGGCTCTCGACGAAGGCGAGGTTCACCGGTCGGCCCGTCAGACCGCGGCCGGCTCGGCGGCCGGGGCCGCCTCGATGTTCTCGGCGACGACGCCCGCGACGCGGCGGAGCTTCTTCATCGGGCCGAGCTCGGACTCGTACACCTTCTTGACACCGTCACCGAGGGAGGCCTCGATGGTGCGGATGTCGCGGACGAGGCGGGTGAGGCCCTGCGGCTCGACCGAGGCGGCCTGGTCGGAGCCCCACATGGCGCGGTCGAGGGTGATGTGACGCTCGACGAACGCGGCGCCGAGGGCGACGGCGGCGAGGGTCGTCTGGAGGCCGGTCTCGTGGCCGCTGTAGCCGATCGGGACGTTCGGGTACTCCTGCTGGAGGGTGTTGATGACGCGCAGGTTCAGCTCCTCCGCCTTCGCGGGGTACGTCGAAGTGGCGTGGCAGAGCAGGATGTTGTCGCTGCCGAGGACCTCGACCGCGTGCCGGATCTGGCGCGGCGTCGACATGCCGGTGGAGAGGATGATCGTGCGGCCGGTGCCACGCAGCGAGCGGAGCAGCTCGTCGTCGGTCAGCGAGGCCGAGGCGACCTTGTGGGCGGGGACGTCGAACTTCTCCAGGAAGGCGACGGCCTCGGTGTCCCACGGGGAGGCGAACCAGTCGATGCCGCGCTCGGCGCAGTGGTCGGAGATGGCCTGGTACTCGGCCTCGCCGAACTCGACGCGGTGGCGGTAGTCGATGTACGTCATCCGGCCCCAGGGGGTGTCGCGCTCGATGTCCCACTGGTCGCGCGGGGTGCAGATCTCCGGGGTGCGCTTCTGGAACTTGACGGCGTCACAGCCGGCTTCGGCGGCCACGTCGATCAGCGCGAGGGCGTTGTCGAGGTCACCGTTGTGGTTGATGCCGATCTCGCCGGTGATGTAGACGGGCTGACCGGGGCCGGCGGTGCGGGTGCCGAGGGTGCGCAGGCGGGAGGTGCTCATGGGGGTGTTTCCTTACTTGGTGGTGGTGTTGTTGGTGGGGGTGGACTGGTGGTTTGTGAGGCTGGGGCCGAGCAGCCACGCCGCGATTTCGCGGATGGCGCCGAAGCCGCCGGGGGTGGTCGTGACGGCGCGCGCGGCGGCGCGTACCGAGTCGTGGGCGCTGGCGACGGCGACGGGCCAGCCGGCGAGGGCGAAGCAGGGCAGGTCATTGACGTCGTTGCCGACGTAGAGCACCCGCTCGGGCGCGATGCCCTGCTCGTCGCACCACTGCTTGAGCGCGAGGTCCTTGCGGTCGATGCCGTGCAGGACGGGGATCCTGAGCTTGTTGGCGCGGGCGGCGACGACCGGGTTCTGCTCGCTGGACAGGATGAGGAGGTCGAGCCCGGACTTGCGCAGGGCCGCGATGCCCAGGCCGTCGCCGCGGTGGACGGCGACGATCTCGCGTCCGTCGGCGTCGATGAGGACGCGGTCGTCGGTCTGGGTGCCGTCGAAGTCGAGGACGACGGCGTCGATGTCGTCGCGGGTCGGCAGCGGCGACGGGTCGAGGAGCGGCGCGAGGGCGCGGGCGCGGGCCAGGTCGTGCGGGTCGTCGATCTCCAGCACCCGGGCGGGGTCGGTGCGGACCAGCGCGGTGTCGCCGAAGAAGCGGTGGCGGTGGGTACGGAAGCCGGCGACGTTCATCGCATACGCCGCGCCGGTCTCCAGCAGGTCCTCGGGGCGGTCCTGCCGCATCTGCCGGACGCCCTTGTCGTGGTTGACGCCGTAGGCGTGGTCCTCGACGGCGGTGCCGTCGCGCCATATGAAGCCGTGGAAGGGGGCCACGGTGACGGCCGTGTCGGCGCCTTCGTGGGCGACCGCTGCGGCCACCCCGTCGATGTCCTCGCGCGTGATGAACGGGCTGGTGCACTGGACCAGCAGCACCACGTCGACGGTGCGGTCGTGCATCGCCTCGTACGTGTCGAGGGCGTGCAGCACCGCGTCCTCGCTGCTCGACCTGTCGCCCGCGATGGCCGCGGGACGCTGCACGCAGTGCAGCCGCCCGGAGGCCCCCAGCGCGTCACCCGCGGCCCGTGCGGCGGCGGCGATGACCGTGTCGTCGGTCGTCACGACGACGTCGGTGACCTCGCTCGATCCGAGACAGGCCTGCACCGCGCGGGCGACCAGCGGTATACCGCCGACCTGGGCGATGTTCTTGGCCGGGACGCCCTTGGATCCGCCGCGTGCGGGGATCACGGCGAGCACGGTCGGGGTCGGGGTCATCTCTGCTCCTGAAGTGGTGTTCACAGTTCGCCCATCCGCCGGATCACGGGGGCGACCCGCTGGACTCCCTGCCGGTACGCCCCCCGCGCCGCCTCCCGAACGGCGTCGCGGACCGCGCCCCGCACCCCGCCGGTCTCGCGCGGCGCCGCGGCGCCCGGCAGCGGGTGGCCGTCCGGGGCCAGGTGGTGGCGGGCGAGGATGCCGGGGAGGTAGCCGGGGGCGGTGGCGGGTGTGTAGTACGGCGTGAGGTCGGGAAGGCGGTCCTCGGCCAGCAGCGCGTCGACGCGGGCGCGAGCGGTGTCGTAGGCCGTGTCGTACGTGCCGTCGGCGGCGACGCCCTGGCCGGCCAGCCACTTCTCGTCGGGCTCCGGGTGGGAGCCGCCGTCGAGCCGGTCCCACGAGGTGAGCAGGCCCGAGCCGATGAAGTGGTGGTTGCCGAGGGTCTCGCGGACGCCGAGGTCGGTGAGGATCGCGGTCGGGATGCGCCGGTGAAGGGACTCCAGCGCGGCGGTCGAGGAGACCGTGACCAGCAGGTCGGTGCGGTCGAGGACCTCGCCCATGTGCCCGTACACCAGGCTGAAGTTGGGCGGCAGCCCGCCGGGAAGCTTCGCCGCGAGCCGCTGGTACGGAAGTTCTTCGATGTGCGTGGTGTGCTCACCCGGCTTGGAGCGCAGCTTCAGCAGCACCTCGCGGTCGGGGTGCAGCCTGGCGTGCTCGACGAGCCGGCGCAGAAGGTACGTCCGGTCGGCGCGGGAAGCCGGTACGGAGGGCTGGGCTGCGAACACGACCGTGTCGCGGCCCTCCTGCGGCCGGTGCGGCGCGCCGCCGAGGAACGGCAGTGCGGCCTCTGTGACCGCCGAGGCATCGGCGCCCACTCCTTCGTACACCGCGCGGAAACGCTCCGCGTCGTGCCGGGAGTTGGCGAGGACGACGTCCGCGCCGTGTCGCAGCAGCAGCCCGTCGGCGAGCTTCTCGTAGACGACACCGACATAGCCGGTGACGACGACGGGCCGGGCGGCCTGCCGCAGGGCGGCGAGGCCGTGCAGCATCGCCTGGACGGCGCCGCCGACCAGGGCGAGGACCACCAGGTCGTACCCCTCGTTCCGCACGGTGTCCAGGAACTCGACGGCCGTCACCTCGCGCACCCGGCCGGTCTCGATCCCGACGTCGCCCACCTCGGCGAGCTGGCGCGGGGTCGGAGTGGCGCGGCCGCGCAGCAGCAGTCCGCTGATCTCGACCGGTCGGTCCGCTGCCCGGGACGCGTCCGGGGCCCCGGTGGTCAGGCGGCGCGCGGTGAGCGCGCCCCATTTCCACCGGGTGTCCGAGTCGGCGAGTACGGCTACCCGGAGCGCCGTCGTTTTGCTGGTACGTGGGGGCACGTCCTAGAAGTTAGGAAGACATTTCGATTGGCGGCCCAACGTGACGGCAACAGCTGGTTAACAGCCCGCCGACTGTTGGCGAATCAGCTCCACAAATGCCCCGTAATCCTCTCGGATTTGGACCGGTTCATCATTCCGACATTCGTCGTTCACCTGCCGTCCCCCCTGGGTCCAGGGCAAATGACGAGCGCCCCCCTAGCGTGTGAAGGGTGGTTAAGCTCTCCGTAATCGTGCCGTTCTACAACGTGCAGACATACGCCCCCGACACCCTGAGAAGCCTGCGGGCCAACGCCCGCGAGGACTTCGAATTCATCCTCGTCGACGACTGTTCGACCGACGGGACCGCGGACATACTCCGCCGCGCCGAGGACGAGATTCCGGGGGTGGTCGTACGCAGACACAAGCAGAACGGCGGACTGGCCACCGCCCGGAACACCGGTCTGGACGCGGCCCGCGGCGAGTACCTCGCCTTCCTGGACGGCGACGACTGGCTCGTCCCCGGGTTCTACACCGACCTGCTCGCCCGTACCGAGGCGCTGGGCTGCGACTTCGTCCGTACCGACCATGTCCAGGCCGACGGCAGGACCCGTACGGTCCACCGCGTCCCGCACGGCCGCAGGGGCGAGGTCATGGACCCGCGGGACGCGATCCTGCCCGCCGGGCGCACCACCTCGGTCGACTATCCGTACGCCTGGGCGGGCCTCTACCACCGCCGGCTCCTGGACCGCGGGCTGCTGCACTTCACGGACGGTCTGCGCACCGCCGAGGACCGGCCGTGGATCTGGCGGCTGCACCGCGAGGCGGATTCCTTTGCGGTGCTGGGGCTTCTCGGCATTTTCTACCGGCGTGGCATCGCCTCGTCACTGACCCAGATCGGCGACGTGCGTCAGCTCGATTTCATCCGCTCATTTGACCAAGTCGTACGGGAAACAGCGGCGGACCGGGATGCGCAGGCACTCCTGCCGAAAGCGGTCCGTACCTATTGCGCGATCATTTCGCATCACATGAGTTCGATGGAAAGGTACGAACCTTCTGTGGCCCGTGCCCTGAAATCGATGAGCGCCGGAGCGCTCAAGCGGATGCCGCAGGACGTGCTGGACGACGCCCTCGACTCGATGGACCTGCAGCGCGCGACCCTGCTGCGCCGGCTGCGCCGCCGGCCCGTCACCGCGAAGGAGGTGGCGGCCGCATGAGCAGCAGCCGGACCCGTACGACACAGATTTTCTTCGCCTCCACCCTCTACGGCGCGGCCACGCTCGCCGCCGCCCTGGACGCGGGCGTCTTCGCGGACGCCGACCGCCGCATCCTGCTCGTCTCGAACAACGCGGCGATCCCGGAGACGACACCCGCCGTCGACGCGATGCCCGGGTTCGACGCGCTGCGCGGCCGGTTCGACGACGTCGTGTCGTGGAACGCGACCATCGCCCCCCATCACCCGAGCGGCTGGGCCCCGCGCCCCGACGACGTGCCGCTGTGGGAACGGCATCTGCGCCTCGCCTGGGGACTCGGCGACGACGACATCGAGCTTGCCATCGAGTCGATCCAGGTCAACCCGGCGATGGCGATCGCCGAGATCTTCACCGGCGTACCGATCGATGTGTACGCGGACGGGCTGATGAGCTACGGCCCGACCAGGAACAAGATCGACCCGCTGATCGGCACCCGGGTGCGGCGGCTGCTCCACCTCGACCTCGTGCCGGGGCTGAAGCCGTTGCTGCTCACCGAGTTCGGCGTGGCGTCGCAGATCGTGCCGACCGAGGCGTTCCTCAAGGTGCTCGGTGAACTGGGCGACACCCACGATGTCGCGGCGAGCGTGCCGTCCGTGGACGCGCCCGCGCTGCTGCTCGGCCAGTACCTCTCCGCGCTCGGCCTGATCAGCGCGGCGGAGGAGGAACAGCTGCACCTGCGGATGATGCGCGGCGCGGTCGGACTCGGCCATACCCGCCTGGTGTTCAAGCCGCATCCGACGGCCCCGGCCCAGTGGTCGCAGGCGATGGAGACGGAGGCGGCGAAACTCGGCGCGGAGCTGACCGTGCTGGACTCGGGGGTGCTGACCGCGCCGGTCCTCGCCGAGGTGCTGTACCAGCGGATACGGCCGGCGCTGGTCGTCGGCTGCTTCTCGACCGCGCTGCTCACGGCGTCCGCGTTCTACGGGCTGCCGGTGGCACGGGTCGGTACGGACACTCTGCTGGATCGGCTGTCCCCGTTCGAGAACAGCAACCGGGTTCCGGTCACGCTGGTGGACGCGCTGGTGCCGGACCTCGGCGACCGGGGCGCGGTCACGGAAGCCGTTGCGGTGGCACCGGCCGAGTTGAACGAACTGATCACCGCGGTCGGCTTCACGATGCAGCCGAAGATCTATCCGGAGCTGCGGCCGGCCGCGGAGCGGTACCTCTCCGCCCATCTCACGGCCACGACCTGGCGCTACTTCAAGCGCAAGCGGCTGACTTCGCTGGGGCTGCCCGGCGGGGTGCCCGCGCAGTTCGCGTTCCTGCCGCGGAATGCCGCGGTGCGCCGGGTCGCGCGGCGGGCGAAGTCGTTGCGGCGGGTTGTGCGACGCTAGCCGGCGCGGCCACCGGTGACCGGGCCGGCCGACCGGGGCCGCCGGCTCCTCACTCGCCGGACGGGCTCGGTATTCGCGCCCGCCCGGCGAGCTTCGTACCGGTCCGGCGAGTTTCGAGCCCGACCGGCGGCCGAGGGCAAAAGGGGGGCGGGGTGCCTGGTCGGCGCCCCGCCCCCCTTCGTCGCGCCGTCAGCCGCGCACACCTCCCTGGATCACTCGGAGGTCGGCCGCGTTGGCCTCGGTGACCTTCCACAGTTCCTGCTGCCGCCCGTGCACATCGGCCACCGCCGCCGCATGGTCGTCCAGCAGCCCGGCCGCCCGCTCCACGAGCCGCGCCCCGAGGTGCCGGTCATGGACGGAGATACCCCACTCGGGCCGTTCGATGTCGGACAGGAAGTACGCCATCTTCGGGTGCGAGATCAGGCTGATGATCGGCGTACCGCAGCCGAACGGGATCATGCCCGCGTGCCCGCGCATCCCGATGACCAGCTTGGTCCGGGCGTACGTGGACCGGATCTCGTCGTTCTCGAAGTCGTACATCGGGATCACCGGCAGCGCGATGCCGTGCTCGCGACGCAGGTCGAAGGCGATGCGCTCGTCGTCCAGCGAGTGGGCCACGCACTGCACCTCGGCGCGCTTGCCGAGCTCCTTCACCGCGGTTGCCATCTCGGCGAGGAAGTGCGCGTAGTCGTGGCCGAAGCGGAGCCCGGACCGGTCGTACGCGGCGTTGATCAGCACGGTGTTCTCGCGCTGTACGGGGTCGCTCCAGCCGTCCACCAGCTGCCGGGTGACCGTGGTCGGGCAGGGCTGGAAGCGGACCTTGTCGTGCAGCGACGTCGGCAGCAGCTCGCGGACCTTCTCGATCGAGCCGTGGTTGCGCAGCCCGAAGAACGAGGCACGCTCCACCAGCTTCCGCAGCGAGGAGAGGAACCGGTCCCGGCCGTGGCCGTACGCCTGGCCGTCGAAGGCGTTGAACCCGACCGCGTACACCATGACGGGTACGTCGATCCGCTCCAGCAGTTCGTCGGGGACGTTCCACTGCCAGCCGCTGTTGCCGTTCGGCGCGGTGTCCGGGATGAAGAGGCCGCCGCCGCCGATGACCAGTCCGCGGCGGGCGTTGACCCGTTCCAGTGCGGCCTCGTCGAAGAGCCGGTGGGCGTGGACGGAGTGCCAGCGGGCCGGGCCGGTGTCGCGGCCGAAGGCCAGCCGGACGCTCTCCGGGAGCAGCTTGTCCCCGGCGTTGCCCTGCCGGTCCATGTAGAAGGCGACGTGCGCGAGCTGCTCGGCGGCCGGTCCCTCGGCGGGGGCCGCAACGTCCTTGGTGCGCAGGTACATCAGCCGGTTCGCCCGGTGGGTCGGGTCGACGCCGAGCCCTTCGAGGGCGTACTGCGCGGCGGTGGCGTCGTCGCCGTGGATCCAGGCGATCTGGGCGAGGCGCGAGAAGGCGGTCGCGGCCCGGTTGGGGGCGGCGCTGGCCAGCAGGAGCTGGGCGCGGGCCTCCTCGTAGCGGGAGACGCTCATCAGTGCGTGGCCGAGCACCTCGTGCGACCAGGCCTCGTCGACGGGGATCCGGACACCGCCGAGCAGGTCGGCCGCCTCCTGGTACTCACCGGCGCCGATGTGCGCGGCGGCGACCCGCCGGGCGCTCTCGGGGTCGGCGGTGCGCCGGACGTGCGCGGTGCCGTAGTGCACCAGCAGGTCGTGGTGCTTGGCGCCGGGCAGCGCCAGGTACGCGGCGTGGAACTCGGCGTCGGACAGTTCGAATTCGCGCCAGCGGTCCTCGGCCTGGGCGTAGCCGGCCTCGCCGCCCTGCCAGGGCTTGTGCCGGCCGGTGAAGTGCAGGATCGCGGTGGTGTCGGGCACCGGGAGGTCGCCGGAGAGCCGCCGCTTGACGAAGTTGTAGCGGGCGTCGAGCTGCACGAAGTCACCGTCGAGCACGGCGTTCAGGATGCCCTGGTCGTGCTTGTCGAGTTCGTACGTGCCCTTGCGGCCGACCTCGTCGATCTTCGCGCAGAACTCGTCGCTCAGATACTCGCGCTGGATGACCAGCAGCCCGCTGTTGAGCTTGTGCTGCCCGTAGAAGAACTGCGGAACGGCGGCAAGACCGTCGCGCAGCGTCAGCAGGTCGCCCAGATCGTCGAGGACCACCATGTCGGTGTCCAGGGTGATCACGGTGTCGTAGTCGCGCACCCGGAAGACGTCGAGGATGAAGTACGCCTTGCGCACCAGGTAGTTGTCCTGGTCGCCCTTGGCGTACGTGTCGTAGTGCGCGGCGTCGACCCGGCGGAAGTCGATGCGCGGGTGCAGCGCCCGGATCTGTGCGACCGAGGCGGGCCGCAGCCCGTCGTGCAGGACGATGAAGTCCTCGCAGACCGCCGGGTTGGACAGGGCGAGGCTGCGCAGCAGGGCGAGGAAGCCGGGCAGATAGTTCTCGTCCACGAAGCTCGCGAAGGCGACGCGGCGCTTGCCGGTGAGTGCGTTCGCGGGGGCGGGGGCCTGTGGTGCGGGCGCGTCGGTCGTAGGGGGCGTCGTCGTCATCGCAGTCGGATCCTCATATCGGTGACGCTCTGGGCGCGTTCCATGACCCACGCCTTTTCGCTGGTGTACTCGTGCACGGAGGTGATGGGCATCTTCATCGCGGCGGGCAGCCGGTAGGCGCCGCTCTCGTAGAAGTCGAAGCCGATCAGGTCGAGCTGCGGGCTGACGTCCAGGTAGTCCAGCAGCCACAGCATGTTGAAGCCACTGGTGGGGATGGCCGGCCAGACATCCGCGCCGACCTTGCCGATGTCGCGCAGCGGCCAGCGCAGCGATTCGTCGCCGAGGTACTGCTGGGCGCCCGGCACCAGCCGGTTGCGCAGCGAGTACTTCCAGTCGCCGGAGACGCCACCGAAGACCAGCCGGGTGTGGACCTTCTGGTCCCAGTTGAAGCCGTGCTTGTGGATGGTGGCGTGGATGTCGGTGCGCTTGCCGGTCGCCGACGGGTCGATCTTGTACGAGTTGAAGCGGACGACCAGGTCGTACGCGTCGATCTCGGCACCCATCGAACCGGTCCCGACACGCTGCGAGTTGGCGATCAGGCAGATCGACTTGCCCGCGATGCGGTTACGGAACTCGCCGAGCGTGGTCCATTCGACGCCGCCGAAGGTGGGGTCGGCGATCGGGCCGCGCATCCGGGTCCGGCGCTGCTCGGCGTAGAGCGCGATGAGGTCCGTGAGGAGGGCGAGATCGTCGGTGCCCGCGTTGCCACGGGGGCTGCCGCCGCTGCCCGCCGCGCCGCTGACCTCCAGCGCGAGGCCGAGGTATTGGCCCAGGGCCTCCTGGATCTCCGGTACCGGCGCACCGACCCGGTCCTGGGTCAGGAGTGCGCCGATCAGCCGGGGCCGTGCCTCGTTCCAGTCCCCCCGCCCGTGCAGCGCCAGGCCCTCGGCCCAGGACTCGGTGACGGACCGGCCGGCGAAGGCCGCGGCCTCGGGGCAGTCGCGCTCCAGCTTCCGCAGCAGTTCGCTCTGGCGCTCCGCGCCCACCCGCAGCCCGGCCGTCTTCGCCGCGACCCCGAAGCCGTCCTCGTCGGTGAGGTCGAGGTAGTGCCCGTACGCCTCGACTGCGGCGGTCTCCGCGCCCATCGCCTCCAGCGTCCGGGCCCGCAGCCGCCAGCCCGCCCGGGAGCGCTTGCGCTGGGTGAGCACGGTGTCCGTGATGAGGATCGCGAGCTTCAGCTCGTCCTCGTAACCGCAGTCCAGCGCCTTGTTGCCGACCGCGAGCAGCGGGTCGAGCAGCTCGTCGCCGAGCACCAGAGCGGCACCCGAACCGCCCTTGGCGGTGCGCCGCAGCAGCGGGATCGGGGAGGCCCCGGAGGACGTCTGCTCCATGGTGGCGTGGGTGGCCAGCAGATTCCGCAGGGCCTCCGCGAGCGCCGTACGCCGCCGGTCGAGCCCTGCGACCAGCTTCCCGCTGTGCGCGGCGCAGGCGCGCAGGCAGGTCTCCAGTTCCGTCGGCCGGACCGTGGCGAGGTGGGACGTACCGCCTTCGGGCGGGAGCGAGTCCTCAGCTTCACGCTGCCGTGGCCAACGGGTGCGGGCTTTCGTCATGGCGCTCCAAGCGTCTGGTGCCCGTGGGGGGTAGGGGCATATGGAGGGGTACTGATGTTCGGCAACCGTTTGGGGTTCCGTAGCACGCTAAGAAACCTGAACGGCCGGAAGATGAACTCGCCCTGTCAGCACGGGAAACTGATCCCCTCTCGTCCGTTTCGGGGCCTCGGAGCGCCCTAACCTGACCCTTCGCCACCGTGGGAAGGGAAGGCCGTGACCATCACTCCGGAGAATCCGGGCAGGACCCTCGAGCGGGTTCTCACCGCCCCGACGCCGGTGCCGGCGCCACCACGCCCGTCGTCATCGCCGCCCCGGGACCGTCGGCCGGCGCGTGCCAGGCCCCGGCTGCGCGCTCTGGACGGGCTGCGGCTGGTCGCCGCGCTGATGGTCGCCGCGTACCACTACGGCGGCCGGGGCGGCGACATCACCAAGGCGTGGGGAACCTCCGCCGCCTCCCTGTTCCCCACTGCCCACACCTGGTTCGCCTACGGCTGCCTCGGGGTGCAGATCTTCTTCGTCATCAGCGGCTTCGTGATCTGCATGAGCGGCTGGGGCCGCTCTCTGGCCTCGTTCTTCGCCTCCCGGGCGGCCAGGCTGCTGCCCGCGTACTGGGCGGCGGTCCTGCTGGTGACACTGGTCTTCGCGCTGCCCGCGGTGGCGTACAAGGCGGTCTCCCCCAGCGACGCGCTGGTGAACCTGACACTGCTGCAGCAGCCACTGGGCGTGGACCGGGTGCTCGGTGTGTGCTGGACGCTGTGGGCGGAGATCCGCTTCTACGCCCTGTTCGCCGTGTGCGTGGTGCTGCCGGGGGCCAACAGGCGACGGATCGTGCTGTTCTGCGCCGCGTGGACGCTGGCCGCGGCGCTCGGCAAGGCATCCGGCGAGCCGCTGGCCGAGGTGGTCCTGATGCCCGAGTACGCCCCCTTCTTCATCGGCGGCATCGGGCTCTACCTGATCCACCGCAACCGGCGGGACGCCACGGCCTGGGGCATCGTCGGAGTCAGCTGGCTGCTCGGCCAGCATTACGCCGTGGCCGCTCTGTGGCACCCAGCGGGCCCGCACGACTTCTCGTACCGCTCGTCGCCGGTCATCATCGCGATCGTGACCGCCGGCTTCGCCGCGGTCGCCGCGATCGCGCTCGGCGCCCTCGCCCGCTTCGACCGCCCTTGGCTGACAGTCGCGGGAGCGCTGACGTACCCCTTCTATCTCGTCCATGAACATCTGGGGTGGGTGGCGGTGAGCGCGTTGCACCGGCGGCTCGGCATCCCGGCGGGGGTGACGGCGGTGCTCACGGTGGTGCTGATGCTGGCGCTGGCGTGGCTGCTGCACCGGTACGTGGAGCGGTGGTGCACCCCGCTGCTGCGCAGATCCCTGACGGGCGGGGCGGGCCGCCCGGCCTGACCACCGCTCAGCGCACCCGGTGCCGTGCCTCGATCCCTGCGACGATCAGCCGCAGGCCGTCCTCGAACCGTTCCTCGTAGTGGGCGAAGTTCTCGGCGCCGGCCGCGGCGGCGAGCGGGTACTGCGCCATCCGGTCGGCGCGCTCGCCGATGTCGAAACCGTCCCGCCCTGCGGCCTCGCGCTCGCCTGCGATCTGACCCGCCGCGGCGTGCGCGCCCTCCTCGTCGAGCAAGCGCCCGCGCTCTTCCCCGGCTCGCGGGGCAAGGGCATCCAGCCGCGCACGAGAGAGATCCTCGACGATCTCGGAGTCGGCGCCCTCGACGCGGACGACATCACCGAGGTGCGGTGGTCCTCCGACTTCTGGCCGCGTGCTGCGCCGGCCGACAGGTTCCGCGAGGGCCGCGTCTTCCTGGCCGGCGACGCCGCCCATGTCCACTCCCCGGCGGGCGGGCAGGGGCTCGACACCAGCGTCCAGGACGCGTACAACCTGGGCTGGAAGCTCGGCCAGGTGCTGCGGCACGACGCACCGGTCGCGCTGCTCGACAGTTACGGAGCGGAGCGGCGGCCGGTCGCAGCCGACATGCTGGGACTCTCCACCCGCATCCACCGCGGTGATCCACCGGGACATCCCCGCCGAGGAGTACGTACGCGCCCTCAAGGTCCTGCGGCGCAAGATCCACGAAGTGGGGGCGACGCGTGGCACCGGTGAGCCGGGCCGCCCACCTCACACGCTGCTGAGCGAGAGCTTCGCCGCGAAACCGAGGAACAGCACACCGGCAGCCGAAGTCGCGCCCGCCGACAGCCGCTTGCGGCGGCGGAACGCGGCGGACAGCCGGGTGCCGCCGAATATCAGCGTCGACAGGTAGAGGAAGCTGGCAATCTGCAGCAGCGTGCCCAGCAGCAGGAAGGACAGCGCCGGATAGGCGTACCCGGGGTCGACGAACTGCACGAAGAAGGAGATCAGGAACAGGATCGCCTTCGGGTTGAAGAGGCTCACCACCAGCGCCCGCCGGTACGGCCGCTCCGCCGCCCCGGCCGCCGTCCTCGCCCCGCCCGGTCCGGCCGCGTCGTCGGTCAGCTCGGCGATCTGCCGGTGCCGCTCGCGCCACATGGACGCCGCGGCCCGCAGCATGCCGATCGCCAGCCAGGTCAGATAGCCCGCGCCCGCGTACTTGACGATGGCGAAGAGCACCGGCGTGGTCTGCAGCAGGGAGGCAGCGCCGAGCGCGGACAGCGTCATCAGCACCGTGTCACCGGTCCACACACCGGCCGCCGCCACATACCCGGTCCGCACACCGCGGCGGGCGGCGACGGAGAGCACGTACAACGAATTCGGCCCCGGCAGCAGAACGATCAGCACGAGGCCGACGAGGTAGGTCGGAAGATCAGTGACACCCAGCATGAAAAGGAGTGTCGCACGCGGGTACGACACTCCTCTCGGGTGGTATTCCCGCCCGGTGACCGTCGGGGCGGATCAGAACGCGTCCGTCGGCACGTACGTCCCCCACACCTCCCGCAGCGCGTTGCACACCTCGCCGACCGTCGCCCGCGCCGCCAGTGCGTCCTTCATCGGGTAGAGGACGTTGTCCGTCCCCTCGGCCGCCTTCTTCAGCCGGCCCAACGCCTCGTCGACCGCGGTCCGGTCGCGCTCGGCCCGCAGCTTCGCCAGCCGGGCCGCCTGCTGGGCCTCGATCGCCGGGTCGACGCGGAGCGGCTCGTACGGCTCCTCCTCGTCGAGCTGGAAGCGGTTGACGCCGACGACGACGCGCTCCCCGCTGTCCGTCTCCTGGGCGATCCGATAGGCGCTGCGCTCGATCTCGCTCTTCTGGAAGCCGCGCTCGATCGCGTTGACCGCCCCACCCATGTCCTCGACCTTGAGCATGAGGTCCCTGGCCTCGGCTTCGACGGCATCCGTCATCGATTCGACGACGTACGAACCGGCGAACGGGTCGACGGTGGCCGTGATGTCGGTCTCGTACGCCAGGACCTGCTGGGTGCGCAGGGCCAGTCGCGCGGACTTGTCGGTCGGCAGCGCGATCGCCTCGTCGAACGAGTTGGTGTGCAGCGACTGCGTACCGCCGAGAACCGCGCCGAGCCCCTGGACGGCGACGCGCACCAGGTTGACCTCGGGCTGCTGGGCGGTCAGCTGGACCCCCGCGGTCTGGGTGTGGAAGCGCAGCATCAGCGACTTGGGGTTCTTCGCACCGAACTCCTCCTTCATCACGCGGGCCCAGATCCGGCGGGCGGCGCGGAACTTGGCGACCTCTTCGAGGATCGTCGTACGGGCGACGAAGAAGAAGGAGAGGCGGGGGGCGAAGTCGTCGACGTCCATGCCGGCCGCGACGGCGGTACGCACGTACTCGATGCCGTCCGCGAGGGTGAACGCGATCTCCTGCGCGGGCGAGGCCCCGGCCTCCGCCATGTGGTAGCCGGAGATCGAGATGGTGTTCCACTTCGGGATCTCGGCCTTGCAGTACTTGAAGATGTCGGCGATCAGCCGCAGCGAGGGCTTGGGCGGGAAGATGTACGTGCCGCGGGCGATGTACTCCTTCAGGACATCGTTCTGGATGGTGCCGGTCAGCCGGTCAGCCGGAACGCCCTGCTCCTCGCCGACCAGCTGGTACATGAGGAGGAGCAGCGCGGCGGGCGCGTTGATCGTCATCGAGGTGGAGACCTTGTCGAGCGGGATCCCGCCGAACAGGACCCGCATGTCCTCGACCGAGTCGATCGCCACCCCGACCTTGCCGACCTCGCCGGACGCGATCGGCGCGTCGGAGTCATGGCCCATCTGGGTGGGCAGGTCGAAGGCGACGGACAGGCCCATCGTGCCGTTGGCGATCAGCTGCTTGTAGCGGGCGTTCGATTCGGAGGCCGTGCCGAACCCGGCGTACTGACGCATCGTCCACGGCCGGCCGGTGTACATCGACGGGTAGACACCACGGGTGAAGGGGTAGGCGCCCGGCTCGCCCAGTTTGTCGTCGGCGTTCCACCCGTCGAGTGCGTCCGGCCCGTACACCGGCTCGATGGGCAGTCCCGACTCCGACTCGCGCGTCATCTGCTGTGCCTCCCGCTGAAGCTACTTGCTGGTAACCAACGACCCTCGCGACGGACTGTAGCGGCGGGCGTGCGGCCGATGGAGAGGCACGGGCTGGGACCTTGCTCACAAGGTGCGTCCTACGGCCTTCCCCACCGCACTCACCATCATGCGCGGGCTTTGGCAACCGGGCAGAGCGGGAATTCGTCCCAACAGATACCGAAGGAAGCAGGGGGCCGAGGATGGCACACAGAACCGGGCACGGTGCAGGAACGATTGGCCGGACAGCAAGGCACCCGGGCGGCGCAGCGGTGGCTGCCGTCGCCCTCCTCGCTCTGACCGCCACCACCGCGGGCTGCAAGGCGCAACCCGCCAACGGGTCCCCGGCGACCACGTCGTCACCGCCGAAGGCCTCCGCCCCGGCGACCGACGACGCCAAGCCCGCCGCGACCGCCTCGAAGCCGCCGGTCTCACCGACACCGTCCGCCACGCCGAAGCCCGCCCCGCAGGGGAAGACGCTGATGGCGACCGGCTCCCAGGGCAAGCAGGTACGGGAACTGCAGGCCCGGCTCCGTCAGATCGGCCACTTCGGCCGCACTCCCACCGGTTACTACGGCACCCTCACCGTCGCCGCCGTGCAGTCCTTCCAGGGCAAGCGCGGACTGTCCCGTACGGGCAGGACGGACACCCTCACCTGGCAGAAGCTGCTCGCCATGACCCGGAAGCCGACGGCCGCCGAGCTGAACCCGCCGACCTCCCGCCCCGTCGCCAAGCCCGACAAGCGCTGCCTGACCGGCCGGGTGCTCTGCATCAGCAAGAACAGCCGGACCCTGTCCTGGATGATCGACGGCCATGTCGTCTCGACGATGGACGTACGGTTCGGCTCGCAGTACACGCCGACCCGCGAGGGCACCTTCTCCATCTACTGGAAGTCCCGGCACCATGTGTCGACGATCTACCACACGGCCATGCCGTACGCGATGTTCTTCAGCGGCGGCCAGGCCGTGCACTACTCGGCGGACTTCGCGGCCCGAGGCTACAGCGGCGCCTCGCACGGGTGTGTGAACGTCCGGGACGAGGGGAAGATCGCCGCGCTCTTCGACCAGGTCCGCACCGGCGACAAGGTCGTCATCTACTGGTGAGGGCGAAGAAGGAAAAGGGGGCGCGGGCGGGACCGGGGGAACGTGTCCCGCCCGCGCCAGGTGCGCTGAGCCGAAGGTACGGGGGGAACCCCGGCTCTGTGCGCTGCCGATGACCAGTCGGCTCACTCTGTACTGCGCCGACGGCTCGGAAAATGTCACACCCGGTGGCAGCGGAGCGGCCGGCGCGGCTCAGCGAGTGGACGCGGCGTTGTCCGGGGCGGCCGAGAGCGCGGGGGCCGACGGCGGCGGAGTGGCGGGTTTGAACCAGAGCGACCGGACCGCGTCCGGACCGTCGTTGCCCGTCCCCTCGTCGGAACCGCTGTCGCTGCCCTGTTGCGCGTCACCGTCGTCGCCGTCGGCTTGTTCCAGGACGCGCTTGCAGAACCGGTCCAGGTTGCCGGCGCCCCTGGCCATCACTACGAGGCGGCGCCTGCGGGCGGCGTCGAGATCGCCTTCGCGGTAGTCGCGGCAGTCCCTGACGGTCCGGCCCTGCCATTTGCCGGACGTGCCGCCCTGGCCGCCGCCGGAGGTGCTGTCGCGGGCGGTCCCGTCAGCGGAACGGGGGGCGGCGTCGGCATCGTCCCCGTAACCACCGTCCTTGCCTTCCGTGCCGCCCCGACCGTCCCGGCCGTTCGTACCGCCGTCGCCCTTGCGGGTTCCCTCGCCGGGGGCGGACGGGGCGGCGGGGTCCGGGGAGGTGTCCGGGCCCGGGGAAGCCGGCGGCGGGACGGGCGTCTTGTCGGACGTGGGCCCTGATCCGAGCCCCCCCGGGGAGGCGGGCGCCGACACGGAGGAGGCGGGCAACGGGTTGGCGTGCCCGCCGAACGGGCCCGGAAGCACGCCCGTACCCGCGGCGACGGCGACCCCGCCGAGCGCGCAGCCCGCGAGGGAAGCGGCAAGGCCGAAGCGCAGGGGCCGTCTCCAGCGCCGCGCACGCATACCACCGCCGGAGGAGGTGGCGAAGGAGGAGGACGAGGAGAATTGGGCGGAGGGGGCGGGGCCGATACGAATCGCTCCGAGCGTCTCGGGCAGCCCCGGATGCACACCTCGTCCTGGCTGCCCCGTCTGCTCCGGCTCGCTGCTCCGTACGGTGTGCCCCGTCGGCTGCGCCGCCTGCGTCGCGGACCGTCCCCGCGTACGGGCGGCGCGCGGGACTGCACGGAAGGCGGCCAGCGCGGCGGCCTCACCCGGCAGTTCGCCGGTGGCCGGCCGGGCTTCGCGGGCGGCGGCGGCCAGCGCGGCCATGAGTCGTACGGCCTCGGTACGCGCGTGGCCGTCGACGGGATCGACCGGTTCGCCGCGGAGCAATCTCTCCGCCGCGTCCTTGTCAAGCCATTCGTACTGTTCGTCGGCCATCACATGTTCCTCTGCGTCCACGGACGCGAATGCGTCACACCGGCGGACGCCGTCAGTCCGGTGCGCGAGACGCGCTGCGCGGGTACGGCATCGAGCTCCGCCATCTGACCTGTCGCGCTCCCGTGCGGGTGGGAAGCGCCGCGCCCGTCGCCGTTCGTGCCGGTCTCGTTGTCCGCATGGAGCAGTTCCGCCAGGCGTTTCAGCCCACGGTGCGCAGCCGTACGCACCGCCCCCGGCCGCTTGCCGAGTGTCTGCGCCGCACTCTTCGCGTCCAGACCTACCACCACACGAAGCACCACGGCCTCGGCCTGGTCCTGCGGCAGCTGGGCGATGAGAGACATGGTGCGGCCGGTGGCCAGGGCCTCGATCGCCTCGTCGGCGGTGTCGGACTCGGCCGGCTTCTCGGACAGCTCCGTCTCGTCGCCGCCGACCGCGGGGCGCCTGCCGCGCATCCGCAGATGGTCGAGGGCGCGGTTACGGGCTATGCGTGCCGCCCATCCCCGGAACCGGTCGGCGTCGCCGCTGAACCGGTCGAGGTCCCGCGCTATCTGCAGCCAGGACTCGGACGCCACGTCCTCGGCGTCCGGCTCCCCCACCAATGTCCGTATGTAACCCAGCAGCCGCGGCTGCACTGCGCGGTACACAGTACGGAAGGCGTCTTCGTCCCCGTCCTGTGCCGCGAGCACCGCGGCGGTCAGCTCCGCGTCGTCCCCCAGCACTCCCTCAACCTGCCCTGCTGTCCTGAATCGCAGCTGGTCACCACTGCCGCGCCACCCTGCGCGACTCAGCACGCTACGTCCTTGGCGGGGGCCACGTCCATGACTTGTACAACCCACAACCTTTCACGGGTACCGTGCGGTGTGACAGAAAACGCAGTCGCGGCGCTGAGATGAGTACGGGGTCGCCATGCGGCCCCGCGGAAGACGACCGGGGCCTCTCCTGTGGGGGGTGGCGGCCCCGGTCGTCCTCGTCAACTTCCCGAGCATTTCCGGCACTCCGCCGCCCGACCGGGTTCGATCACGCCGGCCCGCGCCCGCGCGCCCGCCGCGACGTCGCCGCACGGAGCACTCGCTGTCCCTCGGTCGAGACGTCAAGCGCCTGGCGCAGCCCCGCCCCCGCGGCCTCCGCCAGCATCTCCAGGATCCGGATCTGCCGGCGCACCTCCCCGGCGACCAGCGGCCCGGCCCCCGTCGGACCGTCCTCGCGGCAGCGCCGCAGCAGATCGTCCCCGGCAGCGGGCGTCGCGTCCTGCCCGAGGTGGACCTCCAGGGCCAGGAGCGAGCAGGCATCCGCCCACGCCCGCATCCCCGGATCCGTCCGCTCCGCAGGCGCTTCACCGAGCAGCTTCCGTATCGCCGGTATCGCCCCGTCCACCCCGGACGGCACATCGTTCAGCGCCGCGCGGGCCTCAGCCAGACGGTCCGGCCATTCGTCGCCGTTGGCGCAGCCCGCCCAGAGCGGACGCAGGGGGTCGGGGTCGGCACCCTCCGCGGGCTGCGGCAGGCATCGGTCGAGGCAGGCGATTCCGCTCGCGACCAGTGCCCGCTCGTCCGCGGCGGCGATCAGTTCCAGCAGGCTCATCGGCTTCTCCCCCGTCACCCTGTCCCCGTACGGGCCCGCACGGGGACGCGGCGCTTCCTGCTGCCGCATACCGCTTTCAGCGTCGAATGGCTCAAAAGCGTCACTGCTGGAGTCTGAAATCGCACCCACCAACAGGGGTTCACAACTGCTGGGCCAGCACCTCATTTTGGCGAACATGGGCACGATTGAGTGAACGGTGTGACGATCGGTGGGTGTGTCTGGCGGGGTGTGCGTAACGTTTTCGGCCCCCGTGTCACCAGCGAGATGGTGCGGGGCCTCCCCGTCGCCTCTGGCCGCACCCATATGGTCAGGTCGTAGGGATTCCGGCCGCCCGGGACGGACCGCATACGGGATATGCGTCGCCGACCAGGATGCGAAAGCGGAGGACCAGTGCGCCCAAGACCGTTCGGGGCGTGCCAGTGAGTCAGGACTCACTCCTGCTCACTGCTCAGGAACGGTTGGTTCCCCCGCTGAGCCTCAGCGGGTTCGCCCTCAGCTGAGCGGATACACGCCCAGCGCCGCCCGCTCCCCCTGCATCCGGGTCAGTTTGCGCACGAAGAGGATCGCGAACACCGCGGCCACGATGCCGAACGCATCGGCTGCCAGCATCCGGCCGGCCGCGTCCATGACCTCCTGCGCCCCCTCTGCCTTCATGTACTGCTGGGAGGCGTACCGGGAGAAGAGCGACGAGCAGACCCATGCCACCCACCACAGATTGACCGGGGCCACGGAAACCGTGCGCCAGCTGCCGTCGGTGTGGGTCTGGGCGCTCGCGGTCCAGATACCGCCCGCGATCCGACGCGGCAGCACCAGGTTGGCGACCGGGACGAACCAGGCACCGATCGCCCATCCGGGCTTCATCTGCTGCATGCTCGCGTCGAACACCTCGGCGTTCAGCCGCACCCGCCGGAACCAGAGGATGAAGACGACGCCGGTGGCCAGCATCACCAGGAGTTGCAGGACCCCTGAGGCCGCATACAGGTTGTCGGCGCGATCCGCCTCGGCGTCGTCGAGCGTCGCCAGGCCGTTGTCCAGCGCATCGCCGAGCAGGCTGCGGATGTTCAGCCCCGCGAGCACGGCGAGCAGGTCGGCCACGGCGGCGACCGCCAGCAGGATGACGACGGCCTTCGCGAGCCCGTCGGGTGAGCGCAGCTGCTGTTGCGGTGACGCGAAGGGCGGAGCCGCAGGCATCGGCGCCGACGCCCCGGCAGGGCCGGCGCACAGGATGCAGAGCCCCTCCGCGGTGACCGGCGGTCTGATGCGGCAGGTTGAGCACAGCATGAAGTGGACCCCCCAGGATTCTGACATCTTTTCGCAAGAACGCGCGCCTCCGCCCCCGGAGCGCGCGGCAAGCGGAATGTAGCCCCGGCCCACCGTCATGTCCATCGAAATCCGGTACGACCCACTCAGCCCGTCTTGTCGATCGTCCCGGCGAGCGCCTGGAACTGACTCCAGCTCAGCGCCGGCTTCCTCGGATCCCAGAGCTTCTGGGCCGTGGCCCGCAGTGGCATCCGGATCCCCGCCGCCACCTGCGCCGGAGTCTGTGCCTGCGGCAGGTCGCCCCAGACCGCGAACCGGCCGCCCAGGATCTGGCCCGAGTAACGGGCCGGGACCGGCTGGGTGCCGCGCAGGACGAGCGGCGTCCACTGCTCGTAGATCCGTTTCCCCGTCGGGTAGACGAACTCATTGGGCTGGCCGAGCACGTAGTAGAGGAACTCGTCGTTGAGGTTCACCACCCGGCGACCCTCGTTCAGGTACTCCTCCGGCGGCCGGGCGCCGTACTCCTTGCCCGTCCAGTACTCGACCTCGATGCCCTTGTCGGCCCGGACGATTCCGCCGCGGAAGAAGCCGTCGTTCCAGGCCTTGGGCTGCAGGCCGTGCGGGCGCACCACCGCCGCCCGGTCGTTGAGCCATCCGGTGGCGAGGTCCTTGATGCCGGCCGCCGCACCGTACTTCAGCTGGGCGGCGCGCTGCAGCTGCGGGTACGAGGCAGCGGGGTTCTGGACCGTCAGCGCGCGGTATTCGTCGCCGCCGAGATGCCAGTACCTACCGCCGAAGAGCTCCGCGAACTCGCCGATCAGCTGGTCGATGAGTTTCGCCGCGCCGGGACGGGAGATGTCGATCGACCCGGTCGAGGGCACGCCCGCCGTGTTGCGCAGCTGGAGTTCGGGGTGGGCGCGCAGGACGGCGCCGAGATGGCCCGGGGAGTCGATCTCGGGGACCACATCGATGTGCAGCCGGCCCGCGAGGGCGAGGATCTGGCGGACCTCCGCCTTGGTGAGATGTTCGGGCGACACCACCTCGGGGTGGGTGTCGGACTCGATCCGGAATGCCTGGTCGTCGGAGAAGTGCAGGCCCAGCTGGTTGAGCTTGAGGTCGGCCATCTCGCGCAGCCGGTCCTCGATCCAGCCCACGCTGTAGTACTTGCGCGCGATGTCGAGGTTGAGCCCGCGTTGCGGCCGGTCGGGGCGGTCGCGCACCTCCCCCTCGGGCATGGTGCCGTCGGCGCGCAGCGCCTGTTTGAGGGTGCGGGTTCCGTAGAAAACGCCCGCCTGGTCGGGGCCGGTGACGGTGACCCGCCCGTCGTGGGTCCTCAGGGTGTACGACTCGGAGGCGCCCTTGCCGGGGGTTCCCAGGGCCAGCTCGACATCGCCCGCGCGGGCGGGGACGGCACCCCGGTAACTGATCTTCAGCTCCTTGGCGAGCAGCTGCGCCTCGTCCGCGAGCGCCCCGCTGCCGTCGCCGATCACGACGGCACTCGTCGGCCCCGGCTGCCAGCCGGGGCCCCGGGCGGGGATGTGTTCACGTACGGCGGGGATGGTGCGGGGTGCGGTGGAGAGCGGGTAGCTACGGGTCGGCGAAGGGGACGCGTGCGAGGGCGTGCTGGCCCCGGCCGTCCCCTCTTGGCGTCCGGTGTCGGACACTTCCGGCCAGACGACGACGGTGATCGTCACCGCGGCCGCCGCGGTGAGGGCAGCGCCGGCCACGAGCGCACCGCGTGAGAGCGACATCGGTCAGAAACCTCCGATATAGGGGGTAATAGGGTAAAAGCATGGAGATAGCCGGGCATTCTCCTCGGAGATTCGTCCATCGAACGTTCCCAAACTCTCACTTCCGGGTGATATTCGCGCATCCGTCGGCGGCCGTTACCCGCGCTCGCTAACGTTGGATCACATTCATCTCTCCCTCACCCCGCATCCCCCTGGTCTCTCTCGTCCCACCACGCCAGGGTCACAGATGCCGATGATCCGAGGAGCCCACGCTGTCCAGGCCCAGCGAGTCCCACGCCGGCCTCCCCGAACCACTGCCACAACACGACGTCCGGCCCGCCGTGCCCGTCCAGAACTGCCGTCCGGCCCGAGTCAGCGCCCCCTCCCGCGGCCTCGACCGGTTCAACACCGCATCGCCCGCCGCCGCCGAAGCCGCCCTGCTCGGCTGCTGCGGCAGCCACCGCTGGGCACAGCGGCTGGCCGCCCACCGTCCGTATCCCGATCTGGGCGCATTGCTCGCCGCCGCCGACGAGGCGGGATACGACCTGGGCCCGGCCGATCTCGCCGAGGCACTCGCCGCCGAGGACTCCCCCGGACTGCACCACGCCGCACCCCCGTCCGCGCATCTCGCGCTGAGCGCCGCGCATGCCGCGTACGAGTGCCGCTTCGGCCATGTCTTCGTGATCTGCCTGGACGCCTTCCTGCCCTCCGAGCACCCGGACCAGGTGCTGGCCGGCATCCGGGCCAGGCTGGGCCACGACCTGGACGAGGAGCGGGTGGTCACGGCGGACGAGATGCGCAGACTGGCGCGGGGCCGCATCATCGAGCTGATGACGGACAAGGACCCGGCGGACACGCCCTGAAAGCTGGACGCCCCTAGCCCGTCCGTGCCTGTTTGATTGCCACTTTGATCACACCAGAGGCCCCGGCGCGAACGAACCGACAAACCGTCGCTACGATGGCCGGGGCCGGTGGACCGTACCCGGCCGGGTCAGACCGACAGTCAAGCCGGCCGACCCCAATCCCCGCTCCCGGAGGGTTCTTCCGTGCCGGCTGGAACGCTGTACCGCGGCCGGGAAGGCATGTGGTCCTGGGTGGCTCATCGAGTCACCGGTGTCCTCATTTTCTTCTTCCTGTTCGTACACGTCCTGGACACCGCTCTCGTCCGCGTCTCCCCCGAGGCCTACGACGACGTCGTGGCCACGTACAAGACGCCGATCGTCGCGCTCCTCGAATACGGCCTGGTGGCCGCCATTCTCTTCCACGCGCTGAACGGTCTCCGCATCGTCGCCGTGGACTTCTGGGCCAAGGGCCCGCGCTACCAGAAGCAGATGCTCTGGTCCGCCGTGGGTATCTGGGTCGTGCTGATGGTCGGGGCCCTTTACCCCGTCCTCGGCCACGCCGTACGCGAAGTCTTCGGGAGCTGAGGCCAATGTCCACCGAGTCCTCCGCCGCGATCGGCTCCGTCGAAGGCGTCAGCCTCTACGACGTCGACCACCCGGCCCCGGTCATCGAGCCCCCGCGCAAGCGGACGGGCAAGAGCCCCAAGGGTTCGCGCACCAACTTCGAGATGTACGCCTGGCTCTTCATGCGCCTGTCGGGCATCGTTCTTGTCGTCCTGGTCATCGGCCACCTGCTGATCCAGCTCGTGCTGGACGGTGGCGTCTCCAAGATCGGCTTCGCCTTCGTGGCGGGCCGCTGGGCCTCGCCGTTCTGGCAGGTCTGGGACCTGGCGATGCTGTGGCTGGCCATGCTCCACGGCGCCAACGGCCTCCGTACGGTCATCAACGACTACGCCGAACGGGACAACACCCGCTTCTGGCTCAAGATGCTCCTGTACACCGCCACGGTGTTCACCGTCCTGCTGGGCACGCTGGTGATCTTCACCTTCGACCCGAACATCCGCTAGGCGCCGGGCCAGAGGGACCAGAGGAAATCATGCAGATCCACAAGTACGACACCGTCATCGTCGGCGCCGGCGGCGCCGGTATGCGCGCGGCCATCGAGTCGACGAAGCGCAGCCGTACCGCCGTGCTCACGAAGCTGTACCCGACCCGCTCCCACACGGGCGCCGCGCAGGGCGGCATGGCCGCCGCGCTCGCCAACGTGGAGGAGGACAACTGGGAGTGGCACACCTTCGACACGATCAAGGGTGGCGACTACCTGGTCGACCAGGACGCCGCCGAGATCCTGGCGAAGGAGGCCATCGACTCCGTTCTCGACCTGGAGAAGATGGGCCTGCCGTTCAACCGCACGCCCGAGGGCAAGATCGACCAGCGTCGCTTCGGCGGCCACAGCCGTAACCACGGCGAGGCCCCGGTCCGCCGGTCCTGCTACGCCTCGGACCGCACCGGCCACATGATCCTCCAGACGCTTTACCAGAACTGCGTCAAGGAGGGCGTGGAGTTCTTCAACGAGTTCTACGTCCTGGACCTGCTGCTGCAGGAGGACCCCGAGACCGGGCTGAAGAAGTCAGCGGGCGTCGTCGCGTACGAGCTGGCGACCGGCGAGATCCACGTCTTCCAGGCGAAGGCGATCATCTTCGCCTCCGGCGGCACCGGCAAGTTCTTCAAGGTGACGTCGAACGCCCACACCCTGACCGGTGACGGCCAGGCCGCCGCGTACCGCCGCGGTCTGCCGCTGGAGGACATGGAGTTCTTCCAGTTCCACCCGACGGGCATCTGGCGCATGGGCATCCTGCTGACGGAGGGCGCCCGTGGTGAGGGCGGCATCCTCCGCAACAAGGACGGTGAGCGCTTCATGGAGAAGTACGCGCCGGTCATGAAGGACCTCGCGTCCCGTGACGTCGTGTCCCGCTCCATCTACACGGAGATCCGTGAGGGCCGCGGCTGCGGTCCCGAGGGCGACCACGTCTACCTCGACCTCACGCACCTGCCGCCGGAGCAGCTCGACGCGAAGCTCCCGGACATCACCGAGTTCGCGCGTACGTACCTCGGTATCGAGCCCTACACGGACCCGATCCCGATCCAGCCGACCGCGCACTACGCCATGGGCGGCATCCCGACCAACGTCCAGGGCGAGGTGCTGGCCGACAACACCACCGTCGTCCCGGGCCTGTACGCAGCCGGCGAGGTCGCGTGTGTCTCCGTGCACGGCGCCAACCGTCTGGGCACCAACTCGCTGCTCGACATCAACGTCTTCGGACGCCGGTCGGGCATCGCCGCCGCCGAGTACTCCGCGAAGAACGACTTCGTCGAGCTTCCCGAGAACCCGGCGCAGCTGGTCATCGACCAGGTCGAGCGGCTGCGCAATTCGACGGGCACCGAGCGGGTCGCGACGCTCCGTCTGGAGCTGCAGGAGTGCATGGACGCCAATGTGATGGTGTTCCGTACCGAGCAGACCATCAAGACGGCCGTCGACAAGATCGCCGAGCTGCGCAAGCGCTACCTGAACGTGTCCATCCAGGACAAGGGCAAGCGGTTCAACACGGACCTCCTGGAGGCCATCGAGCTGGGCAACCTGCTCGACCTGGCCGAGGTCATGGCGACCTCCGCGCTGGCCCGCAAGGAGTCCCGCGGCGGTCACTACCGCGAGGACTACCCGAACCGCGACGACGTCAACTTCATGCGCCACACCATGGCGTACCGCGAGGTCGCCGACGACGGCACCGAGTCGATCCGGCTCGACTACAAGCCGGTCGTCCAGACCCGCTACCAGCCGATGGAGCGTAAGTACTGATGGCAACCCCGACTTTGGACAAGGTGGAGGCGGAGTCCGCCGCCTCCCCGTACATCACGGTCACCTTCCGGATCCGCCGCTTCAACCCCGAGGTCTCCGACGAGGCCCAGTGGCAGGACTTCCAGATCGAGATCGACCCGAAGGAGCGTGTTCTCGACGCCCTTCACAAGATCAAGTGGGAGGTCGACGGCACGCTGACGTTCCGTCGCTCCTGCGCGCACGGCATCTGCGGCTCCGACGCGATGCGGATCAACGGCAAGAACAGGCTCGCCTGCAAGACGCTGATCAAGGACATCAACCCGGAGAAGCCGATCACGGTCGAGGCCATAAAGGGCCTCACGGTCCTCAAGGACCTCGTGGTCGACATGGATCCGTTCTTCCAGGCCTACCGCGATGTCATGCCGTTCCTCATCACCAAGGGGAACGAGCCGACGCGCGAGCGTCTGCAGTCCGCCGAGGACCGCGAGCGGTTCGACGACACCACGAAGTGCATCCTGTGCGCCGCGTGCACCTCGTCGTGCCCGGTCTTCTGGAACGACGGCCAGTACTTCGGCCCGGCGGCGATCGTCAACGCGCACCGCTTCATCTTCGACTCGCGCGACGAGGGCGGCGAGCAGCGCCTGGAGATCCTCAACGACCGTGACGGCGTGTGGCGTTGCCGCACCACCTTCAACTGCACGGACGCGTGCCCGCGTGGCATCGAGGTCACCAAGGCGATCCAGGAAGTGAAGCGCGCCCTGATCACGCGTCGCTTCTGACCCTTCCGCTACGCCAGTTCCACCGGAGGCCCCGTTTTCCCGCGCCAACGCCGCGGGAAGCGGGGCCTCTTGCTGCACTCTTCGGGGCTTGACGGTACGGTCATGCGGAACCGGACACCGGTTCGCCGCCCCCGGCGCAGCAAGGCGCGGGGCGCACAAGCTTGATCGAGAGCGGGGAACGTTGAGCGATCCGAATCCGTACGCGGACGACTCAGGCAGGTGGGGACCTCCCCAGCAGCCGGGCAATCCGCCCACCGTCCCGGACGCCCAGGGGTACGGCTACCCGGGTGCGGGCACGCCGAGCCCGGGCACGCCGACGTACGGCTACCCGCAGCAGCTGCCCGACCCCGCGCCCGGTTACGGCTACCCGAACGCCAACCAGCCGCCCCTGCCCGGTTACGGCTTCCCGCCGCAGCAGGGCCCGGGGGCCGGCGGCGGTGCACCGATGCTGTCGTTCGGCGACATCACCGTCATGAACGACTCGATCGTGACGCCGTCCGGCACGATGCCCCTCAAGGGCGCGGTGTGGACGGCCACCGACATGTCGCGCACCGAGGAGAAGATCCCGACGGTCGCGATCGTGCTCGCGATCATCTTCGCCCTGCTCTGCCTGATCGGGCTGCTCTTCCTCCTGATGAAGGAGAAGAAGACGACCGGCTTCATCCAGGTCTCGGTCACCAGCGGCGGCCGGCACCATTCGACGATGATCGCGGCGACGGGCCCGGAGACCTTCCAGATGGTGATGGCCCAGATCAACACGGCGCGTTCGCTGAGCATCTGACGGTCAGTAGGCGGGCGGCGGAACGGGGGCGGGGCCGGGCGCCGGCAACGCCCCTCCCGGCATTGTGGCGCAGGGCCGTTCAGGCAGCGCAGGTCCCGGCGCCACTCAATCCCACGGGGCGCCGTCCCGGTCCTCCGCGACGACCATGATGCGCCGCAACATGTCGTTGAGCAGGGTGCGTTCGTCGCGGTCGAGGACGCCGAGCAGCCGGTACTCCTCGTGGCCGAGGAAGTCCATCGCGCCGAGCCAGGTCGAGCGGCCCTCCTCGGTGAGTTCCACGTTGACCCGTCGCCGGTCCGTGGTCGACGGCGTACGCCGGACGAAGCCGCGCCGTTCGAGCGCGTCCAGCCGGCCGGTGACGGAGGCGGGGGCCAGGTCGAGGTCGGCGGCGAGCTCGGAGGGGGCCGCCCTTCCGCCGCGTCCGGCGAGCTTGTGGAGCGTGTCGAACTCCTGGCGGTCCAGGTCGAAGTCGACCAGGGACTGTTCGCGCACCCGGCGCAGATGGACGGAGAGCTTCTTCATACGGGTCACCGCACCCTCGACATCGGGATCGAGGTCGGGAAGCACGGGCTTCCACCGCTCCACATGTCCGTCGGTCCAGTCGCTTCGCTCCATGAGGAAAGGGTACGCCCGGAGCCTCGATGTACTTCGGTGTCAGATATTTCGTTGACGAATAATTCGGTGTCGAAATAGATTCCTGCGCATGCCGCATCCCCTGCGCACGCGCGCTTTCCGCCTGCTCTTCATCGGACGCACCCTCTCCCTCCTCGGCGACGCCGCCATCCCCACCGCACTCTCGCTCGCCGTCTATCTGGCCACCGGCTCGACGGCCGCCCTCGCCCTGGTCCTGGCGTGCGCGATGGTGCCCAAACTGATCCTGCTGCCGCTCGGCGGCGTCGTCGGCGACCGATTCAACGCCCGTACGGTCGCGCTCACCACCGATCTCGTACGGTGCACGACCCAGCTCTTCGTCGGGCTGGAGCTGCTCGGCGGCGCGCCCCAGCTGTGGCAGATCGCCGTCGCCGAGGCGATCGGCGGCGCGGCGAGCGCGTTCGCCATGCCGACCGCGTCGCCGCTGATCATCGGCACCGTGGAAGCGCCGGGACTCCTGAGCGCCAACTCTCTGATGGCCGTCGTGAACAGCGCGACCCGGGTGGCCGGCCCCGCCCTCGGGGGAACCCTGATCCTCACCGCAGGTCCGGGCTGGGCCTTCGTGCTGGACGGCGCGAGCTTCGCGGTGAGCGCCGCGCTGTTGTCCGCCACCAAGGTCCGGCACGTGCCGATCCCGCGCCGATCGGTGCTCAGCGACCTCAAGGAGGGCTGGAGCGAGGTCCGCAGCCGCGACTGGTACTGGACAAGCCTGATCGCCCATGCCGCCTGGAACGGCGCGGCGGCCGTGTTGATGACCCTGGGCCCGGCCCTCGCCGTACGGGAGATGGGCGGCAAGACCGTCTGGATCGCCCTGCTCCAGACCGGTGCGATCGGCCTGCTGCTCGGCTCACTGCTGGCCGGCCGCGCCCGCCCGCGCCGCCCGGTCCTGGTCGCCAACCTGGGACTCGCCACCTACGCGCTCCCGCTCGGCCTCCTCGCGGCGGGCGCGCCGGCTGTGCTGACCATTGCCGCGTACGGCATCGCACAGGCGGGCCTCGGCTTCCTCGGCCCGGTCTGGGGCACCTCGGTCCAGTCCGCGGTGCCCGCGCACGCACTGGCCCGCGTGACGTCGTACGACTGGCTGCTCTCCCTCGCCGCGATGCCGCTCGGCTACGCCCTGGCCCCGCTCGCCGCCTCGGCCTGGGGGGCCGAAGTCCCGCTCGCCGTCGCTGCGGTGGCGGTCGGCGCAGCCTGCCTGGCGACCGCGGCGGTACCGGGCGTACGGCACTTCAAGGCGCCGGCGACGAAGTCCGGGACCGCGCAGAAGGACCACCCCGGAGTACTCGCTTGAACATGTTCAAATACAGGTCTACAGTCCATGACAACAGCTTTTGAACGCGTTCAAGGGAGGGTGGGGCATGGACCTCACTGTTGTCGCGTACGTCATCTACCTGCTGATCAGCGTGGCGCTCACCGTCTGGGTGGCCCGCACACTGAGCCGCAACGGCAAGGTCTTCCTCGCCGACGTCCTGCACGGAAACGAAAAGCTCGCCGAGGCCGTCAACCACCTGCTGGTGGTCGGCTTCTACCTGGTCAACCTGGGCTTCGTCACCCTCTACCTGAAGAACTCCGACGGGGTCGCCGACGCCCGCGGGCTCTTCGAGGCACTCTCGGTGAAGGTCGGCGTCGTCCTGCTCGTCCTCGGAGTGATGCACCTCGGAAACGTCTACGTACTCAACAAGATCCGCCGCCGCGGTCTGATGGAGCGCGAGCAGACCCCGCCCGTACCGCCGCAGGGCTGGACGGGCCCCACCGGCCAAGGCCCGTGGGCCGCACCCGCCGCCGGCCGGTGACCGGGCAGGTCACGGCCCCGTTCGACGGGCGGCCGACGCCTGTCGAACGGCTCACCGTGCTCTACGACGCGCAGTGCTCGCTCTGCGTCCATGTGCGCCACTGGCTGATGAAGCAGCGTCAGCTCGTCCCGCTCGATCTCGTCCCGGCGGCCTCCGAGGAGGCGCGGCGCCGCTTCCCCGGACTCGACCACGCGGGGACGCTCTCCGAGATCACCGTGATCGGCGACCGGGGGCAGGTCTACCGCGGGACCTCCGCCTGGATCGTCTGTCTCTGGGCGCTGGCCGAACACCGGCCCAAGGCCCACTGGCTGGCTACCCCGGCGGGCCTGCCGTTCGCCCGGGCATCGGTGCTGGCCGCCGCGAAGTACCGGTCGGTGACGGCCGCACCCTGCGGCCCCGGGGACGAGGCCTGCCAGGTCCCCGACCTCGAAGGCTAGGGGCACATCCCCCGGTCCGGGCGGATACCCTCGGGGGCGTGGTGAAGGAAGTGAAGGACGTGAAGGAAGTCAAGGCTCCCAAGAGCGAGCAGACCCGCACACTCATCCTCGAAACTGCGCTTCGGCTCTTCGAGGAACGCGGTTACGACAAGACGACGATGCGGGCCATCGCGCAGGAGGCCGGGGTTTCCGTCGGAAACGCCTACTACTACTTCGCCGGGAAGGAACACCTCGTCCAGGGCTTCTACGACCGGCTCGCCGCCGAGCACGAGGCAGCGGTCCAGCCGGTCCTGGCCGGCGACAAGGATCTGGCCGTACGCATCCGCGGGGTGCTGCTCAGCTGGCTCGACGTGGCCGAGCCGTACCACCGCTTCGCCGCCCAGTTCTTCAAGAACGCCGCCGACCCGGAAAGCCCCCTCTCCCCGTTTTCGAAGGAGTCGGTCGCAGCCCGGGAGGCGGCGATCTCCATTCATGAACGGTGCCTGACCGGCTCCAGCACCAAGACCGACCCCGACATGGCGGAAGAGCTGCCGCAGTTGATGTGGCTGATACAGATGGGTCTGGTGCTGTTCTGGGTGTACGACCGGACGGAGGGCGCCGAGCGCAGCCGCCGTCTGGTCGAACGCACCGCCCCGATCGGCGCCCGAGCGATCGCGCTCTCCCGGTTCCGAGTGCTGCGACCGCTCGTGCGTCAGGTCCACGACGTACTGTCGGAGTTCCTGCCCGGGACGGCAGGACAACCGGCCGCGGATCCCGGGACTAGATCCAGTTGAGTTCCCACAGCCGCCAGATGCCCGTGCCGTCCGACAGGTACTGCGAGCCGGAGACTTCGGTCGTGCTGACGACGTAGTCCTTCTTCTGCCACAGCGGTACGAGCGGCACGTCCTCGCCGACCAGGGCCTGAAGGTCCTTGAAGTCGCCCGAGGTGCGGCTGCGGTCGCTGTACTGCAGCGTGGCCGAGATGAGCTGGTCCATCCGCTTGCTGGTGTAGCCGTTGTGAAGGCTGGTGTCGCGGCCGACGAGCGGCTGGCTGAAGGTGTCGGGGTCCGGGTAGTCGGGCAGCCATCCGACGGTGTACGCGTCGTACTTGCCCGCCGCGTACCCCTTCTGGAACTCCTGCCATTCCACAGCCTTGACGGAGACCTTGAACAGTCCGTTCGCCTCCAGCTGGCGGCGCAGCTCGGCGGTCTCCTTGGTGTACGCGTCGTCGGCGCGGTAGGCGAAGTTGATGTGCAGCGGGATCTGCACCCCGGCCTCCTCCATCAGCTTCCTGGCGCGCGCCGGGTCGGGCGTCGGGTAGTCGTCGAAGAACGGCGTGCTGTGCCCGATGTAGCCCTGCGGGATCAGCGAGTAGAGCGGCTCGACGGTGCCCTTGTAGACGTCGGTCACCAGCGGCCCCCGGTCGATGATCGACGCGATGGCCTGCCGGACCTTCTTGTTGGCGAGCGGGGCGCCGGGGCGCACGTTGAAGACCAGGTTGCGGATCTCGGCGCTGTCCGCCTCGGTGACGTGCATGTCGATGTCGGCGGGGTTGAGGTCGGCGAGAGTGTCGGGCGGCAGCTGCCGGTGCGTCACATCGACCTGCCCGGACTTCCAGGCTGCCAGGAGATCGTCCGACTGCTTGTAGTAGCGGATGTTGACCGGGACGCCGGTCTTCTTCAGCGCGCCCTTGTAGTTGGGGTTCGGGACCAGCTGAGCCTCGGTGCCCGGTGCGTACGACTTCAGGATGTACGGCCCCGAACCGTCGACCGTGTTCCCGGCGCGGAGCTTGTCCGCCGGGTACTGGTCGTGGTCGACGATCGAACCGGCCCCGGTGGCGAGCTTCTGCGGGAAGGTCGCGTCGCGCGAGGAGAGGTTGAAGGTGATCGTGCGGCCTTCGGACACCACGTTCTTGAGGCTGGGGAACAGCACCGAGGGGCCGACGTCCGTCTTGATCCTGATCATGCGCTCGATGGAGTACTCGACATCGGCGGCGGTGACCTTCCGGCCACTGGCGAAGGTCAGATCGTCGCGCAGCTTGCACTGGTACGTCTGCAGCTTCTGGCCGATGAACCCACAGCTCTCGGCGGCGTCCGGCTCGGGGACGATCGCCCCGGACTTGAACGTCAGGAGGGACTGGTAGACGTTGCTGTACATCGCCCAGGAACCGGCGTCGTAGGCACCGGCCGGGTCGAGTGAGGTCACCTCGTCCGTCGTGCCGACCGTGATCGGATCCTTCTTCGCCTCGTCCGAGGGAAGCAACTGCCAGGCGCCGACGCCTGCGATGACCAAAACCGCGAAAATCGCGAGAATCCGTACCCGGATCGACCGCATTGCCGTGCTCTCCCTTACCAGCCCCACCCGGGCAGATGTGCTCAGAAACGCACATCACCACATGCTCGAACTCACCCAATCACACGATTTTCACATCCGGAAGAGGAAATCTGTACTTCTTAGCCAATTCTTTGGCAGTTGAAACCTCCGATGGGCCGAACGGCCGAAAAGGTGGAGGTGCTGTGCGGTTGTGCGGGGGCCGCGACTACGCCTGTCGGGAGGCGAGCTGCACGACGGTGATGTCCGAGGGGGCGCCGACCCGCACCGGCGGACCCCAGGCGCCCGCGCCCCGCGAGACGTACAGCTGGGTGTCGCCGTAGCGTTCGAGCCCGGCGACCGTGGGGTTGGCCAGTTCGGCGAGGTAGTTGCCCGGCCAGAGCTGGCCGCCGTGGGTGTGGCCGGAGAGCTGGAGGTCCACCCCGTGCGCGACCGCGTCGTCGATGACGACGGGCTGGTGGGCGAGGAGGACGGAGGCGCGGGTACGGTCCCGGTCGCCGAGGGCGCGCTCGAAATCGGGGCCCTGCCCCTCGCTCTCCCCGGCAACGTCGTTGACCCCGGCCAGATCGAAGCCGTCTATCTCGACCCGCGCGTTCTCCAGTGGGTGAAGCCCCAATTCCCTTACGTGATCAACCCATTGGGCCGCACCGGAGAAGTACTCGTGATTGCCGGTGACGAAGAACGCCCCATGGCGGGCAGTCAGTCCCGCCAGCGGCTCGGCAGCCGGTCCGAGGTCGGCGACGGTTCCGTCGACGAGATCGCCGACGACAGCGATCAGATCGGGCTGCGTCCGGTTGATCGTGTCGACGATCCGCTGGGTGTGGGCGCGGCCCAGGATGGGGCCGAGATGGATGTCGCTGACGACGGCGATCCGGAAGCCGTGCGCGGACCGGGGCAGTTTGGCGAGCGGGACGGTGACCCGCTTGACGCGCGGGCCGCGGAGCACGCCGTACGTGCCGTATCCGACGGTACCGAGCCCGGCGACGGCGGCAGCGCCTCCTACGGCCCGCGCCACGAACAGGCGACGGGACGGATGGGTGGCCGCCGATGGCGGGGCGGGGGCTTCGACGACGAGGGTGGCCGGGGCCGCAGGAGCTCCACTCGCGGCCGCTTCGGCCGGAGATGAGCCCATATCAGCCGCATCGCTCCCGGCACCGGCCCTGCCGGCCGTACGGCCATCCGTCGCGCGGCGCGCGAGCACCCACCGCAGAACCGGCCGTACCGCCTCACCCACCAGCAGAGCCAGCGTCAGATACAGGAGCGCCGCCAGCCAGAGAAAGCCCGGCCAGGCCAGCGTCTGCTGCAGCCGGAACGGCGCGCCCGCGCGCCCGGAGACCAGAGCACCGATGCTCAACAGCGGCAGCAGCCAGGCCGCCACGGTGCCCGCCCGGCGCAGCGCGCTGCCCGGCGCCGTCGTGTCGCCGACAAGACGACGCCACACATAGCGGTGCACGCCGACCAGCAGCGCGAGGACCGCGACCGCGGCCAGAACGAAGACCAGTGCCACTTGCGCTCCCACTCCGGTACCGCACGCCTGTGTTTCGTACGCCTATGTCCGGTCGCCGCGCGGCCGGTTATGCACGTTCGCGGCGCAGAGCCCTGAGTCCGCGCAACCCGATCACACCGACCGCCGTCCCCAGAAGAAAGGACGTGATGGCGAGCAGCAGATGCACCCAGAAGTACGCAGTCGGGTCACCCGCGTCGTCGAAGGCAAGCCCACTGCCGTCTTTCCATAGATTCTTGGCGAAAGTGACCCAAATGCACCAGCTCCACACCCCGAAGGCGAGCAGGAACCAGGAGACGGGGCGGGTGAGCTTCATGAATCCAGTATCGCCACCGCGCTCCGGCCGGGGCGCTCGGGGTGGACTGTCCCGGCGTTCCGGTCGGCCGGTCCGGCGGTCCGCATCCCCCTCCACATCATCAGCCTGTACGTTTCCGACCGTGCCTGCTCTGAAAAAGACCGCGTTGATGGTCACCTCTGCCGTCCTGCTGTCCACCTTTGTCGTCGGCCCCGCGTCAGCGGTCGGCAAGGACACCACCGACGACCCGAAGCCGACCGCCCCGATGTCGAAGGTCGGCGGCGAGCGGCTCGGCCTCGTCGGCACCCAGGTCGATCTGGGGCCGGACGCCCCGGTGCTGCCGAAGGACCTCACCGGACGGTCCTGGATCGTCGCGGACGCGGAGAGCGGCGAGGTGCTCGCCTCGCACAACTCGCACTGGCGGCTGCCCCCGGCCTCCACGCTGAAGATGCTGTTCGCGGACACGGTCATGGACGCGCCCGAGCTCCAGCCGAAGACCCTGAAGCACAAGGTGACGAACAAGGATCTCGCCGACGTCGGTGAGGGCAGCAGCCTGGTCGGCGTCAAGGAGCGCCTGACGTACACGGTCCACGACCTGTGGCTCGGCGTCTTCCTGCGCTCCGGCAACGACGCGGTGCATGTGCTGTCCTCGATGTACGGCGGCGTCCCCAAGACCGTCACCGCCATGCAGGAGCACGCCGAGGAGTTGCAGGCCCTCGACACACACGTCGTGTCGCCCGACGGCTACGACGCCCCTGGCCAAGTCTCCAGCGCGTACGACCTCACGCTGTTCGCCCGCAGCGGACTGCAGAAGGAGGACTTCCGCGAGTACTGCTCGACTGCCACGGCCGAATTCCCCGGCGAGAAGAAGGCCGGCAAGAAGCGCGAGGCCTTCCAGATCCAGAACACCAACCGGCTGCTCACCGGTGGCGTCGGCGTCGAGCCGTACAAGGGCATCGCGGGCGTCAAGAACGGCTACACCACTCACGCGGGCAACACCTTCACCGGTGTCGCCGAGCGCAACGGCAAGGTGCTGCTCGTCACCGTCATGAACCCGAAGTCCGATGAGAGGCACGCCGTCTACAAGGAGGCCGCGAGCCTGCTCGACTGGGGCTTCGACGCAGCCGGCAAGGTGACCCCGGTCGGCGAACTGGTCCCCCCGAAGTCCGCGCAGACCGGAACCGGCAAGGGCATGGAATCGGGCGGCGGAGAGGGCGCGGCGGGCGCCAACGGCGCGGCGAACAAGGGCGAGCACGGTTCGGGCACCACCAAGGCGGCCGCGGCCGGTGCGGGCTCCAGCGGGGTCGGGATCGCGCTCGGGATCGTCGGCGGGGTCCTGGCGCTGCTGGCCGGCGGGGTGTTCCTGGTCAACCGGCGCTGGCCGCTGCCGGACCTGGTGCGCCGCCTTCCTCGCCGCTGACGTCCGCGGCGCCCTCCTTCGTCTGCCGCCTGCTCGGCGTCGCCGTCCAGGCGGCGCAGAACAGCAGCAGTTTCGCGGTGAAGTTGATCCACAGCAGGAGGGCGATCGGTACGCCGAAGGCGCCGTACATGCTCTTCGACGCGACGCTCTTCATATAGCTGCCGAGCAGCAGCTTGAGGAGTTCGAAGCCGATCGCGCCGATCACCGCGGCGGTCACCAGCCTGCGGTGCGGCGGCTTGACGCCGGGCAGCAGCGTCAGCAGATAGAGCAGCAGCAGGAAGTCGGCCAGGGCCGCCACCAGCAGGGCAGCGGTCTGCAGCAGCACCCCGCCGGCCCCCCGGTCGGAGATGCCCACCAGCCGGGCGGTCCAGCCGACCGCGGTGGAGCCGGCCGTGGAGGCGGCGAGGGTGACGAGCGCCGCCCCGCCGAGGCCTACCAGCAGTCCGGCGTCCTTGAGCTTACGGACGACCGGATTGCCCTGGTCCACGTCGTCCAACTCCCAGACCGCGCGCAGACAGTCGCGCATCGCACCGATCCAGCCGACACCGGTGAAGAGCAACAGCACACCGGCGACCAACCCGACCGTCCCCGCGTGGGCCACCAGACCGGCGATGCCGAGCTGATCGGAGATGCCGGGCACCTGCTCGGCGACCTTGTCCTCGATCTTGTTCAGCTGCTCGGTGGAGAGCATCGCGGCGCCGATCGCCGCGGCGACCGCGATCAGCGGGAAGAGCGCCAGGAAGCTGATGAAGGTGATCGCAGCGGCGAGCCTGGCCCAGTGGACCCGGTCGAGCCTTTCGTACGAGCGCCAGGCGTGCGTCGTCATCAGCCAGGAGACCGGTGGCCCGATGACGGGGAGTTTCTTCAGCCAGTCCATGACGTGCGCGTACCCTCCTGGGCGCGAAAAACCGGTGAGTGGCCCCCACTGCACTCTTCTGGTCGGCGGCGGACGTTTCGCATCCTGAATGGATGACACTCTTTCAACCACCCATTTCGGTGAGTGTTGTAACAAATCCCTCAAAGGTGTTTTCCCGGACGATACGGTCACCACCATGTCCGTCGACACCGTGTCCCTGACCGGCTGGGGCCGCACCGCCCCGACGACCGCACTGCGGTTCCGCCCCCGTACGTACGAGGAGGCGGCGGTCGCGGTGCGGGGCTGCGGACCCCGTGGTTCCATCGCCCGCGGCCTCGGCCGGGCCTACGGCGACGCGGCGCAGAACGCGGGCGGCTCCGTACTCGACATGACCGCGCTGAACCGGATCCGTACCATCGACGCCGCAGCCGGCCTGGTGGTGTGCGACGCGGGCGTGAGCCTGCACCGGCTGATGGAAGTGCTGCTGCCGCTCGGCTGGTTCGTGCCGGTGACCCCGGGGACCCGTTACGTCACGGTGGGCGGCGCGATCGGCGCCGACATCCACGGCAGGAACCAGCATGTCTGCGGCTCCTTCTCCCGACACGTACGGGCCATGGAGCTGCTCACCGCCGACGGCACGATCCGGACGGTCCGGCCCGGCGCCGACCTCTTCGACGCGACCGCGGGAGGCCTGGGACTGACCGGGGTGATCCTGTCGGCCACGCTCCAGTTCCACCCCGTCGCGACGTCACTCATGGCGGTCGACACCGAACGGACCGTCGATCTGGACGACTTGATGGCCCGGCTCACCGCCTCCGACCACCGCTACCGCTACTCGGCCGCCTGGATCGACCTCCTCGCCCGCGGCCGGGCGACCGGGCGCTCCGTACTGACCCGCGGGGAGCACGCACCCCTGCATGTGCTCCCGGCGCGCGACCGGCGCACACCGCTCATGTTCCGCCCGGGCCGGCTGCCCGCGGCGCCTGCGTTCGTACCGGACAGGCTGCTCGGCCGTACCTCCGTCGCCCTGTTCAACGAGCTCTGGTACCGCAGAGCCCCCAAGTTCCGCACCGGTGAACTCCAGAAGCTGTCCACGTACTTCCACCTGCTGGACGCCGTACCGCACTGGAACCGGGTCTACGGCCGCGGCGGCTTCGTGCGGTACCAGTTCGTCGTCGGACACGGACAGGAGGAGGCGCTGCGCCGCATCGTCCGGCGGATCTCGCAGCGCCGCTGCCCGTCGTTCCTCGCCGTGCTCAAGCGGTTCGGGGACGGTGATCCTGGCTGGCTGTCCTTCCCGATGCCGGGCTGGACGCTCGCCCTCGATCTGCCTGCCGCCCTGCCGGGCCTGGCCCGCTTCCTCGACGGGCTGGACGAGGAAGTGGCAGCGGCGGGCGGCCGCGTCTGCCTGGCGAAGGACTCCAGGCTGCGCCCCGAGACGCTGGCCGCCATGTATCCGCGACTGCCCGAATTCCTGGCGCTGCGCGCCGAGCTGGACCCGAACGGGGCGTTCCGTTCGGACCTCTCCCGCCGCCTCGCGCTCTGAGCCCGTGCTGCGCCCGCCGGCTCTTCTTCCCCTCCGCCTCTCACCAATTCGCTGTCCGCCGCCCCCGCTAGGAGTGTTTTCGTGAAGGACGCCTTCGGTGCCCCGCAGTCCCTGCTCTTGCTCGGTGGCACGTCCCGGATCGGGCTGGCGACCGCGCGTCGTCTGATCGCCCGCCGCACCCGCACGGTCTGGCTGGCCGGACGCCCCTCGCCCGGACTGGAGTCGGCCGCGGCGGAACTGCGCGCCCTGGGCGCGCACGTCCGTACCGTCGACTTCGACGCCCTGGACTCCGAGTCCCACGAGACCGCCCTCGGCAAGATCTTCACCGAGGGCGACATCGACATGGTGCTGCTCGCGTTCGGCATCCTCGGGGATCAGGAGCGCGACGAGGAGGAACCGCTCTCCGCGGTACGGGTCGCCCAGACCAACTACACGGGGGCGGTCTCCGCCGGCCTGGTGTGCGCCGGCGCGCTCCAGGAGCAGGGTCACGGATCGCTGGTGGTGCTGTCCTCGGTGGCCGGCGAGCGGGCCCGCCGCGCCGACTTCATCTACGGATCGAGCAAGGCGGGACTGGACGCGTTCGCCCAGGGGCTGGGCGACGCTCTGCACGGCACCGGAGTGCACGTGATGGTCGTACGCCCCGGCTTCGTACGGTCGAAGACGACGGCGGGGGTGGCCGGGTCCCGGTTCGCGACGACCCCGGAGGCGGTCGCGGACGCGATCGTGACGGGGCTGCGGAGGCGCTCGGAGACAGTGTGGGTACCGGGGGCGCTGCGGGTCGTGATGTCGGCGCTGCGCCATGTGCCGCGGCCGCTCTTCCGGCGTCTTCTAGTCTGAGCGGCGCGGTTACGGGGTCCGGCAGACCGTGGAAGCGCGGTCGGCCGGCACCTGCGGCCTCAGGGCTGCAGGGACGGCTCGTCCACGGAACTGCCGCCCTGCGCGGGTACCGCGGGAGCAGATCCCTCCGCCCCGAACGGGAACTCGTTGATCTTGCGCCAGACGGCGTCCGGACCCTGCTCGTACAGCGCGAAGGAACCGCAGGTCCAGGAAGCCTCGTAGTCGGAGAGCTCCGCGTACGCCCGGTCCATCGCCTCCTCGGCGATGTCGTGCGCCACGGTCACATGCGGGTGGTACGGGAACTGCAGCTCGCGCATCAGCGGGCCGGACGCGTCGCGCACCCGCTTCTGCAGCCAGGCGCACGCCGACGCGCCCTCGACGACCTGGACGTAGACGACCGGCGTCAGGGGGCGGAAGGTCCCCGTCCCGGACAGCCGCATCGGAAAGGGGCGGCCGCCGGTCGCGATCTGGGCAAGATGCCGTTCGACCGCGGGCAGGTCGGCCGCCTCGGCCTCGGTCGGCGGGAGAAGGGTGACGTGGGTGGGAATGCCGTATGCGGCAGGGTCCCCGAAGCTCGCGCGCCGCTCCTGGAGCAGGCTGCCGTAGGGCTCCGGGACCGCGATCGAAACGCCGAGCGTTACGGTCCCCACGTCGTTCTCCTCAATCTTCGAAGGTCGATGGCCGGCTTCGCGCCGTCACCGGAGTCGGTTTCCCGTCGCCAGTGTGCCGCCTGCGGCCACCGTCCCGCCAGGGTCCTTGGACTCAGTGCTTCGCGGGCAGAAAGCCCATCCGGTCGTAGGTCAGCGCCAGGGTCTCGGCGGCCACCGCTCGGGCCTTCTCCGCGCCCTTGGCCAGGATCGAGTCCAGCGACTCGGGGTCGTCAAGATACTCCTGGGTGCGGCTCCGGAACGGTGTGACGAACTCGACCATCACCTCTGCGAGGTCGGTCTTCAACGCACCGTAACCCTTGCCCTCGTACTTCTGCTCCAGATCCTCGATACCGGATCCGGTGAGGGTGGAGTAGATGGTCAGGAGGTTGCTGACGCCCGGCTTCTCGGCGCGGTCGAAGCGGATGACCGTGTCCGTGTCGGTGACCGCGCTCTTGACCTTCTTGGCCGTGGCCTTCGGCTCGTCGAGGAGGTTGATCAGCCCCTTCGGGGTGGCCGCCGACTTGCTCATCTTGGACGACGGGTCCTGAAGATCGAAGATCTTCGCCGTCTCCTTGAGGATGTACGGGTCCGGGATGGTGAAGGTCGCACCGAACCGGGCGTTGAAGCGCTCGGCGAGGTCGCGGGTGAGCTCGATGTGCTGACGCTGGTCCTCGCCGACCGGGACCTGGTTGGCCTGGTAGAGCAGGATGTCCGCGACCTGGAGGACCGGGTAGGTGAAGAGCCCGACGGTGGCCCGGTCGGCGCCCTGCTTCGCGGACTTGTCCTTGAACTGCGTCATCCGGGATGCCTCGCCGAAGCCCGTGAGGCAGTTCATCACCCAGCCGAGCTGGGCGTGCTCGGGGACATGGCTCTGGACGAAGAGCGTGCAGCGTTCCGGGTCGAGTCCGGCGGCGAGCAGCTGGGCGGCGGCGAGCCGGGTGTTCGCACGCAGCTCGACGGGGTCCTGCGGAATGGTGATCGCATGCAGGTCCACGACCATGTAGAAGGCGTCGTGGGACTCCTGCAGCGCCACCCACTGGCGGACCGCACCGAGGTAGTTGCCGAGGTGGAACGAGCCTGCGGTGGGCTGGATTCCGGAGAGCACGCGGGGGCGTTCAGAGGCCATGAAACTCATTGTCTCAGGTACGGAACCGATCTCCGGCAGCCGGTGTATGAAAGGTGTGAGGACGCAGGAGGGGGCCCTGCAGAGGGGCCGGGAGGGGGGCCGCGCCGTCGACGACGGGGGTACGGACCGCGCTCTCGGGCGTGCCGAGGGGCAGGTGGAGGGGCGGACCGGGAAGCAGGCCGGGACTCGGGCCGAGGCGGCGGCGAGAGCGCCGGCCGAGGGCGAGGCGGCGGTGATCGCTCGTGTGCGCGCCGGGGAGGCAGAGGCATACGCGCAGCTCGTGCGCGCCCACACGGGCGTCGCCCTGCGGGCCGCGGTCGCCTTCGGGGCGGAGGCCGACGCGGAGGATGTGGTGCAGTCGGCCTTCTTCAAGGCGTACCAGTCGCTGGGCCGTTTCCGGGAGGGTGCGGCATTCCGGCCATGGCTGCTGCGGATCGTGGTGAACGAGACGAGGAACACAGTCCGGTCGGCGGGCCGGGCGCGGGCGGTGGCCGGGCGCGAGGCGATATTGCGGGGCGCCGATCCGGTGATACCGGAGTCGGCGGATCCGGCGGTGGCGGCGCTCGCGCAGGAGCGGCGGACGCTGCTGACAGCCGCGCTCGACGAGCTGAGCGAGGAGCATCGTCGGGTCGTCACGTACCGCTACCTGCTGGAGATGGACGAGGCGGAGACGGCACAGGCCCTGGGCTGGCCACGGGGGACGGTGAAGTCCCGGCTCAACCGCGCCTTGAAAAAGCTGGAGAAGAAGCTCGGGACGACTGCGGACGGTCGAGGGGCGGACAGGCGAGAGGCGGGAGGGGGTGAGGGGCATGAGTGACGCGGAGCGGGGGCGTGGCGGTGACCGGGCGCGCCTGCGGGCGGAGCTGCTGGCGCTGGGGCGCGGGATGGATGTGCCGGAGCGCGATCCGGAGGGCTCCGGGCTGACGATGGCGGAGCGGGTGCTGGCGCAGATCGTCGCGGAGGCGGTCCCGGTGCCCGTTCCTCCGGGGCGGCTGAAGCGGGCCGGGGCGTGGGTGCGGAGGCGGGCCCGCCTGCTGGCCGCGGCCCTCTCGGGGGTCCTGGTCGTGCTGGTGCTGACGCCTCCGGTGCGGGCGACGGTCGCGGACTGGTTCGGCTTCGGCGGGGTCGAGGTGCGGTACGACCCGTCCGCGCCGGCCCCCGAGCGGCCGGGTGCGCCGGTGCCTGGCTGTGACACCCCGGTGACGCTGACGGAGGCGGCGCGGCGGTCGGGCTTCCGGCCGGTCGTACCGCCGGCGCTCGGCGCACCGGCAGCGGTGGCCTTGACGGAACTGCCGGAGGGCCGGTCCATGGTCACCCTGTGCTGGCGGGAGAACGGGCGGACGGTACGGCTCGACGAGTTCTTGTCGAGACTCGATCCGTACTTCACGAAGCAGGTGCGGGAGCAGCCGGAGTGGCTGAAGGTCTACGACGGCCGTGGCGGCCGGGTGGACGGGCTGTGGTTCGCCCGGCCACATGTGCTGCGCTTCGGCATGGTCGACGGGGACGGCAACCGGTGGACGCGGTCGCAACGGACGGCTGGGCCCACCCTGTTGTGGGTCAAGGACGATCGGCTGACACTGCGGCTGGAGGGCGTGGACGCGCGGGAGCGGGCCCGCGCGGTCGCCAAGTCCACGCTCGGACGGGCCGGCGATCGATAGGCCTGGGATCGGTGGGCGCCGGAGCGGAACCTGCAGGGCTCGAGCGGTGTACCAGAAGTGACGCGGTACGGACGGGCCGTAGCGCACAGGGCGAGAGCACAAAAGGGGGACGTCATGGGAAAGCCGGGAAGCCTGTTGATGCGAGGGCCGGGGGTGCGTTCCGTGCAACGGCAGGAGGGCCGGTTCAGGCGGCGGCCGGGGGCCCGGTTGCTGCGGCGGTCGGCCGTGCTTGCGGTGGTGTGGGGGCTGAGTCTCTGCCTCGCGCCGAGTGCGGTGGCGGGCGGATCGACAACCGTGCTCGTCTCCTCGCCCGACAGCGGGGAGGCGACCGCACTCTCCGTCTCGGATCCGAGATATGCCGAGCTGGAGACCCTGCTGGGCCCGGCCGGAAAAGGCGCCAAGCAGCGGCCGCAGAGCATGGACGCGGCTATGGGGACCCGGCAGATCAATGTGACCTGGATGGTCCTGGATCTGGAGCCGATGCGGACCGACCGCGTCTTCCCGGGCGACGATCCGGACACCATATGGATACACACGGCGTCCGAAGTCCCCTATACCTTCCGCGGGTACTGGCACCGGGCGAAGAATCCGGCGGGGCTGGTCAAGCTGTTCACGGAGCTCGGGCTGATGGGGAAGACGAGCAACCAGGACGCGTACGCGAGGGTGTTCCCACAGGCCTGGGACAACAGGAAGGTCGCCGCCCCGATGGACCCACTGGCCGGCCTCGCATCGGAACCGGAGACTTCCCCGTCCGCTCCCCCGTCGGCTTCTGCGGACACCGCCAGGGCCTCCGGCTCCTCCGATCGCTTCGACGGTGTGTGGTGGGCCGTACCCGGGCTGGTGGCGGGGGCGGCGCTCGCTCTGGCCCTGCGCCCCCTGGCAGCTCGCCGGCCTGGTGACGGCGGGGGTGGCGGAGGCTGGGGCAGCCGCGAGAGCGGCCCACGTCAGGAGCTCCTGGACCTCTGACTGCGCTATCTCACGGGCGCGCCACGGATTGAAGGTTTCCTCCCCGGAGATCCGACCGACGATACAAAGTGGGCACCACCCCAGCCCACGCCGCACGACGAACGGAGATCCCGTGTCGACCACGGAAACCGCCATCGCCTCCGCCGAGGCGCACAGCGCGCACAACTACCATCCGCTTCCGGTCGTCGTCGCCTCGGCGGAAGGCGCCTGGATGACCGATGTCGAAGGCCGGCGCTACCTCGACATGCTCGCGGGCTATTCGGCGCTCAACTTCGGCCATGGCAACAGACGCCTGATCGAGGCGGCCAAGGCACAGCTGGACCGGGTGACCCTGACCTCGCGCGCCTTCCATCACGACCGGTTCGCCGACTTCTGTACGCAGCTCGCCGATTTGTGCGGCATGGAGATGGTGCTGCCCATGAACACCGGGGCGGAGGCCGTGGAAACCGCGGTGAAGACCGCCCGCAAGTGGGGTTACCGGGTGAAGGGCGTCCCGGACGGCATGGCGAAGATCATCGTTGCGTCGAACAACTTCCACGGCCGGACGACGACCATCATCAGCTTCTCCACGGACCAGGAGGCGCGGACGGACTTCGGCCCCTACACGCCGGGGTTCGAGATCGTGCCGTACGGGGACCTGACCGCGCTGCGTGCGGCGATGACGGAGAACACCGTGGCAGTGCTGCTGGAGCCGATCCAGGGCGAGGCCGGGGTGCTGGTGCCGCCGCCCGGCTACCTCCCACGGGTGCGCGAGCTGACCCGCGAGCGGGATGTGCTCTTCATCGCGGACGAGATCCAGTCGGGTCTGGGCCGGACGGGCAAGACCTTCGCCTGCGAGCACGAGGGTGTCGTGCCGGACATGTATGTGCTCGGCAAGGCGCTGGGCGGCGGCGTGGTACCGGTGTCGGCCGTGGTCTCGTCGGCCGCGGTGCTCGGGGTGTACCGGCCGGGTGAGCACGGCTCGACGTTCGGCGGCAACCCTCTCGCCTGTGCGGTCGCGCTGGAGGTCATCGCGATGCTGCGCACCGGCGAGTTCCAGGAGCGGGCCACGGAGTTGGGCGACCACCTCCACCAGGAGCTGGGGCTGATGGTGGGTGGCGGCGCGGTGGAGACGGTGCGGGGCCGCGGTCTGTGGGCGGGGGTCGATATCGCCCCGGGTCATGGCACGGGTCGGGAGATCTCCGAGAAGCTGATGGACCGCCGGGTGCTGGTCAAGGACACCCACGGTTCGACGATCCGGATCGCTCCGCCCCTGGTGATCAGCAAGGAGGACCTGGACTGGGGCCTGGACCAACTGCGCGAAGTACTTCGCGGCTGACGGCGCCGGACCGGTGTGGGGCCGGGTCGGCCGGCCCCACCGGTGTCGCTAAAGGATGACGTGAGGCAGGAAGCGTGCGTACTCGTCCGTCACCAGCCCCGCCGATTCGCGGATACCGAGCCCCGCGGACTCGTCCTCGACGACCCAGGCGCCCAGCACGACCCGGTTGCCGTCGAAGTCCGGCAGCGGGGCCAGCTCCTGGTAGCAGCACGGCTCGTCCCGTATCACCACGGGGCTTCCAGGCTCATGGATCGTGACGCCGGCGCCCTCGCGGCCGAGCAGTGGCTTGGCGACATAGCCGATGCCACCTCCACCGTTCCCGTCCCCGGCCAGTTCGCGAGGACCGTCGAGATAGGAGGGCAGCAGATTCGGGTGACCCTGATAGAGCTCCCAGAGGATGGCCAGCAGCGCCTTGTTGGAGAGGAGCATCTTCCAGGCGGGCTCGATCCAGCAGGTGGTGCCCGTGCCGCCGCCGTTGTCGAGGGTGTCCAGGACCTGGGGGCCGAAGCGATCGGTCGCCAGCCACTCCCACGGGTAGAGCTTGAAGCAGCTACGGATGAAGCGGAGCCGGTCGTCGACGAACCGTCCGGTCAGCCGGTCCCAGCCGATCTTTTCCACGGAGAGCGCCTCCGTGTCGATCCCGGCCTGCTCGGCAGTCTCGCGGAGATACGCGACCGTCATCAGGTCCTCGCCGAGTTCGTCCCCCTCGGAGTGGGCGAAATGCAGCGGTCCCGGTGGCAGCAGTGCGGCCTGCCGCTTCCATGCCGCGACGAGGCGTTCATGAAGGGAGTTCCACTGGTCGGCGTCCGGGAAGCGGTCCTCCATCCAGAACCACTGGGCGCTGGCCGCCTCCACGAGTGAGGTGGGGGTGTCGGCGTTGTACTCCAGCATCTTCGCCGGGCCGGTTCCGTCGTAGCGCAGGTCGAACCGGCCGTACAGGGACGGAAGTTCGGCGCGGCGCCGCCACGACTCGGTGATCAGAGCGGCCAGTCGCCGGTCGGTGATGCCGAGGTCGGCGAAGCGGTCCTGCTCAACGATGTGCGCGGCGGCAGCCAGGCACATCGTGTGCAGTTCCTCGACCACGTCCTCCAGCGCCTCGACCTCGGGCAGTGAGAAGACGTAGTACGCGCTCTCGTCCCAGTAGGGGCGCAGCGATCCGTCCGGGTAACGGGTCAGCGGATAGACGATCCCCTGCTCCTCGACGGTCTCCTGCCAACCGGGGCGCGGTTCGGTGGTGCGGCGTTCCATGGCTGGTCAGCCGCCGCCCGTACCGGAGCAGCCGAAGCCGCCGCGGTCGACGGCGGACTTGTCGAAACTACCGCCCTGGACCTTGCCGCCCTTGGAGCTGCCGCCGTAGTAGTAAGTGCCGTTGCCGCTGCTGCTCTTGCACTCGTAACTCGGCAGCTTGGAGTGGGTCACAGGGTCCACACACCGCTTGTCCGGTTCCGATCCGCACGAGGTGATCGCCGCCGCGAGAACCCCCATGGAGCCGAGCACCACCGTGCTCGACCTCACCCTGCGCTTAGCCATGCTTCCGTCTCCCCCATCGTTCTGTTCCAGCCATAGGACCGTCCGTCAGATTAGATGGCCGCCCGGGAAGGCGAGAACCCTGGGGCTGGGGCTGGGGCTGGATGCGGTTCCGGAGTGGTCGAGGTCGCAGCGGCGGAGCACGCGGATGCTGACGGCAGGGCGCGCGGATGGCGGGTGCGGGCGAGGGTGCCGGTCGGGGTCCCGGTTACTACGGCAGCACCCGGCAGAGTGCTTCCAGAGCGCCCGCCCAGGCGCTGTCGGTCGGGGCGCCGTAGCTGATGACCAGTGCGTCGTTTCCCGCCTCCGCGTCCGCGTGCCGGAAGCGGGCCATGCCTTCCAGTGCCAGTCCCTGGAAGGCCGCGGCCTGGATCACCGATCGCTCGCTGCCGTCCGGGAGTTCGAGGACGGCGTGCAGACCGGCGGCGATCCCGCTGATGCGGAGTGCGGGCGCCTGTTCCGCGAGCGCCGCGACGAGCTGGTCGCGGCGGCGCCGGTAGCGCAGCCTCATCGAGCGCACATGACGGTCGTACGCACCGGACTCGATGAACTCCGCGAGCGTCAGCTGGTCCGGCGCGCTCGACACCCAGTCGATGTCGCCCTTCGCCTCGGCCACCTCCTTCACCAGTTCCTGCGGCAGCACCATCCAGGCCAGTCGCAGCCCCGGCGCCAGGGACTTGCTGGTCGTCCCCATATAGACGACCCGTTCCGGGTCGAGGCCCTGGAGGGCACCGACCGGCTGCCGGTCGTAGCGGAACTCGCCGTCGTAGTCGTCCTCCAGGATCAGACCGCCCGCCCCCCGTGCCCAGTCCACGGCCGCGGCCCGCCGGTCGGGATGGAGCGGCACCCCCGTCGGGAACTGGTGCGCGGGAGTCATCAGCACCGCGCCCACCCCGCGCATCCCGACCAGCTCCCCGGTCCGGGAGCCGAGTCCGTCGAGCGGCAGGCAGGGCGTGCGCAGTCCGGCGTCCGCGAGCAGATTCCAGTGCGCATCCAGTCCGTACGACTCGACAGCCACCTCCCGCACCCGCCGCTTCCGCAACACCTTCCCCATCAGCATCAGCCCGTGGAGGAAGCCGGAACAGATCACGATCCGTTCCGGGTCCGCGTACACCCCGCGGGCCCGCGCCAGATAGTCGGCCAGTACGGTGCGCAGCTCGATGCGCCCGCGCGGATCGCCGTATCCGAAGGCGTCGTTGGGCGCGGCGGTCAGAGCGCGCCGGGCCGCCTTGAGCCAGTCGGCGCGCGGGAACGTCGACAGGTCGGGCGAGCCGGGCATCAGGCTGTAGGCGGGCCGGCGCCGCACCGGCCGGGAGCGCGGGGCCGTCACAGCCGGTCGACGTGGCTCGGCCCGCTGCGCAACCCGGGTGCCCGAACCCTGCCTGGCGGTGAGCCAGCCCTCGGCGACCAGTTCGGCGTAGGCGTCGGCCACAGTGTTCCGGGCGATCCCCAGGTCGGTGGCGAGCGTGCGGGACGAGGGCAGCCGGGTCCCGGGCGTCAGCCGCCCGGTCCGTACGGCCTCCCGCAGCGCGTTCATCAGCCCCGCCCGCAGCCCCGCCGCACCTGCTGGGTCGATGTGTAGGTCAGCTCCGAAAGTGGCCCAGGAACCCGTCATGGAAATGGACCATACTCCTGCGCCATCCGCCGCGTAGCGTCATACACATGACTACGAACGAGCACAACCACCCGACCTCCGACTACGCCCCCGAGCACAGCCCCCGCCTGCAGTGGGCCGAGCTCGCGCCCGATGTCTTCAAGGCCATGGTCCGGCTGGAGACAGCGTCCCGTAAGGGCCTGGACCCGGTCCTCGCCGAGCTGGTGAAGATCCGTTCCTCGCAGCTCAACCACTGCGCGTTCTGCCTCGACATGCATACCAAGGACGCGCTCGCGGCGGGCGAGTCGGTCGAGCGGATCGTCCAGCTCAGCGCGTGGGAGGAGTCGCGACACTTCTACACGGAGAGGGAGATCGCAGCCATCGAGCTGACGGAGGCCGTGACGGTCCTGACCGACGGTTTCGTGCCGGACGACGTGTACGAGAAGGCTGCGAAGCACTTCGAGGAGGCCGAGCTGGCCCAGCTGATCGCCGCCATCACGGTGATCAACGCCTGGAACCGGTTCTCCGTGACCACTCGTATGGTCCCCGGCCACTACGCTCCCAGCGACACGAAGCACTGACCCGGACCGAGCAGCGTCGCCGCCCCGCCTCCGCGCCGCCCCTCCTCCGCCTCACCTCTCCCAGGAGCCCCGCGATGACCGTCTCCGTCTTCCGCGACCTGCACCACGGCCGCACCCCCGGAGACCCGCTGGTCCTCCCCGGCCCATGGGACGCCGCGAGCGCCCGCGTCTTCGCCGACGCCGGCTTCCCGGCGCTCGCCACGCCGAGCGCCGGGGTCGCGGCCTCGCTCGGGTACGAGGACGGGGCGACGCCCGCCGCCGAGATGTTCGCGGCCGTGGCCCGGATCGTGCGCGCCGTTTCCGTACCCGTCTCGGCGGACATCGAGGCCGGTTACGGGCTGCCACCGAAGGAACTCGTGGAGCGGCTCCTCGACACCGGTGCGATCGGCTGCAACCTGGAGGACTCGGCCGACGGCGTCCTGACGGACCCGCAGCGGCAGGCGGACCGGCTGGCGGAAGTACGCGCGGTCGCGGGCGATCGGCTCTTCGTCAACGCTCGGGTCGATACGTACGTACGCGGTGTCCCGGACGGCACCGACCCGGAGACGGAGACGATCGCCCGCGGCCGGCTGTATGCGGCAGCCGGTGCGGACTGCGTCTACCCGATCGCCGCACCGCCCGAGTCCCTTCCCCGCCTGGCCGCCGCCATCCCGGCCCCGCTCAACGTCTTCGCCCTGCCGGACGGCCCGACCCCGCGCCGCCTCGGCGAGCTGGGCGCGACCCGGATCACGTTCGGCCCCGGGCTGCAGCGCCAGGCCATGGCAGCCCTCCGAGAGATCGCCGACCGGCTGCACGCGCTGTAGCCTCCCGCCGCCGGCGCACCAAGCCCGCCAGGCCCTAGCCGTGGGCCTGTCTGCCGCCGAAGGCAGCCAGGGTCCGTTCCAGCATCGGCATGGCCCGCACCACGTTGCGGGAGCGGATCAGGGCGTCCCAGGCGGGTTCGAACTTCTTCCAGCCGCCCGCGTAAGCCAGGTGCCTCAGCCGCTCGTGCGTGCCCGGCTGTGCGGCCGCGCCGCGCCAGATGTTCGACCAGCGGTAGAAGTCCCGGTACGCACGCCAATAGCCGTCCTCCAGCTGACGCGAGGTCATCCCCTTCGGGCGGTGGACGACATGGCGGGTGTCGTAGAGATCCCAGTCCCGGTGGACGATCCGGTTCTCGGCCTCCATCTGCTTCCACAGGCCGGTGGACGGATACGGCGTCATGATGTGGAAAGTGGAAGTCTCGATGCCCTGCTCGACGGCCCACTCCACCGTCCGGTCGAAGACGTCCGGGCCGTCGTGGTCGAGGCCGAAGACAAAGCTGGCGTTGACCATGACACCGGCGTCATGGAGCCGGCGGACGGCGGCCGCGTAGTCCTTGCCGATGTTCTGGTCCTTGCGGCGTTCGGCGAGATTCGCGCTGTTGACGGTCTCGAAGCCGACGAACAGACTGCGCAGCCCCGCGTCCACGGCCCGCTCCAGCAGGTCCGGCTGGAGTACGGACTTCACGGTGCCGGCCGCCTGCCAGAGCCGTCCCGTTCCGGCCATCCCGTCGAAGAGCGCCTCGGCGAAGCGCCGGTTGCCGAACAGATGATCGTCGAGGAAGTACAGGTGCTTGCCGGGCAGCCGCTCGATCTCGGCGAGAGCGTCGTCGACAGCCTGGGTGTAGAAGGACTTGCCGCCCTCGAAGAACGCGTCCTTGTAGCAGAAGTCGCAGTGGTGCGGGCAGCCGCGCGAGACGACGATCGAGTTGGGCACCAGATACAGATTCCGCTTGATCAGGTCCCGTCGCACGGGCGGCAGTCCGGCCAGGGTGCGCAGCTTGGAGTCGTACCGGCGGCGCGGCGCACCGTCCCGGAACTCCTTCAGGAACAGCGGCCAGGTGTCCTCCCCCGGCCCGGTGAAGATCGTGTCGGCGTGCGCCGCCGCCTCGTCCGGGAGCGAGGTCACATGGAGGCCGCCCATGGCGACGTGGACCCCCCGGGCGCGGAAGTGGTCGGCTATCTCGTAGCTGCGCCGGGCGGAGGTGATGTACGGCTGGACGACCAGCAGGTCGGGGCTGTCGAGCGCCTCGATGTCGACCCGTTCGACATGCTCGTCGAGGAGCGTCACCTCGTCGTCCGGATCCAGGTAGCCGGCGAGGGTCGCCAGGCCGAGCGGCGGGAAGAGCGAGTACTTGATGGGCCGGAAGAGCGGGCTGGTCGCCTCGGTCAGGGCCGGAAGAATCATCGTCACGCGCATGACAGCCCAGACTGCGCAAACCGTGTCCGCAGTTCCCACCCACGGCCGTTCCCGCCGGGGCCGTGTGCGAACGCGGCCGCCCCCGGCAGCGAGTGCTGCCGGGGGCGGTGAGGTACGCGCCAGGAGGCGTACGGATCAGATCAGACCGAGCTCGCGAACCGCGTCGCGCTCCTCGGCGAGCTCCTGCACCGACGCGTCGATGCGCGTGCGGGAGAACTCGTTGATGTCCAGGCCCTGGACGATCTCGTACTTGCCGTCCTTCGTGGTGACCGGGAAGGACGAGATGAGGCCCTCGGGCACACCGTAGGAGCCGTCCGACGGGATACCCATCGAGGTCCAGTCGCCGGGGGCGGTGCCGTTGACCCAGGTGTACACGTGGTCGATGGCGGCGTTGGCGGCCGAGGCGGCCGAGGACGCGCCACGGGCCTCGATGATCGCGGCGCCGCGCTTGGCGACGGTCGGGATGAAGGTGTCGGCCAGCCACGCCTCGTCGTTGACGAGCTCGGCGGCGTTCTTGCCGGCCACCTCCGCGTGGAAGAGGTCCGGGTACTGGGTCGCCGAGTGGTTGCCCCAGATCGTCAGCTTCTTGATGTCGGAGACGGCGGCGCCGGTCTTGGCGGCCAGCTGCGAGATCGCGCGGTTGTGGTCCAGGCGGGTCATCGCGGTGAAACGCTCGGCCGGTACGTCCGGGGCGGCGGCCTGCGCGATGAGCGCGTTGGTGTTGGCCGGGTTGCCGACGACGAGGACCTTGATGTCGTCCGCGGCGTTGTCGTTGATCGCCTTGCCCTGCGGCTTGAAGATGCCGCCGTTGGCGGAGAGCAGGTCGCCGCGCTCCATGCCCTTCGTACGGGGGCGGGCGCCGACGAGCAGCGCGACGTTCGCACCGGCGAAGCCGACGTTGGCGTCGTCCGTGATCTCGATGTTGCGCAGCAGCGGGAAGGCGCAGTCGTCGAGCTCCATCGCGGTGCCCTCGGCGGCCTTCAGACCCTGCGGGATCTCCAGGAGGCGCAGGTTGACCGGCACGTCCGGGCCGAGCAGGTGGCCGGAGGCGATGCGGAAGAGCAGCGCGTAGCCGATCTGGCCGGCTGCGCCGGTCACGGTGACATTCACGGGAGTGCGGGTCATGGCGATCTCCGTTAGACAGCTGGCGGTGGGGGTCCCTGCCCCTGGTGCTGGATATCCCCTGAATCTTGATGTGAAGAGATATCCAGCGATCAGGCTATCCGACCCGGAACCTCCCGGCCGCCCGGCCCCCTGTGGCACCGCACACAACCGGTCACGCACCGCTCACCGCGACCCGCGTCTCATCCGGCAGCGTCGGTGCACCTCTTCGTCCCGGACGCGAGCGTCGCGCAGGCCCTGGCGTCCGCGGCCTTCTTGACGGCGACCATGGGGGTGTACGCGTCCGTGTCCGTGCCGGCGTCCACTGCGCCGCGCTGCCCCGGGGCCGCGCCTGCGGTGATCCGGACCGTGTCGCCCGGAGTGGCCCTGGTGATCCGGGCCCACGCCGCGGCACACGTTTCGCTGTAGCGCACCTCGACGAGACTTCCGCCGACCGTGACGGTTGCGGCCGTACGGGCGAACCTGCCGCCGCACCCCATGTCCTCCGGATCCTTCCCCGTGCAGTCGGCACCACTGCACTTGACGCCGTCCGGCAGCTCGGGCGCGCTGGGGCTTGGCGACGCCGCCGGGGTGGTGAAGTCCCTCCTGTCATTGTCGTCACCGTCCGGGCCGGTCAGGAGTACCGCGGCAGCTGTCACCATCAGCGCGCCCACCACACCGGCGAGGAACACGGTGAGCTTGCGGCGGTCGACCGGCTTCCGCGGACCGCCGCCTTGTTGCGGCTGCGGTGGCTGCGGTGGCCGCCCGCCTGCAGCGGATCCGTATAGGTCTGTGTATCCGGCACCCGGGCGCGCCTGTGACTGCTGCGGCACCCGCGGGGACGTCCCGCGCTGAATCGGCACGGACGGTGCGCGGCCCCCGTCGCGTTCACCCGCGCCCCCGTCCGAATCCGCGTCCGTGGCTGTGCCGACGCCCGTGCCGCTGACCGCTCCGGCAGAGCGGCGGCTCCCGCCGTGGCCCACCGGGCTCGGCCCGAACTCACCCAGCGCCGCACGCGCCTGAGCGATCCGGATGCCCCCCATCGTCATGTCGTGGCGCATCTCGGCGCGGCTCCAGGCCCGCTCCGCCAACTCCCACATGGTCGTCAGATGCACCTGATCGGTACCCGTGGCCTCGGCGAGAGCGACGATCGCCCCTTTGGGCGCGAGCAGCCGACCGTTCAGATAGCGCTCCCACGAGGTCTTGCTGTAGCCCGTGCGGTCAGCAACCGCGGCGATGCTCAGACCACTGCGGTCGATGAGTCTGCGAAGCTGGCCGGCAAACTCCCTGACCTGTGGGTCGAGTTCATCCGGTAGTGCCTTCCAACGAGGCATTACTTCCCCCTCAGTCCCCCGAACGTGCCCGATGTGCCCCGCTCTGTCGTTCCCCCCTTGTCCCGATACGGCGGTCTACCGTTCCGGACTACCCAGGAGGATGCACAAAGGCGGCCGGTCAGTTCCTGGAGAGAGAGCGCACCGAGTCATTCGGGAGTTCGGCTCGCACCGTCGCACGCCCCCTGTCCTGCCCCGCGTTGCCGTGCCGGCCCGCCACCGTTGCGCGGCGATCACACCGTGGCGGAATGGTCACTTCCGTGCCACAGGCCACAGGGTTTCCTTGAACCGTCGTTCCTCGTCGACGAGGCTGGCTCCAGGTCGGGGCAAGGCCGCTCAAGTCACCACTTTCCGGAGCCACTTCGCTCCTGTGGGCCCCGGCCGCAGGTGTCCGTCCCTTCTCGGGGGAGGGGACGGACATCACCTGGTGGGCGGAAGACCGCCGCGCAGAAGCCAGTCCCGCCGGGCCGGGCTCAGGCAGAACTCAACGGGATGCCATCTCCTTCTGCAGGTTGACGTCCAGCGCGTCCAGGAACTGTTCCGTGGTCAGCCAGGGGGCGTCCTCGGAGATCAGCAGCGCCAGATCCTTCGTCATCCGGCCGCCCTCGACGGTCTCGACGCAGACCCTCTCCAGCGTCTCGGCGAACGCAATGACCTCGGGCGTGCCGTCCAGCTTGCCGCGGTGCGCGAGACCGCGGGTCCAGGCGAAGACCGACGCGATCGGGTTGGTCGATGTCGCCTTGCCCTGCTGGTGCCGGCGGTAATGGCGGGTGACCGTGCCGTGCGCGGCCTCCGCCTCGACGGTCCTGCCGTCGGGCGACATGAGGACCGACGTCATCAGGCCGAGCGAGCCGAAGCCCTGCGCCACGACGTCGGACTGGACGTCGCCGTCGTAGTTCTTGCACGCCCAGACGTAGCCGCCCTCCCACTTGAGCGCCGAGGCGACCATGTCGTCGATCAGACGGTGCTCGTAGGTGAGTCCGGCCTTCGCGAACTCCGCACCGAACTCGGCGTCGAAGACCTCCTGGAAGATGTCCTTGAAGCGGCCGTCGTACTTCTTGAGGATCGTGTTCTTCGTGGACATGTACACCGGGTACCCGCGGTCCAGGCCGTAGCGGAACGAGGTGCGCGCGAAGTCGCGGATCGACTCGTCGTGGTTGTACATCGACAGTGCGACGCCGGCGTCCGGGAACTCGTGGACCTCGACCTCGACCGGCTCGGAGCCGTCCTTCGGGGTGAACGTCATGGTGAGCGTGCCCGGGACCGGGATCTTCAGGTCGGTGGCACAGTACTGGTCGCCGAAGGCGTGACGGCCGACGACGATGGGCTTGGCCCAGCCCGGGACGAGCCGCGGCACGTTCTCCATGATGATCGGCTCGCGGAAGATGACGCCGCCGAGGATGTTGCGGATCGTGCCGTTCGGCGAGCGGTACATGGCCTTCAGGCCGAACTCCTCGACCCGGCCCTCGTCCGGCGTGATCGTGGCGCACTTGACCCCGACGCCGTACCGCTTGATGGCGTGGGCGGCGTCGACCGTGACCTGGTCGTTGGTGGCGTCGCGATGCTCGATGCCCAGATCGAAGTACTTCAGCTCGACATCGAGGTACGGGAGGATCAGCTTGTCCTTGATGAACGACCAGATGATGCGGGTCATCTCGTCACCGTCGAGCTCGACGACGGGGTTGACCACCTTGATCTTGACCATGGAGTGGAACGTCCCTTCCGCACTTGGGCCAATTTATCTCGACGCCAAGATACTCGACATCGAGATAGATGGCCACGGTCTGCTGCGCAAAAGCCGCGGCCCCCTCGCACCCGGTGTGGGTGGCGAGGGGGCCGGTTCGGCGTCACGAGGAGTACGCGGCGTCCTGGACGCACTCGGCGCCGGACGTACCGGGCGTCGTACGGGAGTCAGCGGATCGTGAAGCGGACCGCGTGCTCCAGGAACGGTAGGTCCAGCCACGGCTTGGGCTGCGCCACGAGTGCGAGCAGCACGATCAGAACACCCAGCAGTCCGTACGTCACCAGGTCGGTGAACCGGGAACGGACCGCCAGCATGCCCACCGAGGGGACCACGCAGCGCAGCACGGCTCCACCGAGGAGAGCGACGCCGATCAGTATCGTGCCGATCCTGAAGGCTTCGGCAAAGGGGTTGACGGCCACGATCAGCAGGCCGATCCCGGCCGTGCAGAGCACGGCGAGCAGCGGCCACTGACGGGCCGGGGCGGGCGCGTCCCCGGACGCCGCCCTGCCGCCGCCCTCGGGGCGCGCAGTGTCCCGGGTGAACGAGGGGAACCGTCGCGACGGGCGGGGCTCGACACGCGGACCACCGCTGGGAGTGGAGTCGCCGGGATCGCTGCTGCCGGAGTCGACGCCCGCGGCTTCGACCGTCGCTTCGGCAGTGCTTTCGCCATCCGCGACTTCGGCATCCGTAGCCTCTTCGTCCGCAGGCCCGGCGTCCGGGCCCTCCTCGGTATCAGGGCCCTCGACCGCGGCGCTCACGCCCTCGCCCGGCACACCCTCGGCACGCTCATCCGCACCGCGCGCGCCTCCGCCCGGCGGCACCGGAATCGCCCGGTCCGCCGCGGCGGCCGGGTCGGCCGGACTCGTACCAGGACTCGTACCAGCACCCATGGGGTTCCTTCCGGATCAGGTCGGTCGGCTCAGTCGGCGGAGACGGAAGCCGCTGCAGCCACATCGCGCTCGGCCGCCTCGACCACGTTGACGAGCAGCTGGGCACGGGTCATCGGGCCGACACCGCCCGGGTTCGGGGAGATCCACGCGGCGACCTCGGCCACCCCGGGGTGCACATCGCCGACGATCTTCCCCTCCTCGTCCCGGCTGACGCCGACGTCGAGCACGGCCGCGCCCGGCTTCACGTACTCGGGCCTGATGATGTGCGGCGAACCCGCGGCGGCGACGATGATGTCGGCCTGCTTGAGCTGGGCGGCGAGGTCACGCGTACCGGTGTGACACTGGGTGACGGTGGCGTTCTCGGACTTACGGGTCAGCAGCAGCGGGATCGAGCGGCCGATGGTGACACCGCGGCCGACGACCACGACGTGCGCCCCGTTGATCTCGACGTCGTGGTGGCGGAGCAGCTGGACGACGCCCTGCGGGGTGCACGGCAGCGGGCCCGTCTCGTTCAGGACGAGCCGGCCGAGGTTCATCGGGTGCAGACCGTCGGCGTCCTTGGCCGGGTCCATCAGTTCCAGGACACGGTTCGTGTCGATGCCCTTGGGGAGGGGAAGCTGCACGATGTAACCCGTGCAGTCGGGGTTGGCGTTGAGCTCCCGTACGACGTCCTCGATCTCCTCCTGGGTGGCGGTGTCGGGGAGTTCGCGCTGGATGGAGCCGATGCCGACCTGCGCGCAGTCGCGGTGCTTGCCGTTCACGTACCACCTGCTGCCCGGGTCGTCCCCGACGAGCAGGGTTCCCAGGCCAGGGGTGATGCCCTCCGCCTTGAGGGCCGCCACGCGGACGGTCAGGTCGGACTTGATCGCGGCTGCGGTGGCCTTGCCATCGAGAATCTGGGCAGTCATAGTGCCCATCCTCGCGGATGACCCCGCCCGCATACCAATTCTGGGTCCCCACGGTGGCCGGCAGATTGCGCTTGCACAACACATACGGCAATCGACTGGACAAAAAGCCGATGTCAAGACCACGATGAGCCGCGCAGTATCGCGGGCAGTGCCGGGGGGACAGGCCGTTCTGATTGCGCATGATTCCTCCGCCCGGACCGCGTCGTCCCCGCACTTTCGCAACGGAGGAATTTCGCCATGAGCAACGGCGACCCGAACAACCCCTACGGCCAGCAGCCGGGCGGGCAGCCGGGCTACGGCTACCCCCAGCAGGCCCCGCAGGGCGTGCCCCAGCAGGGCTACGGCTACCCCGCGGCTCCGCCCGTCCCGCAGTTCGGCGCCGCAGGCTTCGGCGGGGGCCCGCTGGAGATGCCGGGCGGCGTCAAGGCCGCCCGCGTCATGCTCTACGTGATCGGCGGCCTGCAGCTCATCGGCGCGATCCTCTTCGTCCTCTCCGCCGTGGCCATGAACGCCGCCAAGAACGACCCGAAGCTCCAGGAGGACGTCCAGTTCCAGCAGCTCGCCGACTACTCCGGCGGCGCGCTGTGGGGCCTCTCCGTCCTCGTGCTGCTGTGGGGTGTCCTGGCCGTGTTCCTCGCCGTGAAGTTCGGCAAGGGCGGCAACGGAATCCGCATCACCGCCATTGTCTTCGGTTCGATCACCGCGCTTCTCGGCATCTACCCGTTCATCGTGGTCGGCCTCGTCCACACGGTTCTGGCGATCCTGGTCATCGTCTTCGTGGCGCGGGCCGACGGCAGCGCCTGGTTCAACCGTCAGCAGCAGCCGCAGTACTGAACCTGCCGGTCTGTCGTTCCCGCACGGGAACAAGAAGGCCGTGAACCCGCACACGCGTGGGTTCACGGCCTTCGGCGTTTTCCGGGTGCCGACCGACCCGCTCCAGGCGCAGCTCCCCGAACGGTCAGCGGTCAGCACCGAGGGCGCCCCCGGAGACCGGCTCCGGGGGCGCCCTCGGCGTTCGTTCACGCCGCTCGTTCGTTCATGCGGCTCGTTCGTTCACGCCGCTCGTTCGTTCATGCGGCTCAGTGGAAGAAGTGCCGCGTACCCGTGAAGTACATCGTCACGCCCGCCTTCTTCGCGGCCTCGACGACCAGCTCGTCACGGACCGAACCGCCGGGCTGGGCCACGGCCTTGATGCCGGCCGCGGTCAGGATCTCCAGGCCGTCCGGGAACGGGAAGAACGCATCCGAAGCGGCGTACGCACCGCGGGCACGCTCCTCGCCCGCCCGCTCGACGGCGAGCTTCGCGGAGTCGACGCGGTTGACCTGACCCATGCCGACGCCGACCGAGGCGCCGCCCTTGGCGAGCAGGATCGCGTTGGACTTGACCGCGCGGCAGGCCTTCCAGGCGAAGGCGAGCTCGGCGAGCTCGCCCTCGGAGAGGGCCTCACCGGTGGCGAGGGTCCAGTTGGCCGGGTCGTCGCCGTCGGCCTGGAGCCGGTCGGTGACCTGGAGCAGCGCGCCGCCGTCGATCGGCTTGACCTCGACCGTGGAGGTCGGGGCGTCGGGGCAGCGCAGCACGCGGATGTTCTTCTTGCGGGCGAGGATCTCGACCGCGCCGTCCTCGTACGCCGGGGCGACGATGACCTCGGTGAAGATCTCCGCGACCTGCTCGGCCATGGCGACTGTCACCGGACGGTTGACCGCGATGACACCGCCGAACGCCGACAGCGGGTCGCAGGCGTGCGCGTTGCGGTGTGCCTCGGCGACGTCGTCGGCGATCGCGATGCCGCACGGGTTGGCGTGCTTGATGATCGCGACGCACGGCTCGGCGTGGTCGTACGCGGCACGGCGCGCGGCGTCCGTGTCCGTGTAGTTGTTGTACGACATCTCCTTGCCGTGCAGCTGCTCCGCCTCGGCCAGGCCGCCGGTGCCGGACGTGTACAGCGCGGCGGGCTGGTGCGGGTTCTCGCCGTACCGCAGGACGTTGCTGCGCTCGTACGTCGCACCGAAGAAGTCGGGGAAGCCCGAGTCGTCGGCGGCGGCGTAGTCGTCCGCGAACCAGGAGGCGACAGCCACGTCGTACGCGGCCGTGTGCTGGAACGCCTCGGCGGCGAGCCGCTTGCGGGTCGTCAGGTCGAAGCCGCCCGCCTTGACCGCGGCGAGGACGTCGGCGTACCGCTCGGGGCTCGTGACGACGGCCACGGACGGGTGGTTCTTGGCCGCGGCGCGGACCATCGACGGGCCGCCGATGTCGATCTGCTCCACGCACTCGTCGGCGGAGGCGCCGGAGGCGACGGTCTCCTTGAACGGGTACAGGTTGACGACGACGAGGTCGAAGGGCTCGACACCGAGCTCGGCGAGCTGCTCGCGGTGGGCGTCCAGGCGCAGGTCGGCGAGGATGCCGGCGTGCACGCGCGGGTGCAGCGTCTTGACACGGCCGTCGAGGCACTCGGGGAAGCCGGTGAGCTCCTCGACCTTGGTGACCGGCACGCCGACGGCGGCGATCTTCCCGGCGGTCGAACCGGTGGAGACGAGCTCGACGCCCGCCTCGTGCAGACCGCGGGCGAGGTCTTCGAGCCCCGTCTTGTCGTAGACACTGACCAGGGCGCGGCGGATGGGCTTATTCACCGACATGACCGAGATGAACCTTTCGTCCCTCAATGCGATAGCCGTTACGGGCGAGCCGCCCCACGACCTCGACGAGCAGCTTGCGCTCGACTTCCTTGATGCGTTCATGGAGAGCGGCTTCGCCCTCCGGCGTGTCCTCTTCGGTCACCTCGACCACGCCCTGCGCGATGATCGGACCGGTGTCGACGCCGTCGTCGACGAAGTGGACGGTGCACCCGGTGACCTTCGCGCCGTACGCGAGGGCGTCACGCACCCCGTGGGCACCGGGAAAGCTGGGGAGCAGGGCGGGGTGGGTGTTGACGAACCGGCCGCCGAACTCGGCGAGGAACCGCTTACCCACGATCTTCATGAAGCCCGCGGACACCACAAGGTCCGGGCGGTGCGCGGCAGTGGCGGCGGCGAGCGCCGCGTCCCACTCCTCGCGGGTGGCGTAGTCCTTGACCTTGCAGACGAAGGTCGGCAGCCCGGCGCGCTCCGCCCGTTCCAGACCGACGATGTTGTCGCGGTCGGCGCCGACCGCGACGACCTGGGCGCCGAAGCCCGCAGGGTCGTCGCCGATCGCATCGAGCAGGGCTTGGAGGTTCGTACCGGAACCGGAGACCAGCACGACCAGGCGGGCCGGAGCGGCGGAGGGGGGCGGGGAGGCCACGGCTGGGCCCTTTCTCGCGTGGTGAAGCAGAGCGACGCTGTTTGTAGGGTCGTTATTTGTAGGGTCGTACGAAAGAATCGCGCCCCTCGATACGGGGAACTCTACGAAGGAGTCGACCGTCAGCAACGATACCGGCACATCGGGGGACCCCCACGGGACGGGGGTGAGGGGCCGGATCGCAGGGGAGATCCAAGGGAGATCGAGGGGGAGATCACAGAGGGCGGGGGTCCGGGCGGCGGATCTCGGCCTCCGGCGCCGCGCTCCCCGCTTTCGGCCCCTCCTGGCCGGGAGGTAGCGTCAGGGGACAGCGAACCGTCCGTCAGGGCGGAAATGACGAGATGGGGAAGACGTTCACCATATGCCGGACCGACGCCGCCGCACCGCCTTCCGCCACCCGCTGCCCGAGCGGGCCTCACTGCTGCTGCGGGAACGCCAGTCCCCGACGGGCTCCTCCTCCTCGGATCCTTCGGATTCGTCGGATTCCTCGAACAAGAAGGACGACAACCCCTTCGCCCCACCGCCGGAGAACCGCCCCGACCAGCCGTGGCGGCCGCGCCACCCGTCGCCCGGCGCGAACGGGAGCGGAGACAACGGTTCGAACGGGAACGGCGACGGGTCGCCCGAGGGCGGCTCGTCCGACGACCGGCCGGTCTGGGGCAGCCAGTGGAGCAGCCACCAGCCGGGCCGCCAGAGCGGCGGCTTCGGCGGCCGTCCGGGCGGCCAGGCCGGACCGAACGGCCCAGGCGGTCAGGGCGGCCCCGGCGGACTGCGCTGGGACCCGACCGACCCTGCCCAGCGGCGCGCCCGCTACGCGCTGCTTGCCGGCATGTGGGCCTTCTTCTTCGCGATCTTCGATTTCCCGGAGATCGCCCTGCTGCTCGGCGCACTCGCCGTGTACTGGTCGATCAGCTCGCTGCGCGCCAAGCCGAGGAGTGCAACGCCGACGGAGAGCACCGACAGGACTGCCGGTACGGGTTCCGGTTCCGCTCCGGCCGGGGGCCCGGCTCCCGGAGCCAGGACTGCCGCCCCGTACGCACAGGGCCAGGGCAGGCCGCAGACGACGGCTGCGATCAGCGGTCTCGTCACGGCGCTGCTCGCGCTCTCGATCGTCGCAATGACGTTCACGGTGCAGCTGGTCTACCGCGACTACTACACCTGTGTGAACGACGCTCTCACCAAGTCCGGACAGCTGGCCTGCAACGACCTGCTGCCGAAGCCGCTGGAGCCGTTCTTCGGCGTCAAGAACTAGCGCTTTCCGGACTGCTCGCCGGCCCAGCCTCCGGAGGCTGGGCCGGCGGCGTCCCGGGACCTTTGGAGAGCGATACCCAGAGGGAACCCCCGGCGGTCCAGGGGGAATCCCCGGCCGCCCGCTCGTGCCACGGGTCGGTCGGCAGGAAGTCGTACGGCTCAGCGCCCGCATCCCCCTCGTACCAGGGCTCCGCACCGGTCACGGGCGCGGACGTCGAGGGTGGTGAAGGCGGAGACACAGGTACGGAACCGACCCCGGCCGGGGATCCGGTTCGGGTTCCGGTTTCCGTGCCCGTTCCGGTGCCGGGTCCTGACTCCGATGCCCTGGCCGCATCCTCGCCCCGACGCCTGCGCCACCACCGCGGACCACCCCGCTGCCGCTCCGAAACCTCCGCATCCGCCGAGGAGGGAGGCACCGACCCGGCCTCCCCTGCCCCGCTGCCGTGCCGTCGCAGCCGCCAGGCCCTCAGCAGCAGCGCCCCGGGTACCCCGATCAACGCCGTCCACGCCGGTGCCGCCGCCCCCGTGAGCCACCAGACCGGGCCGAACTCGGCCAGCGCCCCGGTACCCATCGGTCCGCCTGCCGCCGCGGCCAGCGCCGCCGTCCCGACGCCGCAGCCCACCGCCGCGAGGGCAGCCGTCAGCGCGGTCTCCCAGAGACTGCACGCCTCCCCGTTGCGTCCGGTGAACCGGGCGATCGTCAACCCGGCCGCGACCGGCACCGCCACGGCCGCCCAGTTCAGGAGCGTCCCGGGGCCATGGGCCGGTACCGCTGCCAGCAGGGGGAAGTCCGGCAGCGCCGGTCGCCCGGTGAAGGCGAGCGGGGTCACCGTGGACGCTGTACCGAGTGCGAAGCCGGGCCCGAGCCCATAGGCGGCACCCCATACCGCCGCGTTCGGCACGAGCGCCATCGCGAGCAGCAGCACCGCGGACCGGCCCGCCCCGTCTCCGGAGAGCCCCAGGAACGACGCCTGCACCTGCTCCGCATGCCACACCAGTGACGCCGCGACCAGCAGCGCGCCGCCGCCCAGCAGCACCGCCGTCCCGGCCGCCGCCGACCGGAACACCGCCTCCGCCCGCCCCGCGAACCGGGTCCGCGCCATCGCCTCGTGCAGCCGCACCGGCGCCCAGGACGGCGGCCCGACCGGACGCCCGGCCGCCGTCCACACCCCTGCCCCCGCCGCACCCGCCACCACGGGAACCAGCAGGAACAGGAGCGAAGACGGCTGCGCCACCATCGAGCCGCTCTTCGCATAGAACGCGACAACCGCCACGACCAGCAGATATCCGCCCGTCACCAGGCAGAAGACGCTCCCGGCCGAGGGCGGGGTGCGCCCCTCGTCGTCGGGCTCCATCCCATCGCGGGCGGCCCGATGCACCAGCCACAGCAGCACCGCGGTGACCAGCAGCGGGACAACACCGACGGGGGCGGGGGTGCCGCTGAGGGTGTCGGTTCTGACGAGTTCGGCGCCCTGCGCCAGCAGCCAGATCCCCGCTGCGGCGTGGAAGGCGCCGCCGGGGCCGCTGTCGGAGGACGGGGAGCTGATCCACACCATCATGACGAGCACAGCCAGCGAGCCGAGCCCGAGCCCCCCGGCAAGCACGCCCCGCAGAAAGGCGGAGACCAGCACGGCGGACCGGCCCTGCTCAGCCGACAACGACGGGATGCGTTCGGTCATTTGGATCACATCGCAATGCTCCCAACGACACGCACTTTTTTCGTGTAACGGGCGAATAGCCGCTGTGTCGCTCAATATACGGTTATGTACTTTTCGGCCCAATGCGGGTCCGCCAGGGGGCCTTCATGACTCACAGCGCCACCGATGCGGCCACCCCCTCCCCGCTGCCCTCCTCCTAGGAGCTACGCAGTCTCCGGCCGCCCGAACCCAAGCCACCGGGAGCACCACCATGGCCCCGACCGACCCCGGCACCACCCGGGACCAGCCCATCCCACCCGTCTCCTCCACTCCCACAGCCCTCGCGGTCTCCACCTCCCCTGGCCCCACCCCCGCCGAGGCATTCGATGCCCTCTACGTTGGCCTCGCCACCGCCCTCTTCCGGCAGACGTATCTGCTGACCGGTCGCCGGAACCTCGCCAAGGAGTCCGTCGAGCGGGCCTTCGAGCAGGCCTGGCAGCGCTGGCCCGAGGTGGCGGTCGACCGGGATCCGGCCGGCTGGGTGCGGGCGGCCGCGTACGAGTACGCGATGTCCCCCTGGCACCGGCTGCGCCGCGCCCACCGCCACCCCGACCCCCAGCCGGAAGTCGATCCCCGCTCCCACGCCCTGCTCGACGCGCTGCTCGACCTGCCGCCGACGTACCGGCGCACCCTGCTGCTCCACGACGGTGTCGGCCTGGACCTGCCGGATACCGCAGCGGAGACGGAGGCGAGCACCGTGGCGGCGGCGGGCAGGCTGATGACCGCGCGGGCCGCGGTCGCCGAGCGGATGCCCGAGTTGGCGACCCCGCGCTCACCCGCCGAAGAGTCCGCACTGTGGCACGAACAGCTGGGCACGCTCGCACTCGCCCAGCCCGTGGCCCCACTGCTCACTCCCCATGCGGTCCGCACCGCCGGCGAGAACAAGGCCAGGCTCTGGACGCAGGCGGCCATCGCCCTCACGGCACTGCTCGTCGGCCTCGCGGCGGTCACCATGGTGACCGCTCCGCCGCGGTACGAGACACCGCCGTCGCCCGCCGAGCGGGTCGGTGGCGTGCCGCCCCGCGGCGGTCCGCAGCAGCTGACACCGCAGGACCTGTACATGCAGAAGAAGCTCGACGACGAGCTCGTTCACGGCCCTGCGCGGCTCGTCCCGGAAGTACGTTGACCGACCCGGATGGACCCCGAATCAAAACGGCGCGGGCCCGTACCCCTGAAGAGGGATACGGGCCCGCGCCGTCTGTGCAGTGACGCGACACAGCGGTACGCGCAGTACACGCAGTATCAGCGATACAGCGGATCAGCTGCGATGCAGCTGTCAGGCACCGAGGATCTCGCGCGCCAGCTTGGCGGTCTCGGTCGGCGTCTTGCCGACCTTGACACCTGCGGCCTCGAGGGCCTCCTTCTTCGCCTGGGCGGTGCCGGAGGAGCCGGAGACGATGGCGCCGGCGTGGCCCATGGTCTTGCCCTCGGGGGCGGTGAAGCCCGCGACGTAGCCGACGACCGGCTTGGTGACGTTCTTCGCGATGAAGTCCGCCGCACGCTCCTCGGCGTCGCCGCCGATCTCGCCGATCATGACGATCAGGTCGGTCTCGGGGTCGGCCTCGAACGCCTCCAGGGCGTCGATGTGCGTCGTGCCGATGACCGGGTCGCCACCGATGCCGACGGCGGACGAGAAGCCGATGTCACGGAGCTCGTACATCATCTGGTAGGTCAGCGTGCCGGACTTCGACACGAGACCGATGCGGCCGGGCTTGGTGATGTCGCCCGGGATGATGCCGGCGTTGGACTGGCCGGGGGTGATCAGGCCGGGGCAGTTCGGGCCGATGATCCGGGTCTTGTTGCCCTTCGAGCCGGCGTACGCCCAGAAGGCGGCCGAGTCGTGGACAGCGATGCCCTCGGTGATCACGACGGCGAGGGGGATCTCGGCGTCGATCGCCTCGACGACGGCGGCCTTGGCGAAGGTCGGCGGCACGAAGAGGACGGACACGTTCGCGCCCGTCTTCTCCATCGCCTCGGCGACGGAACCGAAGACCGGTACTTCGGTGCCGTCGAAGTCGACGGTCGTGCCGGCCTTGCGCGGGTTCACGCCACCGACGATGTTGGTGCCGTCGGCGAGCATGAGCTTGGTGTGCTTCATGCCGGTGGCACCGGTCATCCCCTGGACGATGACCTTGCTGTCCTTGGTGAGGAAGATAGCCATGGTGTTGGAGTCCCTCGTCCTTACTTCGCAGCCGCGGCGAGCTCAGCGGCCTTGTCGGCCGCACCGTCCATGGTGTCCACGCGCTGCACGAGCGGGTGGTTGGCGTCGGAAAGGATCTTGCGACCCAGCTCCGCGTTGTTGCCGTCGAGGCGCACGACCAGCGGCTTGGTGACCTCTTCGCCCTTCGACTTCAGAAGCGCCAGGGCCTGGACGATGCCGTTGGCGACCTCGTCACACGCGGTGATGCCACCGAAGACGTTGACGAAGACCGACTTGACGTCCGAGTCGCCGAGGATGATCTCGAGGCCGTTCGCCATGACCTCGGCGGAGGCGCCGCCACCGATGTCGAGGAAGTTGGCGGGCTTCACGTTGCCGTGGTGCTCACCGGCGTACGCGACGACGTCCAGGGTCGACATGACCAGACCGGCACCGTTACCGATGATGCCGACCTCGCCGTCGAGCTTGACGTAGTTGAGGTTCTTGGCCTTGGCGGCAGCCTCGAGCGGGTTGGCTGCGGCCTTGTCCTCGAGGGCCTCGTGGCTGGGCTGACGGAAGTCGGCGTTCTCGTCGAGAGACACCTTGCCGTCCAGCGCCAGGACGTCGCCGGAGGCGACCTTGGCGAGCGGGTTGACCTCGACGAGGAGCGCGTCCTCGGCGACGAAGGTGTCCCACAGCGTCACCATGACCTCGGCGACCTTCTCGGCCACCTCGGCCGGGAACTTCGCCTGGGCGACGATCTCGCGGGCCTTCTCGATCGTGACTCCGGTGTTGGAGTCGACCGGGACCTTCGCGAGGGCCTCGGGGGTCTTCTCCGCGACCTCCTCGATGTCCATGCCACCCTGCACCGAGGCCATGGCCAGGAAGGTGCGATTGGTGCGGTCGAGGAGGTACGAGACGTAGTACTCCTCAAGAATCTCCGGCGCGGTCTCGGCGATCATCACCTTGTGGACCGTGTGGCCCTTGATGTCCATGCCGAGGATGTCGGTCGCACGGGCGACCGCCTCGTCGGGGGTGGCGGCCAGCTTGACGCCGCCGGCCTTGCCGCGGCCGCCAACCTTCACCTGCGCCTTGACGACAGACTTGCCGCCCAGCCGCTCGGTCGCCTCGCGGGCTGCCTCAGGCGTGTCAATGACTTCACCGGCCAGCACCGGTACACCGTGCTTGGCGAAGAGGTCCCTCGCCTGGTACTCGAACAGGTCCACGCGCGTCCGTCCCTTTTCAGTGGTCTCGCGGTTCGTTTTCAGCGTGGGCGTGCCGCGAGGGGCAACGTGACTGCTCTGTCACAAGGAAAGCGCACACGGTGTCCGGGTACGCGGCATGTCCATCTCGCAGGTTATCCCCGAGCTCCGCAGGACCCTAAATCGCAGATCACACCTGGGCGGTGATTACGGTCACAGATCACGCTGGTAGCCGGGTCGCAGTGGACAAAACGGCACGTGAGCGGTGGTGGGAAGAGGGGACCCGGGGCCGGGCGGTGCCCGCGGTCCGGACGGAGTGGTCCGAACACGACGGGGAACCGCCCGGCGACGGGCCGGGAACTGCCCTCAGAGGTCCGAGAGGTCTCAGATCCCCTGGGCCGGGTACGCCGGAGCGGTGAAGGACGGCACCGCGTCGGTGACGAAGTCGGGGGCGATCGATGTCAGACCCTGCGCACCGTGCGCCGCGTTCTCGACGGTCGGGCGCGCTTCGCCGCCCGCCGTGCCCACGAGGCCGCCCGCGAACGGCTGCACCTGCGCGCCGACACCCTGCGCCAGCGGCATCACCTGGGTCGCGACCCCCTGTGCGAACGGGGCGACCGCGTCCCCGGTCAGCCCTTGAGCCAACGGCTGCACCCCGGAGACGACACCCCCCGCGAACGGCTGGACGTCGGAGACGACTGCCCCGGCGAACGGCTGCACCTCGGAGACAACACTCCCGGCGAACGGCTGAGCGTCGGAGACAACACCCCCGGCAAACGGCTGCACCGCGCCGACCGCGCCGTACGTCAGCGGCTGGACCTCGGCCGTGACGCCGTGCACGAAGGGCAGGGCGGCCTGCTCGACGACGCTGTCGGCGAACGGAGCGACCTCGGAGACCACACCCTGAACCAGGGTGCCGACATCTCCGAGCGCCTGGTCGACGACCGGCAGCACCGCGGAGACCGCCTCGGCGACGATGGGCGGGAGCACGGCGTCGGAGGTCTGACCGACGACCGGCCCGGCCTCTGTGAGAGCGCCCTGGGCCGCGCCCGTGACGGTGCCCTGAGCGGTGGTCGCGGCGCCGGGGACGGTGTTCTGCACGTAGCCGGGGATCTGCTCGATCGGGCCGAAGAGGTAGTCGATCGGTGCGTCGGGCGCGGCCGGGACGTCGTAGCCGGGGAGGCCCTGCAGGTCCTGCAGCACGTCTGTGCCGGACAGACCGGACAGGTCCTGCACGGCCTGTGCGTCCTGGACGTCCACGCCGTCGGCGCGGTCGACGGCGCCCGTGAGCTTGCCTGTGACGCCGGTGACCTGGTGCTCGATGCCGCCCGTCACGCGGCCGACCTGCCCAGTGGCCTTGGCGCCCGGGGCGGACGTCGCTTGCGCGACCACGGCGCCGGCAGCTGCCTTCGCCCCGGCGGTCTCCGTCTGCACGGTGTCCTTGAGCTCCGCGACCCCGTCGACCGCGTCGGCCGCGGTGTCGGGGGTGGAGAGCGGAACGGAGACAGGCTGTTCGTCCGCACTGGCTACGGCGGTCCCGAGGGCCCACATTCCGGTGGCCGTGGCGGCGACTGCTATGGAACGGCGAATGTTCTGGTGCATGTGTGTCAGATCCTTCGAATACGTTTCGACGGTCCGGAGTCGTCCGGACAGCGGGCAGACCTGTTCCGCCCCCGCGCGGCAGGTCGAGGCGGGGGAACGGCCTGCCCTAGCCGGGGAATTCGAGGATGTCGCCGGAGCTGTCGCGCATCGGGGCGACGGTCGCCGGAAGACCGGCACCGCGTATGAGCCCGAAGGAGGTACCGCCCGCGAACGGAACGGCGTGCTGTTCGCCGCCGCGTGGCCCATGGGCCTCGGCGCTGGAGGGGTGACCGAAGCCACCACGGGGATCGAGGGGCGCCCGCTCGGGCGCCGGTCCGTACCGCGGCGCGGGTACTCGGCTGTCCGTCCCGCTCGCGGAGGTGCCGTTCAGCAGGGCGACGAGGTTCCAGCCCCGGTCGGCCTCAGCGGTGTACCCGCAGACCGGACGCGCTGCGGGTGCGGCAGCGCGCGCGGCGCCGCCGGTGGAACCGTGGCCCGGGCGCCCTTCGGCAGGGGGATCGACGGCTGTGAGGGGAAGCAGCATCCGGGCGGGCAGCGCCCACAGGTCCGGGAGCACCCCGGCAGCGCTGTCGACCGCCGTGCCGACGCCCTCGACCGCCTCGCCGACTGGCCGGGCGAGATACCGGACGGTGTCCCGCGTCGTCCTGACAACCGACCGGGCACCGGCAACGGCGACGGACGTCGCGGTGTCGGTGGAAACGGAGGTCGTGGCGGAAGTGGCGGAGACGGAGAAGGTGGACGCGGAGGCGCTGGGAGCCGCGGAGGCACTGGAAGCCGAAGTGGCGGAAGCAGAGGCGGCGGTGGAAGCGGCGGCGGTGGAAGCGGCCATCGGCCTGGCGTGCGTTTCAGCAGCCGGCGCGCCCGGCGGCCCTGCGGCCGGAACGTGTGTCGGCACCGGGGCGGAGACATCCGGGAGCCCCGTCGCCGCTTCGGCGTTCGGGACGTCCACCGGCTCGGCTGCCGGATCGGCGTCCCTGTCCTGCGTCCCGGCCCCGTGCGCAACTGCCGTCCCCGCGGCAGGAAGCGACGGAACGGGTGCCTGCGCCGCGTGTGCCTCGGCTCCGAAGATGAGGCCGAGGGCCAGCAGTCCGCCGAGGAGCAGCACCACCTGCAGCGCACGCCGGCCGACCGACCCGCGCACCGGGCGCGGGTCAGCGGCAGGACGAACAGCTGCAGCGGTCACGTCGGAGTGAGCCCTCCCTGATGGCGCGGGGTGCGGAACGCAGTCCTCCGCGGACGACGGGACGATGCTTGCACGACCCTCCCGGGTTGACGCAAGTCCCTTGTTACTGATGGGTCTCCTTGTCCGGTATGGGCAGTGGCCTCTTCTCCAGTGCCGCGGCCATCACCTCCGGGAAAAGATCCGGGGTGCACGCGAACGCCGGTGCGCCCAGTGCGCCGAGCGCCGCCGCGTGTTCACGGTCGTAGGCGGGAGCACCCTCGTCGGACAGGGCGAGCAGCGTCACGAACTGCACACCGGAGGCCTTCATCGCGGCGACGCGCTTCAGCATCTCGTTGCGGATACCGCCCTCGTAGAGGTCGCTGATGAGGACGACGACCGTCTCGGCCGGGCGGGTGATCCTGGACTGGCAGTAGGCGAGTGCCCGGTTGATGTCGGTGCCACCGCCGAGCTGGGTGCCGAAGAGCACGTCGACGGGGTCGTCGAGCTGGTCCGTGAGGTCGACGACGGCCGTGTCGAAGACGACGAGCCTGGTCCGCAGCGTCCGCATGGAGGCGAGCACCGCGCCGAAGACGGAGGCGTAGACGACGGAGGCGGCCATCGATCCCGACTGGTCGATGCAGAGGATGACGTCCTTCTTCACCGCCCGCGTGGCCCGCCCGTAGCCGATGAGCCGTTCGGGGACGACCGTGCCGGCTCCGTCCCCGCCGGGAAGCGGCAGGTAGTTCTTGAGGTTGGCCCGGATGGTGCGGTCCCAGTCGATGTCACGGTGGCGGGGCCTGTTGATCTTCGCCGAGCGGTCGAGCGCGCCGGTCAGCGTGGCCCTCGTGCGGGTGGCGAGCCGCCTCTCGAGGTCGTCGACGACCTTGCGTACGACGGCTCGTGCCGTCTCCTTCGTCGTCTCGGGCATGGCCTTGTTGAGCGAGAGCAGCGTTCCGACGAGATGGACGTCCGCCTCGACGGCCTCCAGCATCTCCGGCTCCAGCAGCAGTGCGGACAGACCAAGCCGGTCGATCGCATCGCGCTGCATGACCTGGACGACGGAGCTGGGGAAATAGGTACGGATGTCGCCGAGCCAGCGGGCGACGGAGGGGGCGGAGCCGCCGAGCCCGGCCGAGCGGTCGCTCCCGCCCCGGCCGCCGGACTTGCCCCCGCCGCCGTACAGCGCGTTCAGTGCGCCGTCCATCGCGGCGTCCCGGCCGGTGAGGGTGCAGCCGGTGGTCTCGGCGCTGTCCCCGCCGAGCACCATGCGCCAGCGCCGCAGCCGTTCGTCGTCCGCCGCGCCGCGCCCGGCCCCTGCCCCGGTGCTCGATGTGTCTGTGTCCGTGGCCGTCGTCATCCTGTTGCCCCCAGCGGTTCCATGGCGTTGTCGACGGCGTCGGCGCCCTCTGTGTCCTCGGTGTCCAGCCCCAGCAGCAGCCGCAGTACGGGCACCACCGCCTCCGCCCGTTCCTCGTCGAGGGCGGGGCCGAAGCCGGGGGCTGTCGTTCCGGTGACGGTCCCGGCCTGCCCTCCGCTGGCCGGGCCGCGGCGTACGAGCTCGCCCAGCGTGCGCCGTACCCCCGATTCGTACGCCGAGAAAGTGCGGCGCAGCAGCGGCAGTACATCGGTGAACGTGTCCGCGGGGACGCCGGCCAGCCAGGCGTCGACCAGGCCGAGCAGCCGCTCGTCGTGGACGAGGAGCATGCCGCCCCCGCCGGCCCCGCCGACGAAGCCCTCGATCCAGGCCGCCGCGCCGGCCGGGGGCGTGCCGGGCGACAGGGCGAGGCCCATCAGCCGTGCCGCGTCGTCCTCTTCGAGCCGCCCCTCGTCGAGCAGCAGCCGGGCCGCCCGGCCCCGGATGACGCCGGCGACGGTGTCCCGGGCGGCCAGCTTGTGCAGCACCGCCGTCCAGCGCTCGCGGAGCCCGTCCGCCGGTACCGCACCGGCGAGCAGCCCGATCGCGGTGTGTACCCCGTCCACCTTGCGGCGCAGTTCGGCGGCACCGTCGGCGTCGAGCCCGGTGCAGGCGGGCGGCAGTCCGACGCAGATCCGCTCGGCGAGCCCGGCCGCGACCTCGCCGAGCGCCGCCGTGTCCGTGGACCGTACGTCCCCGTACCGCAGGGTCCGCGCCAGGGCGGGCAGCGCGTCGGCGAGGTGGCCGACGTCGGCGTCGAGCGCGGCCCGGTCGGCGAGCGCCCGCATCACGACGGGCAGTGCGTCGGGCAGTTCGGCGAGGAGGCAGCGCTCGGCGAGCGCGGTGACCTCGGCGAGCGCGGTCGCCGAGACGGCCTCCGACTCGGCCTTGGCGGTCGCGGCGGTCAGCACGGTGGTGCCCCAGATCCCGGCCTCGGCGACCTGTACATACAGCTCGGGCTCCCAGCGCAGCCGCCAGCTCTCCCGGAACGTGCCGGTGCTCCCCCGGCCGGCGGCCGGTTCGCCCCAGCCGACGGCAAGGAGCCGGAGCCGGTGCAGCAGGCGGCTGCGGCCCGCGTCGATGTCCTTGCGGAGGTCGAACTCCAACTCGCGCTCCATCGCCTCCGGTTTGAGCCGCAGCGTGCGCTGGAGCCGGGCGAGGTCGCGCTGCAACGGCACGGCGGGGGCGGTGTCCGGCACCGCTCCGAGCGTCTCGCCGACGATGAGCCGGTCCTGTACGAGCGCGAGCGGCACATCGGAGCCCTCGCACATCACGGCCCGGATCGCGTCGGTCGTCTCGCTCAGCCCGGCGAGCGGCCGGCCGCGCAGGGCGGCGAGGGTCCCGGCGAGCCGCACAGCCTCGATGACATGGGCCGACGACACGAACCGGTCCTCGTCGCGCAGGAGTCCGGCGACCTTGGTCATCCACCGTTCGATCGGTCGGTCGGGGGCGCCGAAGAGGTGCCCGTACCAACCGGGCGAGTCGATGCCCGCCCCGTAACCGCTGTGCCGGGCGAGCCGCCGATGGGTCCAGGGCACCCAGGTCAGCTCGGCCTTGACCTTGGGCAGCCCCTTGAGGAGGGCCCTGTCAGCCGTGACGGTCGTCCTCGCTCCGAGCGCGGGCACATGCCAGGCTCCACAGACGACGGCCACATCGTCCCCGAACTCCTTTTTCGCGGCCCGCAGTTGGATACGCATGTACGCCTCGCGAACGGCGTCGCGGGGGTGCCCGCCGTCCCCGTACACCTCGCGCAGCGCCGTCATCGCCTCGCCGAGCGCGGCGAACGGGGCCCGCGGGTCGACGAGCCGCCCGTCCGGTGCGCGGTGCTCGACGACGTCCTCCCACCAGCGCTCGGGGTCGTCGTACCCGGCGGCCTCGGCAAGGACCCCGATGGGGTCGATCGGAGGCGCGGCCACCGCCCCGACGGCGTCGCCGTCACCCGCCTGAGCCCGGTCGTGGTCGTGGTCCGCACCCGGGGCCGGGGAGTCGGTCATGGCCAGGGAGTGCGCCGCGGGCAGATCGATGAAGCGGACCGGCACGTCGTGGCGGAGCGCCCAGTGGATCGCGACCCACTCGGGCGAGAACTCGGCGAGCGGCCAGAACGCCGCCCGGCCCGGGTCGTCCACCGCGTGAGCGAGCAGCGCCACCGGTGGCCGCATCCGCTCGTCGGCGGCCAGCGGCAGCAGTGTGTCACCCTCGGGCGGCCCCTCGATGAGGACGGCCCGAGGTCCGGCGACGTCCAACGCGGCGCGGACCGCGCGGGCCGATCCGGGACCGTGGTGCCGAATCCCGAGCAGCAGCGGCCCGGCGGCGGGCGCGGCCCCGGTCACGCGGAGACCTCGCGGCAGGCGCGGTAGAAGTCCTTCCAGCCGTCCCGCTCGCGGACCACCGTCTCCAGGTACTCCTGCCAGACCACTCGGTCCGCCGCAGGGTCCCGGACGACGGCGCCGAGGATGCCGGCCGCGACATCGCCGGGGCGCAGCACCCCGTCGCCGAAGTGGGCGGCGAGCGCCAGGCCGTTGGTGACGACGGAGATGGCCTCGGCCGTCGACAGCGTGCCCGAAGGCGACTTGAGCTTGGTGCGGCCGTCGCTCGTGACACCGTCGCGCAGTTCACGGAAGACCGTGACCACCCGGCGGATCTCGGCCATGCCGTCGGGGGCGGCCGGAAGGTCGAGCGAGCGCCCCATCTGGTCCACGCGCCGGGACACGATGTCGACCTCGGCGTCGGGCGTGGCGGGCAGCGGCAGCACGACCGTGTTGAACCGGCGGCGCAGGGCACTGGACAGCTCGTTGACCCCGCGGTCGCGGTCGTTGGCCGTCGCGATGACGTTGAAGCCGCGGACGGCCTGGACCTCTTGGCCCAGCTCGGGGAGCGGAAGCGTCTTCTCCGACAGGATCGTGATGAGCGAGTCCTGCACGTCGGCAGGGATACGGGTGAGCTCCTCGATCCGCGCGGTCATGCCCTCGGACATCGCACGCATCAGCGGGCTGGGCACCAGCGCGTCGCGGCTGGGCCCGTGCGCCAGCAACTGCGCGTAGTTCCACCCGTAGCGCACGGCTTCCTCGGGCGTGCCCGCCGTGCCCTGGACCAGCAGCGTCGAGTCTCCGCTGACGGCGGCCGCGAGATGCTCGGAGACCCATGTCTTGGCGGTGCCGGGAACGCCGAGGAGCAGCAGGGCGCGGTCGGTGGCAAGCGTCGTCACGGCGACCTCGACGAGGCGGCGCGGGCCCACATATTTGGGTGTGATCACTGCTCCGTCCGGCAGAACGCCGCCGAGCAGGTAGGTGGCCACGGCCCAGGGCGACAGCTTCCAACGCTCGGGCCGCGGGCGGTCGTCGGCGGCCGCGAGCGCCTTCAGCTCGTCGGCGAAAGCGTCCTCGGCATGCGGGCGCAGAGCCTCTGCGCGGACGCCGGCGGTGGTTTCGGACACGGTCATGGATCCCCCTCCAGATCGGTCGACCGGATGTGGTTCCCACCGTGCACCATGCCACTGACAGTCGACCCTTCCCACGGTCTTTCCGCAGGTCGGAGCGATTGTCAGTGCCGCGCCCTACCGTCGTTGCCATGCTGCTATCTCACGGGGGAGAACCCTTGCGCACCGCTGCTCCGGTGGTGCGCTGGACGGTGGAGCAGGTCCTGGTCCTGGCTCCTGACGAGTCGTCACGCAAGGCCGGCGGCAGGCTCGGTTCGGCCGGTCCATGGTCCGGCGCGGGCCGCGACGGATCGGGTGCGGTGTGGGGGCTGTGCAAGGGAAGCGGGAGCAAGCCGTATCAGACGGTGGTCGATACGACAGGCCCCGCATACAAGTGCAGTTGCCCCAGCCGGAAATTCCCGTGCAAGCACGCGCTGGGGCTGCTGCTGCTCTGGGCGTCGGACGAGGCGGTGCTCGGCCCGGCGGAGGTGCCGGACTGGGCCGGGGAGTGGCTGGACGGCCGTCGCAGACGGGCGGCGCAGACGGCCGAGCCGGCCGGGGGAGGCGCGGTCGGCGCCGGTGCAGGCCCGTCCGACCCGGCGGCCGCGAGGCGGCGCGCCGAGCGCCGGGCCGAGCGGATCGCCGGCGGTGCGCAGGAGTTGGAGCAGCGGCTGACGGATCTGCTGCGCGGAGGCATGGCGGCGGCCGACCAGTCGGGGTACGGGCTGTGGGAGGAGACGGCGGCCCGCATGGTCGACGCCCAGGCGCCGGGACTGGCAGGCCGGGTACGGGAGTTGGGGGCGATCCCGGCGTCCGGCCCCGGCTGGCCGGTGCGGCTGCTCGAGGAGTGTGCGCTGCTGCATCTGCTGGACACCGCGTGGCTGGGCATCGACCGGCTGCCGGAGCCGCTGGCGGCGACGGTCCGCACGCGAGTGGGGCTGACGGCCTCCGCCGATGGCCCACCGGTCCGCGACCACTGGCTGGTCCTCGCCCAGTACGACACCCCGGACGGCAAGATCGTCACGCGCCGGATCTGGCTGTACGGAAGGGACTCGGGCCGCACCGCACTGCTGCTGTCCTTCGGGGCGGCCGGGCGCTCCCCCGGTCAGGCCCTGCCGGTGGGCGTCACCATCGACGCCGAGCTCACGCCGTATCGAGGGGCCGGGCAGCTGAGGGCGGAGCTGGGCGGGCAGTTCGGTGCGCCGGTGCCGACCGGTGCTCCCCCACCGGGCTCCACGGCGACGGCCGCGGTCACCGCGTACGGGCAGGCCCTTCGGGACGACCCCTGGCTGGAGTCCTGGCCGGTCACCCTGCGCGGGGTCATACCGGTGCCGTCGGGCGACGGCTGGCAGCTGGTGGACGCGGCAGGCGATACGGCCCTGCCCGTCGCCCCGTCGGCACTGACCCGTCCGGGCCTGTGGAAGCTCGTGGCGATCTCCGGCGGCGCGCCGGTCACGGTCTTCGGCGAATGCGGCCACCGCGGCTTCGACCCGCTCGCGGCCTGGGCCGACAGCTCCGACGACGGTGCGGCCGAGACCGTGCCGCTCATCTGACCCCTGGAGGAGGACCGATGCCCGGTACAGAACCGATGCCCAGTACGACCGCCGCATGGGAGGAGCTCGTCACATCGGCGCTGCTCGGCACCGACCGCCGACCGCTCGTTGCGGGAGCCGGGCCGGGGCCGATCACGCTGCTGGATGCGGCAGCGCTGCACACGGTGCGGCGCAGAGCCGGGCTGCGGCCCGCGACTGCGGCCGCCCGGCCCGGGACGGCGCCCGCCGACCCGCGGCCGCCCCTGCCGCCCGCCGCGCGCCGAAGGCTCGCCCAGCTGCTCGCCGACCGGTCGGCGCCGAGCGGTGCGGGCGGCCGGCGCGGTGCGGCGCCCGATCTCACGGAACTGATCCCGCAGTGGCTCGCCGCCGCCAATCTGCGCGGTTTCCGGGCCCCGGCGGCGCTGCTGCCACCCCTGCTGGACGCGGCCCGGGCACGTACCGACCTGCGGCCGCAGGCCCTGGCGTTCGCCGGGCCGCGCGGGCTGTGGCTGGCCGGGCTGAACCCCGAGTGGAAGTTCGCGCTGCGCGGCTCGTCGGGAAGCTCGCTGCTGCCCGAGGTGACCGACGCCGATGCGGTGCACCGGCTGTGGGAGGAGGGCCTGTTCGCCGAGCGCGTCGCCCTGCTCGGGGCCGTACGGGCGCACGATCCGGGTGGTGCGCTCGCGCTGCTGGCCAGCACATGGCCGACGGAGCGGGCGGAGGACCGGCTGATGTTCCTGGACTCGTTGCGCGCCGGGCTGTCCGCCGCGGACGAACCCTTCATGGAGCAGGCCCTCTCCGACCGCAGCCGCAATGTGCGCGCGACGGCCGCCGAGCTGTTGTCCGCGCTGCCGGAGTCGGCGCTGGCCGGGCGGATGGCGGCCCGCGCTTCGTCGTGCGTGAACCTTGACCTGACGGCGGGTGGCGCGACCGTCGCCGTGGAGGCACCGCACGAATGCGACGCCGCGATGCAGCGCGACGGCATGGTGGCGGTGCCGCCGTCCGGACGGGGCGAACGGTCCTGGTGGCTCGGCCAGTTGGTGGAGGCGACCCCGCTGTCCGTCTGGCCGGGGCGGTTCGGCGGGCGTACGGCGCAGGAGATCGTCGCCCTGCCCGTCGCCGACGGCTGGGGCGAGGAGCTGCACGCCGCCTGGTGCCGGGCGGCGGTGCGGCAGTGCGACCCGCAGTGGGCGCGCGCACTGCTCGGCGCCCCTTCGCTCCCTCCGTCGAACGGGCCGGGTACGGCGTCGCTCGCCGAGCGGTCGAAGCTCCTCGCCACGCTGCCCGGCGCGGAACGGGCCGCATGGGTGGCCGACTTCGTCGCCGCGCACGGCCTGTCGGAGGCGTTCCAGCTCCTGGGCGTCTGCCCGGTCCCCTGGGCGGAGCCGCTCGGCAGATCGGTCGTCGACGCGCTCGACATCGCCCGCGACGCCGGTAGTTACCCATGGAGCTTCAGCGGCGTCATGGGGCTGGCCGAGCGCTGCCTGAACCCGGCGGAGGCGGACCGCCTGGAGGTCCTCACGACCACCCCGGACGAGCCGGAAGGCGCATCACCGGGCGCGGCCGGCTACTGGTCGGAGGCGTTCCGGCGCCTGGTCTCCACGCTGCGGCTGCGCGCGGCGATGGATGCGGAGCTGGGGGTGGAGACGGCGTAGGCGGGCCCGGGGGGCTGGTGCGGCCGCGAAGGCGGGCTGCGCGGGCCGCGCCGGTCCTGGATCCCCCCATGGCACAGGGCCACCGGACCGCGTGCCGCGGGAGACGCGACAGGCGGACCGGGGCAGGCGTCGACCCGGCTGGGGCGGGCCTGGACCGCCCTCTGCCGGGGTCAGGCTTCTGCGGGCTGGCGGACGTTCGCGTTCACCCAGTCGACGATCGATGCCGTCGTCGCTCCCGGGGTGAAGATCGCCGCGACGCCCTGTTCCTTCAGCGGCGCGATGTCCGCCTCCGGAATGATGCCGCCGCCGAACACCTTGATGTCCTCCGCGTCGCGCTCCTTGAGCAGCTCGATCACCTTGGCGAAGAGCGTGTTGTGCGCGCCGGAGAGGATCGAGAGCCCGATCGCGTCGGCGTCCTCCTGGATCGCGGTGTCCACGATCTGCTCGGGCGTCTGGTGGAGCCCGGTGTAGATGACCTCCATACCGGCGTCGCGCAGCGCTCGCGCGATCACCTTGGCGCCGCGGTCATGGCCGTCGAGGCCCGGCTTGGCCACCACCACACGGATCGGACCGGTCACACCCATCACTGCCTCCACATGCGTCTCCCGTGCCTGAAGGGCCGGGGATGTGAACGAACGTTATCGACAGCATCCCGCAACCCGCCGTTTCGCGGTGGACCGGGAGGGGGAAATCACACCTGGGACATGTTCGCCAGGCTCCGTTCCCACATCACGCGGCACGCCGCGCGGGACGGACGCCAGGGGAGCCGCTACGAGGCCGCCGTACCACCGCGCCGCCAGCCGCACGGCACGGCGGTACGGCACCAGGGGCCCGACCAGCCCCCGCCCACACCTCTGCCACGGCGCCCATGAGGGCATACGGGGACCGGAGCCGCCTCCCCGTGCGCCGAGCAGGAGGTCGGCCATGAGGGTCATGAAGGTCCTGCCTTTCCTTCCATCGATGCTGCGCGAGCCGTGCCTGCGCCGCACCTGGCTGTCATCGGCGCTGCTGAGGGCCACCGCACTGGAGCTGATCGTGCTCGCCGGGCATGTGCTTCTCTATCCCGCGGGCATCACCAGCGAGCGACGGGACCCCACGCGCCCGTCCGAGCCGCCCTTCGAGCCGTCCACCGCACCGGCCGGTACCCCGGTCCTTCCCGCTGAGAGCCCCGACCGGCCGCCCGTCGTCCTGCTCCATGGGTTCATCGACAACCGCTCCGTCTTCGTCCTGCTGCGCCGCTCCCTCACCCGGCACGGCTGGCGCCACCTGGAGTCCCTCAACTACTCGCCGCTGACCTGCGACATCCGTACGGCCGCCGAGCTGCTCGGCCGGCACATCGAGGAGATCTGCGGCCGCACCGGGCACCATGAGGTCGACATCGTCGGGCACAGCCTCGGTGGCCTGATAGCCCGTTATTACGTGCAGCGACTCGGCGGTGACCGACGGGTCCGCACCCTGGTCACTCTCGGCACCCCGCACGGCGGCACGGCCGTCGCCCCGATGGCCAGTGCGCATCCGATCGTGCGCCAGATGCGCAGCGGTTCCGCCCCGATCGAGGAGCTGCGCCGGCCCGCGCCCGGCTGCCGGACCCGGTTCGTGAGTTTCTGGAGCGAGCTGGACCAGGTGATCGTCCCGGCCGAGGCGGCCTGCATCGACCATCCGGACCTCGATGCCCAGAACGTACGCGTCAGCGGGATCGGCCATCTCGCGCTGCCGGTCCACCCGGCGGTCGCCGCCGGGATCCGCCAGGCGCTCGAGTCCCCGGAAGCGGCCCCCGGTCTCGCGGGTACCGCCTCAGTGGCCTGAGGAAGACCGGAATCCTCACCGCGCAAGGCCGCCACGCCGCGATGAGGGTCGCCCACCCGCGCCCCAGGCCGCCCAGACAGGCCCAAAAAATAGAACGCGTTTCGAACATAGAGCCAAAGCTCTGTGCACAGCCCGTCGAAAGACGGCCGATTGCCCGTTTCCTGAGCGGCCAAAACCTGACGAAGATTGTCGGCGTCGCATACCGGCGGGTACAGTCGCGGCCACTGCTTTCCCCCTGGGATCCCCCACCGGACCCAGACCCCAGGTCCTGCTGCCGAGGCGAGAGAGAAGTTGGTGAACGACCAGCACCCCCACGCCGGGTATGTCGGTTACGACAGCCACTCCACGGGCAGCTTCGACAACGACCCGCTCTTCGGCTCCCTCCCGGGCAGCTACGACGGCACGTACGACACCACCGGCTACAACGGTGGCCACGACGGCCATTACGACGCCGGACAGGCCGGATACAGCGGCCAGTACGACTCAAGCCAGTGGAACACCGGCGCGCATCAGACCGCCGCGTACGACCCCTATGCCGCGTACGGGACCCAGCAGCCGCAGGAGTACGCCACCACCGCGACCTGGATGCCGGATGCCGGCGGCATTCCCGCACAGGGCGGCGCCCCGGAGTCGTCGGGCCAGTGGGACACCAACGGCTGGTATCAGGACGGCCAGTGGGTAACAGCCGGGACGGCCGCCTACGACACCGGCGCGTACGACGCCACTGCCTGGAACACCGGCGCCACGCCCGAACATGATCAGCAGACCGCGCAAACGGCACACACCGCGCAGGAGTTGTACGAACCGGGACAGACTGCGCACGGCGCCCAGGATTCGTACGAGGCGCATGAGTCGTACGCGGACCAGGGCTCCTACGATCCGTATGAGCCCTACCGCACCGCCGAGTTCAGCCAGCCCGACTCGGACCTCGCCGCCGCCACCGACATCGTCGACGACAGCGACAGCGACAGCGACAGCGATGATCTCGACACGGACCGCGCGGCGGACCACAGCGCCGACGACATCCCCCGTCCCGTGAGCCGCCCCAGCACCCGTGGTGGCAGCCGCAGTCGGCGTCGCACCCCCGCGAAACGTTCCGCACTCCTCACCGTCGCCGTTCCCTCCGCCTGCGTGATGAGCGTCGCCGGTATCGCCGCCGCCTCCGTCGGCGGGCTCGGCAGCGGCGAGGAGAAGGACGACACCATGTCGATGGCGGCCGCCGACCCCGGCACCGTCAAGCCCGTCGCCGCCAACAACAAGCTGGACACCCAGCTCGCCAACCTCAGCGCCGACGCGGAGAACTTCGCCGACCGCGCCAGCCGCACCCAGGAGCGCATCGACCTGAAGGAGCGGCAGGCGGCCGAGAAGAAGAAGCGCGAGGAAGAGGCCGCGCGCAAGGAGGCTCTGCGGCCCAAGTTCCTCCTTCCGGTCGCGCAGCACGGCCTCAGCGCCTACTTCGGCCAGGCGGGCGTCAACTGGATGTCCGTGCACACGGGCATCGACTTCCCCGTCTCGTACGGCACTCCGGTGATGGCCGCGACGGATGGCACCGTACGCACCCAGTGGAACAGCGCCTACGGGAACATGGCCATCGTCACCATGGCCGACGGCACCGAGACCTGGTACTGCCACCTCAGCAGCACCAAGATCCGCTCGGGCCCGGTCAAGGCCGGTGACGTCATCGCGTACTCCGGGAACTCCGGGAACTCCACGGGCCCGCACCTGCACTTCGAGGTCCGGCCCGGTGGCGGCGCGGCCATAGACCCGCTGCCCTGGCTCCGCAGCCACGGCCTCGACCCGACCTGAGCAGCCGCAAGGATCCTCGGCGAGTGGTGGCAGGCACCCCCACGCCCGGCACCACCGCCGCCAGCGCCCCCAGGGGCGTCCTGCCTAGAGCTTCTCCACCGGCGCGTAGCGCAGCAGCAGCTTCTTCGGCCGTTCGTCCCCGAAGTCGACCGTCGCCTTCGCCTGGTCGCCGATCCCCTCGACCGCCGTCACCGTGCCGAGCCCGAACTGGTCGTGCGTGACCCGGTCCCCGACCACCAGCGTGATCGTCGGCTTGTCCGAGGTGCGCCGGGTCGCAAATCCCGAGGGGCCCGAGCGCGAGCGTGACGAGGACAGCGACGACGTGATCCCCGACGTCGGTCCGGCCGGGGCCGCCATCGGCCCGGTCCGCTTCCACTGCAGATGCTGGTCCGGGATCTCCTCGAGGAACCGCGACGGCGGGTTGTACGAGGGCTGCCCCCATGCACTGCGCATCGCCGCCCGGGTCAGATAGAGCCGCTCACGGGCCCGGGTGATCCCGACGTAGGCGAGGCGCCGCTCCTCCTCCAGCTCCTTGACCTGTCCCAGCGCGCGCATGTGCGGGAAGACGCCGTCCTCCATGCCGGTCAGGAACACCACCGGGAATTCGAGGCCCTTCGCGGTGTGCAGCGTCATCAGCGTGATGACGCCGGAGCCGTCCGTGTCCTCGTCGGGGATCTGGTCGGAGTCGGCGACGAGCGCGACCTTCTCCAGGAATTCGGCGAGCGTGCCCGCACTCGCGCCTTCCCCTGCGTCGGACTCCCCCCGCTCCTGCTCGAACTCGAGCGCGACGGCGGCGAGTTCCTGCAGGTTCTCGATGCGGGTCTCGTCCTGCGGGTCGGTGGACGCCTGGAGTTCCGCGAGATAGCCGGTCCGCTCCAGGACCGCCTCCAGCACCACGGCGGGGCCGGCGCCCGACTCGACGATCGTGCGCAGCTCCTCCATCAGCGTGTTGAACCGCTTGACGGCGTTGGCCGAGCGGGCCGCCATGCCGTACGCCTCGTCGACGCGGCGCAGCGCCTGCGGGAACGTGATCTTCTCGCGCAGCGAGAGGGCGTCGATCATCGCCTCGGCGCGGTCGCCGATGCCGCGCTTCGGCACGTTCAGAATGCGGCGCAGCGGGACGGTGTCCTCGGGGTTGGCGAGGACCCGGAGGTAGGCCAGGATGTCCCGGACCTCCTTGCGCTCGTAGAAGCGCACGCCGCCGACGACCTTGTAGGGCAGGCCGACGCGGATGAAGATCTCTTCGAAGACCCGGGACTGCGCGTTCGTCCGGTAGAAGATGGCGACATCGCCCGCCTTGGCGTCGCCCGCGTCGGTCAGCCGGTCGATCTCATCGGCGACGAACTGCGCCTCGTCGTGCTCGGTGTCGGCGACATAGCCGGTGATCCGGGCGCCCTCGCCCGCGTTCGTCCAGAGATTCTTGGGGCGGCGGCTCTCGTTGCGTTCGATGACCGCGTTGGCCGCGGAGAGGATCGTTTGCGTGGAGCGGTAGTTCTGCTCCAGCAGGATCGTCGTCGCGTTCGGGTAGTCCTCCTCGAACTGGAGGATGTTGCGGATGGTCGCGCCGCGGAAGGCGTAGATCGACTGGTCCGCGTCACCCACGACGCACAGCTCGGCGGGGGCGTCGGCCGGTCCGGCCGGGCCCACCAGTTCGCGTACGAGCGTGTACTGCGCGTGGTTGGTGTCCTGGTACTCGTCGACGAGGACGTGCCGGAAGCGGCGGCGGTAGTGCTCGGCGACATCGGGGAACGCCTGGAGCAGATGGACCGTCGTCATGATGATGTCGTCGAAGTCCAGCGCGTTGGCCTCGCGCAGCCGGGACTGGTACATCGCGTAGGCCTGGGCGAGCGTCTTCTCGAAGCCGTCCGCAGCCTGCCCGGCGAAGGTCTCCTCGTCGATCAGCTCGTTCTTCAGGTTCGAGACCTTCGCCGTGAACGACTTCGGCGGGAAGCGCTTCGGGTCGAGGTCCAGATCGCGGCAGACCAGGGCCATCAGCCGCTTGGAGTCGGCGGCGTCGTAGATCGAGAACGACGAGGTGAAGCCGAGCTTCTTCGACTCGCGGCGCAGGATCCGTACGCACGCACTGTGGAACGTCATGACCCACATGGCGTTGGCGCGCGGTCCGACGAGCTGCTCGACGCGCTCCTTCATCTCGCCCGCGGCCTTGTTGGTGAAGGTGATCGCCAGGATCTGGCCGGGGTGCACCCCGCGCTCGGCCAGCAGATGGGCGATGCGATGGGTGAGTACCCGGGTCTTGCCGGAGCCGGCCCCGGCGACGATGAGCAGCGGCGACCCTGCGTGCACGACGGCGGCGCGCTGCTCGGTGTTCAACCCGTCGAGCAGGGCGGCAGCGTCGATCACTGGGCGGTGGGCGCCGTCCCGGTAGTACGCATCCCTGGGCGGCGGGGGCGCGTCGAACACGCCCGCGAAGAGGCCCTCCGGCACCGCTTCGGGTGCGGAGTCCTCGGGGGGCGGCGGGGGCTCTTCCTCCGAGTGCTGGAGGCCGGCCAGGAAACTGTCGTCAAAGAGGCTGCTCATCGCTTGACGAGTCTAGGCCGCCGCACCGACACCGTGCGGCCGCATGGCGAACAGCACCCGGCGCACGGGCACATAAGGAGACCGTGCGCCCACACCGCGTAGCGGAAGAGGGGGCCGCCCGGCCCGCACGCCCACCCCCGTCGTCGAGGTCACGAAAACGTATCGGGCATATCGAACATCGACCTTCACAGCAGCACCACGGGTTGGCTAGCGTGCTCCGTCGGGCGGCCCGTACCCCCTGAGGCGAACCACGCCGAGCGGGCTCCCACGCCGAATCCGGGCTGCCCTCATGAGAGTTCGGAACCGGGGACCCACACGCATCACCGGGGTGAATCGGTCCATATCCCCCCATCCGGACCGTAGGGCAGCCTTCCGTTCCGCCCGAACCCGACAGCTAACCCGGTAGGCGGTCCACGGAAGGAGATGCCGGCCTTGGCGTCGCATCGCAAACCGCGCACCCGGGTGCGCTCCACCACGCCCGCCGTCGGGCTCACAACGGCCGCATTGGCAGGTGTGACCCTGCTCTCCACGCAGAGCGCCATGGCCGCCCCGGCCTCGCCGAAGCCCAGCATCGAGGACGTACAGAAGAAGGTCGACGACCTCTACCGGCAGGCGGGCACCGCGACCCAGCAGTACAACCAGGCGAAGGAGGCCTCCGCCGCACAGCGGGGCAAGGTCGACGCCCTGCTGGACGACGTCGCAAAGCGTGCCGACAAGCTGAACGACGCGCGCAGGACGCTCGGCAACTACGCGGCGGCGCAGTACCGCACCGGCTCCATCGCGCCGAGCGCCACCTTCTTCCTGGCCGACGACCCGCAGGCGTACTTCGACCAGAACCAGCTGATGGCCCGGATGGCGGGCCGGCAGCAGGAGGCGGTCACGGACTTCCGTACGCAGCAGGCCGCGGCGTCGAAGAAGCGCGCCGAGGCGGCGAAGAGCCTGGAGACGCTCACCGAGTCACAGGCCACGCTGCGGACCAGCAAGGCGAACATCCAGAAGAAGCTGGGCGAGGCCCGCACGATGCTGTCGAAACTGACGGCCGAGGAGAAGGCGCGGCTCGCGGCGCTGGAGCGCAAGAAGGAGGCGGAGGCCAAGCGCAAGGCCGAGGAGCTGGCCCGTCAGCAGGCAGCCGCCAAGGCCGAGGCGGACCGCAAGGCCGAGGAGGCAGCGAAGCAGGCGGGATCCGGCGGCGATACGGGAACGGGCACCGGCACCGGCACCGGCACCGGCACGGGGACCGGCACGGGGACCGGCTCGGACAGCAGCGCCACCACGAAGGCCGACAAGGTCCTCGCCTTCGCCCGCGCCCAGATAGGCAAGCCGTACGTCTGGGGCGCGACGGGCCCCTCGTCGTACGACTGCTCGGGGCTGACCCAGGCCGCATGGAAGGCGGCGGGCGTCGACATCCCCCGTACCACCTGGGACCAGGTGGAGATCGGCACGCGGATCGCGACGGCGGATCTGCAGCCGGGCGACCTCGTCTTCTTCTACGACGACATCAGCCACGTCGGCATCTACAAGGGCGACGGCATGATGATCCACGCCCCGAAGCCGGGCGCGAATGTCCGCGAGGAGTCGATCTACTACATGCCGATCTACGGCAGCGTGCGGCCCGCGTAGCCGCGGTCCCGGACAACGGCGAGCCCCCGCCGGAAGAATCCGGCGGGGGCTCGCGCCATGAAGAGCAGGGACCGGCCCGGGCGGCAGCGGCCGGCTCAGGTCCAGAGCGTCGCGATGAAGATATTGGCGACCGTCAGCCCGCCGACCGCTGCGAAGGCGCCCTTCGCGACCTTCTCCTCGTCCCGCTTGATGTACACCAGTGCGAGGATCACGACCAGGACCGCCAGCTTCACGCCGATCTTGATGTTGTTGACCGGCTGGTCGTCCGCCTGGTTGAGCCCGACCAGTGCGATACCGGTGACCAGCATGGTCAGCGCACCGTGCAGCATCGCCGGGACGAAGCGTGCCGTGCCCGCACCCATCGCCTTCATCTGGGTCAGGAAGCCGCCCAGGAGGGCGGCGATACCGATGATGTGCAGCGCGACGAAGACATTGATGAGTACGTCCATGGGGCCGCAGCCTAGCCGGGGCCATGACACCGCTCTCCGGCAAGGTGGGGGCTCCTTGGTGTTTCACTCACATCTGCACCAATTGCCTGACTATGGAGCGTTTTCTCCGATCACTTGATGACATCGCCTCGCCAAATTCGGGCAATAGCCGTCATTACGACTCTTTCTCGTGCCCCGGGTTTAGCGTCCCTATCCAGGTGACCGGCTTCACCGACGCTCGGCACGCGGGCGGCGGCCCGGTCACCCCGCCGAAGAGTCCGGCGGCGGGCCGCTCCCCCTGCTGGCTCGCCGTCGGACCTCCGCGGGCCCGCCGGTAGGCCCCGACGGGCAGTCGACAGCAAGGAGCCCCGCTCACGTGGCAGCGCATCGAAAACCCAAGCAGCGCCCGTGTACCGGCTCTGCTGCCCGCACTGCAGCCACCCTCGCGTTCGCCGGGGCCGCGACAGCTGCTGCCCTGCCGGGGGCCGCACACGCCGATCCGCAGCTCACCCCCGCCCAGGTCAAGGCCAAGGTGGACCGGCTGTACCACGAAGCGGAGGTCGCCACCGAGCAGTACAACGGCGCGAAGGAGAAGGTGACCGCCACCGCCAAGTCCCTGGGCGCGTTGCGCGACGAAGCCGCCCGCAGGACCGAACGCCTCAACGTCTCCCGCAACGCACTCGGTTCGCTCGCCGCTGCCCAGTACCGCACCGGGGGCATCGACCCCGCCGTACAGCTGGCGCTCTCCTCCAACCCCGACGAGTACCTGCAACGGGCCTCGTACGTGGACCGGATCGCCGACCGCCAGGCCACCGAGGTCTCCAAGGTGCAGCGGCAGGTCACCGAGATCGCCCAGCTGCGCGCCGAGGCGAAGGAAGAACTGGCGGCACTGGGCACCCGCCAGGCCGAGCTGAAGAAGCACCGCACGACGGTCAGGGCCAAACTGGCCGACGCCCAGCGGCTCCTGGACACCCTGTCGCCCGTGCAGCGCGCCGCGTACGAGCAGTGGGACACCGCACGCTCCGCCGCCGGCCACGCCGATCGCAGCACGCAGCGCGCCGGCGCCGCACAGGCCGCCCCCAATGTCCGCGCCGCTGAGGCCGTCGCGTTCGCCTACGGGGCGCTGGGCAAGCCGTACGTCTGGGGCGCGACCGGTCCGACCTCGTTCGACTGCTCCGGGCTGACCCAGGCCGCCTGGCGCTCCGCCGGCGTCTCGCTCCCGCGCACCACGTACACGCAGATCAACGCCGGACAGCGCATCTCCCGCTCCGAACTCGCCCCCGGCGACCTGGTGTTCTTCTACTCCGGCGTCAGCCATGTCGGCCTGTACATCGGCGACGGCCGGATGATCCACGCGCCGCACCCCGGTGCACCGGTCCGCATCGCGCCGATCGACGAAATGCCCTTCGCCGGGGCGACCCGGGTGGCATAGGCTCCCGGCTGCCGCAGCCCGGAGTCCCACCGGACCGGTCGAAGGAGACTCGCGCATGCCCATGGACGCGGACGTCCAGAGCCACAGCCGTACGCTCGCCCTGCGCTCCCCCGGCCATCTGCGGGTCGGCCCGTTCACTGTCCGCCACAACCCCGACTGGCAGCTGAAGTACGCCAATTACGCGATCCCGGACCAGGGGGCCGAGCCGACGGCGGCCGATGTGCAGGCACTGATCGCCGCATTCCGCGAGCGGGACCGGATGCCGCGTCTGGAGTATCTGCCCAGTGGGGCACCCGCGGTCGAACCCGCGCTGATCGCCGCCGGTTTCACCGTCGAGAACCGGGCCCCGATCCTGGCCTGCGCCCCCGGCGACCTACTGCCGCCGAAGCCGGTGGACGCCCTTGTCATCGCCGAACCGGCCACCGACGCGGAGTTCTACGCCGCCGCCCGCGTACAGCGCACCACGGCTACGGCGGCACAGGCGAACCCGAGGGCGGCGAGGCGGCGTGGCTGCGCAACGCTGTGGCGGGCGGCGGCGCGGCGGCCCTCGCCACCGTGGACGGCTTACCGGCGGGCGCGGGCGGCTGCTCGGTCCCGGTCGACGGCCTCACCGAACTGGCCGGTCTCGCCGTCGCCGACACCTTCCGCCGCCGTGGCATCGGCGCCGCGCTCTCCGCGCATCTGACCGCGACCGCGTTCGCGCGGGGCCGCCGGGTGGTGTGGCTGGAGCCGGGCGACGCCGATGTGGAACGGATCTATGCGGGCATCGGATACCGCAGGATCGGCGAGAAGCTGAACATCTCGCTCGCCCCCGCCTGAGCACCTCCGGGGTCTCGGCCCCGCTGGTGCGCTTGCGGAGTTCAGACCAGCCGTCGGGCCGTCGCCCACCGCGTCAGCTCGTGCCGGTTCGACAGCTGGAGCTTCCGCAGCACCGCCGAGACATGCGACTCGACCGTCTTCACCGAGATGAACAGCTGCTTGGCGATCTCCTTGTACGCATAGCCGCGGGCGATCAGCCGCAGCACCTCGCGCTCGCGCTGCGTCAGCCGGTCCAGGTCCTCGTCGACCGGCGGCGCGTCCGTCGACGCGAACGCGTCGAGAACGAAGCCGGCGAGCCTGGGCGAGAACACCGCGTCGCCCTCCTGGACCCGGAAGACCGAGTCGATCAGGTCGGTGCCGGTGATCGTCTTGGTGACGTAGCCGCGGGCGCCGCCGCGGATGACGCCGATGACGTCCTCGGCGGCGTCCGAGACGGACAGCGCCAGGAAGCGCACCGGCTTCTCGACCGCGCCCATCAGCGGGGCGCAGCGGCGCAGCACCTCAACGCCTCCGCCGCCCGGCAGGTGGACGTCGAGGAGGACGACCTCGGGGCGGGTCGCCGTGATGACGGTGACCGCCTGGTCGACGTCGGCGGCCTCGCCGACGACCTCGACGCCGGTCTCCTCGGTGCGGCCGATCTCGGCCTGCACCCCGGTGCGGAACATCCGGTGGTCGTCGACGAGCACGACCCGTACCCGGCGCTCCGGGCCCCCGGTTGCCTCAGTGGTCTCCGTCATCGCTCGCCCTCTCCATCTCCAGCTCGACTTCCGTGCCCCCGCCGGGCACCGAACGCAGCCGCGCCGTACCGCCGTTGCGCTGCATCCGGCCGATGATTGATTCTCTTACGCCCATTCTGTCCGCCGGCACGGAATCCGGATCGAACCCCGGCCCCCGGTCCCGTACCGAGACGAAGACCGTACGGCCCTCGACCTCCGCGTAGACCTGCACGGCGCCGCCCTCGCCACCGTACTTCGCGGCGTTGACCATCGCCTCGCGTGCGGCCTGCATCTGGGCGGTGAGCTTCTCGTCGAGCGGGCAGTCGCCGACGACGACGACCTCCAGCGGGACGCCGTGCTTGTCCTCGACCTCGGCGGCGGCGCGCTTGACCGCTTCGGCGAGGGTCTCCGGTTCGTCGTCCTCGTCCTTGCCGGTGCCCTGCGGGTTGTACAGCCAGTTGCGCAGTTCGCGTTCCTGGGCGCGGGCCAGCCTGCGGACCTCGCCCGGGTCCTCGGCGTTGCGCTGGATCAGAGTGAGGGTGTGCAGCACGGAGTCATGGACATGGGCGGCGACCTCGGCCCGCTCCTGGGCCCTGATACGCATCAGGCGTTCCTCGGAGAGGTCCTGGGTCATGCGTACGAGATAGGGGCCGGCCAGCAGCGCGATGCCGGTGAGGACGGCGATCGCCGCGGTGAGGACATTGCCGAGCTGGGCCGCGGAGCCGCGTACCACCATGAAGCCGGCGAGACCCAGGCCGACCAGGGCGACCCCGGCCAGCCCGCGGGCCAGATGCAGCACCCGGCGGCGGCTGCCGACCTCCATCCAGCGGGCCCGCCGGGCGTTGTCGGCCTGCCGCCACACCAGGACGGAACCCGCACCGATCAGCAGCGTCGGCCAGATGTAGCGGTCGGCCTTGCTGCCCATGTCGACGTTGCCCACGAAGACGACCGCGCCGATCAGCAGCGCTATGAGGGCGAAGACCTGCCCCTTGTCGGGCTTGCGGAGCCGGCGCCGGCCGTCGGCACCGGTCTCGAAGACGGAGCGCGGCGACTCGACCCCGCCGACGCCGAGCGGGACGACGATCCAGAACACGGCGTACAGCAGCGCACCGAGGCCGTCAGCGAAGAACAGGCCGAGGAAGACGAACCGCACCCAGGCGACGGGCAGCCCGAGATGCCCGGCGAGTCCGCGCGCGACGCCGCCCAGCATCCGCCCGTCGGCGCTGCGGTACAGCTTGCGCAGCGGTGGCTCCTCCGGGTCGGCGCTGAGGGAGCTTGCGGCTCGGGGCGTGGCGGCTGGCATGCTCCGATCGTCACATGTCGGGGCGGGCGGCGGCATCAGGGTCGGCCCCCACTCGACCCTGAGACGGCCGGTCGTGCGGAGACCAGAGGGCCTCCCTTCAGGGTCCGGCGCGGCCAATATCAGGGATCGGCCAGGGTCGGCGCGGGTGCCGCGGGCGCGCACGGCCCGTCACCATGGAGCCATGACCGTTCCCCAGGACGCCGCCCCCGGCGTCGCACCGCCCGCCGCACCCGGTCCGCAGCTGCAGCGCAGCTCGCGGCAGAAAGTGGTGGCCGGGGTGTGCGGCGGGCTCGGCCGGTACTGCGACGTGGACCCGGTGATCTTCCGGATCGTGCTCGGTGTCCTGTCGGTGACCGGTGGCCTGGGCCTGATCTTCTACGGCTTCGCGTGGCTGCTGATCCCGCTGGAGGGCGAGGAGGAGAACGAGGCACGCAGGCTGTTGTCGGGCCGGGTCGAGGGGGCGTCGCTGATCGCGGTGCTGTTCGCGCTGATCGGCTGCGGGCTCTTCCTCTCCATGCTGGGCAACGGCGGAACGCTGGCGTTCTCCGCGATGCTGACGCTCGCGGTCATCGGCTGCTGTGTCTGGACGCAGCGCCGCAGGACCACGGCCCCCCAGGACCCGCTGCACCCGGCGGCCGCACAGGCGGTGGCGGACGCACCGCCGGAGGTGAAGGCGCCGCCGTCGCCGGCCGGCCCGTCCTGGTGGCGGGATCCGATCATCAAGGACGGCACCTCGGGGCCGGTGGGCGCCGGCTATCTGTGGGGTCCGGCGGACACGGTGCTCGACGAGGGCACGGCACGGCCCCGCAGGGCCGCTGCGGACGCGCCGTTCCGCGCGCCCCAACGGGTGCGGGCGGACCGGGGGCCGCACTCGATCGGCGGCCTGGTCTTTCTGTTCGCGCTGGTCGCGGGCGGTCTGTCCACGGGCCTCAGCTGGGAGACCCATCCGCTCGGTACGAGCCTGCAGTTCGGTCTGGCCGCGGCGCTGGCCGTGTTCGGTGCCGGCCTGGTGGTCAGCACGTTCCTCGGCCGGACCGGGTTCGGCACAGTGCTGCTGTCGGTGATCACGGCGGTGCTGCTGGCGGGCGCGGCCACGCTGCCGAAGGACATCAGCACCCGGTGGGTGCGCGCGGAGTGGCGCCCGGCCTCGGTCGCCGCGGTCCAGCCGCGGTACGAACTGGGCTCCGGGGTCGGCACGCTCGACCTCACAAAGGTGCCGGTCCCGAAGGGTGACACGGTCAGCACCCGGGTGCGGGTCGGCGCCGGCCGGGCGGTCGTCGTCGTACCGAAGGCGGTGACGGTCCAGGTGCGGGCGGAGGCCGCACTCGGGGACATCCGGCTGCCCGCCGATCCCCCGGGCGATGTGGACGTCAGCCCGGCGCAGAACGAGCACCGGACAATCGCTCCGCCGGCCGGCGTCACCCCGGCCGGCACGGTCGAGCTGGACCTGGAAGTCGGTATCGGACAGGTGGAGGTCACCCGTGCTGCGTCATGAGATCCGGCCGGGCCGCGCGGTGGCGGGCATCGCGATGCTCGCCCTGGCGGCCGGCTACGCGGCGGACGCGGCGGGCAGTTGGGAGGCTCCTTGGACCTTCTTCTTCCCGGTGCTCTTCGGCGGCCTCTGGCTGGCCGCCACCACGACGTGGGTGAGCTACCGGATGCGTCGCCGCCGCGACGCGAAGAAGGCGTCCACGGAGAACGACGCGGCGCCACCGAGCACGAGCGGCAGCCAAGCCATGAGGTAGGCCAGGTCGTTGCCGAAGTAGTACGGATCGGCCTGCCAGCTCACGGTCAGCCACAGACTCAGTGAGATCAGTGCCCCGCCGAGTGCGGCGAGCCGCGCCCACAGCCCGATCAGGGTGCCGATGCCGACGGCGAGTTCGCCGAAGGCGATGGCGTACCCGAACGCTCCGGGGTTCTTCAGCGAAAGGTCGACGAGGGCCGGGATCGCGGACGAGTCGCGTACCGCGTGCATCATCTCGCCGACCGAGCCGGGCCCGGCGGCGCGGAAGAAGGCACTCTCCGTCAGTTTGTCGAGCGCGGCATAGATGAAGGTGACGCCGAGAAATATGCGCAGCGGCAGCAGCGCATGCTCCCGTGCCAGATCCCGCAGGCTCCTCTTCTCACCCAGACCACCTGTATTCGTGCCGTATCCATGCATAGTGACCCCGCCTTCCGTCGACCCGTCACCAGACCATACGTACGCGGTGAACGCGCTGCTCACCAGCCCTACGGTTTGATCAGGTGCAATCGGCGTGGGTCCGGCCGGCCGTTCAGTCCGTGACGTCGATCTCGACCCGATTCGTCTCCACCCCGGCGGCCGTCACGACCTGTACGTCCACCAGTCCCGGTTCGACCTCCACCGGCACCGGCACGGTGAGCACGGTGTCCGCCGGGTTGGCGAAGCCGCCTGCCACCGGGATCAGCGGGACATGGACATGGACCCGGCCGATCCGGACGACCACGCGGGCCAGCCGGTCCGGGGCCCCGGCGCCGGGCGGTACGAAACCTGCACCGCGGATCTCGATGTCGTCGCCGGTACGGATCGGCGCGTCCAGATCTCCGGGCTCCCGGGCCCGTACGACGGACAGCACGACCGGACGCCCGCCCTCCGTGTACTTGCCCGCGAAGTACGTCGCCGCGGAGACACCCACCAGGAGGGCCAGCCCCCAGGGCAGATCGGGCAGTTGCTCGGGCCGGCGGGCCAGCCGGACCACGGCGAAGAGGACGGCGACGGCGCTCACCAGCACGTACTGCACGTCGGTGAAACTGCCCCGCCCGGAGTCGTCGGTGAGCAGATCGGCGGCGCGCGGCCGGTCGGCACGCAGCTTCTGCAAACGCCCGGCGAGGGCGCGTACGGTCACCACCCGGCGCACGACCACGGCAATGGCGCACACCAGCGCCAGCGCGGTCAGCACCCCGGCGCCACGCGCCAGCTCCAGACCGTCGATCAGCGCGTCGCGCTCCGCATGACCGGAGGCGCCTGCCAGCTGGAGCGCGAGAACGAGTACGGAGAAGACGGCGAGCAGCACCCAGGCCACGGCGACCGCACGGGAGGTGGAGAGCCGGTTGTCCTCGCCGATCAGCGGGGCGAGGACGCCGCCGCGGGCCCGGTGGAGGCGGGCGGCGCCGGTCAGCAGCCCGGCGGTGACGAGCGCGGCGACCAGACCGGCGGTGCGAGCCGTCGACCAGCCCGCACCGATGGCGGTGCCGGCCTCACCGATGGCGAGCAGGGCAACGCCTCCCCAGACGACGGCCAGGGTGCGCACCCACACCTGGTGAAGCCAGGCGTCGCCCGCCTCCCGGCTGCGCTCGGCGACCGTACGGGCCGACTCGGTCAGCTCGTCGGAGACCCACTGGCGAGTCGCGGACGCGGACTGGGCGACACCGGTCGGCAGCCCCTGGCCCGCGGCGAGTTCGTCCCGCTTGGCCAGGAAGGCGGCCACCGCGCGCCGGTGTCCCTCGCGCGCTCCGTGCGGGCAGTCGCCGCACGTACAGCCACCGCCGTGAGCGCCTTGTCGTGCCTCGTCCAACGCCACGGAGAACGCCGCCCTTTCCCGCCCACGTACTGCCAACTGACCACTGATTGCTGCGAATTGTGCCGTACGGGACGGGACGTGCCCGCATCGGGGCCGCTGGGACGCGCGGATCGTCAGAATGTTCGGGAGATCCTCTTCCACAGCGGCTGGTAGTTGATCCAGGCCACCAGGTCGCTGCCGAGCTGTTCGCGGGTGGCCACCGCCTCCCGGTGCTCGATCAGAACCGGCTTCCCGGCCGCCCGAGCGGCCAGCTGCACCTGGCAGGAACGCTCCATCGTGACGAACCACCAGGCGGCCGCGTCCACCGAGTCACCGACCGTCAGCAGCCCGTGGTTGCGCAGGATGATCGCCTTGCGGGTGCCGAGCGCGGCCGCGACCCGCCGCCCTTCCTCCTCGTCGACGACGACCCCGGTGTAGGCCTGGTAGACCGCATGGTCCTCGTAGAAGGCGCAGGACTCCTGGGTGATCGGCTCGATGAACTCACCGAGCGCGGACAGCGCCCGCCCGTGCAGGGAGTGCGTGTGCGCGACGGCGACGACGTCCGGGCGGGCCCGGTGCACCTGGGCATGGACGGCGAACGCCGCCTGGTTGACGTGGTGGCGCCCCTCGACGACCTGCCCGTCACCGTTGACCAGGATCAGCTCGTCCGGCAGGAGTCCGTCGAAGGGGGCGCCGAACGGGTTGACCCAGAAGCAGCCGGTGTACTCCGGGTCCCGTGCGGTGATGTGACCGGAGACGCCGTCCTCGTACCCGTACGCCGCGAACAGCCGCAGCGCCCCGGCCAGCCGCTCCTTGCGGTACGCGCGTTCCTCGTCGATCGACTGATGGACGGGCGGCATCGCGAACTGCAGCTGTTCCACGGGTATCGGTGTGGGCTCGGGCATGGCGACTCCTCGGGGCTACCAGGGCGTACGGGACCGGAAGTTACCGCCGGTCGCCGCAGGTGGCCAGAGCGATCACGCACCGATTCGGGAACGGTCAGGCGCTCAGCACGAGGTAGGCGAGGGTGAAGTCCCCGCGGTAGCCGCCGTAGTAGCCGGCGCGGCGGGCGTCGACCTCGGCGATCACCTCGTCGTACAGCGGATGGCCGGGGTTCTCCAGCGCCCAGCGCTCACCCCGTCCGATCGGCCCGTTCGACTCGAAGAGGTCCCATTCGCGCTGGTCGGCGACGGTCACCTGGAGTGCGCGCAGCCCTACGGACTCGGCGAGCCTGATCAATTCGAGCAGCGAACCGAAGTCGCCGGGCTCGGCCCCGATGCCGTCGAGTGCGGCGGGGGACGGCTCCCGCAGCCAGATCCCGTCGCCGTACAGCACCCGCCCGCCGGGCCGGGCGGCGGCGCGCAGGGCCTTCAGCGCCTCGGCCGTCGAGCCGGGCCAGGCATGGGCGGAACCGATGGACACGGCGAGGTCGTAGCCGCTCGCGGTCCACTCGGTGGCGGGCGTCGCGTGAAACCGTACGCGCTCCGCGAGCCCCCGCTCCTCGGCGAGCGCCCGCCCGCGCGCCACGGCGTCGGGGTCGGTCTCCACACCGTCGCCGGTGCTGCCGGGCGCCGATGCCACCAGTCGCATCAGCAGTTCGCCCCAGCCGCTGCCGATGTCCACGATGCGCGCCCCGGGGGCGGGTGCACAGGCCGAGATCAACTGTGCGGCGTGCTCCTCCGAGAGCGGGGTGTTCCAGGTCAGTCGGTAGTTGTGAGGCGCGGAGATGATCGGGCGGATCTGATCGGCAGACATGGTCGCGGAGCCTCGCACGGACGTGCAGGCGGTGCAATCGGTTTTCTCGACCGGTACGACGATGCCGCCGCTCAAAAAACGAATGAGCGACGGCATCACGTTGACCCTGCGGGGAGGGGCTACTCCCACTCGATGGTGCCCGGCGGCTTGCTCGTCACGTCGAGGACGACGCGGTTGACGTCGGCGACCTCGTTCGTGATGCGGGTGGAGATCTTCGCCAGAACCTCGTACGGCAGGCGCGACCAGTCGGCCGTCATGGCGTCCTCGGAGGAGACGGGGCGCAGGACGATCGGGTGGCCGTAGGTGCGGCCGTCGCCCTGGACGCCGACCGAGCGGACATCGGCCAGGAGGACCACGGGGCACTGCCAGATGTCGCGGTCGAGTCCGGCCGCGGTCAGCTCCTCGCGGGCGATGGCGTCGGCCTCGCGCAGCAGGTCGAGCCGGTCCTTGGTGACCTCGCCGACGATCCGGATGCCGAGACCCGGGCCGGGGAACGGCTGGCGCTGGACGATCTCCTCCGGCAGGCCGAGCTCCTGGCCGACCATCCGGACCTCGTCCTTGAACAGCTGGCGCAGCGGCTCGACGAGCTGGAACTCGATGTCCTCGGGGAGGCCGCCCACGTTGTGGTGGGACTTGATGTTGGCGGTGCCGGTGCCGCCGCCGGACTCCACGACGTCCGGGTAGAGCGTGCCCTGCACGAGGAACGCGACGTCCTCGCCGGCTGCGCCCGCCTCGGCGACGAGCTCGGCCTGGGCCTGCTCGAAGACGCGGATGAACTCGCGGCCGATGATCTTCCGCTTCTGCTCGGGGTCGGAGACCCCGGCCAGCGCCTTCAGGAACCGCTCCTCCGCGTCGACGACCTTCAGCTGGACGCCGGTGGAGGCCACGAAGTCCTTCTCGACCTGCTCGCTCTCGCCCTTGCGCATCAGACCGTGGTCCACGTACACGCAGGTCAGCTGGGAGCCGATGGCCTTCTGGACGAGGGCCGCGGCGACCGCGGAGTCCACGCCGCCGGAGAGGCCGCAGATGGCGCGCTTGGTGCCGACCTGCTCACGGATCAGCGCGATCTGCTCCTCGACCACATTGGTCGTGGTCCAGGTCGGTTCGATGCCCGCGCCGCGGTAGAGGAAGTGCTCCAGGACCTGCTGGCCGTGCGTGGAGTGCAGGACCTCGGGGTGGTACTGGACGCCGTAGAGCTTCTTCTCGTCGTTCTCGAAGGCGGCGACCGGTACGACGTCCGTGGACGCGGTGACGGTGAAGCCCTCGGGGGCGGCGGAGCAGGCGTCGCCGTGCGACATCCAGACGGACTGCTCGGCGGGCGTGCCCTCGAAGAGCGTGGAGCCGGTCTTGGAGACGGTCAGCGGGGTGCGGCCGTACTCACGGGCACCGTTGTCGTCGACGGTGCCGCCGAGCGTGGTGGCCATCAGCTGGAAGCCGTAGCACATACCGAAGACCGGGACCCCGGCCTCGAACAGCGAGCGGTCGAGGCTGGGCGCGCCCTCCGCGTACACCGAGGAGGGGCCGCCGGACAGGATGATCGCCCGCGGGTTCTTGGCCAGCATCTCGGCCACCGGCATCGTGGACGGGACGATCTCGCTGTAGACCCGGGCCTCACGGACGCGTCGGGCGATGAGCTGGGCGTACTGCGCGCCGAAGTCGACAACAAGGACCACGTCGGGTGCGGTGTCGGGGGCGGCGGGGGGTGCTGCTGGCACGGGGCGGCCTTCCGGCGGTGAAGGGGGGTCGGTCCTCCCGATTCTACCGGGGATGCGAGGGAGACCCTGTTCGCGTCCGCCAGGACGAGGTCGCCGGCCGCCCTCACTGCGGTGTCTCACCATCCGGGCGCCGCGTTGGACCACCGGCGCGGGCGGGTCCATACTGGCTCCATGCGTCAGCACACGACCTACGTCTTTACCTATGGCACCCGGCCCGCCGGCTGCCATGGTCGTGCTGCTTGAGCCACTGACAAGCAACGTTCCAGGCGCCCCGGGCCGACAGGCCCGGGGCGTTCTGGCATTCCGGGTCCGATCGCCTCGGGGGGCCGCACCCCACCAGGACACCAGGAGTCACGGAATGAACAGCACCGCCGTCGCCGCGAAGAAGCTCACCGGGAAGACCCTCACCGAGGAAACCGGTGCGTACACCGACGAGGCCGCCGCCCTGATCGCCGGAGCCCGCGAGCGCATCGATTCACTGGACGACCGGATCATCGGGCTCGTCCAGGAACGGATGGCCGTCTCGGCGGTCATCCAGGAGGCCCGGGTCACCTCGGGCGGCCGCCGGGTCAACCTCTCCCGCGAGATGGAGATCCTCGGCCAGTACCGGGATGCGCTCGGCAAGCCCGGCACCTCGCTCGGCATGACGCTGCTGGAGCTGTGCCGCGGCCGCGTGTGAGACCTGTGAGGCCGCCGCACCGGCCGCGGGGCTGTACGGGCGTATCTGCGTTCGGGCCGACTCTCACCCGTACGGCGCGTGACCGGGCGCACGGTGACTTCGTTGGTCCCGGTGTCCGTGCCAGCCAGGGGCGGCTTTCGAAGAATCCACGCGTGGCTCCGCTGGAGCGTGTGGCGTACTGCAGGTACGCCGTGGGACCGCGCCCCAGCGTGCGTGACCGGTCGGCAGGGGACAGCAGCCCGGTCACCCCAAGAGCGGTCGGCTTCGGGGACGCCCGGAGCCGACCGTATCCGGTCGAAACGGTTGCGCGGGGCGCAGCCAGCACGATGCAAAAGGTAGGTCCCCCTCATATCGCACCACCCCTGACTTGGGTCGACGCCACTCGTGCGCCCCCCGGTACGCCAGGGGGCGCAGACCCGATGCACCACCTCTGCGGCGCTCCCCCGGCACCGCTCCTCGGCACCGACGCTGCCCTGCCGTCGGTGCCGATCGACAAGGGCCCCATGGACCGGTTCGCGGCCCACGGGGCCCTTGGTCATGTCGTGATCCTTTCGTGGCTGCCGGCCTTCGAAGGCGCAGCGGGGCCGCCGCATCGGCAGGGCGACGGCAGCGCACCACGGGTACCGGAGGGGCCACAGAGAGGGGCGTGACGGGCGTCACATAAGAATTCTGTGAGGATCCGGACAACCATTGCCCCGGACCACGGGTCATGCATGCAGAACACCGGCCCCACCCGTGACCCCACCACGCGGAAGGCCTGTCCCTGCATCCGTGCCGCACCCGAAGCGGTACGCCGGACTTCCGAGGTCTTTCATGAAGCTTCGCCGCGCGATGGCGGTGGCCGCAGCCACCGCGGTCATAGCCCCTGCTGCCATCCTGGCCGCCCCGCTCGCGTTCGCCGACGACACGGTCCCTGCGGCCGAGACGACGTCTGCAGCGCCCACCGAGTCCGCTCAGACCAGCACGCCGTCCGCCGACGTCACCACCACCGCGCCCGCCGAGAGCACCTCCTCCTCGCCCGCCGAGGAGACCGAGGAGCCCGCGGGAGAGACGGGCGACCCCGCCGCGGACGCGTCCTCCACTCCCTCCGGGAGCACCACCCCGTCCGGCACGCCGTCCGGCTCCGTGACCCCGTCGGGCACCCCGTCCGAGTCCGAGGACCCGGAGGGGCCGACGGAGTGCGAGAAGTCCGCCCTGGACATCTCGATCAACGGCCTGCCCGGCAAGATCGCCCGCGGCAGCGGCTGGCACAAGTTCACGATGAACGTCTACAACTCGTCGAAGACGACCGTGCGCGATCTCGACTACTTCGCGGGCGCCTCCTCCGACAAGGCCGGCGACGACCTGTTCAGGTCGAAGCAGGTCAGCCTCCAGGCCCTCGACCCGGAGACCCACACGTGGGACGACCTCAGCGAGGACGGCCGCGCGGTCGGTTACGTCGGTCAGTCCGACGAGATCCGGGCCGGCTACGAGGTCGACCTCCCGCTCCGCATCAATGTGAAGTCGACCGCCCCGGTCGGCGCCGGTTTCACCCTCGGCGCCGGTCTGTACGTCGGCGACAAGGACTGCATGGGCGTCAGCGACGTCGCCTACAAGTTCCAGATCGTGAAGTCCGGCGGCAGCGGCTCGACGCCGCAGACCGGTGGCTCCGCTCCGGTCCCGTCCGAGTCGCCGGCCTCCAACACGACGGGCAATGTCTCCGGCACGCTCGCCGAGACCGGTTCGTCCTCCGCGGTGCCGATGTTCGCCCTCGCGGGCGGCGCGGCCGTAGTGCTCGGTGCCGGTGCGATGTTCGTCGTGCGGCGCCGCAGGAACGGTGACGCCGCCGCGTAACGGGCGACATCACCGGTAGGTGTGAGGGGCTGCACTCGGAGGGGGGTGCAGCCCCTTTCCGCTGCCCCCCTTCTCTCCTACTTGTCTGCGCCCTTCTTCGGCGGGACCGCGGGCAGGCCCAGGAACGGCAGCTTCAGCGCGCCGAAGGCCTCCTTCGGCACCGCCGACGCCTTCGGTTCGACCGCGGCCAGCCGCTCGTACGCCTCGCCCTGCGCCGGACGCGGGTCCGCCTCGCCCTTGTTGGGCCAGAACGACATGGCCCGCTCCGCCTGCGCGGTGATGGTCAGCGACGGGTTGACGCCGAGGTTCGCAGAGACCGCCGAGCCGTCGACGACCGAGATGCCCGGGTGCCCGTACAGCCGGTGGTACGGGTCGATGACCCCCTCATCGGCGCTCGCACCGATCGGGCAGCCACCGAGGAAGTGCGCGGTGAGCGGGGTGCCCATGAGTTCCCCGACGTTCGACCCGGCGAACCCGTTGATCTCCTCGGCGAGCAGCGAGGCGCTGCGCGTGGCTTCCTCGATCTGGGTCGGGTTGGGCGCGCCGTGCCCCTGGCGGGCGGTGAGCAGGCCCTTTCCGATGCCGCCCGGCTTGCGGTACGTCGTCAGGGAGTTGTCCAGCGACTGCATGACGAGCCCGATGATGGTCCGCTCCGACCAGCGGCGGTTGGAGAGCGACCGCACGGCGAGGGCCGGATGCCTGGCCATGTTGCCGAGCCAGCCCAGCACCCGGCGGCCGCCGTACGGCACCTGCAGGATCGACATCGCGCCCATGGCGTTGGAGCCCTTGCCGTAGCGGACCGGCTCGATGTGGGTGTTCTCGTCGGGGTGGATCGACGAGGTGATGGCGACGCCCTGGGTGAAGTCGGCCTTCGCGGTGCCGTGCTTCTTGCGGTAGCGGCGGTCGCTGGTCTGCGAGCCGACGAGCGCCTCGGAGTTGGTACGGGTCAGCTCACCGAGCCGCGACGACAGCCGGGGCAGCAGCCCCTGGTCCCTCATCGTGTGGAGCAGGGTCTGGGTGCCGTACGTACCCGCCGCGACGACCACCTTGCGGGAGCGCAGCAAAGTCGGCATGCCCTTCCTGCGGCGGTCCGTCGGGACGGTGGTGACGTGGTAACCGCCCTCCGGGTCGTCCGTGATCGCGACCACGGAGGTCATCGGGTGGATGACCGCTCCGGCCTTCTCGGCGAGGTGCAGGTAGTTCTCGTTGAGGGTGTTCTTCGCGCCGTGACGGCAGCCCGTCATGCATTCCCCGCACTCGGTGCAGGCCTTGCGGGCAGGCCCCGCGCCGCCGAAGTACGGGTCGGCGACCGTCTCACCGGGCTTCGCCCTCGCCGTGCCGTCGGCGTCCTTGCCGTCGCCGAAGAAGACGCCGACCGGGGCGAGATGGAAGGTGTCGCCGACCCCCATGGCCTGCGCGGTCGCCTTCAGATGGACATCGGACGGGGTCATCGTCGGGTTGAGCCGGACTCCGAGCATCCGCTTGGCCTGGTCGTAGTACGGCGCCAGCTCGTCCTGCCAGTCGGTGATGGCGGCCCACTGCCGGTCCTCGAAGAACGGCGCCGGGGGTACGTACAGCGTGTTGGCGTAGTTGAGCGAGCCGCCGCCGACCCCCGCCCCGGCGAGCACCATCACATTGCCGAGCAGATGCACACGCTGGATGCCGAAGAGCCCGAATGCGGGAGCCCACAGGTAGTTCTTGATGTCCCAGGAGTTCTTGGGGAGGGTGCCGGGGGTGAAGCGGCGGCCCGCCTCCAGGACCCCGACCCGGTACCCCTTCTCGATCAGCCGCAGGGCCGACACCGCACCGCCGAAGCCCGAGCCGACGACAAGGACGTCGTAGTCGTACGCCGCGTCGTCATCGGTCTCGCCGGCCGGTTCGGCCTGATTCTGGGCAGGGCTGTCCTGGGACATGGCTCTCCTCGGTGCGAAAAGGGCAGAAGGTGCCGCGGTGTTACGGGGGTCAGCGCAGGCGGAACGCCTTCATCGCCTTCAGGCTGCGGCTCATGAACGCCGCATACTTCTCGTCGTCCATCCCGAAGGACGGGGCGAGCGGGATCAGCCTCTGCTGGGCGACGGTCTGGGCCTCGGTGTACTTGAGGATGCCCTCGGAGCCGTGCCGCCGGCCGAGACCGGAGTCCTTCATACCGCCCATGGGGGACTGCACGCTGCCGTACGCGGGGGCGTACCCCTCGTTGATGTTGACCGTGCCGGTGCGCAGCCGGGCGGCGACCTGGTGACCGCGCTTGGAGTCCTTGGTCCAGACGCTGGAGTTCAGGCCGTACGGGGTGGCGTTGGCGAGGGCGATGACCTCGTCCTCGTCGGAGAAGCGGTAGATGGAGACGACCGGGCCGAAGGTCTCCTGGGTGCAGACGGCCATCGGCGCCTCGACGCCGTCGAGGATGGTCGGCTCGTAGAACAGCGGGCCGATGTCGGGACGGGCGACACCGCCGGCGACGAGCGTGGCGCCCTTCTCGACCGCCTCCGCCACATGCTGGGTGACGGTCTCCAGCTGGCGCTCGCCGACGAGCGAACCCATGTCGGCGCCGTACGCGAGGGAGTTGCCGAGCCGCATGGCCTTCGTGCGGGTGGCGAACCGCTCCACGAAGTCGTCGGCGACCGACTCGTGGACGTACAGCCGCTCGATGGAGATGCAGAGCTGCCCGGCGGAGGAGAAGCAGGCGCGGACGGCCCCCGCGGCGGCCTTCTCCACGTCGGCGTCCTCGAGCACCAGCATGGCGTTCTTGCCGCCGAGCTCCAGCGAGACGCCGACCAGGCGGGCGGCGGCGCCCTGGGCGACCTCGCGGCCGGTGCGCGTGGAGCCGGTGAACGAGACGTAGTCGGCGTGCTTGACGACCTCGGGCCCGACGACCGGTCCGTCACCGAGGACGACCTGGAACACCTCGGCGGGCAGCCCTGCCTCGATCAGCAGGTCACGGGCCCAGAGCGCGGTCAGCGCGGTCTCCGTGTCGGGCTTCATCACGAGGGCGTTCCCGGAGACGAACGCGGGCAGCGCATCGCCGACGGAGAGCTCGAACGGGTAGTTCCACGGCGCGATCTGGCCGACGACACCACGCGGCTGGCGCAGCTCGGTGACCTTGGTCAGCGTCGGCACGACACCGGTGTGCCGCTTCGGCTTCAGGTACGAGGCCGCCCTGCGCCCGTAGTGCCGGGCGGAGACGGCGACCGCCTGCACCTCCTCGTGGGCGTGCAGCCGGGCCTTGCCGGTCTCCAGCTGGATGAGGTCGAGGACCTCCGCCTGCCGCTGGAGCACGAGGTCGTGGAAGCGGAGGAGGACGGCCGCCCTGGTGCGGACAGGGGTGGCGGCCCAGGCGGGCTGGGCGGCGCGGGCCCGCTCGAAGGCGGTCGCGACGTCCTCGGGCGTGGACTCGGGCAGGTCGGCCAGCTTCTCCCCGGTGAACGGGGTGTGGTTCGCGGTACGGCCGGAGCCGACGACACCACGGGTCAGCTGGGCGATCACCTCGGGTGTCACCACATCGGCAGCCGTGCGCACACCCGCAGGGGCGGCGGCCACAGGGTTGGTACCGAGGGGGGCGGCAGAGGCCTGCGAATCCGTCGAGTCCGTCATGAGGGCGAGGGTATGTCCAGCCAACCGCTTTGGGTACCCGTCGGTAATAGGTTTTCACACTCCCCACAAACGAGCCAGTGATCACTGGCAACAAAGCCCCTGATCAGGGAGCTACTGCGGTTTGTGGCCGGTGGAATCCCAGCGGTCTCAGCCGGTGCCGGCCGGTGCGCGCCAGCCACGCAGCATCGTGTCGAACCGGTCCCGGGTGGTGTCCCAGTCGGCGGCCGGACCCGTCATGTACAGCGCGTACTCCGGGCCGCCCTCCTCGTCGTAGTACATCTGGTCGATCGCGTGACGCGGGCCCGGGTGGTCCTTGGACTCGGTCCAGGTGAACTCCCAGAGGGAGCCGGTCCGATCGCGGTAGTAGTTGGAGTGGAGGGTCTTGCGTTCGTACTCGGGCAGCCGCCGGGTGAGGCGCGTCTCCAGGTTCAGCATGTGCATGTACGAGTTCTCGAAGTCGGGCTCCGGGTCGATGCTGATCCGGATGTAATGGTTGCCGTCGTCCGGGGTGTAGTCGACGTTCTGCTTGTCCACCCGGCGCTTCCAGCCGTCGGGGACGACCAGACTGAACCCCTCGGGGTCGTCCACCCGGTGCCAGCCGTCGGGCACGACCGCAGTGGACGGTGCGCGCTTCGACGCCTCGGGCGAGGACCGCGGCGGTGTGCTGCTGCCGTGCAGCGAACCACTCCCGGCGGAGTCCGCCCCCGAGTTGTCCCCGTACTTCATCGCGGCCAGTCCGGCGCCGCCGCCGACCAGCGCCGCGAGGGCGACGACCAGAATCGCCGTACGCCAACGGCCGCGGCTGCGGCGGGTCACCGGGGCCGCGGCGGTGAACTGCCGGACGGTGGCACGTGATTCCGCTCCGGTGCCGTCCGTGCCCATCGAGCGCAGGGCCTCCTCGGACACCCGCTGGGTCGGGACGTAGGCCTGCGCCGCCCGGGGCTCGCGACCCTCCATCGCCTGCAGCAGCATCCGCTCCGTCTCGGCCGCAGACGGCCGGTCTGCCGGGTCCTTGCGGAGCAGTGCGGTGATCACCGGTCCGAGCGCCCCGGCCCGGGCGGGCGGCGGCGGCTCCTCGGTGACGACGGCCTGCATGGTGGAGATCGGGGACGTACGACGGAACGGCGAACACCCCTCGACCGCGGTGTAGAGCGTGGCGCCGAGGGACCAGAGGTCGGACGCGGGACCGGGGTCGCCGCCCCGTACCCGCTCGGGCGCCAGATAGTCGATGGAACCGACCAGTTCACCGGTCCTGGTGATGGTCGAGTCGCCCTCTATCGCGGCGATCCCGAAGTCGGTGAGCAGCACCTGACCGTCACGTGCGAGGAGTACGTTGCCGGGCTTCACGTCCCGGTGCAGCACACCGGCGCTGTGCGCGGCGCGCAGGGCGCTCAGGACATGAAGGCCGATCCTGGCCGCCTCGCGCGGCGCGATCTCGCCGCTCTCCTTGGCGGCGTCGGCGAGTGACGGCCCGTCGACGTACTGCATGACGATCCAGGGCCGGTTGTCGTACTCGACCACGTCATGGACGGTGACCACGCCGGGATGGGTGATGCGGGCCGCGGCTCGCGCCTCTTTCTGGGTACGGGCATGCAGCACGACCCGGTCGGCCTCCGCGACGTACAGCCCGGCGGTCAACTCCTTGACAGCCACCGTGCGGTGCAGCACCTCGTCGTGCGCACGCCAAACCTTGCCCATGCCTCCGCGTCCGAGGACTTCACCGAGCCGGTATCTTCCGGCCAGTACCAGCCCCGCGCCCGTTTCCTGCGATCGGTCCACTTGTCCCCGCCCCGTTTCATTCGGCTGCCAGGTTACGGAGGGGAGGTACGGCCACGGAACCTCGCATCGCTCAAGAGACCTCACTGTGATGCTTGTCGCCCGGCCGCCCGTGTTCCTGCCGGCGATTCAGGAAGTCACGCGGTAGGAGGCGATCGCCTGTTCGTAGATGGCTGTCACCTTGTCGCGCTCGCTGTCCGGACCGAGCACCTGGAGCACGTGGTAGCGGCCGTCGACGATCATCGCGAGGTTGCGGACGTACACTTCGCGCCCGGTGTCGTCCTGCCAGGTGAACTGGCCCTCCGCCATGGCCTGTCGGCCGACGTCGATACGGCGCAGCCCCGTCGCCGAGGACCAGCTGGAGTCCCGGAAGGGCTGCAACTCCCGCTCCTTGTCGCGCTGGTAGACCAGCGGATCACCGCCGTGGGCCCGCACGGTGTCGCGCCCCGGCACGACCAGCAGACTGAACCCGTCGCTGCCGTACCGTATCTGCCGGTCCGTGTTGGCGGGGCTGCGCTGCCAGCCCTTCAGCACGCCGACCTCGAAGCCCTCCTCGTCCTTGCGCAGGGTGTATCCGGGGGCGAGCGCGACGGCGGAGCGGCTGGTCTGCGGCTTCTGGCTACCGGGCGGCGGCGACGACCGGGGCGACTGCGACGGCGACTTTCCGTCGGACGCGCCGGGGTCGCCGGTGTCCGTGGCGGCCGGGGCCGATCCCTTCGAGTCGGATCCGGTACCGGCCTTGGGCATGAACATCACGGCGTACGCGATGGCCGCGGCCAGGGCCAGCAGGATCAGCACGAGCAGCAGCCGCCCGAGCCGCCGCGGCGCACGTCCGGCACCCTGCTGCGGACGGGGCGGGGTGCGCAACGCCTTGGGCCCCTTGGGCTCACGCGGAGCCCTGGGCGCTCTCTCCACCCGTGACCGCTCATACCGGTCGGGCCTCTCCCCCGTCTGGCGGTGACGGCCGTGCGCCGAGGCGCTGCCCAGCCGGCCGCGGCGCTTACGGACCAGCTCGCCCCGGCGGCGTACGACGGGCAGCCGGGTGTCGTCGACGGACGGCAGGGGCACGACATCGAGACCGGCCTCGGGCTCGGGCGCCGACCGTACGAGAGAACGCAGCCAGCCGCGCAGCTCCTCGAAGTCCGGCCGCTCGGTGGGGTCCTGGCGCAGCAGCGACTCGACGACGGGTCGCAGTGGACCGCACTCCTCGGCGAAGGCGGGCGGCTCGCCGCAGACCATCTGAACGAGCTCGGCCGCGTTCTCCTCCGGATACGGGGCATGGCCCTGGACGGCGCGGTAGAGCAGGGCGCCGAGCGCCCAGAGGTCGGTGGCGGGGCCGATGGGCGGCGCCAGCTGCCAGTTCTCGTGGACCGGTCCGGCCTGCTCGGGCGCCCAGCGCTCGGTGACGGCACCGACGACGGCGATCCGGGTCTGCCGGGCACGCTCGGCGGCCAGGGTGGTGGCGGGGCCGCGGTAGGCGGAACTCTCCCGGTCACCCGCGACGATGTCGTCCCAGCGGCCGGAGGCGACCTGCTGCGGCTGCTGGTGCCCGCGTTCCGCTGCGGAGGTGGTGCCGTGGCGCCGGGCGTCGGCGCGCAGAGCGTCCTCGTTGGAGCCTCCGGCGGGAACGGGGCGCCCGAAGTCGGCGCCGTCGCCCCAGGTGCCGGTCAGGTGCATCCGCCGGCCGGGCGGCCCCTGTCCACGGTGACCGCCGTTACCGTCGTCGCCCCTGTCGCTGCCGTACGGGATGCCGTACTCGTTGTCGTCCTCCTCGTCGCCCTCGTCGTCGTACGGGTCGTCGGCGGTGGGGCCCCAGCCGCCCGTCGGCTGCACCCGGCCGGTGTCGGGCCGTCCGGGGCGCTGGACGGGAAGGATGCCGCCCTCTTCCGCTTCCGCCGGCTCACTCGTCCCGGCCTGTCGCCGGTCCTCGCTGACGCGCGCGGCGGCACGGGCGCCCGCCCGGTAGGCGGCGATGGCTCCGGCCCGTGCGGCCCGCAACTCCGCGGCGCTGCCCGCGCCGTGAACGTCGGGATTCGGCGGCCGTCGTACGGCTTCCAGCTCACCGGCGGGGTGGCGCGGGGCCGGCAGCGCGACCGGATCGACGGACCCGACCGGATGATCGATGGCCTCGCCCGGCCCGGCGATCTCGACCGGACCGGCGGGCGGCACCGACGCGGTGGGCGGAACGTACGGACCGGTCGGACCCGACTCGACCGCGGGCCGCCCGTACGCGTCCTCGGCGTCGGGCTGCGGCGTCGGCACGTACCCGCACAGCGCTTCCTCCGCCGCCCCAGCCGCCAGGCCGGTCAGCACGACGCGTCCGTCATCGCAGATCAGCACCGTACGGACGGTGATGTTCCGGTGGGTCCAGCCGTGCGCGTGCAGCACCCGCAGGGCCATCAGCACATCGGAGCCGATCTCGGCGGCCCGGTACGGATTCAGCGGCCGCTCGGCGAGCAGCGCGGCCAGCGGGCGGGCCGCGACCAGTTCACTCACGATCCAGAGCGACCCGTCCTCGGCGAACACATCGAAGACCTGGTCGAGCCTCGGATGGTCGGGCACCTGGGCGGCGGCCTGCGCGGCCTCGATCGCGCGCCGGACCGCGGGGTCCGTGGACCGGCGCACCGCACGCCCGGTGGTCCGACGGGCCGCCGAGGGCAGCCCGTCGGCGTCGAGCACCTCGGCGTCCACGACCTCCGGCAACGGCAGCTGGCGCACCAGGACTTCCTGGCCGCTGGCCGTGTCGAACGCCCGGGTCTCGACCAGTTCGTACTCGTCCGACGGAGGCAGCGGCAGGCGGTAGCGGTCGGCAAGCACCCGACCCGCATAGTCGTCCACGACGCCTCCCCAGAGCGCGCTGTCCCCCCGGCCACGAATCCCGTATCAACCCGTCAATTGCGGTCACTTACCGTGCAATTGATCTATGCATTCGGCTGCGTACGGTTCTCAAGCTCTCACAATACGTGGCAAGTGCCAGCCGTGCGGCAGGGTCGCCGCAACCCGGCGCTCAGTCCCTGGGCTTGAACGTGGCGAAGGCCGTCTCGCGCAGCGTCCGGCACTCCTTGTCGTTCCACTCGCTCGCCTTGCAGCTGATCATGATCGAGTAGCCGTGCGTGTCGTCGGCCCGGAAACCACGGTTCAGCACCCGGATCCGCTGGCCCTGCTGCATACGCTCGAACTCCCAGTCGGCGACGGTCGGGTAGCCGTTGAACTCGATCTTCCTTATCCCGAGGTGCCGGTAGCCGTCGCTGCTGGCCGCGACCGCGCTCCTCGCGGCGTTCCAGGCGGCAGCGGCGTCCTGACCGGGAGAGCTGTTGAAGTCGATCTGGACGCGCGGGAATCCACCGCCGACGGCGTAGATCTGACCCGAGTTACTGCCCGCGATCTTGTAGCGCGTGAAGTTCTTGGGCATCGCCATCGTGAAGTGGAACTGCTTGTTGATGACCGCCCTGTACCCGTCGGGCAGCGCGTCGTCGGCCTTCGAAATCCCGGTCCCGGAGTCGTTCGACCCCTTGCCCGAGTTGTCGTCCTTGTCCTTGCCCTCGCCCTTGTCCTTGCCCTGATCGTTGCTCGGGTCCTGGCCCTGGTCCTTGCCGCTTGCGTCGCCCTCGTCCGTGTCGGCGGAGGCGCCGGCCGCCGAGGGGGCGGTGTCGCCCTTGCCGGAACCGCCGCTCCCGCTGCCCTTGTCATCCGCGCCCAGCCTGAGCGCAAGGACCGTGCCGAGCACGGCGAGGGCGATGGCGACCGCGATGATCGCCAGGGTACGGCGGGGCACCACGTCCGTGATGGACGCCCGGACCGGCGCGTTCGACGACCCGCCCGGACGCTGCGGAGGCACGCCACCGACGGCGGAGGCCGGCGAAGCCGTGGGCCGGGCCGGAGCCGAAGGAGCGGTCCGCGGCGCAGTCGAAGCGGAAGCAGTGGACGTCGAGGCGGCAACGGCCACACCCGCACCGGCGCCCGGCGCCGCCTTCGCGTTCCGCACGGAGCGCAGCGCGCCGCGCAGGCGGTCACGCGCGCCCTCCCCGGCCTCCCCGAGCTTCGAAGCCCCCTTGGTACGGGGGGCGGCGACGCGGCCGGGCAGCGCCATCACCTGGGTGGAGTCGGCCGGCGGGGGCACCACAGGGGCGGGCTTGTCGGCTGCGTGGATCACATCGTTGAGCAGGGCCCGCGCACCCGCGTCGTCGAGCCGCTGCTCCGGGTCCCTGGCGAGCAGACCGTAGATGACCTCCTCCAGCGGACCCGCGTTCTTCGGCGGGTCGAGCGGCTCGGTCATCACCGCGGTCAGGGTCGCGATCGCCGACCCCTTGTCGTACGGCGGGCAGCCCTCGACGCTCGCGTACAGCAGACCGCCGAGCGACCACAGGTCGGCGGGCGGTCCGGGTTTGTGCCCGCGGGCTCGTTCCGGCGAGATGTACGACGGGGCCCCGACGAGCATGCCCGTCGAGGTGACGGACGGGTCGCCCTCGACCTGTGCGATACCGAAGTCGGTCAGGACGACCCGGCCGTCCTCGGAGATCAGCACGTTGGACGGCTTCACATCGCGATGCAGAATCCCCTCGCGGTGCGCCAGACGCAACACGTCGAGGATGGCAAGGCCGACCTCGGCCGCGCGCTTCGGCGTCAGCACACCGTCCTCGCGCACCACCTCGGCAAGCGACTTGCCCTCGATGAGTTCCATCACGATCCACGGCCGGTCGTCCTCGTCGACCACGTCGTAGACCGTCACCGCGCCGTTGTTGCGGATCCTGGCGATCGCCTTCGCCTCGCGCAGTGTGCGAGTGATCAGCCGGCGCTTCTCGTCGTCGTCGATGGCCGACGGGAACCGCAGCTCCTTGACCGCCACCGTGCGGCCCAGCGTCTCGTCGACGGCACGCCAGACCGTGCCCATACCGCCCCGGCCCAGCACCTCCCCGAGCCGGTACCTACCCGCAAGGAGACGTCCATCCGTGTCCCGTTGGGGCTCCCGTGCCTGCTCCGCCTCCGACATGCGTCCCCTCTGCGATCAACCCGCCCTGGCAGAGCGTTCATTGTCCCTCACCCCGGTACCGGTCATGGTGCCGGGTCCGTGGTCCGTCATGATGTGGCCGGAGGAAGGGACTCCCTGCCATGCCGATAATCAGGTCGCTGCTCATCACCCCGTTGGTGATGACGCTGCTCGGCCTCGGAACGGCGAGCCTGCCCAGCGAACCACATCTGACTCCCGCAGCCTCCTACCTTCCCCGGCTCGTCGCCCGGGGCGGCGCTCCGACTGCGGCCCTTCTCGCCCATAGAGCCTCCACCGCCGGGTACGACACCTACCGTTCGACAGGACCCGGCATCCGGCGGCAGGACCGGTTCCGGGCAGGCAGCATCACCAAGACCTTTGTCGCCACGGTCGTCCTCCAACTCGCCCGGGAGCACAGGCTGCAGCTGTCGGACACCGTGGACCGGCATCTGGCAGGACTGGTCCGCGGACATGGCAACGACGGCCGCCGCATCACCCTGCGCGCCCTACTCACCCACACCAGCGGCCTGTACAACTACACGGCCGACACGGACGCCCGCCCCGTCACCGCCACCGACGCCGTCCGTGCGGCCATCGCTCACCGCCCCACGAACACCACCGGCGGTTTCGCCTACTCCAACACCAATTACGCCCTGCTCGGCCTCGTCGTTCAGCACGTCACCGGACACAGCTACGCCACCGAGATCCGCCGCCGCATCATCAACCCCCTCCATCTCGCCGGCACGTCGCTCCCCGGCGCCCGCACCACGCTGCCCGCACCGCACGGCCGCGGCTACTCCCGTGACCCGGCCGACGGCAGCCTCCGCGATGTCACCGTGCTCGACCCGCGCACCGCGGGTGCCGCCGGCGAGCTCATCTCCACACTCGCCGATCTGAACCGCTTCTACGCTGCCCTGCTGGGCGGGCGCCTGCTCCCGCCCGCCCAGCTGAACACCCTGCTGAACACCGGGACGGCGGACGGGATCTATGGCATGGGCATCTATCCGCAGAGGCTCTCCTGCGGTACCACCGTCTGGGGTCACAACGGCCACATAGCGGGCAGTTACGTCCGCACGGCTGCCACCCGCGACGGCCGGCACATCCTGACGTTCCGCATCAACACGGACAGCCTGTCCGATGCGACGCTCGAACCGGCGCTCCTCGACGCCGAGTTCTGCCGACCTCACCAGGGGCCGTCCGGCGCGTCACGGCCGGGCCGCGGACCGGCTCAGATCGGCACGATGTCCGGGGCCCCGAGCCGCGCCGCGTCCGCCGTCTGATCGTCCGGCTGGCGCTGCGAATCCCGCTCCGCCTGCACCCGCTTCTCGTAGTGCTCCACCTCCCGCTCGATCCGGCTCTTGTTCCACCCCAGCACCGACCCCATCAGCTCCGCGCAGAGCCGCGCGCTGCGGGTGCCCCGGTCAAAGGTCTCGATGGAGATCCGGGTCCGCCGCGTCAGTACGTCGTCGAGATGGCGGGCCCCTTCGTGCGAGGCGGCGTAGACGATCTCAGCCTTCAGGTAGTCGTCCGCCGCGGGCAGCGGCTCGCCGAGCGAGGGGTCGGCGACGATCAGATCGAGGATCTCCTCGGTCATGGATCCGAACCGGTTCAACAGATGCTCCACTCGGGCGACATGGAGCCCGGTGCGGGCCGCTATCCTCGCCCGCGCGTTCCACAGGGCCCGGTATCCCTCCGCACCCAGCAGCGGGATGTCCTCCGTGACACAGTCCGCCACCCGCTGGTCGAGGCCATGGACCGCCTCGTCGACGGCGTCCTTCGCCATCACCCGGTACGTCGTGTATTTGCCGCCGGCGACGACCACGAGTCCCGGCAGCGGATGCGCCACCGTGTGCTCGCGCGAGAGCTTGCTGGTCGCGTCCGACTCACCGGCCAGCAGGGGACGCAGCCCGGCGTAGACACCCTGAACGTCGTCCCTGGTCAGAGGGGTGGTCAGGACCGAGTTGACATGCTCGAGCAAGTAGTCGATATCGGCGCTGGAAGCCGCCGGATGAGCCTTGTCCAGGTCCCAGTCGGTGTCCGTCGTCCCGACGATCCAGTGGCGCCCCCACGGGATCACGAACAGCACGGACTTCTCGGTCCGCAGGATCAGACCGGTCGAGGAGTGGATGCGGTCCTTCGGGACGACCAGATGGATGCCCTTGGACGCCCGGACATGGAACTGTCCGCGCTCGCCTATCAGCGCCTGGGTGTCGTCCGTCCACACCCCGGTGGCGTTGACCACCTGCTTGGCCCTGACCTCGTACTCCCCGCCCGCCTCGACGTCCTCCACCCGCGCGCCGACGACCCGCTCGCCCTCCCGCAGGAAGCCGATCACCCGCGCCCGGTTCGCCACGTGCGCGCCGTAACCGGCGGCCGTGCGCACCAGCGTTGCCACATAGCGGGCGTCGTCCATCTGGGCGTCGTAATACTGCAACGCTCCGACCAGTGCGTCCTTCTTGAGCGCGGGCGCGACCTGCAGGGCGCGGCGGCGGGAGAGATGCCGGTGCACGGGCAGCCCGCGACCGTGCCCCGACGACACCGACATCGCGTCGTACAGCGCGACACCCGAACCGGCGTAGAGCCGCTCCCAGCCCTTGTGCTGCAGCGGATAAAGGAACGGCACCGGCTTCACCAGGTGCGGGGCCAGCCGCTCCAGCAGCAGCCCACGCTCCTTCAGCGCCTCCCGTACGAGCGCGAAGTCGAGCATCTCCAGATAGCGCAGCCCGCCGTGGATCAGCTTGCTCGACCTGCTCGATGTGCCGGAAGCCCAGTCGCGCGCCTCGACCAGTCCGGTCGAGAGCCCTCTTGTGGCCGCATCCAGCGCCGTCCCGGCGCCGACCACGCCCGCTCCCACGACCAGCACGTCCAGTTCGCGCTCGGCCAGCGCGGCGAGCGCCTCGGCACGCTCCGCGGGTCCCAGTGTCGCTGTCCTCACTGCTGCCTCCCGGTAGATCGGGGTGGTCCGGCACAGGGATGCGGTCCGACCGCGGGGTCGGGTGCCCGTGCCCACCACTCGATTCTGTCCGCGGTCCGCGACTTCAGCCACCGCCTGTGGACAACACCCGGTCGAAGAGAGCCACACAATGCGACATATAGGTCATATATAACCCTAGTGTGACATTGCGCTGTCCCCAGCGGTTGCGCTTTCTGCCTTCATGGTCTTAGGGAAGGACGGCCACCCACATGCCCGCAGACCTCGCCATCATCGGACTCGGTCACCTCGGCCTGCCCCTCGCCCAAGCCGCCGTCGCCGCCGGTATCCAGACCGTCGGCTACGACACCGATCCCCGCCCGTTCGCCGAGCTCTCCGCCGGCCGCACACCCGTCGAAGGTTCCCTCGCCGCTTCGGAGATCCGCCGGATGCTCTCGAGGGGCTTCCGGCCCACCACCGACCCGGCCGAGCTCGGCCGGGTCCGTACCGCCGCGATCTGCGCGCCCACCCCCCTCGGCGCCGACCGCACCCTCGACCTCACCGCCGTCGGCGACGCCGCCCGCGCCCTCGCCGCCCGGCTGCGCCCGCACACCACCGTCCTGCTCGAATCGGCCGTGCCCCCCGGCACCACCGAGAACTTCGTGCGCCCCCTCCTCGAAGAGGGATCGGGGCTGCGCGCCGGACGCGACTTCCACCTCGCGTGCTCCCCCAGCCGTCTCGACCCCGGCAACCGCAGCCACGTCTACAGCAACACCCCCAAGGTCATCGGTGGCCTCACCCCGGCCTGCACCGAATCGGCCGCCACCTTCTACGGCCGGCTCACCGACAAGGTCGTACGGGCCCGCGGGCCGCGTGAGGCCGAGATGACGAAGGTCCTGGAGACCAACTTCCGGCACGTCAACATCGCACTGGTCAACGAGATGGCGGTGCTCTGCCACGACCTCGGCGTAGACCTCTGGGACGTCATCCGGTGCGCCGAGACCAAGCCGTTCGGCTTCCAGCCGTTCCGTCCGGGCCCCGGCGTCGGCGGCCACTGCCCCCCGGTCGACCCGGGCTTTCTCCCGTACAGCAGCCGCACCCCCGGCCACCCGCTGCGGATGGTCTCGCTCGCCCAGGAGATCAACGACCGGATGCCGAGCTACGTGATCCAGCGCTGCGCCACCCTGCTGAACGAACACGGCAAGTCCGTCCGCGGCGCCCGGGTCCTACTCCTCGGCGTCACCTACAAGCCGGATCTCGCCGACCAGGAGGCCTCACCCGCCCGGGAGATCGCCACCCGGCTGATGGACATGGGTGCGCAGATCGGCTACCACGACCCGCACGTCCTGGACTGGCGGGTCCGCGAACTGCCGGTGCCGCGCGCGGACTCGCTGTACGAAGCCGCGTCGAGCGCGGATCTGACGGTGCTGCTCCAGCACCACCGTACGTACGACCTCCAGGGCCTCGCCGTGAAGGCCCAACTCCTCCTGGACACCCGGGGCGCCACCCCGGCAGGAGCGGCGCACCGGCTGTGAGGGCGGTCCCCCCAAGGATTTCGGTGGGCGATGTCGGAGACGGCTGCCAGCCTGCGGCGTCACTTCTCGCACAGTCGTGCGCTTCCGTCCCAGGGGGGATCCAGCACCATGAGTCAGCCCGTGCCGCCGCCGAACCGGCCACAGCCGCCGTACGACGCCCAGCCCGGCGGCGGCAATCCGTTCGCCGCCCAGCAGCCCGGCCAGCCCGGCGTCCCGACCGGCAACCCGTTCGCGGGTCAGCAGCCCGGCCAGCCCGGCCAGTTCGGCGGTGTGCCGTTCACCCCGGCGGCTCCCGTCCGCAACAACGTGGGCCTCGGCCTGCTCGCCGCGGTCGTCGCCGCCCTCGTCGCCGCCGGCATCTACGGCGGGATCATCGGCGCCACCAAGCACGAGATCGGCTACGCGGCCGTGGGTGTCGGTTTCCTCGTCGGCCTCGCCGCGGGCAAGGTCGGCGGCCGCAACCCCGCGCTGCCGGTCCTCAGCGCGGTGCTCGCGCTGGTCTCCGTCTACTTCGGCCAGCTGCTCGGTGTGGCCATGACCAACAAGTCGGACAGTGTGTCCCTCTCCGAGATCTTCCTCGATCACTTCAGCGAGCTGAACTCCCTGTGGAAGGCCGGCATCGACCCGATCGGCTTCCTCTTCTTCGCTCTCGCCGCGTTCGCCGCGTTCTCGGGCGCCAAGAAGGCCGCAGGCTGATCCGGCTCGTACGGGAGGGCCCGGACCGCCGCATGAGCGGTCCGGGCCCTCCCGTACGTCCGACAAAAAATCAGCGGCGGTGCTGCGAGTCCGCCACCGTCACCTCGACGCGCTGGAACTCCTTGAGGTCGCTGTACCCCGTCGTCGCCATCGCCCGGCGCAGCGCACCGAAGATGTTCATCGAGCCGTCAGGGGTGTGCGAGGGGCCGGTGAGGACCTCCTCCGTCGTACCCACGGAGCCCAGGTCCACCAGCTTGCCGCGCGGCACGTCCTCGTGGACCGCCTCCATGCCCCAGTGCCGGCCGCGGCCGGGCGCGTCCGTCGCACGGGCCAGCGGGGAGCCCATCATCACCGCGTCGGCGCCGCAGGCGATGGCCTTCGGCAGGTCGCCGGACCAGCCGACGCCGCCGTCCGCGATCACGTGCACATACCGGCCACCGGACTCGTCCATGTAGTCGCGGCGGGCCCCGGCCACATCGGCGACCGCGGTCGCCATCGGAACCTGGATACCGAAGACGTTGCGCGTGGTGTGCGCGGCGCCGCCGCCGAAGCCGACGAGGACACCGGCCGCGCCGGTGCGCATCAGGTGCAGGGCCGCGGTGTACGTGGCGCAGCCGCCGACGATCACCGGGACGTCCAGCTCGTAGATGAACTGCTTGAGGTTGAGCGGCTCGGCCGCGCTCGAGACGTGCTCGGCGGAGACCGTCGTACCGCGGATGACGAAGATGTCGACGCCGGCGTCGACGACGGCCTTGGAGAACTGGGCGGTGCGCTGCGGCGAGAGCGCGGCGGCGGTGACGACACCGGAGTCGCGCACCTCCTTGATGCGCTGCCCGATCAGCTCCTCCTGGATCGGCGCGGCGTAGATCTCCTGGAGGCGGCGGGTCGCCGACTCCACGGGCATCTCGGCGATCTCGTCGAGGAGCGGCTGCGGGTCGGCGTGCCGGGTCCACAGGCCTTCGAGGTTGAGGACACCGAGACCACCCAGCTCACCGATCCGGATCGCGGTCTGCGGGGAGACCACGGAGTCCATCGGAGCGGCCAGGAACGGCAGCTCGAACCGGTAGGCGTCGATCTGCCAGGCGATCGAGACCTCCTTCGGGTCGCGGGTGCGACGGCTCGGCACGACGGCGATGTCGTCGAAGGCGTACGCCCGGCGGCCGCGCTTGCCGCGCCCGATCTCGATCTCAGTCACGATGGTGTGGCCTTTCAGTTCCCTAGGCGTACTGTCTGCGTTTTCCAGTATCCCCGACACACAGCTGAGGGGCGGTCCCAGTACGCCCGGACCGCCCCTCACCTGTTCTGTTGCGTTACTTCCTGCTGTAGTTCGGCGCTTCGACCGTCATCTGGATGTCGTGCGGGTGGCTCTCCTTGAGCCCCGCCGAGGTGATCCGGACGAACCGGCCGTTGGCCTGGAGCTCCGGGACGGTGCGGCCGCCGACGTAGAACATCGACTGGCGCAGACCGCCGGTGAGCTGGTGGACGACCGCGGAGAGCGGGCCGCGGTACGGGACCTGGCCCTCGATGCCCTCGGGGACCAGCTTCTCGTCGGAGGCGACGCCCTCCTGGAAGTAGCGGTCCTTGGAGAACGACTTGCGGTCGCCACGCGTCTGCATCGCGGCGAGCGAACCCATGCCGCGGTACGACTTGAACTGCTTGCCGTTGATGAAGAGCAACTCGCCCGGGGACTCCTCGCAGCCCGCCAGGAGCGAGCCGAGCATCACGGTGTCCGCACCGGCCACCAGGGCCTTGGCGATGTCTCCGGAGTACTGCAGGCCGCCGTCGCCGATGACCGGGACACCGGCCGCCTTGGCGGCGAGCGACGCCTCGTAGATCGCGGTGACCTGCGGAACGCCGATGCCGGCGACCACGCGGGTGGTGCAGATGGAGCCGGGGCCGACACCCACCTTGATGCCGTCGACGCCCGCGTCGATCAGCGCCTGGGCGCCGTCACGGGTGGCGATGTTGCCGCCGATGACGTCGACACCCGACGCGTTCGACTTGATCTTGGCGACCATGTCGGAGACGAGACGGGAGTGGCCGTGCGCGGTGTCGACGACGATGAAGTCGACGCCCGCCTCGACGAGTGCCTGGGCCCGCTCGAAGGCGTCGCCCGCGACACCGACAGCCGCTCCGACCAGCAGCCGGCCTTCCTTGTCCTTCGCGGCGTTCGGGTACTTCTCCGCCTTGACGAAGTCCTTGACGGTGATGAGGCCCTTGAGGACCCCTGCGTCGTCGACCAGCGGAAGCTTCTCGATCTTGTGGCGGCGCAGCAGCTCCATGGCGTCCACGCCGGAGATGCCGACCTTGCCGGTGACGAGCGGCATGGGCGTCATGACCTCGCGCACCTGGCGCGAACGGTCCGGCTCGAAGGCCATGTCACGGTTGGTGACGATGCCGAGGAGCTTGCCCGCCCCGTCGGTCACCGGCACGCCACTGATGCGGAACTTGGCGCACAGCTCGTCGGCCTCGCGCAGGGTCGCGTCCGGGTGCACCGTGATCGGGTCGGTGACCATGCCGGACTCGGAACGCTTCACCAGGTCGACCTGGTTGGCCTGGTCCGCGATGGAGAGATTGCGGTGCAGCACACCGGCGCCACCCTGGCGGGCCATGGCGATCGCCATGCGGGCCTCGGTGACCTTGTCCATCGCGGCGGACAGCAGCGGGATGTTCACCCGCACGTTCTTCGAGATGTACGAGGAAGTGTCGATCTGATCGGGCGCCATGTCGGACGCGCCGGGCAGCAGCAGCACGTCGTCGTATGTCAGCCCGAGCGACGCGAATTTCTCGGGCACTCCGTCGACGTTTGCAGTCATGACACCTTCCCCAAATGGCCTTGATCGGTGCGGATGTCCATGCTAACGGCCTCCGGGGGTGTCTCATTCCACGAGCAAGATCACCTAGAGGTTCTGTAGCTTCGTACGGAACTCCGTTTCGGGGTGAAGCCGGTGTTGTTCACTGCTCGGCGAGGGCCCGCAACCTGCTCAGCGCACGGTGCTGGGCGACCCGGACGGCGCCCGGCGACATGCCCAGCATCTGCCCGGTCTCCTCGGCGGTCAGACCGACGGCGACCCGCAGAACCAGCAGCTCACGCTGGTTCTCCGGGAGGTTGGCAAGGAGCTTCTTGGCCCAGGCGGCATCGCTGCTGAGCAGCGCGCGCTCCTCGGGCCCGAGCGAATCGTCCGGCCGCTCCGGCATCTCGTCGGAGGGCACGGCGGTCGATCCCGGGTGCCGCATGGCGGCGCGCTGGAGATCGGCGACCTTGTGGCCGGCGATGGCGAAGACGAAGGCTTCGAAGGGTCTGCCGGTGTCCTTGTAGCGCGGCAACGCCATCAGCACCGCGACACAGACCTCCTGCGCCAGGTCCTCCACGAAGTGGCGGGCATCACCGGGCAACCGGTTCAGCCGGGACCTGCAGTAGCGCAGCGCCAGGGGATGAACATGGGCCAGCAGATCATGGGTGGCCTGCGCGTCGCCGTCGACGGCACGGTGCACCAGAGCACCGATCACCGTCGTCTCGTCGTCGCGCATCGGACCATGGTGCCTCGGTGCCGCTTCATCCGTGGCACCGCGTCCGTAGTTGTGCACCGAAGCGTTATGAGCGGGTGCGCCGGAAGTCATGTCCTGCGCCCTCCCCTTCCGCTCGACCGAATCGTTCCCGAGGAACTCCACATCTCAAGGATGCGGCATCGGCCGGGAAGCGTCACATACCGCGGGGCACCGGCTCCCGATCTGCGGCCCGGCGCGCCCGTCGCCCCGCCCGCCGGAGGGCGGACGGGGACACCTCCTACCGGCCATCGCCGGTCATCAGCGCACCAGGCCCCAGCGGAAGCCGAGCGCCACGGCGTGCGCCCGGTCCGAGGCGCCGAGCTTCTTGAAAAGCCGCCGGGCGTGCGTCTTCACCGTGTCCTCGGAGAGGAAGAGCTCGCGCCCGATCTCCGCGTTGGAACGGCCGTGGCTCATCCCTTCGAGCACCTGGATCTCACGCGCAGTGAGCGTCGGCGCCGCACCCATCTCGGCCGACCGCAGCCGACGCGGGGCAAGCCGCCACGTCGGATCGGCCAGCGCCTGGGTGACGGTCGCCCGCAGCTCCGCGCGGGAGGCGTCCTTGTGCAGATATCCGCGGGCACCGGCGGCGACCGCGAGCGCGACACCGTCCAGGTCCTCGGCGACGGTCAGCATGATGATCCGCGCCCCGGGGTCGGCGGAGAGCAGCCGCCGGACCGTCTCCACACCTCCCAGACCGGGCATGCGTACGTCCATCAGAATGAGATCCGAACGGTCGGCACCCCAGCGGCGGAGAACTTCCTCACCGTTGGCCGCCGTCGTCACACGCTCGACGCCGGGCACGGTCGCGACCGCGCGACGGAGCGCCTCTCGGGCAAGCGGGGAGTCGTCGCAGACGAGGACGGATGTCATGACCGTCCTCCGCAGCTGATGCGCGTCACCTTGAGCCTCCAGGCTGAATACAAGTCGTCACCTGTGCGGTTGACACTCTCGGACATCTGCCCGATCGCTTTTCCGTCAACCGCCTCCGCCCTCTCAACGATGGTCACTCGAAAGAGTTACGGGTCCGACGACCAGGTTCGGCACTCTACGTGAGGAGTCGCACACGGAGGAGAGCGGCGCGGATTGTTCGGTCGTCAATCGAAGCTTCACCTGAAGGTATGCCCCATTTAGCGGGTTTTCTTCCCTTTTGCTGGTGTCTGTGGATAGATTCGCAATCAGTCATATTTACATCTACTTACACCGTAGATGTACGGTCATGAGCACGGTCACCGACGAACGACTACCGCGTAGCCGACTCAGCATGGTTTCGAGGGGACAAGCAATGGCAGATTTCTCCCGCCTTCCCGGACCCAACGCCGATCTGTGGGACTGGCAGCTGCTGGCGGCCTGCCGTGGGGTCGACAGCTCACTGTTCTTCCACCCGGAGGGTGAGCGCGGAGCGGCCCGGAGCGCCCGCGAGAACTCGGCGAAAGAGGTCTGTATGCGATGCCCGGTACGCGCCGAGTGCGCAGCGCACGCCCTGGCCGTGCGTGAGCCCTACGGAGTGTGGGGCGGACTGACCGAGGACGAGCGCGAAGAGCTCATGGGACGGGCCCGCAACCGACTGATCGCGACAGCAGGGGCGCCATCGGGGTTGTCCGCCGCCTCAGGGCACGGCTGACCCTCGAACCGCGCAGAACAACCGAAGAAACGTTCCTGCACTCCCTAGCGGGCGGCCGCCAGGGAAAGCTGGTCCAGCGTGGCCGCCACGGCCGGGACCTGCGCCAGGTCCGGGAGCGTCAGCGCGACGATCTCACGCTCGATCGCCGGCTCCACCGTCACGGTGCGGGCCCCTTTGGGACGTACCGACTCGATCGCCAGCTCCGGCAGCACGGCCACCCCCAGGCCGGCGCCGACCAGGCCGATCACCGCCGGGTAGTCGTCGGTGGCGAAGTCGATCCGGGGAGTGAAGCCGGACTCCTCGCAGACCTCCACCAGTTGACGGCGGCAGCGCGGGCAGCCCGCGATCCAGGACTCGTCGGCCAGTTCACCGATCCCCACCGCATCCGCGCCGGCCAGCCGGTGCCCGTCGGGGACGAGGCCGATCAGCCGGTCGGTGAGCAGCGGACGTACGACCATGTCGTCCCATTCGGCGCCCGAGGTGCCGTAGCGGAACGCCAGTGCGATGTCGCAGTCCCCCTCCCGGAGCATCTCGACCGAGCGCGGCGGCTCGGCCTCGACCAGGGAGACCCTCGTACCGGGGTGGGCGGCACGCAGGGCGGCGAGGGCGCCGGGAACCAGGGTGGAGCTGCCACTGGGGAACGAGACGAGCCGGACCCGGCCGGCCCGCAGCCCGGCGATCGCGGCGATCTCCTCCTCGGCGGCGGTCAGCCCGGCGAGGATGCCGGAGGCGTGACGTACAAGCGCCTCACCCGCCTGCGTGAGCCGCATCTCGCGACCTGTGCGGATCAGCAGCGGGGTGCCCGCGGAGGACTCCAGGGCCTTCATCTGCTGGCTGACCGCGGGCTGGGTGCAGCCCAGTTCACGCGCGGCGGCGGAGAACGAACCGGTGGCGGCCACGGCGCGCAGGACACGGAGATGACGGGCTTCGATCACCTTTCAACCATAAGGCCCTCTTGGAGCGGAAGCCAGTATCCGGCCTGCGGCTTTGAGACCGGGTGGTTACCGTTGCCCCCTATGAAGCCGATGAAGTTGCTGACTGTGAATGTGGGACGGCCCAAGGCGGTCGACTACACCGACGCTCCGGGTGGCGTCACCGGGATCGACAAGCAGCCGGCCGACGGCCCGGTACGGGTCACCGATCCCGGCCCCAAGGGCACCGGCGGCAGCGGAGTGGCCGGGGACGCGGTCTGCGATCTGCGCCATCACGGCGGCACCGACCAGGCCGTGTACGCCTTCGCCCGCGAGGACCTCGACGTCTGGGCGAGCGCGCTCGGCCGCACGCTTGCCAACGGCGCGTTCGGCGAGAACCTGACGATCTCCGGACTGGACGTGAGCGGCGCGAAGATCGGCGAGCGCTGGCGGATCGGCCCCGACCTGGTGCTGGAGGTGACGTCCGGCCGCATTCCGTGCCGTACGTTCGCCGGTCACCTCGACCAGAGCCGCTGGGTCAAGCGGTTCACGGAGGCGGCCGCTCCGGGTGCCTACCTGCGAGTGGTCGAGCCGGGCGAGATCCGTGCAGGGGACACGGTCGAGATCGTGCACCGGCCGGACCACGACGTCACCGTGCAGCTGGAGTTCCTGGCCGCGACGACGCGCCGGGAGCTGCTGGCGGAGCTGCTCCCGGCCCGGGACGCACTCCATCCCCGGACGCTGCGCTCCGCCCTGAAGTACGTGGAGTCGGGGGCCGCAGGCGAGTGACCCCCGCGGTGGGCGTGGCACTAACGTGCCGCGTATGACGACTGCACTGATTACGGGCGCGACCGCGGGGATCGGGGCCGCCTTCGCACGGCGGCTCGCGGCCGAAGGGCACAACCTGGTGCTGGTGGCGCGCAACACCGAGCGGCTCCGGGAGCAGGCAACCGAACTGCACGACCTGCATGGCATCGAGGCCGAGGTACTGACCGCCGATCTGTCCGAGGACGACGGGATCGCCTCGGTGGAGGCGCGATTGACGGACCGTCGGCAATCCGTCGATCTATTGATCAACAACGCCGGGTTCGGCAACAAGGGCCGCTATCTGGAGGTGTCGATGGCCGATGAGCTGAAGATGCTGAAGGTGCACTGCGAGGCGGTGCTGCGGCTGACATCGGCGGCTGCGGCCGGAATGAAGGAGCGCGGGCGTGGCGGGGTCGTCAATGTGGCCTCGGTGGCGGCGTTCGTACCGCGCGGGACGTACGGCGCGTCCAAGGCGTGGGTCGTGCAGTTCACCCAGGGCGCGGCGAAGGATCTGGCCGGGTCGGGGGTGCGGCTGATGGCGCTCTGCCCCGGCTTCGTACGGACCGAGTTCCATGAGCGGGCCGGCATGGGGACCGGCAACATCCCGGGCTGGATGTGGCTCGACGCGGACAGACTGGTGGCGACGGCGCTGGCGGATCTGGCGCGCGGCAAGTCCGTCTCGATCCCGGACGCGCGGTACAAGACGCTGATGGGGCTGGTGAAGGTGGCGCCGCGCGGCCTGCTCGGAGGGGTCACCTCCAAGACTGGCCGCAAGTACGGGCCGCAGTGAGCGCGTTCTTATCGGATGCCGCGGCCCGCGCGGGCGCCGATGTCGGGGCGGCGGGCTTCGGCTTGTTGCCGAACCGGTCCTCGCCGCCGTTGTTCTCGATGACGGCGCCGGCGGCGAGAGCAGGCGAGTCCGGGCCGGGCCGTAGGTCGCGGCGCGGCTCCGGGTCCTCGGTGATACGCCGGGGCGCGCAGCACCACGCCAGATGTGATGGCTATTCACTTTCTGTCCGGGATACCGCCGCTGCACGGCTGCCGAGGGTGCTGTCGTCTCCGCACGTCGCACCGTCGCTCAGTGCCGGGTGGCACCGGACGACGGGCGAGGCGCCGGACGGGATGGCGCGGTTCGCGGCCGGTCCGCCCTTCGCAAAGCCGGTGCCGCCGAGAGGCCTGAATCACTCGGTCCGACCGCTCCACCCGAACCGTCATGAACCCCGTATCCCAATAAAATGGAACCATCTCATCCAGGCTCGTGAGACCGGGAGACACCATGAGATTCGTACAAGTAATCGACTGCAAGACGGAGCGGTTCGATGACATGGACCGCCTCATGGACGAGTGGGTCGAACAGACCAAGGGCTCCCGGACCGCCACTCACAGCCTGATCGGCAAGGACCGCTCCGACGGGGCCCACTACGTGGAGATCGTCGAATTCCCGTCGTACGAAGACGCGGTGGCGAACTCCAAGCTGCCGGAGACCGACCGGATCTTCCAGGAAATGGTGGCGCTCTGCGACGAGACGCCCACCTTCATCGATCTCGACGTGGTCCGCGACGAACAGTTGAACCAGAGACTGTCCCGCAGGTTCTTCCACGAGATCGCCGTCGGCGGCAACCTGGACGCCATCGACGAGGTGTTCGCGGTCGACTACGCCGACCACGACATCGCGAAGGAAGAGGAGACCGTGATCGGGTCCGGCAGCCTCCGGGACAATCTCATCGGATGGCGGGCCGCCTTCGACTTCTCCTTCGACCTGGACCGGCAGATCTGCGAGGGCGACGACGTCGTGACGCTGTGGACCTGGACCGGCACCCACAAGGGCGACTTCATGGGCATCCCACCGACGGGCAGGCAGTGCATCATGACCGGCACCACGATCTTCCGGTTCAAGGGCGGCAGGATCCAGGAGGGCTGGTGGCACGAGGACCTCATGGGCCTGATGCGCCAGCTCGGCGCGGTCGACTGAACCGCGCTCGACCGAGCACCGAGGAACGAAGAAGACCGAAGGCCCCCTGTTCCCGCCGCCGAGCGGCGGGAACAGGGGGCCTTCTACGGCTGTGCGCCGGTGCGGCTACGCGTCAGTGCGAGTGACCGTGACCGCCGTGACCGGAGTCGGCCTCTTCCTCGGCCGGCTTCTCGACGACCAGGGTCTCGGTCGTGAGCAGCAGCGACGCGATGGACGCGGCGTTCTCCAGCGCGGAGCGGGTGACCTTGACCGGGTCGATGACGCCGGCCTTCACCAGGTCGCCGTACTCGCCGGTCGCGGCGTTGAAGCCCTGGCCCTTGTCGAGCTCGGCGACCTTCGAGGTGATGACGTAACCCTCGAGGCCCGCGTTCTCGGCGATCCAGCGCAGCGGCTCGACGGCGGCGCGGCGCACGACCGCGACACCGGTGGCCTCGTCGCCGGTCTTGCCGAGGTTGCCCTCGAGGACCTTGACGGCGTGCACCAGAGCGGAGCCACCACCGGAGACGATGCCCTCCTCGACCGCGGCGCGGGTCGCGGAGATGGCGTCCTCCAGACGGTGCTTCTTCTCCTTGAGCTCCACCTCGGTGGCGGCACCGACGCGGATCACGCACACGCCGCCGGCCAGCTTCGCAAGGCGCTCCTGGAGCTTCTCGCGGTCCCAGTCGGAGTCCGTGGAGTCGATCTCGGCCTTGATCTGGTTGACCCGGCCCTTGACGTCGCCGGGCTCGCCGCCGCCGTCCACGATGGTCGTGTCGTCCTTGGAGATGGTCACGCGGCGCGCCGTGCCCAGCACGTCCAGACCGGCCTGGTCGAGCTTGAGGCCGACCTCCTCGGCGATGACGGTCGCACCGGTGAGGGTGGCGATGTCGCCGAGCATGGCCTTGCGGCGGTCACCGAAGCCCGGGGCCTTCACCGCGACGGCGTTGAAGGTGCCACGGATCTTGTTGACGACCAGGGTCGACAGGGCCTCGCCCTCGACGTCCTCGGCGATGATCAGCAGCGGCTTGGAGCCACCGGCCTGGATGACCTTCTCCAGCAGCGGGAGCAGCTCCTGGATCGAGCCGATCTTGCCCTGGTGGATCAGGATGTACGGGTCGTCGAGGACGGCCTCCATACGCTCCTGGTCGGTCACCATGTACGGGGACAGGTAACCCTTGTCGAAGGCCATGCCCTCGGTGAACTCGAGGTCCAGACCGAAGGTGTTGGACTCCTCGACGGTGATGACACCGTCCTTGCCGACCTTGTCCATCGCGTCTGCGATGAGCTCGCCGACCTGCGAGTCCTGCGCGGAGAGCGCGGCCACGGCGGCGATGTCGGACTTGTCGTCGATCGGGCGGGCGGTCGCGAGGAGCTCCTCGGACACGGCCTTGACCGCGGCGTCGATGCCCTTCTTCAGGGCGGCCGGGGACGCACCCGCGGCAACGTTGCGCAGGCCCTCGCGGACGAGCGCCTGGGCGAGCACGGTGGCGGTGGTGGTGCCGTCACCCGCTACGTCGTTGGTCTTGGTCGCCACCTCCTTCACCAGCTGGGCACCGAGGTTCTCGTACGGGTCGTCGAGCTCGACCTCGCGCGCGATGGTGACACCGTCGTTGGTGATGGTGGGAGCGCCGAACTTCTTGTCGATGACGACGTTGCGGCCCTTGGGGCCGATCGTCACCTTCACCGTGTCGGCAAGCTTGTTGACGCCACGCTCAAGGGCGCGACGGGCGTCCTCGTCGAACTTCAGAATCTTCGCCATGGGAGCTGAGCTTTCCTCTCAAACGAACTGCGCCCCCGACCGCCGGCTAGTTATTTCGCAGGGGGCCAGGGGCGCAGAACGGAAGCAAACGTGGGTGAATTACTTCTCGACGATCGCGAGCACGTCGCGAGCCGAGAGGACGAGGTACTCCTCGCCGTTGTACTTCACCTCGGTGCCGCCGTACTTGCTGTAGAGCACGACGTCACCGGTGTTGACGTCGAGCGGAAGACGCTCGCCGTTCTCGAAGCGACCCGGGCCCACGGCCAGGACGACGCCCTCCTGGGGCTTCTCCTTGGCGGTGTCCGGGATGACCAGGCCAGAGGCCGTGGTCTGCTCGGCGTCGAGCGGCTGGACCACAATGCGGTCCTCAAGCGGCTTGATGGCAACCTTGGAGCTGGTGGTCGTCACGATCCGGCCTCCCCCTTCGGAGATCTCGGGGTTAACTGCGGGGTTAACTGTCTGGGGTGGCGACCAGGTGGATCCGTCGTCGCGGGTGCCGGACCTGCCAGTCGCACAGTACTGCTGGCACTCTCCAGTGGGGAGTGCCAGAGCCGAGACTATGACCGCGATTAGCACTCGGTCAAGCGGAGTGCCAATTCGGTGCGGTCGTGGCGTGGCAGCCATGGGGCAAGACCCCCCGGGGCGCAGTCCAGGAGCATGCGCCCCGGGCGAGGCCCGCAGGGCGAAGTTCACGGGCGCGCGAAGTCCACGGGCACGCGGCTACCGCCGGTCGCAGCCGGTCCCGGGGTCCACGTCGCCGTACGATTCCGACCGGTCCGGCTGCCGCTCCCTCAGCGGTGGCGACAGCCGGGAGTCCGCGGACTCCTGCGGCCGGTCCCGCCGCCCGCAGGCGGTGACGACCCACGACCCGGGCGCCCCGTGATCACTCCGCACGTCCGCCTTCGGCCCCGACTCCGACGTCCGCCCGGGCCCCGCCGCCGGTGCCCGGTGCGGGCCGCGCACCTTCTGCGCGGCCTTCCGGCCCAGTCGTTCGATCGGGTCGACCGACTGCGCGCACCCGGCGGTGGCGGTCAGAAGAACACCGGCCGCCAGCAGTCCGGCGAGCAGCCGGCGCGCCCGGCTCATACGTAGTCCCCCGGCCGTGCCACGGCGTACCCCTTGTCCGTGATGGTCTTCATGACCGTCGTGACCGGCTTCATGGCCGCGCGGATCACGGCGGCCCGGCTGCCGCTACCGTCCCAGTCCGTGGCGTCCCCGAAGCGCGTGAGGACGATGTCGCAGGGGCGCAGATCGCGGTCCCGCTCCCGCCACTCCAGGTCCAGGTCCAGGTCCAGGTCCAGGTCCAGCTTCCCGGCAGGTGCGGCAGGTGCCGGCAGGTCGCCGGGCGGGCCGGCCCGCCCGGCGGGGGCGCCCGGCCCGCCTGCGGAGGGCCTGGCGGCCCGGCGCTCGGCGCGGTCGCCGGATTCGGAGGCGCAACCGGAGCCGACAGCGACGACGAGGGGCGCGGCCGGAACCGCGCATCCCGGCCACCCCCGTCGCAGGCCACCCTGCCTGCGACAGATCGAGCCCGGCCTCTGCCCCGTCATGGCAAATTCTTCCTTTTGTCGTAAAACCACATGATTTCGCATACTGGCAGCAATCGAACGATCACTCGGCCCGACACCGCCGCCGGCCCCCGAGCGGTCCCCCGGCTGGCTCACAATGGGCCGGTGAACGCCTTCGCCCCGACCGGCCCGACAGACCCGCGCGACCCGCGCGACCCGCGCAGCCCGAGCAGCCCGAGCGACCCATCCGATGCCGCCGACCCGCTCGCCGACCCGCTCACCGCCTTCATGGCATTGCGCACCCCCGAGGGCACGGCGCTCCTGGCCGAGCTACGGTCCTACGACCCCGCCCAGGAACTCTCCACCGCGACCCGGCTGCGCCGCAGCCACCCGGCCGCACTGGTTTCGGCGGCGCTGGGGCAGGCACGGCTGCGGCAGCGGGCGGTGGCGAAGTTCGGTGCCGAGGACGCGTACCGGATGTTCTTCACGCCGAACGGTGTCGAGCAGGCGACCCGTACGTCGGTAGCCACGTACCGGGCCGGCCGGTTCGCCGCAGCCGGCGTCCGCAGCGTCGCCGATCTCTGCTGCGGGATCGGTGGTGACGCCATCGCGCTCGCCCGCGCGGGCATCTCCGTCCTCGCCGTGGACCGCGACCTGCTGACCGCCGAGGTGGCCCGCGCCAACGCCGCCGCGCTCGGGCTGGACGCCCTGATCGAGGTGCGGTGCGCCGACGTCACCGAGATCGACACCGCCGCGTACGACGCCGTCTTCGTCGACCCGGCCCGGCGCGGCGGACGCGGCAGGATCTTCGACCCGGAGGCGTACTCCCCGCCGCTCTCCTGGGCGACCGGCGCCGCGCTGAAGGCCCCCCGCGCCGCGCTGAAGATCGCCCCCGGCATCCCGCACGAGGCGGTCCCGGCGCAGGCGGAGGCCGAGTGGATCTCGGACGGCGGCGATGTGAAGGAGGCGGTGCTCTGGTTCGGCGAGGGGTTCGCGGCCGGCTCGTACCGCGCCACGCTGCTCCCGGCCGGCGCGACACTGTCGGCTCCGGCCGCGCTGTCCGCCCCGCCCGTCGGCCCGGTCGGCCGCTATCTGTACGAGCCGGACGGTGCCGTCATCCGTGCGCATCTGGTCGCCGACATCGTGGACCGGTCGGGCGGCCGGCTGATCGACGAGACGATCGCGTACGTCACGAGCGACGAGCCGTACGATTCCCCGTACACCTCGGCGTACGAGATCACCGACCGGCTGCCGTTCAACATGAAGAAGCTGAAGGCGCTGCTGCGGGAGCGGAAGGTCGGCGTCCTGACCGTCAAGAAGCGGGGCTCGGCCGTCGAACCGGAGGAGCTGCGCCGCAAGATGAAGCTCCAGGGCCCGAACGCCGCGACCGTGTTCCTGACCCGGGTCGCCGGGGCGCCGACCATGCTGATCGGCCACCCCGTGCGGCCGGAGATGTCCTAGGCCAGGTCGGTCAGGTCTTCTGCGTACACCTGCGAGAGCGGCTGCGGGCCCACGTACTGCTGGCAGTTGCACTGCCCGGCTTCGAAGCGGACCGGCTTCTTGCTCTCGTCCCAGGCCGCCGGCACCTCGACCCGCTCATGGCACTTGCCCCGCTTGTCATGCTTCGCGAGGTGGTGCGTGCAGCCGCAGACCGGCTCCGGCGGCCGGTTCGCCGCCTCGACGGCCAGGCGTTCCTGCTTGCTCGCCTCCAGCAGTTCCAGCTTGCGGGTGTGCCGGTTGCGCAGCGCCGTACGGACGTTGTCGACCGCCCATCCGAAGCCGCCGGTCCAGAAGACGATGAGCACCCACCAGTACCACTCCATGTGACACCCTCCCCCTGCGCAGATCCTGCTACGCGGCCAGGATAGGGGCGGGGGCAGCGGTGAGTGCCGCTGCCGACGGAGATACAGCGGCTCGGACCCGCGCGCCCCGACGAGCGCCCGCAGCACCCGGCGGCGGTGCACGAACGCCTTGGTGACGCCGGCCGGGCCGGGCAGCCGGCCGATCGTCCGGATGCCCATGAACGACAAGTGGGACGGGCGGGGGTCGGTCGACAGCGGTGAGCCCCGCCCGTCCCGGTCCGGTTCAGTCGTACTGCTCACTGTCCAGGTAGTCCTCGTACGCATCGGGCTCGCCGGCCGAGCCGATGTACTCGGAGTCGTGGACGGCATCCGCCACGTCGGGATCGTGCTCCGGCTCGCCGCTGTAGTCGTACTGATCGGACATGGCGCCTCCTCTCTCGACGGGCACCCGATGCGCCCGGTCACACAGTCAACGAGGCTTCCGAACCGGCCGGTGCGCCCGCGCGATCGGAGTGACTCCATGCGGATGACCGGCGCCACCTCAGTGGCGTACAGCTCGGCCGGTTGACCATGTGCAGCGGCAGCCCGCCCGGAGCGGGCGCGGCCCGGACCGTCAGGCGTTGAGCAGCGCCTCGATGTCGAGCTTCTTCATGCCGAGCATGGCCTTCATGGCCCGGTCCGCCTTGGCCGGGTCCGGGTCGGAGAGCGCCTCGGACAGCCCGCGCGGGACGATCTGCCAGGACAGCCCGTACTTGTCCTTGAGCCAGCCGCACTGGCTCTCCTCGCCGCCGTCGGTGAGCCTGGCCCACAGCTCGTCGACCTCCGCCTGCGACTCGCAGTCGACGGAGAGCGAGATCGCTTCGGTGAAGGGGAACTGCGGGCCGCCGTTGAGTGCGATGTACTCCTGGCCGGCCAGCCGGAATTCGACGGTCATGACCGCGCCCGGCTCGCCCGGCGACGCCACGGAGTAGTGCGTGACGCCCAGCACCTTCGAGTCCCCTCCGAAGATGGAGACGTAGTGGTTCGCGGCCTCCTCGGCCTGGTTGTCGAACCACAGGAAGGTCTTGATCTTCTGCATGGCCTGCTCCTCGGCGACTCGTACGGGGGATGGCTGTGCAAGGTAGACCCTGCCGCCGCCCGAAACTCACCGCGGCGCGCCGCCCTCCTCCGCTTCCTTCTCCGCCCGCGCCAGCAGCAGCGCCCGCTCGCGTGCGTTACGGGTCAGCCCCGCCGCCCGCACGAATTCCGCCCGCGCCTCGTCCGCACGCCCCAGCCGTGCCAGCAGATCGCCGCGCACGCTCGGCAGCAGGTGGTAGGCCGCCAGCGCCGGATCGCCGGCCAGGGCATCGACCAGTGCGAGCCCGGCCTCGGGCCCCTCGGCCATCGACACCGCGACCGCGCGGTTCAGTTCCACCACCGGTGACGGGGCCGCCTTGGCCAGCAGGCCGTAGAGCGTGGCGATGACCGCCCAGTCCGTCTCCTCGTACGTCACCGCGTGGGCGTGGCACGCTGCGATGGCGGCCTGCAGTGCGTACGGGCCGGGGGCCCCGCCCAGCGCGTTCGCCCGCTCCAGGGCCGCGTACCCGCGCCGGATCAGCAACCGGTCCCAGCGGGACCGATTCTGGTCGCCGAGCAGGACGGGCTCGCCGTCCGGGCCGGTCCTGGCCGCGGTGCGGGACGCCTGGAGCTCCAGCAGGGCGGCCAGGCCGTGCACTTCGGGTTCCTGCCCCATCAGCCCGGCCAGCACCCGCGACAGCCGCAGCGCGTCCTCGCAGAGCCCCGGGCGCAGCCAGTCGTCGCCCGCGGTGGCCGCGTACCCCTCGTTGAAGATCAGGTAGATCACTTCGAGTACGGAGTCGAGCCGGGCCGCGCGGTCTGCGCCGTACGGCACTTCGAAGGGGACGCCGGCCCGGCCCAGGGTGCGTTTCGCGCGGACGATGCGCTGGGCGACGGTCGGCTCGGACACCAGGAACGCCCGGGCGATCTCGTCGGTGGTGAGGCCGCCGAGCAGCCGCAGGGTGAGCGCGATCCGGGCCTCGGTCGACAGCACCGGGTGGCACGCGGTGAAGATCAGCCGCAGCAGGTCGTCGTCGATGTCGTCGGCCCCGGCGATGTCGTCCGGCCCGGGCGGCTGCACGTCCTCCAGGGTCCGCCCGACCTCGGCGAGCTTGCGGGCGTACGTCTCCTTGCGGCGGACCAGATCGATCGCGCGGTGCTTGGCGGTTGCCATCAGCCAGGCGCCCGGCCGGTCCGGGACACCCGACTCCGGCCACTGCTCCAATGCCGCGACCAGGGCGTCCTGCGCGAGTTCCTCGGCGATGCCCACGTCCCGCACGATGCGGGCGACACCGGCGATGATCCGCGCGGACTCGATCCTGAATACGGCCTCGACCGCCGCGGTCGCGCTTGCTTCCGTCACGGCCACCCATCAGAGCAGCCGATCAGAGACGGAGCAAGCGCGGCCGGGCCGGGGTCGAGAGCGCCTACTCGCTCAGCCCTCGGCGATCTCGCGGACCTCGGCGGTGACCGTCCAGTTGTTCGGGTGGATCTCCAGGAACCGCTTGGCCCACTCCAGAGCCTCGGGCTTGTCCTTGCACTGCATGATGGCGTAGCCGCCGACGACTTCCTTGGTCTCGGTGAACGGCCCGTCGGTGTAGCTCACCTTGCCGTCCTCCCAGCGGACCCTCGTCCCCTGCGAGGTGGGGGCGAGTCCCGCGGTTTCCAGCATGACCCCGGCCTTGGTGATCTCCTCGAACAGCGCCCCCATGCGCGCCTCGAACTCAGGGTCGGGGGACTGGGCGGGCAGGTTCTGCTCATCGATGCGGATCATCGACAGGAAGCGCGGCATGGTGACTCCTCGGTGCGGGAGGGCGGGGGCTTTCCCTGCCTCTCACCCTTGCGTCGAACGGGAGACGCCGCAATCGACACACCTTCGGAAGAATTTTTCGGCCTTTATCGCAGGGACGCCCAGAGTCTGCTCGCGGCGGGCTCCTGCGCCACCACCCGGTTGGGGTCGGACGGGGCCGCGACGACGGGCATGGTGACCGTGGTCAGCCCGGTCGAGGAGACGGCGCCCAGGCTCTGTGCCAGGCCCCTCAGCTCGCCGAGCGAGTCGAGGCCGGTGTCCGTGGTCAGACTGCCGGTGACCGCGTCCACCATCTTGTACAGGCCGGCCGGGTCGGTCAGCAGATCGGTCTTCCCGGCCTCCTGCAGCAGCGCCTCGACCAGCTGTTGCTGGAGCTTTATCCGGCCCAGGTCGCTGCCGTCGCCGATGCCGTGGCGGGTGCGGGCGAAGGCCAGGGCCTGGGTGCCGTCGAGCCGGTGGGTGCCCGCGTCGAGGTGGAGATGGCTGCTGTCGTCGTCGATGTCCTGCGTCGTGGTGACGGTCACCCCGCCCAGCGCATCGACGAGACCGGCGAAGCCGGCGAAGTCGATCTCGATGTAGTGGTCCATCCGGACGCCGGTGAGCTGCTCCACCGTCTTGACCGCGCAGACGGGACCGCCGACGGCGTACGCGCTGTTGAACATCGCGTGGTACGTCGTCGGAGTGGTGCCGCCCGAAGATGCCGGACACGAGGGGCGCGTCACCAGGGTGTCGCGCGGAATGCTGACGACGGTGGCCTTCGTACGGTCGGCATCGACATGGACGACCATCGCCGTGTCGGAACGGGCGCCCGTGCTGTCACCGCCGCCGAGCGCGGAGTTCTCGCTGCCGCTGCGCGAGTCCGACCCGAGAACCAGGATGTTCAGCACACCGGCCGGCAGCGGGGACGCGGAGGCCGATGGCGACGCCGACGCCGAGGGGGCCGCGGTCGGGACGGTGACGGGCGCCCTGGCGGGGCGGTCGTCGCCCAGCGCGCTGTCGATGTCCACGCTGCGGATGTTCTGGTTCAGATGCCAGTACGCCCACCCCGCCCCGGCCGCGGCGAGCACCAGGATGCAGCCCATCACAGCCGCGGCCGCCCTGAGTCGACGGGAACGGCGTCTCTTGTCTCCGGTCACGTCGAGGAACGTAAGTCCGAATTATTACGCCCGGAACCCTTGTTCGGTTTTCCTTCGGGAAATCTCAGGATCCGTTGAGTTTTCTCATGTCCGGCCGACATCCCGGCCGGTGTCCGGACCGGCGACCTCGAACCGCCAGCGGTGCACCGCGCGGGTGATCAACTCCGGCTCGGGCTCGGGAAGTTCGGGCAGTACGTCGCCGTACGCCGCCTCCCACCAGGTGATGACCAGCACCCGGTCCTGCGGCGCGCGCAACAGTTCGTACCGCAGCGGCTCGTACGCCAGCTCGCCCGTGCGCGCCCGCGCCCACTCCAGCAGCTCGGCGCCCCGGCCGGCCACGGCCCGGGCCTCCCACATGAGGGCGACGGTCATGAGTAGAGGTTGTCCTTACTGACCTCGTGCACATGATCGTGGTCGTGGTGGTGCGCGCTGCCCGGCACATGCGTGTCCGTCACCGGCAGCGACGAGTCCGCCGACAGCTCCAGGTCCGACGCCGACCGGTTGCGGGCCACCATCTCGGCGCCCAGCGCCGCGACCATCGCACCGTTGTCCGTGCACAGCCCCGGCCGCGGCACCCGCAGCCGGATGCCGGCCCGCTCGCACCGCTCCTGGGCCAGCGCCCGCAGCCGCGAGTTGGCCGCGACCCCGCCGCCGATCATCAGATGATCGACGCCCTCGTCCTTGCAGGCCCGGACGGCCTTGCGGGTGAGCACATCCACCACGGCCTCCTGGAAGGACGCCGCCACATCCCGTACCGGCACCTCCTCGCCCGCGGCCCGCTTCGCCTCGATCCAGCGGGCGACGGATGTCTTCAGACCGGAGAAGGAGAAGTCGTACGCGGGGTCGCGCGAGCCGCTCAGTCCGCGCGGGAACGCGATGGCCTTCGGGTCGCCCTCCTTCGCCAGCCGGTCGATGACCGGGCCGCCGGGGAAGCCGAGGTTCAGCACCCGGGCGATCTTGTCGAAGGCCTCGCCCGCCGCGTCGTCGATGGTCGCGCCCATCGGCCGTACGTCGTTGGTGATGTCCGGCGCGAGCAGCAGCGACGAGTGGCCGCCGCTGACCAGCAGCGCCATCGTCGGCTCGGGCAGCGGGCCGTGCTCCAGCTGGTCGACGCAGATGTGCGAGGCGAGGTGGTTCACGCCGTACAGCGGCTTGTTCAGCGCGTACGCGTACGCCTTCGCCGCCGAGACGCCGACGAGCAGCGCGCCCGCGAGCCCGGGACCGGCCGTGACGGCGATGCCGTCGAGGTCGCGGGCGCTGATACCGGCTTCCTTCAGGGCGCGTTCGATGGTGGGGACCATCGACTCCAGGTGGGCGCGGGAGGCGATCTCCGGGACGACGCCGCCGAAGCGGGCATGGGTGTCGACGCTGGACGCGATGGCGTCGGCGAGCAGCGTCGTACCGCGGACGATACCGACGCCGGTCTCGTCGCAGGAGGTCTCGATGCCGAGTACGAGCGGTTCGTCAGCCATCAGTCAGTCTCTGTCTCTTGTACGGGCTCTTGCGCGGGCTCTTGCACCGTCAGGCGCATGACGAGCGCGTCGATGTTGCCCGGCTGGTAGTAGCCGCGGCGGAAGCCGATCGGTTCGAAGCCGAAGCGTTCGTACAGCTTCTGCGCGCGGGTGTTGTCGACCCGGACCTCGAGCAGCACCTCGGCGCACTCGAAGGCCGTGGCGTGCTTCAGCAGGTCGGTGAGGAGTTCGGAGCCGAGGCCGCCGCCCCAGTGGTCGCGGGTGACGCCGATCGTCTGGACGTCGGCGAGGTCACCGGCCGCGGCGAGCCCCGCGTACCCGATGATCCGGCCGGTGACCGGGGACTCGGCGACGACATAGCGCCGGGTCGCCTGCGGGCCGCGCGCGTGCGCCAGCTCGGACCAGAACATACCGGCCGACCAGGCGTCCTCCGGGAACAGCTCGTGTTCGAGCTCCAGCACCGGATCGATGTCCCACCAGCGCATTTCACGCAGTACGGCAGTCGGGGGCGTCACTTCGGGGTGACCACCTTGTAGTTCTTCGGGACCTGGGCGTCGGGCCTGCGCAGATAAAGCGGCTGCGGCGGCAGCAGCTGCGTTCCCGCGGCAAGACGCTCGGCGGCCAGCGCTGCGAGCGCACCCGCGGAGACGTGCTCGGGACCACGGGCGTCCGGGAACGCGTCGGGGTAGAGCGCCGCGCCCGCCCCGACCACCGGAAGGCCGGCGAGCTGTTCGGCGATGTCGGCGGGCCGGTCGACGGCGGGTTCACCGATGCGGGTACGGGGGTCCTCGTACCGCGCCCAGTAGACCTCCTTGCGGCGGGCGTCCGTCGCGACGGCGAACGGACCCTCCAGGCCGCTGCGCCCGGCGGCGTACGCGAGGCCGTCCAGCGTGCACAGCCCGTACACCGGCACGGAGAGCACCGAGCCGAACGTCGCGGCCGTCACCAGCCCGACCCGCAGGCCCGTGTACGGTCCCGGGCCGACGCCCACGACCACCCCGGTCACGGCGTCGAGTCCCGTCCCGGCGTCGCCGAGGACCCGGTCGACAGCGGGCAGCAGCAGCTCCCCGTGCCGTCGGGCGTCGACCTGACTCGACTCGGCGACGACGGCGGTCCCGTCGTGCAGGGCAACGGTGACGGCGGGGGTGGCGGTATCCACAGCGAGCAAGAGCACGCAAACAGCCTACGGCTCCGGCGACGGCACCACGGCTCCCCGTACGGAGTCCCGTTCCCACCGGTCGCTGCTGCTACCGTCACCCGGTGTACGTGGGTACGACGTAAACGCTTGTACGACATGCGACATACGAAGCGCTTGCGTGACGGACGACAGCGAAAGGGGCGCGCACGGTGGCAAGGGGCAGCTCGGGAATCGTGGCCGGGCTCACTGCGGCGGCACTCGCCGCGGTCGGTTTCCTGGCCTACCAGGCATCGGCGAACGTCCCCGAGACACTCGCCGCCCCCAGTCCGAAGGCGACCAGCACCGCCCCCGCCGGCCACGCCGCCGGGCACGCCGCCGGGCACAAGGACAAGAAGCACCCGCTCGCGGTCCCCGCCGGCTCCGGCACCGGGGCGCGGGTCGTGTACGCGCTGGACGACCGGCGGGTGTGGCTGGTCGACGCGAAGGGGAAGATGATCCGGTCCTTCGCCGTCATGCCGAGTTCCGTGAACCCGCGGCCCGGGTCCTACAAGGTGCGTTCGCGCACGGGCGTCATCAAGGGCTCGGACGGCGTGCCGATCGAGCACGTGGTGCTGTTCGCGATGGCCGACGGCGGCGTGCCCGTCGGGTTCAGTGCGGCACAGGACGGCTCCATGAAGAGCCCCGACCCGAAGCGGAAGACCGGCGGGGTACGGATGAAGCGGGCGGACGGCAACGCGATGTGGGCGTTCGCGACGGTCGGTGCCAAGGTGGTCGTGGTCCCGTAACGCCCGGGCGGAAGCCGGCTGCGCGCCGTCTCGTGCGGAAGTCCGCTACGCGGCGTCGCGCTCCTCGGACGCCTGCGGCTCCCCTGATTCCTGCCGTTCCTCGGACGGCGGGGTGGAGACCGCGGTGGCCGCGGCGCAGGCCGCCAGCAGATCCTTCATCGACACCGCGGACGGCACTGGCGGCTGCGGCTGCGGCTGCGCTTCACGCTCGGGCGTCGGCATGGATGCCTCCTGGGGCTCCGATGGAAGGCGTGGTTAGGTAGACCTAACCCGCTCTCGGCATCCATGTGACCACGCCCGGCCCGCCCCGCGCAACAATATGCCGACAGCCTGTCGGAAAACTCGTCTGCGCGGGCTCAGTGCGCCGCTTCCAACGCCGCCCGCAGCCCGGACCAGCGCGCGCCGATCCCGACCAGCGTCACCGAGCGCCGTTCGTCGTCCGTGTCGCCGACCGCGCGGTGGATCACCACGTGCAGCCGGTCGTCCGACAGCTCCTCGACCTTGCCGTCGCCCCACTCCACGACCACCACCGACTCCGGCAGCGACACGTCGAGGTCCAGGTCCTCCATCTCATCGAGCCCGCCGCCCAGCCGGTACGCGTCGACATGGACGAGCGCCGGGCCGGTGCCCAGCGACGGGTGGACGCGGGCGATCACAAAGGTGGGAGAGGTCACGGCGCCGCGCACCCCGAGGCCCTCACCGAGGCCCCGGGCCAGCGTCGTCTTCCCGGCGCCGAGCTCACCGCTGAGCATCACGAGGTCGCCGGGGCGCAGCAGGCCGGCGATCCGGCGGCCCAGGGCCTGCATCTGTTCGGGGGAGGTGACGTCGAGGCGGGCGGTGACCGTGGTTTCCCCGGCCCGGGCTGCTCCGGCCTGCGTCTCCCCGGGCGCCGGGTGCGCGACCGGTGCGTTCGCGGTGTCAGCCGCCAGGCTGTTGTGCGGTGCTTCCATGCCCGCCAACGTTAGCCGCTGCCGGTACGGCTCCGATCCGGACCAGCAGGTCCGCCATCCGGTCCGTCACCGTCTCCGGGTGCTCCAGCATCACCAGATGTCCGGCGTCCGGCACGATGACCAGCTCCGCGTCCGGCAGCTCGTCGGCGATGGCCTCGCTGTGCGAGCTGGGCGTCACCAGGTCCTTGTCGCCTGCCAGGATCAGCACCGGGATGTCGCGGAACGCGGGCAGCGCCGCACTCTTGTCGTGCTCGGTGAAGGCCGGGTAGAACTCCGCGACCACATCGATCGGGGTGGACTCGATCAGCCGCTCGGCGAACCGCTCGACCGCCGGATCCACGTCCCGCGAACCGAACGAGTACCGCTTGATGAGCCCGGCGAAGAGATCGGCGGTCGCCCGTCTGCCCCGCTCCACCAGCTCCGCCTGCGAGCCGAGCGCCTTCAGCACCCCGGGCAGCACCCGTCGCACGGCGTTCACGCCCGCGACCGGCAGCCCGAAGCTGACCTCGCCGAGCTTCCCGCTCGACGTGCCGACGAACGCGACGGCGGCGACCCGGTCCCGGATCAGCTGCGGGTACTGATCGGCGAGCGCCATGATCGTCATGCCGCCCATCGAGTGCCCGACCAGCAGCAGCCGGCCCTCGGGGGCGGCCGCGTCGATGACCGCCTTCAGGTCGCGGCCGAGCTGGTCGATGCCGACCGTCACACCCTCGGCCTGGGCCCGGCCGCGCTCGGAGCGGCCGTGGCTGCGCTGGTCCCAGTGCACGGTGCGCACCAGGCCGCGCAGCGCGGCCCGCTGGAAGTGCCAGGAGTCCTGGCTGAGGCAGTAGCCGTGGCTGAAGACGACAGTGACGGGCCCCGGGGCCTTGCGGCCGAAGAGCCGGCGCCGCCGCGGTCCCGTACCGGAGGCCCCGGCGCCCGCCCCCGGTCGGGTGCCCGCGCCCGTACCACCGTCCGGTTCCACCTCGTCGGTCTCGTAGTACAGCTCGGTGCCGTCGTCGGCGGTGGCCCGGCCGGGCATGCCGCGCAGCGAGCCGTACGGCCCCGAGGCGTCCAGCGCCAGCCTGGCCCTCCTGCGCATGCCCCGGCCGACAGTCATCCGCTCGACCGCGACACCGGCCGCCGCACCGGCCGCGATCACGCCTATGGCGGCTCCGGCAATGCCTGCCCGGCGCCAGCCGACCGCCACAGCGGCCGCCGTCGCCATCGCGTCCCCCGCACTGCTCTCGCTCACCGTGCCGCGCTCCTCGTCGATCGTTGTCCGTCAGGTCTGGTCAGGAGATGCAGGACGTGCCGGATCGGGCTTGATCAGGTCGGATCGGGCGGGGTCTTGTTCTCGGCGGCCCGGATCCCGTCCGGGCCGGCCTGGGCGTCGTTCTCGTCGGCCGGGGTCTCGTTCACATAGACGCGCGGTACCCGGCCGCCGATGCGGGTGACGATCTCGTACGCGATCGTGCCGGCCGCCTCCGCCCAGTCCTCGGCACTCGGCTCGCCCCGGTCCCCCGGCCCGAACAGCACCGCGTCGGTGCCCACCTCGACGACGTCCCCACCGAGGTCGACGACGAACTGGTCCATCGCCACCCGGCCCGCGACCCGCCGCAGGACGCCGCCGACGAGGACCGGGCCGCGCCCGGAGGCATGGCGCGGGATGCCGTCCGCGTAGCCGAGCGGGATCAGGCCGAGCGTCGTCTCGGCGGACGTCCTGTAATGGTGCCCGTAGCTGACACCGTGACCCGCCGGCACCTGCTTGACCAGGGCGATCGACGCGGCGAGCGTCATCACCGGGCGCAGCCCGAAGTCCGCCGGGGTGCCCAGCTCGGGGCTGGGCGAGATGCCGTACATGGCGATCCCGGTCCGTACGAGGTCGAAGTGCGACTCCGGGACCGTCAGCGTCGCCGGAGAGTTCGCCATGTGCCGTACCTCGGGTTCGACGCCCGCCTTCTCCGCGTACGCCACCATGTCCCGGTACACGCCCAGCTGGGCGGCGATCGACGGGTGGCCCGGCTCGTCGGCGCAGGCGAAGTGGGACCAGAGGCCGGTGATCCGGACCGTGCCCGCCTGCTCGGCGGTGCGGGCGGCGGCGACCAGCTCCGGCCAGTCGGCGGGCTGGCAGCCGTTGCGCCCGAGGCCCGTATCGGCCTTGAGCTGGATGCGGGCCGGGCGGCCGGCCTCCCCGGCCGCGGCGACGACCTCGCGCAGCGCCCACATGCCGCTCACCGACACATCGATGTCGGCCTCGATCGCCTCGCGCCAGGGACCGCCCGGCGTCCACAGCCAGCACATCACCCGGCCGCCGAGCCCGGCGGCGCGCAGGGCCAGTGCCTCATGAGGCGTCGCGGTGCCGAGCCAGGTCGCCCCGGCTTCGAGCGCGGCCCTGGCACAGGGCACCGCCCCGTGCCCGTACGCGTCGGACTTGACGACGGCCATGAGTTGCGCGCCGGCCGCCCGGGCACGCAGCGCACGCACGTTGGCGCGCAGTGCGGCGAGGTCGATCTCGGCTCGGGCTCTCAAGGACGCTGTCTCGTTCATCGCGCCCAGTCTCTCAGAGGCGTAGGACAGGGCCCTCAGGTACCGGGCCCGGGGCGCGTCAGGGGCGTCGGGACCGCGCACGACGCCGCCGACGTCACCGGTGGCGCAGCTCATGTTCCACATGGTCGACGAGGACCGGGACATGACTGTGCGGGACGTCCTTCACCGCCGTGACCAGGGTCACCGGCCCACCCGCGCGGACCAGTTCCACCAGCTCATGGACCGCCGCCGTGTGCACCGGGTCGGCGAGCTCGGCACGGTAGCGGTCGACGAAGTCGTCGTAGCGGGTGCCGGTGCGGTCCTCGTGGTACCAGGAGCGGAGTTCGTTCGACGGCGTGAGGTCCTTGAGCCACCGGTCGATCCTTGCCCGGTCCTTGGCGACGCCGCGGGGCCAGAGCCGGTCGACGAGGACCCTGGTCCCGTCACCGTCCTCCTGCGGGTCGTACACCCGGCGTACCCGTACCGAACTGCTGCCCACCGTCGACCACTCCTCACCGGCTCTCATCTGCGGTTCCCTGCCTGCTGGTGCTCAGGATCGCTCAGGCCCGTACGTCCCGCCACGCCGCCGGGATCGCGTCCGCGACGTCCTGCGCGGCGACCGGACCGCCGTCCGAGGCGTGCCGGGCCGCCAGACCATGCAGATGGGCACCGACGGAGGCGGCGTCGCGCGGATCGAGGCCCGCGGCCAGCAGGGATCCCGTCAGGCCGGAGAGGACGTCGCCGCTGCCCGCCGTGGCCAGCCAGGAGGTGCCGGTCGGATTGACCCGTACGGGAGTGTGCTCGGTGTCGGTGGCGACCAGCGTCGTCGACCCCTTGAGCAGCACGGTGGCGCGGTAGCGGGCGGCGAGTTCCCGTACGGCGGCGAGCCGCCCCGCCTCGACCTCCTCGCGCGGAACGCCGAGCAGCGCGGCAGCCTCCCCGGCGTGCGGGGTGAGCAGCGTCGGAGCGGTGCGCGACCGCACGACGGAGGCGTCGAGCAGCCGCAGACCGTCCGCGTCCACCAGCACCGGGACATCGGCGGCCAGCACGTCGGCGACCGCCGAGACGGCCGCCGTACCGTCACCGAGCCCGGGGCCGACGACCCATGCCTGCACCCGCCCCGCCTTCGAAGGCGGCCCCGAGTGGACCAGGGTCTCGGGGTGCCGGGCGATCACGGCGTCGGCGCCCGGGCCGACGTACCGCACCGCCCCCGCCCCGCCCCGCAGCGCCCCGCCGACGGCGAGCACCGCCGCCCCCGGATACCGGGCGGACCCGGCGACGATGCCGACGACCCCGCGCCGGTACTTGTCGCTCTCACTGGCGGGAACGGGCAGCAGCGCGGCAACGTCCGCGTACTGCAGCGCCTCCAGATCGGGTACGCCGGGCAGCTCGTCGTCGAGCCCGATGTCGACGAGGCGCAGCGCGCCCGCCCGCTCGGCGGCCGGGTCGATGAGCAGCCCCGGTTTGTACGTGCCGAAGGTGACCGTCGCGTCGGCCCGCACGGCGTCGCCGAGCACCTCTCCGGTGTCCGCCTCGACACCGCTGGGCAGATCGACGGCGACGATCGGCGCCCCGGTCGCCTCGAGGGCCCGCACCAGCGCGGCCGCGCCCTCACGCAGCCCGCCGCGGCCGCCGATGCCGGTGATGCCGTCGACGACGAGATCGACACGGCCGATCAGGTCCGTGCTCACCCGGTCGGCGCCGTCCACACGCCCGCCCGCCGCGCGGAGCGCCGCGACCCCGCCCTCATGGGCCCGGTCCGGCGCGGTCAGCAGGGCGCGGACGCCCGCGCCGCGCCGGGCCAGCCGGGCCCCCGCGTACAGCGCGTCGCCGCCGTTGTCGCCGCTGCCGACGAGCAGGACGACCCGGGACCCGTACACCCGGCCGCTCCGCCGCAGCAGATCGGCGCAGGCCGCCGCAAGACCCGCGGCGGCCCGCTGCATCAGGGCGCCGTCGGGCAGCCGTGCCATCAGGGCGCGCTCGGCGGCCCGTACGGTCTCCACGCTGTACGCAGTTCGCATACGGTCAACCCTCCGCGATCACCACGGCCGACGCCACCCCCGCGTCGTGGCTCAGCGAGACGTGCCAGTGCTGTACGCCCAGCTCGGCCGCGCGCGCGGCGACCGTGCCGACGACGCGCAGCCGGGGCTGCCCGCTGTCCTCGACGAACACCTCGGCATCCGTCCACAGCAGATTGCCGGGCGCCCCCAGCGCCTTGGCGATGGCCTCCTTGGCGGCGAACCTGGCGGCCAGCGAGGCGATCCCACGCCGCTCGCCGTTGGGCAGCAGCAACTCGCTGTCCAGGAACAGCCGCTGAGCCAGATGCGGCGTACGCTCCAGCGCCGCGTCGAACCGTTCGATCTCCGCCACATCGATCCCGACCCCGATGATCACGCGCTCACTCACTCATTCATTGGTTCACTCGACGGTCACGGACTTCGCCAGATTGCGCGGCTGGTCCACCTCGTTGCCGCGGGCGGTGGCCAGTTCGCAGGCGAAGACCTGCAACGGCACGGTCGCCACCAGCGGCTGAAGCAGCGTAGGCGTAGCGGGGATCCAGATCAGATGGTCGGCGTACGGAACGACCGCCTCGTCGCCCTCCTCCGCGATGACGATGGTGCGCGCCCCACGGGCCCGGATCTCCTGGATGTTCGACACGATCTTCTCGTGGAGCACCGACCGGCTGCGCGGCGACGGCACGACCACGACGACCGGCAGATCGTTCTCGATGAGCGCGATCGGCCCGTGCTTGAGCTCACCGGCCGCGAAGCCCTCGGCGTGCATGTACGCGAGTTCCTTGAGCTTCAACGCGCCTTCGAGGGCAACCGGGTAACCCACATGGCGCCCCAGGAAGAGGACGGTGTCCTGGTGCGCCAGCGAGCGGGCCAGCTCACGCACCGGCTCCATCGTCTCCAGGACCCGTTCGACCTGCCCGGGGACCTCGGAGAGCTGCCGGACGACGGTCCGGATCTCGTCGCCCCACTTCGTGCCGCGGGTCTGGCCGAGATACAGGGCAACGAGATAGCAGGCGACGAGCTGCGTCAGGAACGCCTTGGTCGAGGCGACGGCGACCTCCGGTCCGGCGTGCGTGTACAGCACCGCGTCGGACTCACGCGGAATGGTCGACCCGTTCGTATTGCAGATGGCGAGGACCTTCGCTCCCTGCTCGCGGGCGTGTCGCAGAGCCATCAGGGTGTCCATCGTCTCCCCGGACTGGGAGATCGCGATGACGAGGGTGCGCTGGTCGAGGATCGGATCGCGGTAGCGGAACTCGCTGGCGAGCTCCGTCTCGCAGGGCAGCCGGGTCCAGTGCTCGATGGCGTACTTGGCGATCATCCCGGCGTGGAACGCGGTCCCGCAGGCGACGATGACGACCTTGTCGACCTCCCGGAGCACATGCGGCGGGATGCGCACCTCGTCGAGGTGGAGCGAGCCCGCGCGGTCGATCCGGCCCAGCAGGGTGTCGGCGACCGCCTTCGGCTGCTCGGAGATCTCCTTGAGCATGAAGTAGTCGTAGCCGCCCTTCTCGGCCGCGGAAGCGTCCCAGTCCACGTGGTACTTACGGACATCGGCGGGCTGTCCGTCGAAGTCGGTGACCGTGACGGACTCCCGCCGCAGCTCGACGACCTGATCCTGCCCCAGCTCGATCGCGGACCGGGTGTGCGCGATGAAAGCGGCCACATCGGAGGCCAGAAACGCCTCCCCCTCACCGACCCCGACCACCAGTGGCGAGTTCCGCCGGGCCCCCACCACCACATCCGGCTCATCGGCATGCACGGCCACCAGGGTGAACGCCCCTTCGAGCTGCCGGCAGACCTGCCGCATCGCCTCCGCCGGATCGCCGCTCGACGAGTACGCCTCGGCGAGCAGATGGGCGACGACCTCGGTGTCGGTCTCGGACGCCAGATCGTGGCCGCGCTCGGCAAGTTCGGCGCGCAGCGCGGCAAAGTTCTCGATGATGCCGTTGTGCACGACGGCGACGCGCCCCGCGTTGTCGAGATGCGGGTGGGCATTGGCATCGGTGGGAGCGCCGTGGGTGGCCCAACGGGTGTGCCCGATCCCGGTGGTCCCGGCCGGCAGGGGCTGCTCCACCAGCGCCTTCTCCAGATTGACGAGCTTGCCGGCCTTCTTCACGGAGGCCAGCCCGCCGTCCGCGAGAACGGCGATGCCTGCGGAGTCGTAGCCCCGGTATTCGAGGCGCTTGAGCCCCGCGACGACAACATCAAGCGCGGACTGCCCACCGACGTAACCGACGATTCCACACATAACGATCCTTTCGTGGTCGCCCTCCCCTCGCTTGGCATCGTCGCAGAAGGGGCGCGGGGCGGCCGGGATCATTCGTCGGCGGAGTCGCTGCAATCCTCTGCGAGCCGCAGCCCCAGGTCCGCTTGCCCCTCCTGCACCCACCGCCGAAGTGCTGCGATGCGGCGGCCGCTCAGGCGCAGGCCTCGAACTCGGCACCGTCGATCCGGTATGCCCCGGCCGCCCCGACGGTCCACGAGGGAGAAGCGGGCACCCGGATTCATCTGGGCGCGAGCGTCGGAGATGGCGGCGTCGGTGTGGCCCTGACGTGAGGTGAAGACCGTTCCGGTTCCGCGCGGCGGACGGCTGGAAAGCTCACCGCCGCACTGTCCGCGCAGGCTGCTGACGTCAGGCGAACTCGTGACCAGGGGCAAACCCGATTTCGCCCTCCTGCGGACCTTCATCGGTGACCCCGGCAGCGGGGAGCTCTGTGTGCTCAGGAAAGTGAGCACACAACCGTAGTCGGCACGCCCGGAACGAGCCCTTTCGTCTCCCCACGTGACCGACCCCACCCCCCACTCCGGTAAAACTCCCGCAACAATGAACTCGTGATCACTTCGCCGCCACGGAGCACCCAGCGACGCGCCGAGCACGCTTCGACGCCGTACGTCGACCTGTCGCGTGCCGAATGGAGTGCCCTGCGCGACAAGACCCCGCTGCCGCTGACCGCCGCCGAGGTCGAGCAGCTGCGCGGGCTCGGGGACGTCATCGACCTCGACGAGGTGCGGGACGTCTACCTGCCGCTCTCCCGGCTCCTGAACCTCTACGTCCAGGCCACCTCCGGCCTGCGCGGCGCCCTCAACACCTTCCTCGGGGACGCGGGCAACGGCCACGGCGCGCAGCGCGGCACTCCTTTCGTCATAGGGGTCGCGGGCAGTGTCGCCGTCGGCAAGTCCACCAGCGCCCGTATCCTCCAGGCGCTGCTGGCCCGCTGGCCCGAGCACCCCCGGGTCGAGCTGGTGACCACGGACGGGTTCCTGCTGCCGATGAAGGAGCTCCAGGCGCGCGGGCTGATGTCGCGCAAAGGGTTCCCGGAGTCGTACGACCGACGCGCCCTGACCCGTTTCGTCGCCGACATCAAGGCCGGCAAGGACGAGGTGACGGCGCCCGTCTACTCGCACCTGATCTACGACATCGTGCCGGGCGAGCGGCTCACCGTACGCCGCCCGGACATCCTGATCGTCGAGGGCCTCAACGTGCTGCAGCCCGCGCTGCCCGGCAAGGACGGCCGCACCAGGGTCGGGCTCGCCGACTACTTCGACTTCAGTGTGTACGTGGACGCGCGGGCCGAGGACATCGAGACCTGGTATCTCAACCGCTTCCGCAAGCTGCGCGAGACCGCGTTCCAGAACCCGTTCTCGTACTTCCGTAAGTACACACAGGTCTCCGAGGAGGAGGCCATGGAGTACGCCCGCACAATGTGGCGGACCATCAACAAGCCCAATCTGCTGGAAAATGTGGCCCCCACCCGGGGCCGTGCCACCCTGGTGCTGCGCAAGGGCCCGGATCACAAGGTCCAACGTCTGTCACTGCGCAAACTCTGAGACTCCGACCTCCCGGGAGTACCCGCGTGCTGCACCTGCGCCTGATCGTCCCCGCCGACCGCACGGACGAGGTGCTGCATCTCGTCGACCACGCTGTCGGCACCACGCATCTGGTGGTGCTGCCCGCGGCCGCCCGTGACCCGGCGGGCGATGTGGTGCTGTTCGATGTGGCGCGCGAGGCGGGCGACGAGCTGATCAACGCCCTGCGCACACTCGGTATCGACGAGTCCGGCTCGATCACCGTCGAGCACTCGGACCTGACGCTCTCAGCCCTCGCCGACCGGGCCAAGGAGGACGCTCCGGGCGAGGGCGTGGACGCCGTGCTGTGGGAGAAGCTGACGGACGCGACCCACGAGGAGTCGACGTTCAGCATCACCTATGCGGCATTTCTCTCGGTCGCGACGATGCTCGCCGCCTGCGGTGTGATGCTCGACAACGCGATCCTGATCGTGGGCGCGATGGCGGTGGGTCCGGAGTTCGGACCGCTGGCCGGCATCTCCACGGCGCTGGTGCAGCGTGCCCCGCGTCTGGCGTGGCGTTCGCTGTGGACGCTGATCGCCGGGTTCGCCGTCGCGATAGCGGTGACGGTCGGATTCGCCTGGATGATGAACGCCTTCGGGCTGTTCACGGAGGCGATGATCGAGGCGGCCCGGCCCAACACGGCGTTCATCTGGAAGCCGGACTGGATGTCGTTCGTGGTGGCGTTCCTGGCGGGCATCGCCGGGACACTCTCCCTCACCTCGACGAAGTCCGGGGCGCTGATCGGCGTCGCGATCTCGGTGACGACCGTGCCGGCCGCGGCCAATGCGGCGGTGGCGTTCAGCTACCGGGACTACGGGCAGATGTGGGGCTCGGTGGGCCAGCTGATGGCGAACCTCGCCGGGATCGTGCTCGCGGGGACACTGACGCTGCTGCTCCAGAGGGCGCTGTGGGCAGCCCACCGCCGCCGGACCGCCGCCGCGGCCTCGAGGAGCGCCGGCCAGGCCTGAGAAGAAGCGCCGGAGGGGCCCGATGCGCGCATCGGGCCCCTCCGGCGTTCGGCAACAGCAGGACGACGCGCTACCCGAGCGCGGACTTCACCACATCGGCCAGCCGTCCGGCCACCGACCGCGCCTGCTCGATGTCGGCCGCCTCGACCATGACCCGCACCAGCGGCTCGGTACCCGACTGGCGCAGCAGTACGCGGCCGGTGTCACCCAGCTCGCGCTCCGCCTCGTCGATCGCGGCCGCCAGCTCCGCCGACGTCTCCACCCGGGACTTGTCGACGTCCGGGACGTTGATCAGGATCTGCGGAAGCCGCTGCATGACGCCGGCGAGCTCGGCGAGCGTACGGCCGGTGGCGACGACCCGGGCCGCCAGCAGCAGACCGGTCAGCGTGCCGTCACCGGTCGTGGCGTGGTCGAGGACGATGACATGGCCGGACTGCTCGCCGCCCAGCGCGAAGCCCTCGGCCTTCATCGACTCCAGTACGTACCGGTCGCCGACGGCGGTCTGGACGACGTGTATGCCCTCGCGCTCCATGGCGATCTTGAAGCCGAGGTTGGACATGACCGTGCCGACCACGGTGTCCTTTCGCAGCTGTCCGGCCTCGCGCATGGCGAGGGCGAGCACGGCCAGGATCTGGTCGCCGTCGACCTCCTCACCCGAGGCGTCCACCGCGAGGCAGCGGTCGGCGTCGCCGTCGTGCGCGATACCGAAGTCGGCGCCGTGCTCGACGACGGCGGCCTTCAGCAGGTCCAGATGGGTGGAACCGCAGCCGGCGTTGATGTTCAGACCGTCCGGGGCCGCACCGATCGTGATCACCTCGGCGCCGGCCCGTGCGAAGGCCTCGGGCGAGACCCGGGCGGCCGCGCCATGCGCCTCGTCGAGGACGATCTTCAGCCCGTCGAGCCGGTTCGGCAGGACCGCGACGAGGTGCGCCACATACCGGTCGAAGCCCTCTGCGTACTCCGTGACACGGCCCACACCGGCACCGGTCGGACGCTTCCACGGCGCACCGGTGCGGTGCTGCTCGTACAGCGTCTCGATCCGGTCCTCGAGCTCGTCGGAGAGCTTGTGACCACCACGGGCGATGAACTTGACCCCGTTGTCCGGCATGGCGTTGTGGCTGGCGGAGAGCATCACGCCGAGGTCGGCGCCCAGCGCGCCGGTGAGGTACGCCACCGCGGGGGTGGGCAGCACACCGACGCGCAGGACGTCCACGCCCGCGCTCGCCAGACCGGCCACGACAGCGGCCTCCAGGAACTCTCCGGACGCACGTGGGTCGCGGCCCACCACGGCTGTCGGCCGCCGCCCTCCGTCGAGGGTGCCCGTCTCAGCAAGCACATGCGCCGCAGCGACCGACAGGCCGAGCGCGAGCTCGGCCGTCAGATCCGCATTGGCGACACCGCGTACACCGTCCGTGCCGAAGAGTCGTCCCACTGGTGTCCTCCGAAGATGCTCCGAAACCGAACCGCAAAAACAAAACAAGCCATCACAAGTCAAAACGACTGAGGGCAAGACGCAAGGCGAGAAGCGTGGCGACGCGAAGAGTGATGCCGACCAGGGCGGGCCTATGAACGCCTTATGCCGTTATACGCCCGATGGCGTCTATAGACGAACGCCCCGGAGGCACGAGAAGTGCCGCCGGGGCGAACGTGTAAAGCAGCTGAGCAGGCGGATTAGCGCTTGCTGTACTGCGGGGCCTTACGGGCCTTCTTGAGACCGGCCTTCTTGCGCTCGACCGCACGGTCGTCGCGGGAGAGGAAGCCGGCCTTCTTCAGCGGGGCGCGGTTGTTGTCCACGTCCGCCTCGTTCAGCGCACGGGCGACACCGAGGCGCAGGGCACCGGCCTGACCCGAGACGCCGCCACCCGAGATGCGGGCGATGACGTCGTAGCGGTTGTCGAGCTCGAGCACCTTGAAGGGCTCGTTGACTTCCTGCTGGTGCACCTTGTTGGGGAAGTAGTCCTCAAGGGTGCGACCGTTGATCTTCCACTTGCCGGTGCCCGGAACGATCCGGACGCGGGCAATGGCGTTCTTCCGACGGCCAAGGCCGGCGGCGGGCTGCGGTTCGCCGAAGCGGGACGCCAGCGACTCGCTGGTGTACTCGCCCTCGACGGGAACCTCGGACTCGAAGGTGGTCACCTCGGCAAAAACCTCTTCGCCCTCGGTGCCCTCGATGGGGTTCTCAACAGTGGTCTCGGCCACGATTCTCCTCAGATCTTTCTTTATGTCTTAGGGGGAGGCCGGAACTACTGCGCGACCTGGGTGATCTCGAACGGGACCGGCTGCTGAGCAGCGTGCGGGTGCTGGTCGCCCGCGTAGACCTTGAGCTTCGAGAGCATCTGACGGCCCAGGGTGTTCTTGGGGATCATGCCCTTGATGGCCTTCTCGATGGCCTTCTCCGGGTTCTTGGAGAGCAGCTCGTCGTAGCGCACGGAGCGCAGACCACCCGGGAACCCGGAGTGGCGGTACGCCATCTTCTGGGTCTTCTTGTTGCCGGAGAGGTGAACCTTCTCGGCGTTGATGATGATGACGAAGTCGCCCATGTCCATGTGGGGGGCGTAAATCGCCTTGTGCTTGCCTCGGAGGAGGTTCGCAGCCGTGGTGGCCAGACGACCCAGGACGATGTCCTCGGCGTCGATGATGTGCCACTGGCGAGTGACATCGCCGGGCTTGGGGCTGTACGTACGCACTTCGTAGCCTTCGCTTCTTCAGTGGATGAGGTCCAGACACATGGCACCCCTGAAGCGATCATGCAGCTGGGGCCCACAATGCCGGGAACGCTGTCCGTATGCGAGCCACTGGTAACTGCTCCAGAGAACCTACGTAAGGGCTCTTCGCGTGAGAACGACGAAGCCGATACGTATAACAACCCCCGACAGTACCCGCCCCGCCCGGGACGGGTCAAAACGCGCCGGCCCTACCGCTCCCGCTCGACCCTGCGCTCGTCCCAGACCGGCTCCACGGTCTCCCGCACCACCCCGTCCGACCCGAACACCAGATAGCGGTCGAACGACTTCGCGAACCACCGGTCGTGCGTGACGGCCATCACGGTCCCGTCGTACGCCTCGAGACCGTCCTGCAGCGCCTCCGCCGACTCCAGGTCCAGGTTGTCCGTCGGCTCGTCCAGCAGTAGCGCAGTGGTACCCGCCAGCTCCAGCAGCAGGATCTGGAACCGCGCCTGCTGCCCGCCGGACAGCTTCTCGAAGGGCTGGTCCCCCTGCCGCTCCAGCTCGTACCGGCGCAGTACCGACATGGCCCCGCCCCGGTCCTTCGCGTGCTCGGTCCACAGGATCTCGACGAGCGTGTGCCCCAACAGCTCCGGATGGGCGTGCGTCTGCGCGAAGTGCCCGGCCACGACCCGTGCGCCGAGCTTCCACTCGCCCGTGTGCGCCACCGGCTCCCCGGCCAGCAGCCGCAGGAAGTGTGACTTGCCCGACCCGTTCGAGCCGAGGACGGCGACCCGTTCCCCGTAGAAGATCTCCAGGTCGAACGGTTTCATCAGCCCGGTCAGTTCGAGCCCCTTGCAGGTCACGGCCCGCACACCGGTCCTGCCACCGCGCAGCCGCATCCTGATGTCCTGCTCGCGCGGCGGCTCCGGCGGCGGCCCCGCGTCCTCGAACTTCTTGAAGCGGGTCTGCATGGCCCGGTAGCGCGACGCCATGTCGGGGCTGATCGCCGCCTGCTGCCGCAGCCGGTGGACCAGCGCCTTCAGCCGGGCGTGCTCCTCCTCCCAGCGCCGCAGCAGTTCCTCGAACCGCGCGAACCGGTCCTTGCGGGCCTGGTGGTACGTATCGAAGCCGGCGCCGTGCACCCACACATCGCTGCCCGCCGGGCTGGGCTCCACGCTGACGATCTTCTCGGCGGCCCGGGACAGCAGCTCCCGGTCGTGGGAGACGAAGAGCACCGTCTTCCGCGTCTCCTTGAGCTTCGACTCCAGCCACCGCTTGCCGGGGACGTCGAGATAGTTGTCCGGCTCGTCGAGGAGCAGCACCTCGTCCGGACCGCGCAGCAGCGCCTCCAGCACGAGCCGCTTCTGCTCACCCCCACTGAGCGTCCGCAGCTCACGCCACTGCGCCTTCTCGTACGGAACACCGAGCGCGGCCATGGTGCACATGTCCCAGACGGTCTCGGCCTCGTATCCGCGGGCCTCCGCCCAGTCACTGAGGGCCTGCGCGTACTTCATCTGCGCGGCCTCGTCGTCGACGGTGAGGATCAGCTCCTCGGCCCTGTCGACCGCCTGCGCGGCCTCACGGATGCGCGGCTGGGCGACGGAGACGAGCAGATCCCTGACCGTACGGTCGTCCCGGACCGAGCCCACGAACTGCGGCATCACCCCGAGTCCGCCGCTCACCGACACGGTGCCGCCGTGCGGCTGGAGCTCCCCGGACAGGAGTCGCAGCAGCGTCGTCTTTCCTGCGCCGTTCGCCCCGACGAGTGCGACGACGGCCCCGTCCGCGACCCGGAACGAAGCATCGCCGAGCAGCACCCGCCCGTCCGGTAGGTAGTACTCCAGATGGCCCGCTTCAAGATGTCCCATGCACAGCATTGTCACGGCCCGCGAAGCCCTGGCCCAACCGGTTTACGTTCCGTCTAGGATTCGCGGCATGAGCTTTGGGCAAGGGGGGCCCTCCTGGGGGCCCGGGGGCAATCAGACTCCGGACTGGGCGGCGCTGGCCGAGGCGTCCGCCGCGCGGAGCCGTCGTAAGAAATGGCTGCTGATCGGCGGCGGCGCGCTCGCCACCGCCGCGGTCGCGGCAATCGTCGCCACAGCCGTCATCTCGACCAACAACAACGGCGGCTCCACCGGCTCGGACACGAACGCGAGCCAACTGCCGGGACCCGCCGATCTGCCGACCGACTCGGCCGAGCCCGAGCCGTCCTTCTCCACGGTGGCGCCTCCACCCCCGCCGGACCCGAAGGACTACGTCTCCGACGTGAAGAAGGACAAGGCGCCGCTCACCATCGACTCCTTCTACCCGGGCAAGAAGCTGACGATGGGCGACCGCGTGTACGCCAAGGGCACCACGCACCGCACCACGAACTGCGCGGCGACCACGCAGGGCGCACTCGGCTCGATCCTCATGAACAACGGTTGCGACCAGGTCATCCGTGCCACATACAGCAGGGCAGGGGTCGCCGTGACCGTCGGTGTCGCGGTCTTCGAGACGGAGGCGCAGGCGAAGAAGTCGGCGCAGCAGGCGTCAGGGGGCCTGGCGTCGCTGAGCGGCGCGGGCGTGCCGACGTTCTGCCGGGGTGGTTCGATCTGCCGTCGTACCACCAACTGGTACGGCCGCTACGCCTACTTCACCATCGGCGGCTTCACGAACGGCAAGAACGTCTCCAAGGCCGACAAGAACGTCTTCACCGTCGGCGACGACCTGCGGAACTTCACGTTCCGTCAGATACGCCACCGCGGCGAGGTCCAGGCCTCCGCCGCGGCCACCGCGTCGACCGGCTGATCCGGTCCCGAAGACGTCGTGCGCCTTCCCTTCCTGCTCACGCTCCCCCGGGTACTGCGCCACAGCGCCACGATCGGCGCGGACCTGCCGCCGGACGAGGCCGTGGTCGTCGACCCGCCGGACGCGCCGCTGCGTGCGGCACTGGCGGCGGCCGCCGCGGGCGACCACGGACCCGCCCGTGACCTCCTGGCCGCGACCCGCGTGCACGCCCAATGGGAGCTGAGGGACGGGTACGTGACGCGTCTCGCCGAGGCCGCGCTGCACAACCCCGGCTGGCTGGACGCGTGGCTGGACGGGGCGCCCGGGGACCCGGACGCGGCCCTGGTCAAGGCCGAACTCTGCATCGACCAGGCCTGGGAGATACGTACAGCGGCCCGCGCCCAGCATGTCTCGCGCGACCAGTTCCAGGCCTTCTTCGCGCTCCTGGAGGACGCGGCCCCGGTAATCGGCGCGGCGGCCGAGCTCAACCCCGCCGACCCGGTCCCCTGGCGCATCGCCCTCACCCACGCACTCGGCAGCCAGGCCCCGCGTGCCGTCTTCGACGACTACTGGGCCGAGGCCACCGCTCGCGATCCGCACCACTACGGGTGCCACTCCGCGGCCCTGCAGTACCTGTGCGCGAAGTGGCACGGCTCACACGAGAAGATGTTCGCCTTCGCCGAGAGCGCGGCCGACACGGCCCCGCCCGGCTCGAAGCTGCACGCCCTGCCCCTGTCGGCGGCGCTGGAATACGAGGTCCTCACCACCGGCCCGACGACCACCCCCGCCGGCCCCGACCCGTTCGCGCCCCGCGTGGCAGCCGCCGTCACCCGCGCCCTGGCCCTCTCCGCCGAATACGTCCCGGGCAGCCGCGAGGCCGCCGGCTTCCGCAACCAGCTGGCCCTGATGCTGCTGCGCCAGGACCGCTGGCACGACACCCTGGACACGTTCCGCGCCATCGGTACCGCCGCCACCAAATACCCCTGGGCGTACTTCGGCGACGACCCGCGCCAGGAGTTCCTCGAAACCCGCTCGGGCGTCCGTATCCATGTGGCGACCAGGACGCCGTTCTTCGCCCGTCCCTCGCACCCCCACTCCGTGCCGGCCACCGGCTGGACGGCAGACGCCCCCTGCGCGCTCGCGATAGCGGCCGCCCGCCCGGAGGACGTGGCGCAGGCCGCGCTGATGTGCGGCATCTCCCTGCGTACGGCCCCGGCGTCGGCGACGCACACATACATCGAGGCCGTCCCCGACCTCAAGCCGGCCAAACGCTCGGTCCTGTCCACGGAGGACCGGCTGACCACGGCGGCCGACAACTTCACCACCGGTGAGAAGTGGCCGACACTGGTCCTGCGCCGCGCCCCCGAACGCTGCGGCTTCACCGTGTTCCACAAGGGCAGACCGCTGGCAGCGCACGAGTGGAACACCACGTCCCCGGCTCCGGACCACGCCACGGTCACCGCCACGGCCGCCACCCTGTCCCGGCTCTTCGCCGTCGCGGACCCGCGCCCCCTGAGCCACATCCTCCGCTCCACCGGCAACCCGCCCCGGCACCAGTCCGACCTGCTGGCCGCCCTCGCCCTCCCCCCGCTCCCCGCGGACTTCGGCACCCGCCCGGAGATCCTGGACACCCTCCCCGGCGCCCGGGTCCTCACCCGCCGCGGACTGCTCGCCGGGATGCGCGACACGATGGCGACGGAGGACGGCAGCCACCCGCCGGCCCCCGGCACCTACGAACCCCGCCCGGCCCGCTGGTGGCTGCTGCGGGTCCTGGGCCTGCTGCTGTTCACGGCGGCCTCGGCCTACGCCTGGTGGACCCCGGACATCGGCCCGGTCCGGTCGACGCTGTCGACGCTCACCGCACTGTTCCTGGCGGGACAGCTGACGGGGGCGTGGCGCCGACGGCGGGCACACGCGGGGAAGATTCCCCGCTGAGCCCGGTCCGCCTCAGCAGCACCCGCGTCCCGGCAGCGACCGCACATTGCGCGCCTCCTTGTTGCGCGCGGCCAGCAACTCATCGGCCGGGTAGGCGACTTCCTCCAGCGTCAGCCCGTGCGGCCGCACCACATGCACTCCCGGATCCCGCACCCCGGCAGCCAGCACCCGGGCGGGCCACGGGTCGGGCCGGCGCCCGTCACCCACGAACAGCATCGCCCCCACCAGCGCACGCACCATGTTGTGGCAGAAGGCATCGGCCTGCACGGCCCCGGTGACGACCCCGGACTCCGCGTCCCGTACCCAACTCAGCCTCTGCAGCGTACGGATGGTCGTCGCGCCCTCGCGCTTCTTGCAGTACGCGGCGAAGTCGTGCTCCCCGAGCATCCGGACCGCCGCCGCGTTCATCGCGTCCACATCCAACGGCCGGTCGTGCCAGAGCACATGACCACGCGTCAATGGATCGGCCCCACCGGGCCGGTCGGAGATCCGGTACGCGTAACGCCGCCACAACGCGGAGAAGCGCGCGTTGAATCCCACCGGGGCCTCGGCCACCCGCCAGATCCGTACGTCGGGTGCCATCCGCCCGGCCATCCGCCGCAGGAGCAGCCCGCCGTGCTCGGCCCACACCTCGGTCGGCAGATCGACATGCGCGACCTGCCCACGGGCGTGCACCCCGGCGTCGGTGCGCCCGGCGACCGTCAGGTCGTACGTCCGCGACGACCGCGTCACGGTCCTCAGCGCGTCCTCGATCTCCCCCTGCACCGTGCGCCGGGCGGTCTGCTTCGCCCAGCCGGAAAAATCCTTGCCGTCGTACGCAAGGTCCAGCCGTACCCGCACGAACCCGGGCTCTACTTCGTCACTCACCCAACGATCCTCTCAAGCCTGAACATACGGAACGGGCCCGCACCGCCCCGAAGGGTGGTGCGGGCCCGTCCAGTGGTCTCAGAACGCTCAGGCGTCCTTGGACTCCTCCGCCGGAGCGGCGTCCTCGACGACCTCGGCGGACTCGGCCGGGGCCGCGTCCTTCTTGAGGGAGTCTTCCTTGACCGCACGCTTCGTCGCGGCCTCGGCCTCACCGGTGGCCTGCTGCGCCACGGTCAGCGCCTCGACCAGCTCGATGACGGCCATCGGGGCGTTGTCGCCACGACGGTTGCCGATCTTGGTGATGCGCGTGTAACCACCGGGGCGGTTCTCGTAGCGCGGGGCGATCTCGGTGAAGAGCGTGTGCACGATGCCCTTGTCCGTGATCGTCTGCAGAACCAGGCGACGGTTGTGGATGTCGCCCTTCTTCGCCTTGGTGATCAGACGCTCGGCGACCGGACGCAGGCGGCGGGCCTTGGCCTCGGTCGTCGTGATGCGGCCGTGCTCGAACAGCGACTTCGCGAGGTTCGCGAGAAGCAGACGCTCGTGCGCGGCGCTGCCGCCCAGACGGGCACCCTTTGCGGGACGCGGCATGGTGTATCTCCTTGTGTGCTGCACCGGCCGTATCAGGTACCGGTGTCAGTTCCCGTGAAGCGGCCGCCCCACGGAAGACCATGGGCCGTCGGGGCTCATCGAGCCCGTCCGGCGATCGAGGCCGGAGCCTCACCCCGGTCCGGGGTGCCCGGAAATCCAGGCACCCCGGCCGGAGGCGTACTAGTACTGCTCGGTCTCGACGAAGCCCGCGTCCGCGTCGTCGTCGGCGCCGAAGGCGTCGGCAGCGGCGGTCGGGTCGAATCCGGGCGGGCTGTCCTTGAGCGCCAGGCCCATACCGGCCAGCTTCGCCTTGACCTCGTCGATCGACTTCGCACCGAAGTTGCGGATGTCGAGCAGGTCGGCCTCGGAACGAGCGACGAGCTCACCCACGGAGTGGATGCCCTCACGCTTGAGGCAGTTGTACGAACGGACCGTGAGCTCGAGCTCCTCGATCGGCAGCGCCAGATCGGCGGCGAGCGCGGCGTCCGTCGGGGACGGGCCCATGTCGATGCCCTCGGCATCGATGTTGAGCTCGCGCGCCAGACCGAACAGCTCGACCAGGGTCTTACCGGCCGACGCCATGGCGTCACGGGGACGCATGGCCTGCTTGGTCTCGACGTCGACGATCAGCTTGTCGAAGTCGGTGCGCTGCTCGACACGGGTCGCCTCGACCTTGTACGTGACCTTGAGCACCGGCGAGTAGATGGAGTCGACCGGGATACGGCCGATCTCCTGGCCCGCCTGCTTGTTCTGGACGGCGGAGACGTAGCCGCGACCGCGCTCGACGGTCAGCTCCATCTCCAGCTTGCCCTTGCTGTTCAGCGTGGCCAGGACCAGGTCCGGGTTGTGGACCTCGACACCGGCCGGCGGGGCGATGTCAGCAGCGGTGACCAGGCCGGGACCCTGCTTGCGCAGGTACATCACGACCGGCTCGTCGTGCTCCGAGGAGACGACCAGCTGCTTGATGTTGAGGATGAGGTCGGTGACGTCCTCCTTGACGCCCGGCACGGTGGTGAACTCGTGCAGGACACCGTCGATCCGGATGCTGGTGACAGCAGCGCCGGGGATCGAGGAGAGGAGCGTACGGCGGAGAGAGTTACCGAGGGTGTAGCCGAAGCCCGGCTCCAGCGGCTCGATCACGAACCGGGAGCGGAACTCGTCAACGACCTCTTCGGTCAGCGAGGGACGCTGAGCGATAAGCATGCTTCGATCCTTCAGTCGTGGGCGCCCACTATTTGACGCCCCCAGATACTGACAAGGGTACGGGCGGCACGACCCGAAAGAGCCGTACCGCCCGGACCCACGAGCTCTTCTACTTGGAGTAGAGCTCGACGATCAGCTGCTCCTGCACCTGGGTATCGATCACCTGGCGCTCGGGCAGGGAGTGCACGAGGATCCGCATCGTCGACGGCACGGCTTCGAGCCATGCCGGAACGGTGCGCTCGCCGGCCTCGGCCTGGGCCACCTGGAAGGGGGTCAGGGCCTTGGACTTCTGACGAACCTCGATGACGTCGTTCGCGGCGACGCGGGCCGACGGAATGTCGGTCTTCGTGCCGTTCACGGTGATGTGTCCGTGACGCACCAGCTGACGGGCGTGGTCGCGGGACTTGGCGAAGCCGGCCCGGTAGACCACGTTGTCGAGGCGGGTCTCAAGGATGCGCAGAAGGTTCTCACCGGTCTTGCCGGACTTCTTGTTCGCTTCCTTGTAGTAGTTCACGAACTGCTTTTCAAGGACACCGTAGATCCGCGAGCACTTCTGCTTCTCACGAAGCTGAAGAAGGTACTCGCTGTCCTTGGTGCGCCCGCGTCCGTGCTCACCCGGGGGGTAAGGACGGATCTCGATCGGGCACTTCGCGCTCTCGCACTTGCTGCCCTTAAGGAACAGCTTCTGCTTCTCCCGACGGCAACGCTTGCAGTCGGCCCCGGTGTATCGCGCCATTTTCCAGTTGTCTCCGTTGCTTCAGTGCGTCAGACGCGACGGCGCTTGGGCGGCCGGCATCCGTTGTGCGGAGTGGGGGTGACGTCCTGGATCGAACCGACCTCGAGGCCCGTGGCCTGGAGGGAGCGGATCGCGGTCTCGCGGCCGGAGCCCGGACCCTTCACGAAGACGTCCACCTTGCGCATGCCGTGCTCCTGCGCGCGGCGGGCGGCCGACTCGGCGGCCATCTGCGCGGCGAAGGGAGTGGACTTACGCGAGCCCTTGAAGCCGACGTGGCCGGCGGAGGCCCAGGAGATCACGTTGCCCGCGGGGTCCGTGATCGAGACGATCGTGTTGTTGAACGTGCTCTTGATGTGCGCGTGGCCGTGAGCGACGTTCTTCTTTTCCTTGCGACGCACCTTCTTGGCTGCGCCCTGACGACCCTTGGGGGGCATGTCTTGACTCCAGATGGAGAGGGGAGGTGATCGGTCCTACAGCGAAGACCGCTGGATGCTGCAACGGCCCGGGGATCCGGACTGCCGCAGTACGTCCGCTGAGGACTACTTCTTGCCCGGCTTCTTCTTACCGGCGATCGCGCGACGCGGGCCCTTGCGGGTACGGGCGTTCGTGCTGGTGCGCTGGCCGTGGACCGGCAGACCACGACGGTGGCGGATGCCCTGGTAGCAGCCGATCTCGATCTTGCGGCGGATGTCGCCCTGGATCTCGCGGCGAAGGTCACCCTCGGTGCGGAGGTTGGCGTCCACGTACTCGCGGATCTTGACCAGGTCCTCTTCGGCCAGGTCACGAACGCGGGTGTTCGGGTTCACGCCGGTGGTGGCGAGGATCTCCTTGGACCGGGTGCGCCCGATACCGAAGACGTAGGTGAGGGCAACCTCCACGCGCTTTTCGCGCGGGATGTCAACACCTGAAACGCGTGCCATTCAATGGCTCCAGTTGTTATTTCGGGGGTCTTCCGCAGTGCCACTCCCGACCGCCGACCGCTCCGTGGAAGGAGAGATGGTACGTCCGGGTCCCCGGCCCCCGCCGGAGGTGTCGTCAGCCGTGGCTTGGACGGGCTCTGCGTATGTACGTATTACGTGCGTCGCGCGAAGTGCTGCGAGATGCAGGGGGTCGTGCGTCAGCCCTGGCGCTGCTTGTGGCGCAGGTTGTCGCAGATGACCATGACCCGACCGTGACGGCGGATCACCTTGCACTTGTCGCAGATCTTCTTGACGCTCGGCTTGACCTTCATGGGATGTCAGGTTCTCCGGGTCAGTGCCACCACTCTGCCGAGGCAGGGCGTGGGCAAGATCTACTTGTATCGGTAGACGATCCGGCCACGCGTCAGGTCGTACGGAGAGAGCTCCACCACGACCCGGTCGTCCGGGAGGATTCGGATGTAGTGCATCCGCATCTTGCCGGAGATGTGCGCGAGGACCTTGTGACCGTTCTGGAGTTCCACCTTGAACATGGCGTTCGGGAGGGACTCGATCACGGTGCCCTCAATTTCGATGGCACCTTGCTTCTTGGCCACGCTTCGCCTTTCGAATCGGCTACCTTGATCGACCCTCCGCCCCGTATGTGGACACACGGATGCACGAGAGCCGACGAGTCAGTCTACGTCAGCGGACCCCAAAAGACGAATCCGTCAAGTTTGCCCACCAGAGTAGATCCTTAGACCTGCCCGGGCGCGCGTTCTCGGCCCGGCGGGTCCGGGGCCGCCTCGATGCCGGCCCCTCCCTCACGCAGCCCTCGCGGGCTCGGCGCCGGAGCGCCTCACAAGCTTCGGCCGGACTGCGCCGGACTCCGTCCGTCGGGTAAGTGATCAGCCCAGCGGGTCCGGGGCCGCCTCGATGCCGTACTGCGCGAGCTTCGCGCGGCCGCAGTCGGGGGCCGTCAGGACCAGGGGGCCCTGCTCGGTGAGGGCGATCGAGTGCTCCCAGTGGGAGGACCAGGTGCCGTCCGTCGTGATGACCGTCCAGTCGTCCTGGAGCACCTCGGTCTGCGCCGTACCGAGCGAGACCATCGGCTCGATCGCCAGGCAGACGCCGGGTACGAGCTTGATGCCCTTGCCGCGCTTGCGCGCGACATAGTTCAGCAGGTGCGGGTCCATGTGCATCTCGGTGCCGATGCCGTGGCCGCCGTAGTCCTCGATGATCCCGTACTTGCCGGTGGCGGGGCGGGGCTGTCGGCGGATGTAGGACTCGATCGCCTTCGAGATGTCGACGAGGCGGTTGTTCACCTTCATCGCGGCGATCCCGGCCCACATGGACTCCTCGGTCACCCGGGACAGCTCGATGAGCTCCGGAGCGTGACCGGTGCCGACGAACGCGGTGTACGCGGCGTCGCCGTGCCAGCCGTCGACGATCGCGCCGGCGTCGATGGAGATGATGTCGCCGTCCTTGAGGACGGTCTTGTCGTCCGGGATGCCGTGGACGACGACCTCGTTGACCGAGGTGCAGATGGTCGCGGGGAACCCGCCGTACCCGAGGAAGTTCGACTTCGCACCGTGGTCGGCGATCACCTTGCGCGCGACCTGGTCCAGGTCCTGGGTGGTGGCACCAGGCACCGCCGCTTCCCGCGTGGCCGCGTGAATGGCAGCGACCACCAACCCTGCCTCACGCATCTTCGCGATCTGCTCGGGGGTCTTGATCTGCACCATTACGCGGCGCCTCTCTGCATCGGACGGGTATCGAAGGGTGACGGGTGCTGCGGCGTACTCCACGATACGGCGCAAACAGAGCCGGCCGCGGCGCCCAAGGACGCCGCGGCCGGCTGTACAGCTACTACGGGTGTTTCCTCAGTCCTCGCCGGACTTCTTGAGGGCTTCCATCGCACGGTCGGTCACGTCCGTGACCTTGCCGAGCGCGGAGATCGTGACCACCAGGCCCTGGGACCGGTAGTAATCGATGATCGGCTCGGTCTGCGTGTGGTAGACCTCGAGCCGGGTGCGGACCGTGTCCTCCGTGTCGTCGTCGCGCTGGTACAGCTCGCCGCCGCAGATGTCGCAGACACCCTCGGTCTTCGGCTGGTTGTACGTGACGTGGAAGACGTGCGAACCGTCGTTCCGGCAGATGCGGCGGCCGGCAATGCGCTTGACCACCTCGTCCTCGGGGACCTCCAGGTCCAGGACCGCGTCCAGCTTGGCGCCCTCGTCCTTGAGCATCGCGTCAAGGGCCTCGGCCTGTCCCACATTGCGGGGGAAGCCGTCGAGCAGGAAGCCGTTCGCGGCGTCCGGCTGGGCCATGCGGTCCTTGGCCATCCCGATGGTGACCTCGTCCGGCACCAACTGGCCTGCGTCCATGTAGGCGCGGGCCTGCTTGCCAAGGTCAGTGCCCTGGCTGATGTTGGCGCGGAAGAGGTCGCCCGTGGAGATCTGCGGAATCGACAGGTTCTTGGCAAGGTACGCAGCCTGCGTTCCCTTGCCGGCACCGGGCGGCCCGACGAGGACGATTCGCATCAGCGGAGGAACCCTTCGTAATTGCGCTGCTGGAGCTGACTCTCAATCTGCTTCACGGTCTCCAGACCCACACCCACGATGATGAGGATGCTCGTCCCGCCGAACGGGAAGTTCTGGTTAGCGCCACCGAAGCCTGCCAACGCCATCGTCGGCACCAGAGCGATCAGACCCAGGTACAGCGAGCCCGGCCAAGTAATCCTGTTGAGCACGTAGCTCAGGTACTCGGCAGTAGGTCGACCAGCCCGGATACCCGGGATGAAGCCACCATACTTCTTCATGTTGTCGGCGACTTCCTCGGGGTTGAACGAAATCGCCACATAGAAGAAGGCGAAGAAGACGATCAACAGGAAGTACGCCGTGATGTAGTACGGGTGGTCGCCCTTGACGAAGTGGTCCTTGATCCATGTGGCCCAGCCCGCCGTGGAGTTGGAGAACTGGACGATCAGGGCCGGGATGTAGAGCAGCGAAGAAGCGAAGATGACGGGAATCACACCCGCCTGATTCACCTTCAGCGGGATGTACGTGGACGTACCCCCGTAGGACCTGCGGCCGATCATGCGCTTCGCGTACTGCACCGGAATCCGACGCTGGGCCTGCTCGACGAAGACCACGAGGGCCACCATCACGAAGCCGACCAGGATGACGGTGCCGAACTCGATCCAGCCGTCGGCCAGCTTGCCACTCTGCTTGATGGCCCACAGGGCGCCGGGGAAGCTGGCGGCGATCGAGATGAACATCAGGATCGACATGCCGTTGCCGATGCCGCGGTCGGTGATGAGCTCACCGAGCCACATGACGGCGGCGGTGCCCGCAGTCATCGTGACCACCATGACGATGGTCGTGAAGATGGAGTGGTTCGGGACGATCTGGTCGGCGACCGGGCAGCCGCTGAACAGTGCGCCGCTGGTGGCGGTGGCCACCAGGCCGGTGCCCTGGAGGATGGCGAGCGCGACGGTCAGATAACGCGTGTACTGCGTGATCTTGGCCTGGCCGGACTGCCCCTCCTTCTTGAGCGCCTCGAGTCGGGGAATGACCACGGTCAGCAACTGAAGAATGATGCTGGCCGTGATGTACGGCATGATGCCGAGCGCGAAGATCGTGATCTGCAGCAGTGCACCACCGCTGAACATGTTCACCAGGCCGAAGAGGCTGTTGTTGCCCTTGCTTGCCTGGTCAACACAGGTCTGGACGTTCTCGTAGCTCACTCCCGGTACCGGGATGTGTGCCCCGAGCCGGTAGAGCACGATGATGCCGAGCGTGAAGAGCAGCTTCTTGCGCAGGTCGGGCGTCTTGAACGCCCGGGCGAACGCGGTGAGCACGGTGCCTCCTGCGACCCCCGCGCAGAGCGAGAGGTGACGGTCTTGAGGATCGACGAATACGTAACAGTCAAAGATTCCTGGGCGTGTGCCCAGGGGTTACCACAGCAACAGTGCTGGCCACCTTACCGGCGACCATGCCCCCCTAGGAACGACCAACCGGGGATGCCCCAAATAAGAGGCATCCCCGGTTGGATGTTCAGGCCATCGAGTTGTCCGAGTTGTCTCAGACGAGCTCAGTGACGGTGCCGCCGGCGGCGGCAATCTTCTCCTTGGCGGAGCCGGAGACGGCGTCAACCGAAACCTGCAGCGCCACGGAGATCTCGCCCTGTCCGAGGACCTTGACGAGGTGGTTGTTGCGCACCGCACCCTTGGCGACCAGGTCGGCCACGGTGACCTCTCCACCCTCGGGGTAGAGCGTCGCGAGCTTGTCCAGGTTCACGACCTGGTACTCGGTGCGGAACGGGTTCTTGAAGCCCTTGAGCTTCGGGAGACGCATGTGGAGGGGCATCTGGCCACCCTCGAAGCGCTCCGGAACCTGGTAACGGGCCTTCGTGCCCTTGGTACCACGACCAGCGGTCTTACCCTTGGACGCCTCACCACGACCCACACGGGTCTTGGCGGTCTTGGCGCCCGGGGCAGGCCGGAGGTCGTGGGCCTTCAGCGGCTTGTTCTCCGCCATGTCAGTCGACCTCCTCAACCGTCACGAGGTGGCGGACGGTGTGCACCATTCCGCGGAACTCGGGGCGGTCCTCCTTGACAACCACGTCGTGCAGGCGCTTGAGCCCGAGCGAACGAAGGGTGTCGCGGTGGTTCTGCTTGCTGCCGATGTACGACTTCGTCTGCGTGATCTTGAGGCGAGCCATTACGCACCCGCTCCCGCACGTGCACGAAGCAGAGCCGCGGGGGCGACGTCCTCGAGGGGCAGACCACGGCGAGCCGCGATCTCCTCGGGACGCTGCAGGCCCTTGAGGGCCGCCACGGTCGCGTGCACGATGTTGATCGCGTTGGACGAGCCAAGCGACTTCGACAGGATGTCGTGAACGCCGGCGCACTCCAGAACGGCACGCACCGGGCCACCGGCGATAACACCGGTACCGGGGGAAGCCGGCTTCAGCAGCACGACACCCGCGGCCCGCTCGCCCGTGATCGGGTGAGGGATGGTGCCCTGGATGCGCGGAACCTTGAAGAAGTTCTTCTTGGCTTCTTCCACGCCCTTGGCAATGGCCGCGGGAACTTCCTTGGCCTTGCCGTAACCGACACCGACGGTGCCGTCACCATCGCCCACCACGACCAGCGCGGTGAAGCTGAAGCGACGACCACCCTTCACAACCTTGGCGACGCGGTTGATCGCGACAACGCGCTCAACGTACGCGGTCTTCTCGGCGGCAGCTGCGCCGCCGTCACGGCCCTTCCGGTCCCGCCGCTCGCCGCCACCGGCACCGCTTCCGCGGCGCTGGGGTCCAGCCATTGGATTTACCTCTCTCTGTTACGTCCGCTGTGCGTAGGAACCGGGGCTTAGAACTTCAGCCCGGCTTCACGGGCGGCGTCAGCCAGAGCGGCAATCCGCCCGGCGTACTGGTTGCCACCGCGGTCAAACACGACGGCCTCGACGCCTGCAGCCTTGGCGCGCTCGGCGACCAGGGCGCCGACCTGCTTGGCCTGGGCGCTCTTGTCACCCTCGCCACCACGGATGGACACGTCCAGGGTCGACGCCGAGGCGAGCGTGTGGCCCGCGATGTCGTCGATCACCTGAGCGACCATGTGGCGGTTGGATCGCGTCACGACCAAGCGGGGACGCTCCGGCGAACCGGAGATGTGCTTGCGGACGCGGATGTGGCGACGCTTGAGGGCGGCACGCTTGTATGCGTCGCCCTTGGCGATCTTTACGCCGTATGCCATCGCTACTTACCAGCCTTTCCGACCTTGCGGCGGATGACCTCGCCGGCGTACTTGACGCCCTTGGCCTTGTACGGGTCAGGCTTCCGCAGCTTGCGGATCTTGGCCGCGGTCTCGCCGACCTTCTGCTTGTCGATGCCCTCGACGGAGAACTTCGTGGGGGACTCCACCTTGAAGGTGATGCCCTCCGGGGCCTCGATCAGGATCGGGTGGCTGTAGCCCAGGGCGAACTCCAGGTTGGAGCCCTTCGCCTGGACGCGGTAACCGACACCACTGATCTCGAGCGCCTTGATGTATCCCTGGGTCACACCGGTGATCATGTTCGCCACCAGCGTGCGGGACAGGCCGTGAAGGGCCTTGTTCTGACGCTCGTCGTTCGGGCGGACGACGTTCAGGACGCCGTCCTCACCCTTGGTGACCTCGATCGGCGCGGCAACGGTGTGCGAGAGGGAACCCTTGGGGCCCTTCACCGCGACCGTGCGGCCATCGATGGTGACGTCCACACCGGCGGGAACCTGGATGGGGAGCTTGCCGATTCGCGACATTAGCTATTCCTCCGTTCCCGACTACCAGACGTAGGCGAGGACTTCCCCACCTACGCCCTTCTTCTGAGCCTGCTGACCGGTCAGGAGACCGTGGGACGTGGAGATGATCGCCACGCCCAGGCCGCCGAGGACCTTCGGCAGGTTGGTGGACTTTGCGTATACACGCAGACCCGGCTTCGAGATTCGCTTGATGCCGGCGATCGAGCGCTCGCGGTTCGGGCCGAACTTCAGCTCGAGGACGAGGTTCTTGCCAACCTCGGCGTCCTCGACCTTCCAGCCCGTGATGAAGCCCTCCTGCTGGAGGATCTCCGCGATGTGCGACTTGATCTTGCTGTGCGGCATCACGACGTCGTCGTGGTACGCCGAGTTCGCGTTACGCAGACGCGTGAGCATGTCTGCGATGGGATCAGTCATGGTCATGAATTGGCCTTCGGCCTCTCTCGCCGGGGTTTCCTGTATGCGCCATCCCTCTCCCCACTCAGTGGCGGGACGGGTGCGGTGCGGGGACCTACGGCGTAGTAAGTCGGTCTTGGGCGGCAGGCGCCCAACCCCACAAGCCTACGGCATGTGAGGCCGGGCTCCTGCCGACCAGATGCTTACCGAGAGCTTCCGTCAATTCCCAACGCCCAGAGGGCGAAGAAGAATTACCAGGAACTCTTGGTCACGCCCGGCAGCTCGCCACGGTGAGCCATCTCACGAAGGCACACGCGGCACAGGCCGAACTTGCGGTAGACGGAGTGGGGCCGGCCGCAGCGCTGGCAGCGGGTGTACCCGCGAACGCCGAACTTCGGCTTACGGGCGGCCTTAGCGATCAGAGCCTTCTTCGCCACGGTCAGTTCTCCTTGAACGGGAAGCCGAGGTGACGAAGGAGGGCACGACCCTCGTCGTCATTGGTCGCCGTGGTGACCACGGTGATGTCCATGCCCCGGACCCGGTCGATCTTGTCCTGGTCGATCTCGTGGAACATGACCTGCTCCGTGAGACCGAAGGTGTAGTTGCCACGGCCGTCGAACTGCTTCGGCGACAGGCCACGGAAGTCACGGATACGCGGCAGCGCGAGCGACAGCGTACGGTCCAGGAACTCCCACATCCGGTCACCACGGAGGGTGACGTGGCAGCCGATCGGCTGACCCTCGCGCAGCTTGAACTGCGCGATGGACTTGCGGGCCTTCGTGACGGCGGGCTTCTGGCCGGTGATCGTGGTGAGGTCGCGCACGGCGCCATCGATCAGCTTGGAGTCGCGGGCGGCGTCGCCCACACCCATGTTGACCACGATCTTGACCAGACCGGGAACCTGCATGACGTTCTCGTACGAGAACTCCTCACGCAGCTTGCCGGCGATTTCCTCGCGGTAGCGCGTCTTCAGACGCGGCGCAGTGGTGGCAGTCATCAGATGTCCTCACCGGTCCGCTTGGCAACGCGGATCTTCTTGCCCTCGTCGTCAAAGCGGTAGCCGACGCGGGTGACGACCTTCTTGCCGTCCTTCTCCACGATCAGCTGAACGTTGCTGACGTGAATCGGGGCCTCGGTGGTGACAATGCCACCGGTCTGCGAGCCGCGAGCCGTCTGACCGGCCTTGGTGTGCTTCTTGACCCGGTTGACACCCTCGACGAGGACACGGTTCTGCACGGGATAGGCCACGATGACCTTGCCCTGCTTGCCCTTGTCCTTACCGGTGATGACCTGAACCAGGTCGCCCTTCTTGATCTTCATGCTTACAGCACCTCCGGCGCGAGCGAGATGATCTTCATGAACTTCTTCTCGCGCAGCTCACGGCCCACCGGGCCGAAGATACGGGTGCCGCGGGGGTCGCCGTCGTTCTTCAGAATGACGGCGGCGTTCTCGTCGAAGCGGATGTACGAGCCATCCTGACGACGACGCTCCTTGACGGTGCGAACGATGACGGCCTTGACGACGTCACCCTTCTTCACGTTGCCACCGGGGATCGCGTCCTTGACGGTGGCGACGATGACGTCACCGATGCCCGCGTAGCGGCGACCCGAACCACCGAGAACACGGATGGTGAGGATTTCCTTCGCACCCGTGTTGTCGGCGACGCGAAGTCGCGACTCCTGCTGGATCACGTCTATCTCCTGATCGTCTGCCGGTTCCCGGCGGGGTTCGAACCTGAGTAGATCCGAACCCCACCGAGCCTGGCGGAACTTGCCTGAGGGGAGTGCCCCTCAGGAATTACTTGGCCTTCTCGAGGATCTCGACGACGCGCCACCGCTTCGTGGCGGACAGCGGCCGGGTCTCCATGAGGAGGACACGGTCGCCGACGCCGGCGGCGTTCTGCTCGTCGTGCGCCTTGAGCTTGTTCGTACGGCGGATGACCTTGCCGTACAGCGCGTGCTTGACACGGTCCTCGACAGCGACGACGACGGTCTTGTCCATCTTGTCGCTGACGACCAGACCCTCACGGGTCTTGCGGAAACCGCGGTCGGTGTTCGTCTCAGTCACAGTCTTCTCGCTCATCAGGCGCTCTCCACCGTCTCGATGCCCAGCTCGCGCTCGCGCATCAGGGTGTAGATCCGGGCGATGTCCTTACGGACGGACTTGAGCCGGCCGTGGTTCTCGAGCTGACCCGTCGCCGCCTGAAAGCGGAGATTGAACAGCTCTTCCTTGGCCTCGCGGAGCTTGTTGAGGAGCTCCTCGTTGCCCAGCTCGCGCAGCTCGGACGCCTTGGTACCGGCCGACATCACGACTCACCTGCCTCGCGCCGAACGATCCGGCACTTCATCGGAAGCTTGTGAGCAGCGCGGGTAAGCGCCTCACGAGCAATCTTCTCGTTCGGGTAGGACAGCTCGAACATCACCCGACCGGGCTTGACGTTCGCGATCCACCACTCGGGAGAACCCTTACCGGAACCCATGCGGGTCTCAGCAGGCTTCTTCGTCAGGGGGCGGTCCGGGTAGATGTTGATCCAGACCTTGCCGCCACGCTTGATGTGGCGGGTCATCGCGATACGAGCTGCCTCGATCTGGCGGTTCGTCACGTACGCCGGGGTCAGCGCCTGGATGCCGTACTCGCCGAACGCAACCTGCGTGCCACCCTTGGACATACCGCTGCGCTTCGGGTGGTGCTGCTTGCGGTGCTTGACCCTACGGGGGATCAGCATTTCGGTCAGGCCTCCGTTCCGGTGCTCTCAGCCGGAGCAGCGGCGGCGGGAGCCTCGGCCTTGGGGGCCTCGGCTGCCGGCGCGGACTGCTGCGGCTTGCGACCGCGACCGCCACGCTCGCCACCACGGCCACCACGGCCGGCCGGGCGGTCAGCGCCGCCACGGGCCGGGCGGTTGCCGGCGCGGGCAGCAGCGTTCTCGGCGCGGACCTCGGCGATGTTCTTGACGTCGCCCTTGTAGATCCAGACCTTCACACCGATGCGGCCGAAGGTCGTCTTGGCCTCGAAGAAGCCGTAGTCGACGTTCGCACGGAGCGTGTGCAGGGGCACACGGCCCTCGCGGTAGAACTCCGAGCGGGACATCTCGGCGCCGCCGAGGCGGCCACCGCACTGGATCTTGATGCCCTTGGCGCCGGCCTTCATCGAGCTCTGCATGCTCTTACGCATCGCACGACGGAAGGAGACGCGGGAGGAGAGCTGCTCGGCGACGGCCTGGGCCACCAGCTGAGCGTCCACCTCGGGGTTCTTGACCTCGAGGATGTTCAGCTGGACCTGCTTGCCGGTCAGCTTCTCCAGCTCGCCACGGATGCGGTCGGCCTCGGCGCCACGGCGACCGATGACGATGCCCGGGCGGGCGGTGTGGATGTCAACGCGGACGCGGTCGCGGGTGCGCTCGATCTCAACCTTCGAGATGCCGGCCCGCTCCATGCCCTTCGTCATCATGCGACGAATGGCGACGTCTTCCTTGACGTAGTCCTTGTACAGCTTGTCGGCGTACCAACGGGACTTGAAGTCCGTGGTAATGCCGAGCCGGAACCCGTGCGGGTTTACCTTCTGGCCCATTACCGGGTTCCTTCCTTGCTGCTGACGACCACGGTGATGTGGCTGGTCCGCTTACGGATCCGGTAGGCACGGCCCTGAGCACGCGGACGGAACCGCTTCAGGGTCGGGCCCTCGTCCACGTACGCCTCGCTGATGACCAGCGAAGAGGCGTCGGTGTGGTCGTAGTTGTGTGCAGCGTTGGCAATGGCACTGTCAAGCACCTTGCCAACCGGCACGCTCGCGGCCTGCGGGGCGAAACGCAGGACCGCCTGAGCCTCCGTGGCATCCATGCCACGGATGAGGTCCACCACTCGGCGGGCCTTCATGGGCGTGACGCGGATGTACCGCGCCTGGGCCCTGGCTTCCATGGTTGTCCCTTCGGTGTAAGTCATAGTCAGTCACCCCGCGCTAGCGGCGCTTCGACTTCCGGTCGTCCTTGACGTGGCCGCGGAAGGTGCGAGTCGGCGAGAACTCGCCGAGCTTGTGGCCGACCATCGACTCGGTGACGAACACCGGGACATGAATCTTGCCGTTGTGCACCGCGATGGTGTGACCCAGCATGGCCGGGACGATCATCGAGCGACGGGACCAGGTCTTGATGACGTTCTTGGTGCCTGCCTCGTTCTGTACGTCCACCTTCTTGATGAGGTGGCCGTCGACGAAGGGCCCCTTCTTGAGACTGCGCGGCATCTAAACCCGCTCCTAGCGCTTCTTGTTCGTCTTGCGGCGGCGGACGATGTACTTGCTCGATGCCTTCTTCGGCGAGCGAGTACGACCCTCCTTCTGACCCCACGGCGAGACCGGGTGGCGACCACCGGAGGTCTTGCCCTCACCACCACCGTGCGGGTGGTCAACCGGGTTCATCGCGACACCGCGGACGGTCGGGCGAACGCCCTTCCAGCGCATGCGGCCGGCCTTGCCCCAGTTGATGTTCGACTGCTCGGCGTTGCCGACCTCGCCGATCGTGGCGCGGCAGCGGGCGTCGACCAGGCGGATTTCACCCGACGGCATACGAAGGTGGGCCATGGTGCCCTCCTTCGCCAGCAGCTGCACGGAGGCACCCGCGGAACGGGCGAACTTCGCGCCGCCGCCGGGCCGCAGCTCGATGGCGTGGAGGGTCGTACCGACCGGGATGTTGCGCAGCGCCAGGTTGTTACCGGGCTTGATGTCGGCGGCCGGGCCGTTCTCGACACGGTCGCCCTGCGACAGTCCACGCGGCGCGATGATGTAGCGCTTCTCGCCGTCCGCGTAGTGCAGGAGCGCGATGCGCGCGGTGCGGTTCGGGTCGTACTCGATGTGCGCGACCTTGGCCGGCACGCCGTCCTTGTCGTGACGACGGAAGTCGATCACTCGGTAGGCGCGCTTGTGGCCACCGCCCTGGTGGCGAACGGTCACACGACCGGCGTTGTTACGGCCGCCCTTGCTGTGCAGGGGGCGGACCAGCGACTTCTCCGGCGTGGACCGCGTGATCTCGACAAAGTCGGCGACGCTGGAGCCACGACGGCCCGGGGTCGTCGGCTTGTACTTGCGGATACCCATTTCTCAGTCCTCGTCCGATTTCGGACGATCCAGACCGCCCTTAGGCGGTCGGACCGCCGAAGATGTCGATACGGTCGCCCTCGGCGAGGGTCACGATGGCGCGCTTGGTGTCGGCGCGCTTGCCGAAACCGGTCTTGGTGCGCTTGCGCTTACCCTGCCGGTTGATCGTGTTGACCCCGGTGACCTTGACCGAGAAGACCGCTTCCACGGCCTGCTTGATCTGGGTCTTGTTGGAGCCGGGCGCGACGATGAACGTGTACTTGTTCTCGTCGAGCAGCGCGTAGCTCTTCTCGGAAACGACCGGCTTGACGAGAACGTCGCGCGGGTCCGTGAAGGTCTTGCTGGTTACGGTCGCCTCGCTCATCAGGCGTCGCTCCCTTCGGTCTCATCGGCCTTGGGGCCAGACACGAAGGACTCGAAAGCGGCCTGGGTGAAGACCACGTCGTCGGAGACGATCACGTCGTACGTGTTGAGCTGGCCCGGCTCCAGGATGTGCACCTGGGGCAGGTTGCGGGCGGACAGCCACGCGGCCTCGTCGGCGCGGTCGACGACCAGGAGCAGGTTCTTGCGCTCCGAGATCTTGCCGAACAGCGTCTTGGCGGCCTTCGTGGAGACTGCACCGTCGACCACGCCGGTGACGACGTGGATGCGGGAGTGGCGTGCCCGGTCGGAGAGGGCACCACGCAGGGCGGCGGCCTTCATCTTCTTCGGGGTGCGCTGCGAGTAGTCACGCGGCTGCGGGCCGTGGACGACGCCACCGCCGACGAACTGCGGCGCACGGGTCGAACCCTGGCGGGCGCGGCCGGTGCCCTTCTGGCGGTACGGCTTACGGCCACCACCACGGACTTCGCCGCGACGCTTGGTCTTGTGCGTGCCCTGACGGGCAGCAGCCAGCTGAGCGACAACGACCTGGTGGATCAGCGGAACGCTGGTCTTCGCGTCGAAGATCTCCGCGGGGAGCTCGACGGTACCGGCCTTGTCGCCTGCCGGCGAAAGGATGTCAATGGTGCTCATTACCTCAAGCCCCCTTGGCCGCGGTACGGACCAGGACGAGGCCGCCGTTCGGACCGGGGACTGCGCCCTTGATGAGGAGCAGACCCTTCTCCGCGTCAACCGCGTGGATGGTCAGGTTCTGGGTGGTGACGCGCTCGTTGCCCATGCGACCCGCCATGCGCATGCCCTTGAAGACACGGCCGGGGGTGGCACAGCCACCGATGGAGCCGGGCATGCGGTGCACACGGTGGGCACCGTGGGACGCCTTGCCACCCTTGAAGTTGTGGCGCTTCATCACACCGGCGAAGCCCTTGCCCTTGCTCTTGCCCGTGACGTCAACCTTGACGCCGGACTCGAACACTGCGGCAGTGACCTCCTGGCCCAGCGTGTACTCGCTGGCGTCAGGGGTGCGGAGCTCCACCAGGTGGCGGCGCGGGGTCACGTCGGCCTTGGCGAAGTGGCCCTTGAGGGGCTTGTTCACCTTGCGCGGGTCGATCTCGCCGAAGGCGATCTGGACCGACTCGTAGCCGTCGCTGTCGTTGGTGCGGACCTGGGTGACGACGCAGGGCCCGGCCTTGACGACGGTCACCGGGACAACCCGGTTGTTCTCGTCCCAGACCTGGGTCATGCCGAGCTTCTCGCCCAGGACGCCCTTAATGTTCTTAGCCATCTCGCGCGTCACCTCAGAGCTTGATCTCGATGTCGACGCCGGCCGGCAGGTCGAGACGCATGAGCGAGTCAACCGTCTTCGGCGTGGGGTCGAGGATGTCGATGAGGCGCTTGTGCGTGCGCATCTCGAAGTGCTCGCGCGAGTCCTTGTACTTGTGCGGCGACTTGATGACGCAGTACACGTTCTTCTCAGTGGGCAGCGGCACCGGGCCCGCGACCGACGCACCAGTGCGGGTCACCGTCTCGACGATCTTCTTCGCCGAGGAGTCGATGACCTCGTGGTCGTAGGCCTTGAGCCGGATGCGGATCTTCTGTCCCGCCATGGCTACTAGTAGTCCTGTCTCTCGTAACGCTCTGGAACCCGAGGGCTCTCGTAACTCCACCTCCGACCCACGCGGTCGGGCGTGTCGCATCCCCTCTACGCAGAACTCCCGAAGGAATTCCCAACCAAGGGGGTGCGGGCCATGAGACCGCGGAACCGGGGGCGGAACACCCACCGGGTGCCTGGTCGGCGCCCCACTGTCACTTCCCGGAAGATTCCCGTACGTCCGGCCCGCATGGGGCCGACGAGTACTGTGGGACTCGCTTCCAGTCCTCCCGGCGGGAGGCGCGCAGCATTGACACTCAACCGAGCAACCTGGTCAGTGTGCCATATGCGACACGGCGCTGGCCAATCGGGCGGAGGATCTTACCCCCCGTGGCCGACTGGTCAAACGCGGCCGGACGTCGCCGGGGAGCTGCGGCGATGCCGACAGGTCCGGACACGGCCATTCCGGCCCGGCCCGCCACCGTGACCAACAGCACGCCGCACGCCCGCGACCGGGCCCGACCCGGTCTGCCGCACGGCCGCTGGAATACTCCGGGCATGGACACGATCACCAAGCCGGCCTGGACGCTGCGCCCGGCGGAACCGGCGGATCTCGAGGCCATGGCCGAACTCCGGGCCCTCGTCATGCGCCCGGATCTGGAGCGCCTCGGCCGGTACGACGAACATCGCGTACGGCAACGGCTGCGGGACATCTTCGCACCCGAGCACACCTCGGTCGTCCTCGCGGACGGCGAGTTCGCCGGCTGCGTCACCATGCGTCCGGTCGAGAACGGCTGGTGGCTGGAGAACTTCTACCTCTCCCCCGCGATCCATGGTCAGGGGATCGGCTCAGCCGTCCTGCGGACCCTGCTGGAGCGCGCCGACGCGGACGGGGCGGACGTCCGCCTCGATGTCCTGCAGGGCAGCGCGGCACGTCGGCTGTACGAACGTCACGGGTTCACGCTGGAGCACGAGGACCCGATCGATGTCTATCTGGTGCGCCGCTCCGGCGTGTAGCCGCGACATGCACCGTCAGCGCCCCGATCGCCGTCTAATCTGCCGCGGGAAGCGGCACCCGACCGGCCGCTCGGACGGGGTGAGCGGACGGAGTACGGCACGTGACGGATCGAAGCGGCCCTGGGTGCGGCAGTGGCGGGGTGCGGCGGCGCAGCGTCGTGCGAGCCGCCGCCGCGGCCGCCCTGATGGGCGTCGGCGCCTGTTCCGTACCGGCTCCGCGGCGCAGCGGCCCGATGGCGGACCCAGCCCCCGGCCTCCCGGTCGGCGGCCCCCGGCCGGCCCTGATGATGCAGATCCTCGCCCACCCGGACGACGACCTGTACTTCATGAACCCGGACACCCAGCAGGCCCTGGCCGCCGGAACCCCACTGGTCTGTGTGTACCTCACCGCCGGTGAGGCCGCCGGCCTCAACAGGATCCCCGGCCGGGCACGGCCCGCCCCCGACAAGGCCGCGTACTCCTCGGCTCGGCACCAGGGGCTGCGCCAGACCTACGCGGCCCAGCTCGGGCTGCCGATGTTCACCCGCTGGCACAAGTCCGTCCTCGGTCTGGCCGGCGGACATCGGGCGGAGATCAACACCCTGATGGGCGGCGGCCGACGGGTCGAGCTGATCTTCCTCAATGCGGCGATGCGCATCGGCCGCGGCCGGCTCGGGCTGCCCAGTCTCTGGCACGACCGGAAGCTGAACCTGCGCACCGTCGTCGCCGCCGGCTCACCGCTGGAGCGGGCGGGTGCGTACACCTACGACGGGCTGATCGATGCCCTCGTCGGGCTGCTCGACCGGTACCGGCCGACCGTCGTCCACACGCTCGATCCGGACCCGGACATCCAGCACAGCACGGAGGCCGTCCGCCGGCAGGACATCGAGCAGCCCGGCTACTCCGACCACGCCGACCACACCGCGACCGCCTCGTTCGCCTGGTCGGCGATGATCCGGTGGGTGGCCCGCGCGACCGACGACGGCGGGGGCGTGCCGCGGTTCGTCACCACCGCGTTCCGCGGCTACTACAACCGGCACTGGCCGAAGAACCTGCCGGGCGGGGTGCTGAAGGAGAAGGCCGCGCGCCTGGTCCCGTACGGCGGCGAGGCCGACTGGCGGTGCGGGAACCGGGCGGGCTGCGGCGACTACAACGTGGGCGGCGACCGGCCCCTGACCAACAGGAAGGGCTGGGTCCGCTCCACCCGCTACCGCTACCCCGGCCCCCGCCCCACCGTCACCGCCGAACCGGACGGGCGGCTCGCCGTCTACGGGGTACTGGGGCTGCGGGTGGTGCGGTGGCGCGAGAGCGCGCCCGGCAGCGGGGCCTGGGACGGGCCCGACGATCTCGGCGGCGGGCCCTTCGCGCCGGTACTGGGCCAGGCCGTGACGGCGGACGGCAGGCTGCTGCTGTTCGGGCTGCGCTTCGCGGCGCTCGGCGGACACGGGGCGGCGAACGAACGGGAGATCGCGCTCCTGGAACAGAGCTCCCGGGGCGGCACCTTCCACGCCTGGCGTGGACTGGGCAACCCGGAACCGGCCCCGGACCGGGGCCGCCGGATCGGCGTCCCGGTTGCGGTGACCGCACCCGACGGGCGGGTCCATCTCTTCGTACGGAACGCGGACAAGGGCGTGAGTACGCGGGTGCGGGGCGCGTTCGGCCGGTGGGGCGAGTGGACGGACCTGGGCGGCGGCGAGATCCAGGACGGGCTGAGCGCCGTGGTGGACGGGCACGGCCTGGTCCATGTGTACGGCGCCGGTCATCACGCGGTGCACCACTGGACGCAGGAGACGCCCGGAGCGTGGCTGACCGCCCAGCAGCAGATCGACGGAGCGCCGGTGCCGGGCGACGGGCCCGCCGCTCGGATCACCACGGACGGTTCCGTCGAACTGCTGTACCGGGCGGCGGCGCGGGCTCGGCTGACGGCCGTCACCGGGGGTACGGCGGTGGAGCGGACGGACTTCGACGGGTACGGGCCGGTGAGCGTCGCCGACTCGCCGCTCGGGCCGGTGCTGCTGGGCCGCACCGAGGAGGGCCGGATCCAGCTGCGTACGAGCGAACGGCTGTCCGTACGCGTGGGAGGGCCGGTGGCGCTCGACGGTCCCGCGCTGTACGTCGCGGGCCCGGGACGCCCGGCGGTGGTCGGCCTGGGACCGGACGCCGTCCCCTGGCTCTGGCGTCCGTGACCGCGCGCACCGGGGAATGCCGAAGGGCCCCGGTCCACCGCTTGCGCGGCGGGCCGGGGCCCTCCTTGGTGCTCTGTGCGGAGCAACCAGGTCAGACAGTCAGGTAATTACTTGACGATCTTGGTGACCTGGCCGGCGCCCACGGTCCGGCCACCCTCACGGATGGCGAACTTCAGGCCCTCTTCCATGGCGACCGGCTGGATCAGCACGACGTTCATGAGGGTGTTGTCACCCGGCATGACCATCTCGGTGCCCTCGGGAAGGGTCACAACGCCCGTCACGTCCGTGGTACGGAAGTAGAACTGCGGGCGGTAGTTGTTGAAGAACGGGGTGTGACGGCCACCCTCGTCCTTCGACAGGATGTAGGACTGCGCCTGGAACTCGGTGTGCGGCGTGACCGAACCCGGCTTGATGATGACCTGGCCGCGCTCGACGTCCTCGCGCTTGATGCCACGAAGAAGCAGACCGACGTTCTCACCGGCCTGGCCCTCGTCGAGCAGCTTGCGGAACATCTCGATGCCGGTGACCGTGGTGGTGGTCTTCTCCTGCTTGATGCCCACGATGTCAACGGTCTCGTTGACCTTGAGGACACCGCGCTCGATACGACCGGTGACGACGGTGCCACGACCGGTGATCGTGAAGACGTCCTCGATCGGCATCAGGAACGGCTTCTCGACGTCACGCTCGGGCTGCGGGATCGACTCGTCGACGGCCTTCATCAGGTCGAGGACGGTCTGGCCCCACTCCTTGTCACCCTCAAGAGCCTTGAGCGCCGAGACCTTGACGACCGGAAGGTCGTCGCCCGGGAACTCGTACTCGGAGAGGAGCTCACGGACCTCGAGCTCGACGAGCTCCAGGATCTCCTCGTCGTCCACCATGTCGGCCTTGTTCAGCGCGACAACGATGTACGGAACGCCGACCTGGCGGGCCAGGAGCACGTGCTCCTTGGTCTGCGGCATCGGGCCGTCGGTGGCGGCGACCACGAGGATGGCGCCGTCCATCTGCGCCGCACCCGTGATCATGTTCTTGATGTAGTCGGCGTGACCCGGGCAGTCGACGTGCGCGTAGTGACGCGACTCCGTCTGGTACTCGACGTGCGCGATCGAGATCGTGATACCGCGCTGGCGCTCCTCAGGAGCCTTGTCGATCTGGTCGAAGGCCGAGGCCTCGTTCAGGTCCGGGTACGCGTCGTGCAGCACCTTGGTAATGGCGGCCGTGAGGGTCGTCTTACCGTGGTCAATGTGACCGATGGTGCCGATGTTGACGTGCGGCTTAGTCCGCTCGAACTTCGCCTTCGCCACTGGGTCCTCCTGTGGAGTGGTTCTGTACGCCTTGCTTCATCGGCGCCAGGTGATCTTTGCTGGGATGCCGGGGCCGGGGGCATTCACCGCATTGCTTGCGCTCTGCGACGAATGCCCCACCAAGCTCCGGTGACAAGCCTAAAGCGTGAGCTCGGGAGAGTTACTCGCCCTTGGCCTTCGCGATGATCTCCTCGGCGACGTTCCGCGGAACCTCGGCGTAGGAGTCGAACTGCATCGAGTAGCTTGCGCGACCCGAGGTCTTGCTGCGGAGGTCTCCGACGTAGCCGAACATCTCCGAGAGGGGCACGAGGCCCTTCACGACGCGAGCGCCGCTGCGCTCCTCCATGGCCTGGATCTGGCCACGGCGGGAGTTGAGGTCACCGATGACATCGCCCATGTAGTCCTCGGGCGTGGTGACCTCGACGGCCATCATCGGCTCGAGGAGCACGGGGGACGCCTTGCGAGCACCCTCCTTGAACGCCTGCGAACCGGCGATCTTGAAGGCGAGCTCCGAGGAGTCGACCTCGTGGTAACCACCGTCGAGGAGGGTGACGCGAACGCCGACCATCTCGTAACCGGCCAGGATGCCGAACTGCATGGCTTCCTGAGCACCCGCGTCCACCGAGGGGATGTACTCACGGGGGATGCGGCCACCGGTGACCTTGTTGACGAACTCGTAGGACGCGTCGCCACCCTCGATGGGCTCAAGGGCGATCTGCACCTTCGCGAACTGGCCGGTACCACCAGTCTGCTTCTTGTGCGTGTAGTCGATGCGCTCGACGGCCTTGCGGATCGTCTCGCGGTACGCGACCTGCGGCTTGCCGACGTTCGCCTCGACGCGGAACTCGCGCTTCATGCGGTCGACGAGCACCTCGAGGTGAAGCTCGCCCATACCACCGATGATGGTCTGGCCGGTCTCCTCGTCGGAGTGCACCTGGAAGGACGGGTCCTCCTCGGAGAGGCGCTGGATGGCGACACCCAGCTTCTCCTGGTCACCCTTGGACTTCGGCTCGATGGCGACCTGGATGACCGGTGCCGGGAAGTCCATGGACTCCAGGATCACCGGGTTCTTGTCGTCGCACAGCGTCTCACCGGTGGTGGTCTGCTTCAGACCCATGACGGCGACGATGTCACCGGCACCCACCGAGGGGATCTCCTCACGCTTGTTCGCGTGCATACGGTAGATCTTGCCGATGCGCTCCTTCTTGCCCTTGACCGAGTTCAGCACCGCGGTGCCGGCCTCGAGGCGACCGGAGTAGATCCGGACGAAGGTGAGCTTGCCGAGGTGCGGGTCGCTAGCGATCTTGAACGCCAGGCCGGAGAACGGCTCGTCGTCCGAGGGCTTGCGCTTGACGACAACCTCGGGGTCCTTGACGTCGTGGCCCTCGATGGCCTCGACGTCCAGGGGGGAAGGCAGGTACCGGACGACCGCGTCGAGCAGGGGCTGGACGCCCTTGTTCTTGAACGCCGTGCCACAGAACACCGGGGTGACGGTGACGGAGCCCGCGCCGCCCTTCGATGCGAGGGTGATCCGACGGATCGCCTCGTACAGCTGCTCCTCGGTGGGCTCGACGCCCTCCAGATACAGCTCCATCATCTGGTCGTCGTTCTCGGAAACGGCCTCGAGCAGCTTGCCGCGCCACTCCTGAGCCGCCTCGATGTGGGTGTCCGGGATGTCGACGGTGTCGTACATCTCGCCCTTGACGGCCTCTTCCGGCCACACAAAGGCCTTCATCGACACGAGGTCGACGACGCCCTTGAAGTCGGCTTCGGCACCGATGGGGAGCTGCATGACGAGCGGGACCGCACCGAGGCGGTCGACGATCATGTCGACGCAGCGGTGGAACTCGGCACCCGTGCGGTCGAGCTTGTTGACGAAGCAGATACGCGGCACGCCGTAGCGGTCCGCCTGACGCCAAACGGTCTCGGACTGCGGCTCGACGCCGGCAACACCGTCGAACACGGTGACAGCGCCGTCGAGGACGCGGAGCGAACGCTCCACCTCGACGGTGAAGTCGACGTGACCCGGGGTGTCGATGATGTTGATGGTGTGGTCAACATCATTGAGCGGCCAGTGACAGGTCGTCGCGGCGGACGTGATCGTGATGCCGCGCTCCTGCTCCTGCTCCATCCAGTCCATCGTGGCAGCGCCGTCGTGGACTTCACCGATCTTGTACGAAACACCGGTGTAGAACAGGATCCGCTCAGTGGTGGTCGTCTTGCCCGCGTCGATGTGGGCCATGATCCCAATGTTGCGGACCTTGGCCAGGTCAAGCGAAGTGGTGGCCATAAGGCTCAATCTTCTCTCGGTCTCGATGTGGGTAGCGACTACCAGCGGTAGTGCGCGAAGGCCTTGTTGGACTCGGCCATCTTGTGGGTGTCCTCGCGCTTCTTGACGGCAGCGCCAAGACCGTTGGAGGCGTCGAGCAGCTCGTTCATGAGGCGCTCGGTCATCGTCTTCTCGCGGCGGGCGCGGGAGTAACCCACGACCCAGCGGAGCGCGAGGGTGGCGGCACGACCGGGCTTGACCTCGATCGGCACCTGGTAGGTGGCGCCACCGACACGGCGGGACTTGACCTCGAGCGAGGGCTTGACGTTCTCAAGCGCACGCTTCAGCGTGATGACCGGGTCGTTGCCGGTCTTCTCGCGGAGGCCTTCCATGGCGCCGTACACGATCCGCTCGGCAGTGGAACGCTTGCCGTTGAGCAGGATCTTGTTGATCAGCGAGGTGACAAGAGGAGAACCATAGACCGGGTCGATGATGACCGGGCGCTTCGGGGCGGGGCCCTTACGAGGCATTCTTACTTCTCCTTCTTGGCGCCGTAGCGGCTGCGGGCCTGCTTGCGGTTCTTGACACCCTGGGTGTCAAGGGAGCCGCGGATGATCTTGTAACGAACACCCGGCAGGTCCTTCACACGGCCACCACGCACGAGCACGATGGAGTGCTCCTGCAGGTTGTGTCCCTCACCCGGGATGTAGGCCGTGACCTCGATGCCGGAGGTCAGACGCACACGCGCGACCTTACGGAGTGCCGAGTTCGGCTTCTTCGGGGTGGTCGTGAACACACGCGTGCAGACGCCGCGGCGCTGGGGCGAACCCTCGAGCGCGGGCGTCTTGTTCTTCTCGACCTTGTCCTGCCGGCCCTTCCGGACCAGCTGCTGGATCGTAGGCACTACTTCTCCGGTTTCTGTGTGCCGTTCGTGAAACTAACCTGGAACGTCGCCGACCCACGCGGTCGGGTGTGTCGAATGCTGCAGGCTTCTGCCCTAGGGGCAGAAGGGGCGCAGATTGCGGTGGCCAAAGACAGGCTCGCCATGCGGTTGAGGACACGCACACGAGCCCAGGCACACCCCAGGCACAAGGTCTGAGCGTACCTACCTCACGGACTCCGGTCAAAACAAATGCTGTCCACGACGACGGGCCGCGCGTGACATTCCCGACAGTACCTCTGTTCCGGTACCGACGGGCAACGCCGCAGGGCGGCCACCCCGTACGAAACGGAGTGACCGCCCTGCGGACGGGACACGCGCCTTACTGGTTGTACGGACCGTAGTCGTAGTCCTCCAGCGGAACGGCCTGGCCGGAGCCCGTGCCGAACGGCGAGTAGTCGATGTCGTCGTAGCCGACGGCCGAGTACATCGCGGCCTTGGCCTCCTCGGTCGGCTCGACCCGGATGTTGCGGTAGCGGGACAGACCCGTACCGGCCGGGATGAGCTTACCGATGATGACGTTCTCCTTGAGGCCGATCAGGGAGTCCGACTTGGCGTTGATCGCCGCGTCGGTCAGAACCCTGGTCGTCTCCTGGAAGGACGCCGCCGACAGCCACGACTCGGTGGCGAGCGAGGCCTTGGTGATACCCATCAGCTGCGGACGGCCGGAGGCGGGGTGACCGCCCTCGGTGACCACACGACGGTTCTCGGTCTCGAACTTCGAGCGCTCGACGAGCTCGCCCGGCAGCAGCTCCGCGTCGCCGGACTCGATGATCGTCACCCGGCGCAACATCTGCCGGATGATGATCTCGATGTGCTTGTCGTGGATCGACACACCCTGCGAGTTGTAGACCTTCTGGACCTCGCCGACCAGGTGGACCTGGACCGCGCGCTGACCGAGGATCCGCAGCACGTCGTGCGGGTTGGTGGCACCCACGGTGAGCTTCTGGCCCACCTCGACATGGTCGCCCTCGCCCACCAGCAGACGGGCACGCTTCGAGATCGGGAACGGCGTCTCTTCGCTGCCGTCGTCCGGGGTGACGACGATCTTCTTGGTCTTCTCGGTCTCCTCGATACGGATGCGGCCGGCCGCCTCCGAGATCGGGGCGACACCCTTGGGCGTACGGGCTTCGAAGAGCTCGACGACTCGGGGCAGACCCTGGGTGATGTCGTCACCGGCCACACCACCGGTGTGGAAGGTACGCATCGTCAACTGGGTACCGGGCTCACCGATGGACTGGGCGGCGATGATGCCGACCGCCTCACCGATGTCGACCAGCTTGCCGGTGGCGAGCGAGCGTCCGTAGCAGAAGGCACAGGTGCCGACCGCGGACTCACAGGTCAGGACCGAACGGGTCTTGACCTCCTCGACGCCGGCGCCCACCAGGGCGTCGATCAGGACGTCACCGAGGTCGACGTTGGCAGGCGCGATGACCTTGCCGTCGACGACGACGTCCTCGGCGAGCATGCGGGCGTAGACCGAGGTCTCGACGTCCTCCGTCTTGCGGAGCACACCGTCCGCACCCTTGACGGCGATCTTCAGCTTGAGGCCACGGTCGGTGCCGCAGTCCTCCTCGCGAATGATCACGTCCTGCGAGACGTCCACCAGACGACGGGTCAGGTAACCCGAGTCGGCGGTACGCAGCGCGGTGTCCGCCAGACCCTTACGGGCACCGTGCGTGGAGATGAAGTACTCCAGAACGGTGAGGCCCTCACGGAACGACGCCTTGATGGGACGCGGGATCGTCTCGTTCTTCGCGTTCGACACCAGACCACGCATACCGGCGATCTGACGCATCTGCATCATGTTTCCTCGGGCACCCGAGTCAACCATCATGAAGATGGGGTTCGTCTTCGGGAAGTTCGCGTTCATCGCCTCGGCAACCTCATTGGTCGCCTTGGTCCAGATCGCGATGAGCTCCTGCGTGCGCTCGTCCTTGGTGATCAGACCGCGCTCGTACTGCTTCTGGACCTTCTCGTCCTGCGCCTCGTAGCCCTGGACGATGGCCTTCTTGGCCTCCGGCACGACGATGTCCGAAACGGAGACGGTGACGCCGGAACGGGTCGCCCAGTGGAAACCGGCCGCCTTCAGGTTGTCGAGCGTTGCCGCCACGATGACCTTGGGGTAGCGCTCGGCCAGGTCGTTGACGATCTCGGAGAGCTGCTTCTTGCCCACCGAGTAGTCGACGAACGGGTAGTCCTCGGGCAGCAGCTCGTTGAAGAGCGCGCGACCCAGGGAGGTACGCAGACGGAACGTGTCGCCCTGCTGGTACTCCTGCTCACCCTCCTCGGCAACCGGCGGCACCCAGCCACGCGGCGGGATGGTGCCCACCGGGAAGCGGATGTCGACCTGCGTCTGGAGCGAGAGCTCCCGGGCGTCGAAGGCCATGATCGCCTCGGCGGTGGAACCGAACGCGCGGCCCTGACCGATGACCTTGCGCTCCTCCTCGTCCGTGGTGAGGAAGAACAGTCCGAGCACCATGTCCTGGGTCGGCATGGTGACGGGACGACCGTCGGCCGGCTTCAGGATGTTGTTCGAGGACAGCATCAGGATGCGGGCCTCGGCCTGCGCCTCCGCGGAGAGCGGCAGGTGCACGGCCATCTGGTCACCGTCGAAGTCCGCGTTGAACGCGGTGCAGACGAGCGGGTGGATCTGGATGGCCTTGCCCTCGACCAGCTGCGGCTCGAAGGCCTGGATACCGAGGCGGTGCAGGGTCGGTGCACGGTTCAGCAGCACCGGGTGCTCGGCGATGACCTCTTCGAGGACGTCGTACACCACGGTGCGGCCGCGCTCGACCATGCGCTTGGCCGACTTGATGTTCTGCGCGTGGTTCAGGTCGACCAGGCGCTTCATCACGAACGGCTTGAAGAGCTCCAGCGCCATGGCCTTCGGCAGACCGCACTGGTGCAGCTTCAGCTGCGGACCGACGACGATCACGGAACGCGCGGAGTAGTCCACACGCTTGCCGAGAAGGTTCTGACGGAAACGACCCTGCTTGCCCTTGAGCATGTCGCTCAGGGACTTCAGCGGGCGGTTACCCGGACCGGTGACCGGGCGACCACGGCGGCCGTTGTCGAACAGCGCGTCGACGGCCTCCTGCAGCATCCGCTTCTCGTTGTTCACGATGATCTCGGGAGCACCGAGGTCAAGGAGACGCTTGAGGCGGTTGTTGCGGTTGATCACACGGCGGTACAGGTCGTTCAGGTCGGAGGTCGCGAAGCGGCCACCGTCCAGCTGCACCATCGGACGCAGGTCCGGCGGGATGACCGGCACGCAGTCGAGCACCATGCCCTTGGGGCTGTTGCTGGTCTGCAGGAACGCGGAGACGACCTTGAGGCGCTTGAGCGCACGGGTCTTCTTCTGGCCCTTGCCGGTACGGATGATCTCGCGGAGGCGCTCGGCCTCCTCGTTGAGGTCGAAGGACTCCAGGCGCTTCTGCAGGGCAGCGGCACCCATGGAGCCGTCGAAGTACGTGCCGAAACGGTCACGCAGCTCGCGGTAGAGCAGCTCGTCGCCCTCGAGGTCCTGGACCTTGAGGTTCTTGAAGCGGTTCCACACCTCGTCGAGACGGTCGATCTCACGCTGCGCACGGTCGCGCAGCTGCTTCATCTCACGCTCGGCACCTTCGCGCACCTTGCGGCGCACGTCGGCCTTGGCGCCCTCCGCCTCGAGCTCGGCCAGGTCGGTCTCGAGCTTCTTGGCGCGAGCCTCCAGGTCGGAGTCGCGACGGTTCTCCACCTGCTGACGCTCGACGGAGACGTGCGCCTCCAGCGAGGGCAGGTCACGCGTACGGCGCTCCTCGTCCACGAACGTGATCATGTACGCGGCGAAGTAGATGACCTTTTCGAGGTCCTTCGGCGCGAGATCAAGCAGGTAGCCGAGGCGCGACGGGACGCCCTTGAAGTACCAGATGTGAGTGACGGGAGCGGCAAGCTCGATGTGGCCCATGCGCTCACGACGCACCTTGGCGCGCGTGACCTCCACGCCACAACGCTCACAAATGATGCCCTTGAAGCGGACACGCTTGTACTTGCCGCAGTAGCACTCCCAGTCCCGGGTCGGACCGAAGATCTTCTCGCAGAAGAGTCCGTCCTTTTCGGGCTTGAGCGTGCGGTAGTTGATGGTCTCCGGCTTCTTCACTTCGCCGTGCGACCAGGTCCGGATGTCGTCCGCGGTGGCAAGGCCGATCCGCAGCTCGTCGAAGAAGTTGACGTCGAGCACTTGTCGTCAATCCCTCTTTCGGGGTCGAGTCTCAATCAATGGTCTGAACGGGTCCGGGGCAGGGCCGGGGCCTCATGAGCGAGGCCCCGGCCAGACCCGTCAGACCTCTTCGACGCTGCTCGGCTCGCGCCGGGACAGGTCGATACCGAGCTCCTCCGCCGCGCGGAAGACGTCCTCGTCCGTGTCACGCATCTCGATGGACATGCCGTCCGAGGAGAGCACCTCCACGTTGAGGCAGAGCGACTGCATTTCCTTGATGAGCACCTTGAAGGACTCGGGGATGCCCGGCTCGGGGATGTTCTCGCCCTTGACGATGGCCTCGTAGACCTTCACGCGGCCGGTCACGTCGTCGGACTTGATCGTCAGCAGCTCCTGGAGGGCGTAAGCGGCGCCATATGCCTCCAGCGCCCACACCTCCATCTCACCGAAGCGCTGTCCACCGAACTGAGCCTTACCACCCAGCGGCTGCTGGGTGATCATGGAGTACGGGCCCGTCGAACGAGCGTGCAGCTTGTCGTCGACGAGGTGGTGGAGCTTGAGGATGTACATGTAGCCGACCGAAACCGGCTCGGGGAACGGCTCACCGGAGCGGCCGTCGAACAGGTGGGCCTTGCCGGAGGGCTGCACCAGGCGGTCACCGTCGCGGTTCGGGATCGTGGCCTCGAAGAGACCGGAGATCTCGTCCTCGCGCGCACCGTCGAAGACGGGCGTGGCGACGTTGGTACCGGGGGCGACCTGGTCGGCGCCGATGGCCTGCAGGCGCTTGGCCCACTCGTCACCGAGGCCGGAGACGTCCCAGCCACGGCTGGCGAGCCAGCCGAGGTGGATCTCCAGGACCTGTCCCGGGTTCATTCGGGACGGGACACCCAGCGGGTTGAGGATGATGTCGACCGGGGTGCCGTCCTCCAGGAACGGCATGTCCTCGATCGGGAGGATCTTCGAGATGACGCCCTTGTTGCCGTGACGGCCGGCGAGCTTGTCACCATCGGTGATCTTGCGCTTCTGCGCGACGTAGACGCGGACCAGCTGGTTCACGCCCGGCGGCAGCTCGTCGCCCTCTTCGCGGTCGAAGACGCGGACGCCGATGACCTTACCGATCTCGCCGTGCGGGACCTTCAGCGAGGTGTCGCGCACCTCGCGCGCCTTCTCACCGAAGATCGCGCGGAGCAGGCGCTCCTCGGGGGTCAGCTCGGTCTCACCCTTGGGCGTGACCTTGCCGACGAGGATGTCACCGGCGACGACCTCGGCACCGATACGGATGATGCCGCGCTCGTCGAGGTCGGCGAGGACCTCTTCGGAGACGTTCGGGATGTCCCGGGTGATCTCCTCCGGGCCGAGCTTGGTGTCACGGGCGTCGACCTCGTGCTCCTCGATGTGGATCGAGGAGAGGACGTCGTCCTGCACGAGGCGCTGCGACAGGATGATCGCGTCCTCGTAGTTGTGACCCTCCCACGGCATGAACGCCACGAGCAGGTTCTTGCCGAGCGCCATCTCACCGTTCTCGGTGGCCGGCCCGTCGGCGAGGACCTGGCCCTCGATGACCCGGTCGCCCTCGGAGACGACGACCTTCTGGTTGACCGAGGTGCCCTGGTTGGAGCGCGAGAACTTGGCGATGCGGTACGTGGTGTACGTGCCGTCGTCGTTGGTGACGGTGATGTAGTCGGCGGAGACCTCCTGGACGACACCGTCCTTCTCGGCCTTCAGGACGTCACCGGCGTCGGTGGCGCAGCGGTACTCCATGCCCGTGCCGACGAGCGGGGCCTCCGACTTGATCAGCGGCACCGCCTGACGCATCATGTTCGCGCCCATGAGGGCACGGTTGGCGTCGTCGTGCTCCAGGAAGGGGATCATCGCGGTGGCGACGGACACCATCTGGCGCGGCGAGACGTCCATGTAGTCGACGTCGTCACCCGGGATGTAGTCGACCTCTCCGCCACGACGGCGGACCAGGACGCGGGGCTCGGTGAACCGCATGTCCTCGGAGAGCGTCGCGTTCGCCTGGGCGATCACGAAGCGGTCTTCCTCGTCGGCGGTGATGTAGTCGACCTCGTCGGTGACCCGGCCGTCGACGACCTTGCGGTACGGCGTCTCGATGAAGCCGAACGCGTTGACACGTCCGTACGAGGCGAGCGAACCGATCAGACCGATGTTCGGGCCTTCAGGGGTCTCGATCGGGCACATGCGTCCGTAGTGGGACGGGTGCACGTCACGGACCTCGAAGCCGGCCCGCTCACGGGAGAGACCACCCGGGCCAAGCGCCGACAGACGGCGCTTGTGGGTGAGACCCGACAGCGGGTTGTTCTGGTCCATGAACTGCGACAGCTGGCTGGTGCCGAAGAACTCCTTGATGGAGGCGACGACCGGCCGGATGTTGATCAGGGTCTGCGGCGTGATCGCCTCGACGTCCTGAGTCGTCATGCGCTCACGCACGACGCGCTCCATACGGGCCAGACCCGTACGGACCTGGTTCTGGATGAGCTCGCCGACGTTACGCAGACGACGGTTGCCGAAGTGGTCGATGTCGTCGGTCTCGACGACGATCGAACGACCGGACTCACCGACGGTCTCGGTCTCCCCGGCGTGCAGCTTGACCAGGTACTTGATGGTCGCGATGACGTCGTCGGAGGTGAGCACGCCGGCGTCCAGCGGCTCTTCGGCGCCGAGCTTCTTGTTCACCTTGTAGCGGCCGACCTTCGCGAGGTCGTAGCGCTTCGGGTTGAAGTAGAGGTTCTCGAGCAGCGTCTGAGCAGCCTCGCGGGTGGGCGGCTCGCCCGGGCGCAGCTTGCGGTAGATGTCGAGCAGCGCGTCGTCCTGGCCCTGGGTGTGGTCCTTCTCCAGGGTGGCGCGCATGGACTCGTACTCGCCGAACTCCTCGAGGATCTGCTCGGTGGTCCAACCGAGAGCCTTCAGGAGGACGGTCACGGACTGCTTGCGCTTGCGGTCGATACGGACACCGACCATGTCGCGCTTGTCGATCTCCATCTCCAGCCAGGCACCCCGGGACGGGATGATCTTGGCGGAGAAGATGTCCTTGTCGGACGTCTTGTCGATCGAGGAGTCGAAGTAGACACCCGGCGAGCGCACGAGCTGCGACACGACGACACGCTCGGTGCCGTTGATGACGAAGGTGCCCTTGTTGGTCATGAGCGGGAAGTCGCCCATGAAGACCGTCTGGGACTTGATCTCGCCGGTCTCGTTGTTGGTGAACTCGGCCGTGACGAAGAGCGGGGCGGCGAACGTGAAGTCGCGCTCCTTGCACTCGTCGATCGAGTTCTTCGGGGGCTCGAAGCGGTGGTCGCGGAACGTAAGCGACATCGACCCGGAGAAGTCCTCAATCGGTGAAATCTCCTCGAAGATCTCCTCCAGGCCGGACTTGGTGGGGACGTCTTGTCCACTGTCCAGAGCAGCCTCGACGCGAGCCTTCCAGGCGGCATTGCCGAGGAGCCAGTCAAAGCTCTCGGTCTGCAGCGCGAGGAGGTTCGGAACCTCGAGGGGCTCCTTGATCTTTGCAAAAGAGATGCGCAGCGGGGCGGTGCTGGCACCGTTGTTCGTATTCGCGGTCGAGGCGTTGCGCGAGGCGGCCAAGAGGGGGTCCTTCCGAGGGCTCGGACTCACTACGCGCGTACCGGTCCCAAGTTGGACACGGTGACGGAAATCCCAGGTCAGGGACGAACAGTCATCGGTGTTCAAGCATCGGGCATGCCCCTGGTGACGGGCAGGAGGCAGCTAACAGGCAGCGCAAAGGGTCAGTGTAGCCAAACGGCACACTGATGTCCAGTCCGGGTTCTCAGAGACCCTCGAAGCTCGCAACAGCTGTTCTCAACACCTATAAATCGCCCTCGCGCGGATGCGCTCTTCTTTACTGCCCTCTTCGCCAACGATCCATGCATCGGATCCGGATCGAGTGACGACGCGTCCTGAGAATTGCGCGCCGCGTGCGGTTCGTCAAGGCCCCCCTGCCGGACAGAGCCCCGAGACCCTCATCCGCTGCCCCTCGGCACCGGCCGCAAGCCTCCGCCGGAGGCGTACGGCGAAGATCACGATACTCGTCAACCACGGAAGAGCAAGGTGAGCGCCTCGGGTACGCCGAAGGGCGACCACCCGGATGGGTGATCGCCCTTCGCGATGTGACGTCCGTGCCGTGCGGCACGAGCAGTCCAGACGAGTCAGAAGACTCGCAGGGTCACTTGACCTCGACCGAGGCGCCGGCGCCCTTGAGGGACTCGGCAGCCTTCTCGGCGGCCTCCTTGGCGACCTTCTCGAGGACCGGCTTCGGGGCGCCGTCGACGAGGTCCTTGGCCTCCTTGAGACCGAGCGAGGTCAGCTCACGCACGACCTTGATGACCTGGATCTTCTTCTCGCCGGCACCGGTGAGGATGACGTCGAACTCGTCCTGCTCCTCGACGGCCTCAGCGGCGGCAGCAGCGCCACCGGCGGCGGCAACGGCGACCGGAGCGGCAGCCTTGACGTCGAACTTCTCCTCGAACGCCTTGACGAACTCGGAGAGCTCGATGAGGGTCAGGGTCTCGAACTGCTCGAGCAGCTCGTCCTGGGACAGCTTCGCCATGATGGCGTCCTTCCACTAAGTCGGCAGGTGCCGGGTGTATATGAAGGCGGGCGTACGGGCCCGCTGCGAGCCGTGGGGCGGAGTGTTACTCCGCCACCTCGGCGTCGGCGGGAGCCGGCGTACCGGCACCGCCCTGCTCGACCTTGGCGCGAAGGGCGTCCGCAGTGCGGACGAACTCCGACAGAGGGGCCTGGAAAGTCGCCGCGGCCTTGGCCATCGACGCCTTGATTCCACCGGCCACCTTGGCGAGCAGAACCTCGCGGGACTCGAGGTCCGCAAGCTTCTTGATCTCATCGGCGGACAGCGCCTTACCGTCAAGGACACCGCCCTTGATGATGAGGTTCGGGTTGTCCTTGGCGAAGTCACGAAGACCCTTCGCCGACTCCACCGGGTCACCGGTGACGAAGGCAACCGCCGTCGGGCCTGCGAACAGGTCGTCCAGCGTGTCGATCCCGGCCTCGTTGGCCGCAATCTTGGTCAGCGTGTTCTTCACCACGGCGTACTGGGCGTTCTCACCGAGCGAACGGCGCAGCTGCTTGAGCTGTGCCACGGTGAGACCCCGGTACTCGGTCAGCACAGCGGCGTTCGAGCTGCGGAACTGGTCCGCGAGCTCGGCTACCGCGGCAGCCTTGTCGGGCCTTGCCATGAGCGTCGGCCTCCTTCCGGGTGATGAGGACCGCTCAGAAGGGGCCGGGAAAAACGAAACGCCCCAGCACAAGTGCCAGGGCGCAGCTCGACCGGACAAAGTCCGGGAGCGTTCCACAGTCACCTGCGCAGGTCGTCCGCACTCAACGGATCCTTCGGTCACTGCACCCTCTTGCGAGAACACAGCAACGACCAGCGGTCTTTGGCTTCTGTAGGAGAGTACGCGACCGGGGTCGCGCCGAGCAAATCCGTCCCGGTTCGGGCGGTGCGGGAGGTTTAAGAAGCGCCCGCAGCGCTGCCCTGCTGCTGCTCCAGGAGCTTCTGGAGGTCGGCGGTGCCGGAGAGGCCGGGGCTCCTCGACCGTGCCGTCGGTGCGGCCGGCTCGGCCAGGGCGTCGCAGGAGTAACGGATCCAGCGCTTGCCGCCCGCCTGCCTGGCGAACGCCTCGCCCATGTCGGCGACCTCCGTACGGTCGACTCACGCCGACGCACGGCGCGGCCGGCCACTGCTGCGTACGAGAACGAGGACGGGCCCCGCACCTCGAAAGGTTGCGGGGCCCGCCCATGTCACACGAGACGCGGCTTTCGTACGAGCGCGGAGGCTCAGACGGCGGCCGGGTCCTCCTCGACGAGGAGGTTACGGGTGCGGTTGGCGTCCAGCGGGATGCCGGGGCCCATCGTGGTGGCCAGCGTGGCCTTCTTGATGTAGCGGCCCTTGGCGGCGGACGGCTTCAGACGGAGGATCTCCTCCAGCGCCGCGGCGTAGTTCTCGACCAGCTTCGTCTCGTCGAAGGAGACCTTGCCGATGATGAAGTGCAGGTTCGAGTGCTTGTCGACGCGGAACTCGATCTTGCCGCCCTTGATGTCGTTGACAGCCTTCACGACGTCGGGGGTGACGGTGCCGGTCTTCGGGTTCGGCATCAGACCACGCGGACCGAGCACGCGGCCGAGGCGGCCGACCTTGCCCATGAGGTCCGGGGTGGCGACGACGGCGTCGAAGTCCAGACGGCCCTTCGCCACCTCGTCGATGAGCTCGTCGGCGCCGACGATGTCGGCGCCCGCGGCTTCCGCGGCCGCAGCACGGTCACCGGTCGCGAAGACCAGGACCCGGGCGGTCTTGCCGGTGCCGTGCGGGAGGTTCACGGTGCCACGGACCATCTGGTCGGCCTTGCGCGGGTCTACACCCAGGCAGAACGCGACCTCGACGGTGCCGTCGAACTTGGTGCTGGCGGTGTCCTTGGCGAGACGGACGGCCTCGAGGGGGGCGTAGTTGCGCTCCCGGTCGATCTTGGCGTCCGCAGCGCGGAGGTTCTTGCTGCGCTTCACTTCTGCTCCTGTGTTTTCAAGGTGGGAGGCGTGGTGCGGGCCAGCGCTTGGCCCTACCACTGAAGGACTACGGGGCTGATCAGCCCTCGACCGTGATACCCATCGAACGGGCGGTGCCGGCGATGATCTTCGACGCGGCGTCCAGGTCGTTGGCGTTCAGGTCGGGCATCTTGACCGTGGCGATCTCGCGGACCTGGGCGCTCGTGAGCTTCGCGACCTTGGTCTTGTGCGGCTCGCCGGAGCCCTTGTCCACACCTGCGGCCTTGAGGATGAGCTTGGCAGCCGGCGGGGTCTTCGTCACGAAGGTGAAGGAGCGGTCGTCGTAGACCGTGATCTCCACCGGCACGACCATGCCACGCTGCGACTCGGTCGCGGCGTTGTAGGCCTTGCAGAATTCCATGATGTTGACGCCGTGCTGGCCGAGCGCGGGGCCGACCGGCGGGGCCGGGTTGGCCGCGCCGGCGTTGATCTGGAGCTTGATAAGCCCCGTGACCTTCTTCTTCTTGGGAGGCATTGCTCTCTCCGGGTCCTAGTGAGAGTTTTTCGCCGTCATCCGGATCATCCGGATGCAGGCATACCGCACAACGATAACGGGTATAGCTGCGCGACCAAAAACCGAGCAGGTCAGACAGGCTCTACAGCCTGTCTGACCTGCTCGGTAGGCGTGTGTCCAGAAGTCGGCGAAAACCGTCAGTTCTTCTGGATCTGGTCGAAGCTGAGCTCGACCGGGGTCTCGCGACCGAAGATCTCGACGAGGCCCTTGACCTTCTTCGAGTCGGCGTTGATCTCGTTGATCGTCGCCTGCAGCGTCGCGAACGGGCCGTCGGTGACGGTGACCGAGTCGCCCACCTCGAAGTCCAGCACCTGGACCTCGACCTTGCGGGAGGGAACGGGCTTGCCCGCGGCCTCGGCGGCCTCGCGGGCGGCCTTCTCCTCGGCCTCCGGGGCGAGCATCTTGACGATCTCGTCCAGGGTCAGCGGGTACGGGTCGTAGGCGTTGCCCACGAAGCCGGTGACACCGGGCGTGTTACGCACGACGCCCCAGGACTCGTTCGTCAGGTCCATGCGCACCAGGACGTAACCCGGGAGCTTGTTCTGGCGGACGTTCTTGCGCTCGCCGTTCTTGATCTGGACGATCTCTTCCTCGGGCACTTCGGCCTGGTAGATGAAGTCCTCGACGTTGAGCGAGACGGCGCGCTGCTCCAGGTTGGCCTTCACACGCTTCTCGTAACCGGCGTACGTGTGGATGACGTACCACTCGCCGGGGAGACCGCGGAGCTCGTCACGCAGAGCGGTGACGGCGTCGACCGGGGCGGCCTCTTCCTCGGCCTCTTCCTCGGTCTCGTCGTCGCCCTCGGCGGCCTCGTCCTCGTCGGACTCCTCATCGGAGTCGGCCGCAGCGGCCTCGTCCTCGACGTTCACGGCGGCCTGCTCGGCGGGCTCACCCGCGGCGTCGGCAGCTTCGGCCTGGTCCGGCTCCACAGCGTCAGCCGCCTCGACGATCTCGGCCTCGGCCTCGGCGGACTCGAAGGCGCCCGCCGTCGGCTCGACGGCGTCGTTCAGGTTCGGGTCAGACACGGTGGCTGCTTCTTCCTGGATACAAATGGGTGGAACATGCGAAAGGGGCGCCCATGAGGCGCCCTCCGCGGGATCAGCCGAAGACGTACTTGATGACCCGCTGGAATCCGAAGTCAATCACGGTCACAAGACCAATCATGACGACCACGAAAACAATCACCACGGACGTGTACGTCGTCAGCTGATTGCGAGTCGGCCAGACAACCTTGCGCAACTCGGCGACGATCTGGCGGTAGAACAACGCGAGGCGACCCATGGGGCCCTTCTTTCCGCGCTTGCCACCCTTCCGAGTCCTCTTCTTCGACTCGGGTACTTCATCCTCGGCATCAGGCATGTCGATGGAGCCCACGGCGTCCGTCACGCTTCTCACCTGATTCCGGGTCATGGCCGTGCCGCGCCCGGTGGAGCCGCACGGCGGTGCATTGAAGTACGTACATGCGCACACATCCTGGCGAAGGAGTGTGTAGCAGGGCCGGAGGGACTTGAACCCCCAACCGCTGGTTTTGGAGACCAGTGCTCTACCAATTGAGCTACGACCCTTTGTGGTTTCCACCAACCTACCGCATCTTCCCCGATGCTCCGGGTGCAGGAACGGTGCGGCTGGTGAAGGCCAACGACAGGTGAGTGTACGTGCTCAGCGGCCCGGCGTCGAACAGATAGCTCCGGACAACTCCTGTCCGGTTCTTGTCCGCATGCTGTCCGGGTGCTGTCCGGTCCCTGAAACCCCTGTGCCGACGGGGATTGCGGTCTGGGAGCATGGGGCCCATGAGCGCTGCAACTTCTCCCTCCGAGCGCCGGGTCTCCGCCCGCATCGGTGCAATCTCCGAGTCCGCCACTCTGGCCGTCGACGCCAAGGCCAAGGCCCTCAAGGCCGCCGGCCGTCCGGTGATCGGCTTCGGTGCCGGTGAGCCCGACTTCCCGACCCCTGGCTACATCGTCGACGCCGCGGTCGAGGCCTGCCGCAACCCGAAGTACCACCGCTACACCCCGGCGGGCGGGCTCCCCGAGCTCAAGGCCGCCATTGCAGAGAAGACGCTGCGCGACTCCGGTTACCAGGTCGACACCTCCCAGATCCTGGTGACCAACGGCGGCAAGCAGGCCATCTACGAGGCGTTCGCCGCGATCCTCGACCCGGGCGACGAGGTCATCGTCCCGGCGCCGTACTGGACCACCTACCCCGAGTCGATCCGTCTCGCCGGCGGTGTCCCGGTGGATGTCGTGGCCGACGAGACCACCGGCTACCGGGTCTCCGTCGAGCAGCTGGAGGCGGCACGCACCGAGCGTACGAAGGTCGTCCTGTTCGTCTCCCCGTCGAACCCGACCGGTGCGGTGTACAGCGAGGCCGACGCCAAGGCGATCGGCGAGTGGGCCGTCGAGCACGGTCTGTGGGTGCTCACCGACGAGATCTACGAGCACCTGGTCTACGGCACCGCGAAGTTCACCTCGCTGCCCGCGCTCGTGCCCGCCCTGCGCGACAAGTGCATCGTGGTCAACGGTGTCGCCAAGACGTACGCGATGACCGGCTGGCGCGTGGGCTGGCTCATCGGCCCCAAGGACGTCGTCAAGGCCGCGACCAACCTGCAGTCGCACGCCACGTCCAACGTCTCCAACGTCGCCCAGATCGCGGCGCTGGCCGCCGTCTCGGGGAACCTGGACGCGGTCGCCGAGATGCGGACCGCCTTCGACCGCCGCCGGCAGAACATCGTACGGATGCTCAACGAGATCGACGGCGTGCTGTGCCCGGAGCCCGAGGGCGCGTTCTACGCGTACCCGTCGGTGAAGGCGCTGCTCGGCAAGGAGATCCGCGGCAAGCGCCCGGCCACTTCGGTCGAGCTGGCGGCGCTGATCCTGGACGAGGCCGAGGTCGCGGTCGTTCCGGGCGAGGCCTTCGGCACGCCGGGCTACCTGCGGCTTTCGTACGCACTGGGCGACGAGGACCTCGTCGAGGGCGTGTCGCGGCTCCAGAAGCTGCTGGGCGAGGCGAAGGACTGACCTCCGCGCCCTTCCGCGCAGGTGCCCCCCGGCCGAGGCCGGGGGGCACCTTTTTTGTGCACATTTTCGATCGGGCTGTCGTACGAGCTTGCGTTCGAGGATCAACTCGATGGGAATCCCGCTACCGCGACAGCCCGCGGGTGCGGCAGGATCTTCGAATGGAGCGTGACGTACGGCTGTTGCCCAAGGCCCACCTGCACTTGCATTTCACCGGGTCGATGCGGCCCACGACGCTGCTCGAACTCGCCGACAAGTACGGCGTACGGCTGCCCGAGGCACTGACGGGCGGCGAGCCGCCCAGACTGCGGGCGACGGACGAGCGCGGCTGGTTCCGCTTCCAGCGGCTCTACGACATCGCCCGGTCCTGCCTGCGGGCGCCCGAGGACATCCAGCGGCTGGTGCGCGAGACAGCCCAGGAGGACGTCGCGGACGGCTCCGGCTGGCTGGAGATCCAGGTCGACCCCACCTCGTACGCCCCGCTGCTCGGCGGTCTCATCCCGGCGATCGAGATCATCCTGGACGCGGTGGACTCCGCGGCGCGCGATACCGGGCTCGGGATCCGCGTGGTGATCGCGGCGAACCGGATGAAGCACCCGCTGGACGCCCGGACGCTGGCCCGGCTCGCGGTGCGGTACGCGGACCGGGGTGTCGTCGGCTTCGGGCTCTCCAACGACGAGCGGCGCGGAATGGCGCGCGACTTCGACCGGGCCTTCGCCATCGCCAGGGAGGGCGGGCTGCTGGCGGCCCCGCACGGCGGCGAACTGGCCGGCCCATCGAGTGTGCGGGACTGCCTGGACGACCTCGAAGCGGCCAGGATCGGCCACGGCGTCCGGGCCGCCGAGGACCCGCGACTGCTGCGCAAGCTGGCGGAGCGCGGGGTGACCTGCGAGGTGTGCCCGGCGTCGAACGTGGCCCTGGGCGTCTACGAGAAGCCTGCGGACGTACCCCTGCGCACTCTGTTCGAGGCCGGGGTACCGATGGCGCTCGGCGCTGACGATCCGCTGCTCTTCGGGTCCCGCCTCGCCGCCCAGTACGAGCTCGTACGGCGCCACCACGCGTTCACCGACGAGGAGCTGGCGGAGCTGGCACGGCAGTCGGTGCGGGGGTCTGCGGCGCCCTCCGACGTACGGGCGCGGCTGCTGGCGGGGGTCGACGACTGGCTGGCGAAGCCGGCCGGCTAGCCGCCTCCTCGTCCGGGCACCCCTGTGGGGCCCGGGCCGGCCTTGTGCGTGGACTCAGGACTGTGTGCCGATCCCGTGCAGCACCGTCCGCGCGACGGAAGCGGCGAATTCGTCCAGAGACTGCGGCGGTCGGCCCTCCTCCGTCGCGTCGTACGCGAACGCGCGCTGGACACAGGCGCCGAGCAGCAGCGACGCGGCCGCGTAGGTGTCGGCGCCGGGCCGCACGCGGCCGGCCGCCTGCTCGCTGCGGAGATAGCCGGCGACGCCCCGGATCGGCATGTGCGGGCCGGTGCCGAGCTCGCGCATGGCCGCGTCGTGGCGGCTCTTGAGCCGCGGCTCGGCGTAGAGCGAGGCGGCGATCGGGAAGCTCTGGGCGTAGAAGAGCGCGGCCTCGCGGGCGATGTCGGTGAGATTCTCCTCGACGGTCCGCTCCCCAGCCGCCGGGTCGGCGGTCAACCGCCGCAGCAGTGGGTTGAGCTTGGGCAGCCGTTCCTTGAGCACGGCCACGAACAGTTCTTCCTTGCTGGGGAAGTGCTTGTAGAGCGCCGCTTCCGAGCAGCCCGCGGCCCGGGCGATCTCCTTGGTGGTGGCCCGCGCCAGGCCGATGGTGAGCATCAGCTGGTGAGCGGCGTCGATGATGCGGACGCGGGCCGGCTTCTGCTCCATGGGCACTCCAATGAGGCTTGACGCGTGGTGAGTATCCACTCACTCTAGGGGTGAGTGAATACTTACCCACCCTAGGAGGGTGCGCAATGAGACTCACGGTGTTCGGCGCGACAGGCGGCATCGGCCAGGAGATCGTCCGCCAGGCCGTGGCGGCGGGCCACGAGGTGACGGCGGTGGTCCGCGATCCGGCGCGGCTGCCGGTTCCGCTCTCCGACGTCACGGTCCGCACCCCGGCGCGGATCGACGATCCGGAGGGGCTGCGCGAAGCGGTCGCCGGGCGGGACGCGGTGCTCTCGGGGCTCGGCTCGCGCGGCCGGAAGGCCGACGGGATCACCGAACGGCTCACCGGCTCGGTGATCCGGGCGATGGAGGCCGAGGGGACGCGGCGGCTGCTCGTGGTGAGCGCGGCCCCGGTCGCGCCGAAGCCCGCGGACGACCCGCTGCTGGACCGGATGATGCTGAAGGCGATCGGCGCGATCCTCAAGGAGGTCTACACCGACCTGACCCTGATGGAGGGCGCGCTGGCCCGCAGCGCCACGGACTGGACGTCGGTGCGGCCGCCGAAGCTCACCAACGGGCCGCTGACGGGGAGGTACCGGACGGTCTACGGCAGCAACCCGCGCAGCGGCAGGTCCATCTCGCGGGCCGATGTGGCACACGCGATGCTGGCGCTGATCGACGATCCGGCAGCGGTCAAGCAGGGCGTGGGCGTGGCGTACTGACGCCACGCCCACACACCCCCGGCGGCCCTCGAAAGGTCGGAAGGCGGGGGCTCAGAGGCTGACGCCGACCGTCACCGGCTCATTGACGAGCGTGACGCCGAAGACGTCCTGGACCCCTGCCACGACCTCGCGGGCCAGCGCGAGCAGATCCTCGGTGGTCGCCCCGCCGCGGTTGGTGAGGGCGAGCGTGTGTTTGGTGGAGATACGGGCGGGGCCGGTGCCGTACCCCTTGGTGAAACCGGCCCTGTCGATCAGCCAGGCCGCCGAGGTCTTGGTGCGTCCCCCGTCCGTGGGGAAGGCGGGGGGCGTCACCTCGGGGCCGAGCCGGTCCTTGGCGCGGGCGAGGAACGCCGCGTACTGCGCGCCGTCGAGGATCGGGTTGGTGAAGAAGGAGCCCGCCGACCAGGTGTCGTGATCCTCCGGGTCGAGCACCATGCCCTTGCCGGCGCGCAGGCGCAGCACGGTCTCGCGGGCGGCCGCCGCACGCACCCGTTCGCCCTGCTCGACGCCCATGGCGCGGGCCGTTTCGGGGTACTTCAGGGGCGCGGAGAGACCACCCGCATCTTCCAGCTCGAACCGGACACGCAGCACCACGAAGCGGTCGGGTTCGGCCTTGAAGCGACTGTGCCGGTACGAGAATGCGCACTCGTCATTCGGGATGGTGACCGTTTCGCGGGTGTACCGGTCGTAGGCGACGACCTCCGTGATGGTCGATGCCACCTCCTGACCGTACGCACCGACGTTCTGGATCGGCGTCGCGCCCGCGGAGCCGGGGATTCCGGCCAGGCATTCGATACCGGCGAGACCGGCCTCGACGGTCCGGGTGACGGCGTCCGTCCAGACCTCTCCGGCGGCCAGTTCCAGCGCCGTGCCGACCAGCTCGAACCCCTTGGTCGCGATGCGCAGGGCGGTGCCGTCGAAGCCCTTGTCGCCGATGACCAGGTTGCTGCCGCCGCCGATGACGAGGAGCGGCGTACCGCTGTCGTCGGCCTCGCGCACGGCTGCGACCACCTCGGCGTCGGTCGTCGCCATGAGGAGGCGGGCCGCGGGGCCGCCGAGCCGGAAGGTGGTCAGGGGGGCGAGGGGGGCGTCGTGGAGTTCCTGCACGGGGACAAGAGTACGGTCCGTGGCCCCACCGCTCGGGCGGGGCCACGGACCGCGTACGCGGCAGGCCATGGATCAGGCGGCGACCGGGGCCCGCCCCTCGGCAGGCTCCGCACCCGCCATCGGGTCCGACTCCGGGTCCGCCACGGGCGCCGGTGCGGTGCGGCGGCCCGGGATCAGCAGGGCGGCGACCGCGGCGAGCACCACCGCCCCGGCGCCGATCCAGACCGCCGGAACGGTCCCGTCCGTGAACGACTGCGCGGAGCCGTAACCGCCCTGCGCCGAGAAGACCGAGGCGAGCACCGCGACACCGAGGGCGCCCCCGACCTCGCGGAGGGAGTTGTTGGCGCCGGAGGCGATGCCCTGCTCGGCGGGGCGGACGCTGGACATCACCAGGCTGGCGGCCGGCGCGAAGTAGAGCGCCATTCCGATGCCGCCGATCATCAGGGCGGGCAGCTGGGCGGTGTACGGGGCGTCGGGGGCGATGACCATGGCGAAGAGCGCCAGTCCGACGGCCTGGAGCGCGAGGCCGGTGACGACGACCGGACGGCCGCCGAACCGGTCGGAGAGATATCCGGCGATCGGGGCGACCAGCATCGGCATGCCCGTCCAGGGCAGCATCCGCAGCCCGGCCTCGCTCGGCGAGTAGCCCAGCACGCCCTGGAAGTACTGGCTGAGCAGGAAGATCGAGCCGAACATCCCGAGGAACATCAGCAGGCCGGCCATGTTGATCCCGAAGAAGCCGCGGTTGCGGAAGAGCCGCATGGGCAGCATCGGGTTCTTCGCGTGAAAGCCGTGGTGGATGAATCCGCCGATCAGCGCGGTACCGGCGATCAGCCCGGTGAGGACCGTGGGGCTGGTCCAGCCGTCGGCGTTGGCGCTGACCAGCCCGTAGACGATGCCGAAGAGGCCGCCGCTGACCAGGAGGGTGCCGGGGACGTCGAGCCGGGCGTTCGGGGCGTACGACTCCGCCAGACGCAGCCGGGCCAGCGGCAGCAGAACCAGGCCGATCGGCACATTCAGCCAGAAGATCCACTGCCAGGAGAGGTGCTCGGTGAGGCTGCCGCCGATCAGGGGCCCGCTGGCGACGGCAAGTCCGGTGACGGCGCTGAAGATGCCGAGTGCCATGCCGCGGCGGGCGGCGGGCACGGCGGCCGTGAGCAGGGTGAGCGTCAGCGGCATCATGATCGCCGCCCCGACCCCCTGGACGGCCCGGAAGGCGATCAGCTCATTGATCCCGGACGACAGGGCCGCGGCGGCGGAGGCGCCGGTGAAGACGGTGAGCCCGGCAAGGAAGAGCCGTCTCCTGCCGAACCGGTCACCGAGGGCCGCACCGAGCATGAGCAGCACGGCGAAGGTCAGGGTGTACGCGTTCACCGTCCATTCGAGCTCCGCCAGTTCGCCGCCGAGGCTCTTGCGGATGGAGGGCAGGGCGGTGGTGACGACGAGATTGTCGAGCGCGGCCATGAAGCCGGCGACGCTGGTGATGACGAGGGCCCAGACCGCTCCTGAGCGGCCTGTGGTGTGCTGATTCACTGCTCCCCCAGGGGGTTAGTTATCAATGACTAACTTCGATGGGCAGAAAGCCGGGCCGAACCCGGGTCGCACTGTTCAGACGGTCGGCCGCGCCGAGGGATAGAAACCGGCCCAGACCCGGTGGTCGGGCGGGAAGCCGAGCGAGGCCAGGGTATTGATGAGCATGCCGTACGCGAGGAATGTCGTGGTCTCGCCGATATCGGCGCCGAGCGCGAGGTGGATCTCGTCCCACATCTGCAGCCAGCCGGCCCGCACCGACTCGCCGAACTCGTGGTCCCCGGCGGCCTCGGCCGCGGCGATCGCCGCGTACATCTGCATCTGCAGCAGCAGCTTGTCGGGGTCGTCGACGATGAGGCGCTGATATGCCGCCGCCATGGCCTGGAGCGCTTCCTCGCCCTCCAGGCCGTCACCGGCCTCTGCGAAGACCTTCCGGGTGTCCGCCAGGCAGCGGTCGGAGGCGGCGAGGAACATGGCCTGCTTACTCGGGAAGAGGCGGAAGAGGTACGGCTGCGAGACGCCGACCCGCTTGGCGATCGCCTCCGTGGAGGTGGCGTTGTACCCGCCGCGGGCGAACTCGGCGACCGCCGCAAGGATGACGCTCTCGCGCCGCTCTTCTGCACTCATCCTGGCCATGCAGCTAAGTTAGTACTCAATCACTAACTTGGTCAAGCAGTGGGCGACGGCACTCATGAAAGCCGCACAAGGAGCCGACGCGTAAGGGGCACCCACCATGGGCGGGTACCCCTTACGCAAAGGTCGACTCAGCGGCTCAGGCGAGCTGCACGACGGCGCGGGACATGCCCAGCACCTTCTTGCCCTCACTCATCGCAGTCAGGTCCACCCGCACCTGGTTGTCGTCCAGCAGGGCGGCCACCTTCGCACTGACCTCGACCAGCGCACCCTTGTCGTCGTTCGGCACGACGACCGGCTTGGTGAACCGCACCCCGTACTCCACGACCGCCCCCGGGTCCCCGGCCCAGTCCGTGACCACCCGGATCGCCTCGGCCATGGTGAACATGCCGTGCGCGATCACATCCGGCAGCCCGACCTCACGCGCGAACTTCTCGTTCCAGTGGATCGGGTTGAAGTCACCGGAGGCACCCGCGTACTGCACCAGCATCGCGCGGGTCACCGGGAACGACTGCGCCGGCAGCTCCGTACCGACCTCGACCGACTTGTACGCAACCTTCGCCGTCATCACGCCTCCTCGGCGGCGCGCGCCACCAGCTTCGTCCACGCGGTCACGACATGCTCGCCGGCCTCGTCGTGGACCTCGCCACGGATGTCGAGGATGTCGTTGCCCGCCAGCGACTTGATGCCCTCGATCGTCGAGGTGACCGTCAGTCGGTCCCCCGCCCGCACCGGACGCACATACGCGAACTTCTGGTCACCGTGCACCACACGGCTGTAGTCCAGACCCAGCTGCGGGTCCTGCACCACCTGCCCCGCAGCCTTGAACGTGATCGAGAAGACAAAGGTGGGGGGCGCGATCACATCGGAATGCCCGAGCGCACGGGCAGACGCCGGATCCACATACGCCGGATTGGAGTCGCCCACCGCCTCGGCGAACTCGCGGATCTTCTCCCGGCCGACCTCGTACGGCGCGGTGGGCGGATAGGTCCGCCCCACGAAGGACTGGTCGAGCGCCATGGGCTCGCTACCTCCTGATGGAAAGACGAATGGGCCGAAGAGCAGCCCTGCACAGAACAGCCCTATACAACGACACGAGGCCGCCCCCAGTGGGGACGGCCTCGTGCACGAGCCTGATTCAGCGGGTTTCGCGGTGCGCAGTGTGCGAGTTGCAGCGCGGGCAGTGCTTCTTCATCTCAAGACGGTCCGGGTTGTTACGCCGATTCTTCTTGGTGATGTAGTTCCGCTCCTTGCACTCCACGCAGGCCAGCGTGATCTTCGGGCGGACGTCGGTGGCAGCCACGTGAGTGCTCCTTGGACGGACGGATGGACGGATGAACGCAAAAAAGAGTAGCCGATCGAAGGACCGACCCCACAATCGGCTACCGTAAGTAGCGGTGACCGGACTTGAACCGGTGACACAGCGATTATGAGCCGCTTGCTCTACCGACTGAGCTACACCGCTTTGATGCCGGATCCCCCCGCCGTGAGGCGGGGTTCCCCGATCACCAGAGCCCCAATACGGAATCGAACCGTAGACCTTCTCCTTACCATGGAGACGCTCTACCGACTGAGCTATTGGGGCGAGCGATGAAGACATTACACGGTCCCTCGCCGATCGCCCAAATCCGTTTCGGAGCCCCCCACCGAGACGTAGATCGCCACCGCCCCGATCCCTTTGATCAGCCACTCGTCCGCAGCCGGTCGAAGACCGGACCGGCCACCTGATCAGCGACTTGATCCACCCCCGGCCACCCCCGGTCCGGCCACCGCACCGACCGCCCCGGCCGCCCACACCCGCCCCGTGGCCCGCACCAAGCCACACCGGTATGACTATTTCGCCCCTGCTCGAACCGGGACGAACACGCCCCTAGGCTCGACTCACTCTGCGTGATCTTGCAACCCATCCAGGAGCACGATGCCCGACAGCCAGCCACGGCAGCCGGACGACCCCGCCGCCGACCCCACCAGCACCACCGAAGCCACCCCGCTGGTGCTGTGCGGCGCCCGTCTCACCGACGGCCGCATCGTGGACGTACGGCTCGGCGACGGCCGCATCGAAGCTGTCGGCACCACAGGCAGCCTGACCGCACCCGGCGCCCGCGTGGACCTCCGCGGCTACCTGCTGCTCCCCGCCCCCGTCGAACCCCACGCCCACAGCGACACCGCCCTCACCGCCGACAGCGCAGGCCCCCACAGCCGCGGACCCGCCTCGCACCACCCCGAGGACATCCAGCGCCGCGCGACCGAAGCCGCCCTCCTGCAACTCGGCCACGGCGCCACCGCACTGCGCTCACACGTACGGATCGGCGACGCAACCGGGCTCGCCCCGCTCGAAGCGATACTGCAGGCACGCCACTCACTGCGCGGACTCACCGACCTCACCCCGGTCGCCGTACCCCGCCTGCTCACCGGAACCGCGGGCGCCGACAGCCTCGCGATGCTCCGCGACGCGGTGAAGATGGGGGCCGGCGTCGTCGGCGGCTGCCCCGACCTCGACCCCGACCCGGCCGGATACGCCGAAGCCGTCCTGGACATCGCCGCGGAGCACGGCTGCCCCGTCGACCTGCATACGGACGGTGACGATCCCGCCCGCCTCACCCGCCTCGCCGCCATGGCAGCCGGGCTGCGGCACGGAGTCTCGATCGGCCCGTGTGCCGGCCTCTCCCGCCTCCCCCCGCAGACCACGATCCGCGCCGCCGATCAGCTCGCCGCCGCCGGAGTGACCGTCATCTGTCTTCCCCAGGGCGGCTGCTGCGGGGCGGAACGCCGAGGCACGGCACCGGTACGGCTCCTGCGCGCGGCCGGAGTACACGTCGCGGCCGGCAGCGGGGCACTGCGCGACGTCGCCAACCCGGTCGGCCGAGGCGACCCGCTGGAGGCCGCCTACCTGCTCGCCTCACAGAGCGGGCTACGGGCCGAGGACGCGTACGACACGGTGTCCACCGCCGCCAGAAAGGCCATAGGCCTGCCCGAAGTCCGCGTCGAAGCAGGCTTCCCCGCCGAACTCCTCGCCGTACGCGGCGAACAGCTCCCGGGCGTGCTCTCCCTCGCATACAGCCGGATCGTCGTGCACCACGGACGAGTAGTGGCACGCACGAGCGCGGTACGCGAGTACTGCGACTCGGAGACCGTCGTGGCCCTCGACCTGCCGCGCCAGGGACGACCGGAATCCGGTCCGGGCGGCGGGCCTTGAGCGAGGCGGCGCGCTGCGGCGTACGGTCGTGACCATGCGCATTGTCATCGCAGGTGGACATGGTCAGATCGCGCTGCGGCTGGAGCGGCTGCTCGCTGCGCGCGGAGATGAAACGGCAGGCATCATCCGCAATCCGGAACAGAGCGAGGACCTCCGGGCGGCCGGTGCCGAACCGGTCGTCCTGGACCTCGAATCGGCCACCGTGGAGCAGACGACGGAGGTCCTGCGCGGCGCCGACGCAGCGGTCTTCGCAGCCGGCGCGGGGCCCGACAGCGGTACGGAACGCAAGGACACGGTGGACCGCGGCGCGGCAGTGCTCTTCGCGGACGCCGCGGAACGGGCCGGCGTACGGCGCTACATCGTGGTGTCGGCCATGGGCGCCGATCCGGACCACCCGGGTGACGAGGTCTTCGACGCATACCTGAGGGCCAAGGGCGCCGCCGACATGTACGTACGTTCCAGGACCGCACTCGACTGGACGATTCTGCGCCCCGGAATGCTGACGAACGACGCAGGCACCGGCCAGGTCCAGATGTCCGTCTCGACGGGACGCGGGCCGGTGCCGCGCGACGACGTGGCGGCAGCACTGCTGGAACTGCTGGACACCCCGGCGACAGCCGGCCTGACGCTGGAACTGATCTCGGGTGGCGTGCCACTGACGGTGGCAGTGAAGGACGTCGCGGGGAACTGAGGGGACGGCTGTGCGGCTCCGGGTTCCCGGGACCCGGAACCCGGAACCCGGAACCCGTTCGACGGTGATCACGCGCGATCACCGTCGCACGCCCTCCGCACGCCCTTTCGCCAACTCTTCATCGCATGGCCCTTCTTGGGCCGAACGAGTGACCATGCTCGTACGCGCGACGACGATCAACGCCCACTGGGGCCGGGGGTCGGTAGCGGCCCTCACCGCGGACACCACTCCCACCGGCGCCAAGCTGTCCAGCCAGGACTTCACTGCCTGCCTGCCGACAGCTGTGGGGGCCCCGAGCTCCCCGCAGGCACCGCCGGTTCGTCACGCGCCGCCTGCAGGGGGACTAACTGGGCCCGCGCCAACTCCGCACAGCCGCCCACCGTGATGCGGGAGAGGACGGCGGGAGAGCCGTTTCGAACGAGATGGACGAGGCTTCGCATCCGGAGGACTTGAGCGACACGGATCGCGGGGGCTCCGGATTGCGGCGGCTGTCGTGTCCGGCGGTCGTGGTGGCCGTCCTCGCCTTGGTGGCGGGAGGCTTCATCCGGCTGTTCCAGGATGAGTTGTTCCATCCGTTCGGGGACGCCCGAGCCTATGAGGGCAGCGACACGATGCTGTTTACAGAGCGTCGGCCACCTCCGTCCTGACCTAATCCAGCCTGGAAGTTCAACGCTGTCGGAGGACAAGTGGGGTAGGGAGTTCGCGACTTGCCGAGCCCTCGGTATGCAGATGGGCCGAGCTACACCGTTTCAGTACTAGAAGCCGGCCTCGATGCGGGTCTGGACGCCGGACTCGTCGACGGGCGGGTCGAAGCCGGCCTCGATGCGGGTCTGGACGCCGGACTCGTCGACGGGCGGGTCGAAGCCGGCCTCGATGCGGGTCTGGATGCCGAACTCGTCGACAGGCGGGTCGAAACCGCCTCTTGTGTAGACGCCGTCAGGGTCTTCCCTGGCGCGCACGTCGGCACCCCAGTCGAAACCGCCCCTTGTGTAGACGCCGTCAGGGTCTTCCCTGGCACGCACGTCGGCACCCCAGTCCCCGTCATCGCCCCTGGTGTCGTCGTCATCCCGGCCGGTAATCCCTCTTCCGTCGACGCCGTCAGGGTCATCGTCCAAGGCGACCAGTTCATGCTCCAGCGCTACCGGTGCAGCCATGGCAGTCGCCGGCACTGCCAGGCCACCACCGGCCAGCACCATGGAAGCCGTGAGTACCACAAGCCGACGATTGCAGGATCGCTTGGTCATCGGAATTCTCTATTCGGTATTCGGGGGCTCTGCATTCACCCCGCGTCGAAAGCTGGGGTATTCACGGCTCCCTGTTGCCCGGGTTCGCCCCTGCGGGTCCTGCTTCCAACCAGGACTGGAAGCCTCCCGGCACGTCACGACAAGACATGGCTCGACAATCGAAAGCCGGCGGCTCGTCGGGCGCTGACCACCGGTTTGCACAGAACCAAACCCTGGGAGAGCCGCCGATCCCACCCGTGCGCGCACCCAACACACACGGCCAGGGCGAACAGTTCGTCGCACGTCACGTGGGCACGGTTCATGGGCGTGCAGTGCCACGCGCTCCGGCTCTTGGTCGCGTCGTAAACGCGCTCCGTTTCAGCCTCGATCCCGGCCATCCGAGATCTTCTGATCGGGTAATTATACCGCTTTACAAGTTCGATCAGCAGGCCTGCTCATCTGCCTGTGCCCCCTGTTTCTCGGAACGACCTACGCGCGAAAGTGCGTTCGCGGCTGCCTTGTGCGCCTATGTTGCCGTCACCTACTGCCGTCGCCCTTGTGCCCCAACAACAACTACATGATCTTGGGAAAACCGGCCTCAAGTCCCTGGCTTCGGCCGTCACCTGTGGAGAAGCGGTGCCACCAGTCATGAGAGGTGCGAATGACTGGCCGCTATTGACCGCCGTCGAACCGGAGTGGGGGTGCCACCTGTCACCCCGGGGACAGGCGGGGGACACGAACTGATCAGAGGCGGGGTACCGGCGGTGCGAGGTGAGACGAGCCGCCATTTCGGCACCCTCCCCCAGGCGCGTCCAGAGCCGCCACACCTTCATCGCCTCCGTCCCGCGCGAGGGCGCGCTGCGCACCCCGGACGCCCCCGGCCTCGACGGTGACGACAACTGGGCGGATGAGGACTGAACGAAGGTCAGAGGGCGGCCAGGGCAGTGACCAGCTCGCGAGCCGTTGCCCTGGTCAGCCACTTCAGGGCCGGGCAGCGGCGGCGATACGAGTGGGACCGGGAGACGGCCTCGGGTCACGCGGTCACTTTGGCAACGAACGCGGCGAGGTTCGCCACGGTCCGCTGGACCTTCTCCTCCAGGGTGAGGGACTCGTGGAGGCGTGCGCCGATGCCCGCGTCCTTCTTCCCGCGTACGTACAGGGAGCAGGCCAGGTCGCTGCACATGTAGACGCCAACCGAGTTGCCCTGCTGCCCGGCCTTCCCGGACCTCGGCGCGACCATCAGAGAGACGCCCCCGGTGTGGGTGGTCACGCACACCGAGCACATGCTGCGCCGCATCTGCCAGGAGCCGGCGCCGGAGGAGCGCAGCTGGACGCCGACCGGGCGGCCGTCCAGTTCGATCACGAGGTAGGCCCGGTCGGGGGCCTGAGGATCTCGCCAGCCCAGGAAGTCCAGGTCGTCCCAGCACCGCTCGGCCAGGTCACGGGGGACGGGCAGGCGCTTGGCCTCGCCCTTGGTGCAGTTGACAAACGCGGTACGGATCTCTTGCTCAGTCAGTAGCTTCATAAAGAACACGCTAATTTGCCTAATCAGATTAGGCAAGTGCATAATCATCGATGTCAGGGATGAGAAGCGATTCGGAGGATGAACATGGGACGGGCAGGACGGGTAGGACTGACCACGGAGCGCCTGGTCCGGGCGGGGGCAGAGCTGGCCGACGAGGTCGGCTTCGAGCAGGCGACCCCCGCGGAACTCGCCCGGCGGTTCGGTGTGAAGACCGCGAGCCTGTACTCGCACGTGAAGAACGCCCACGACCTCAAGACCAAGATCGCTCTGCTCGCTCTGGAGGAACTCGCCGACCAGGTGTCCACCGCGGTGGCCGGACGGGCCGGCAGAGACGCCCTGACCGCTTTCGCGAACGTCTACCGCGACTACGCCCTCAAGCACCCGGGGCGCTTCGCCGCAGCCCAGTTCCGGCTCGACCCGCAGACGGCGGCCGCCAGCGCCGGCGTTCGGCACGCCCAGATGACGCGGGCGATCCTGCGCGGATACAACCTGGCCGAACCGCACCAGACGCACGCGGTGCGGCTGCTGGGCAGCGTCTTCAGCGGCTACGTGGGCCTGGAGACCGCCGGCGGCTTCAGCCACAGCACCCCTGACTCGCAGGAGAGCTGGACCGAAATCCTCAACGCGCTCGACACCCTGCTACGCACCTGGCCCACCACCTCCTGACCAACCCTTCCGGCCGGCTCCGCCAACTGACCCTCCTGATCGAAGAGGCCGACGAGATGAACACCGAGCACGACTGGACCACCACTCCCATCACCGCCGACCTCCTGCGCGGCGCCCTCGACCTGGAGCCCACTGAACGCGGCGTGCTGCCCCACCGGTTGCCGGCGCGCGCCCGGCAGCAGATCCCCGACGGCCAGCTGGTCATGGCGGAGTCACAGCCCTCCGGAGTGCGGCTGGCCTTCCGCACCCGGGCCACCGCCGTCGAGTTGGACGTCGTGGCCACCAAACGGGTCTACGTCGGAGCACCGCCACGCCCCGACGGGGTGTACGAGCTCCTCGTCGACGGGCGGCTCGCGGGCCAGGCCGGCGCGACCGAGGGCGACACGCTCACCATCGACATGGCCTCCGGGACCGCACAAACCCGTCCCGGGCCGGTGGAGACCCTGCGCTTCACCGACCTGCCGGACGACGAGAAGGACGTCGAGATCTGGCTGCCGCACGACGAGACCACCCAGCTGGCCGCCCTGCGCACCAACGCTCCCGTCCACACACCGCTGCCCAGCGGCCGCAAGGTCTGGCTGCACCACGGAAGTTCGATCAGCCACGGCTCCAACGCTGCCACCCCGACCGGGATCTGGCCCGTCCTGGCCGCCGCCCTGGGCAAGGTGGAGCTGGTCAACATGGGATTCGGCGGCGGCGCTCTGCTCGACCCGTTCACCGCCCGCACCATGCGCGACACCCCCGCCGACATGATCAGCATCAAGATCGGCATCAACATCGTCAACGCCGACCTGATGCGGCTGCGCGCGTTCGGCCCGGCCGTCCACGGTTTCCTCGACACCATCCGCGACGGTCACCCCACCACCCCGCTGCTGGTCGTCTCGCCCATCCACTGCGCCATCCACGAGAACACGCCCGGACCCAGCGCCCCGGACCTCAGCGCGATGAGCGAGGGGCGCCTGCGGTTCGTGGCCACCGGCGATCCCGCGCAGAGCGCCGCCGGGAAACTGACCCTCACCGTGATCCGGGACGAGCTGGCCCGCATCGTCCGGCAGCGCGCCGCCACCGACCCGAACCTGCACTACCTCCACGGCCTCGACCTCTACGGCGAGGCCGACCACGCCGAACTGCCGCTGCCCGACGATCTGCACCCGGACTCCGCCACCCACCGGCGCATCGGCGAACGCTTCGCCCGCCTCGCCTTCGACGGCGGTCCTTTCGCCATGGAGAACCACTGACCGGCTGTCGGACAGGAAGGACGCGCCGGCGCGCCCCGCAGGCATGCAGAGTGCCGTGCGGATGCCGCAAGTCCCGGGCCGGCGAACCCGGCCAGAGGCCTCTCCGACTCACCAGCGCGAGCGACCCCATAAATCTCCCGCGCTCGCCGGGCTCGACACCACCTGACAAACAGCCGGACGAGTGCGCCACCGACCGGTTCGGCGGCGCACTCTTCCATGCTTCTGGTCAGTTGCGCGGCACACCCACGGCCGTTTCACCTTCTCCCGACAGCGCCGATGAGCAACGGCCGGAGAGGCAAATGGTCCAGGACACCGGGTACGGCGAGGTATGAGCAGAAGCCCACTTGCGGGTCCTGACGCCTGCCCAGCGGAGTTCCTCGGCGGCCGAACTGTGCCCCGCATCCGACCAGATGGTTGCGGGGCACAGTGCCGCGTCTCGGTGAAGCTGCGGCTTACTTGTCAGCCTTGTCCAGGCGCCACCCCACCATTCCCGTGGCTCCCGGCATCCCGTCGCCATCGATCTTGATCGGGGCCGCTGAGCCGTGAGGTGCTGCCGGAATGTGACACCGTCGCAATCAAGGGTCCGGCGAACGGGGTTCTTCACAGCTATGGAAAGGCTGATTTTGCCCTTTCCGGCGCAGACCACCGACAACTTGCATGAATGCCCTCGCGTTAGTTCCGGCACCGAGTGGAAGCCGTCGCCGACACGTTCGAGGCCGGTCTCAACGAACAGCGGATCGCTGGTCGGTCTCCGTCGGCGATGGCTCGGCGGCAGCGTTTTACCCGTCCTGACCGTCCCTCCCGTTCCTTCCCTTATGGCCATGTCTACCGTTATGACCGTTTTCCCCGTCTCGACCGGGTCTGCCGTCCTTGCCTGGCGGGCCGGAGGGGCCGCGCGGACCGGGGGGTCCGGACGGACCGGGGGGTCCGGACGGACCGGGGGGTCCGGACGGACCGGGGGGTCCGGACGGACCGGGGGGTCCGGACGGACCGGAGGGTCCGGACGGACCGGAGGGTCCGGACGGACCGGAGGGTCCGGACGGACCGGAGGAGCTGGGCTCGACGCGGTGCACCTGGAGGTCGATGTGCTGCGTCTGCAGATCATCGATCTGCATTTGGTGGGCGACGAGGGCAGCGGACTGCGCGACGAGCGCGACGATCAGCACGGCGCCGAGTACAAGGGGGCGCCACGGTCTACACGGCGCTTCGTTTACGCTGCTCACATCATCCCTCACAGTGCGTGACGGCGAAAGTGTAAATGCCGAGGAACTGGAGGAGGCGGACCTCCTCGTCGAGTATCTTCCCCGCGGTGACCTCACAGGCCCCGGGTTCGTCCATCACTGCGCGGCGCCGCTGAAGCACGTCATTGAGGCGAAGCGCGACCTCACGGTTCGCCGACACAAGACAACGGCCACCCGAGTCGAGCGCAGGGCAGCGCGCCGACTCATGGCCAACCACAGGATCGACTACCTCACCAGCACCCGGTACTGCAGCTCGTCGCATGTTGCCATCTGTAACTGCGAGCGTCGCCGTCCAGCCATGGAAGGATTGAACCCCTTCTAGTGCATGACGGAAGAGCTGCCCGGGAGGGCCCTGTCGTCAGCCTCCCCACGGCGACTCCGGGTCTCAGTCGGTGATGGCTTGGCTGCAGCGTCTTGACCGTCCTTCCCGTCCTTGCCCGGCGGGCCATCCCGCCCCTCCCGCCCATCCCGCCCATCCCGCCCATCCTTCCCGTCCTTCCCGTCCTTGCCTGGCGGGCCGGGGGGGCCAGACGGACCAGGGGGGCCAGACGGACCGGAGGCACTGGGCTCGACGAGGTGTCCCTGGAGGTCGATGTGCTGCGCCTGCAGATCGTCGATCTGCTCTTGCTGGGCGACGATCGCAGCCGACTCCGCGATGAGCGCGACGATCAGCGCTGCCCCGAGCACAAGGGGGCGCCGCGGTTTACGCAGCATTTCAGTTACCCTGCTCACATGATGCCTCACTATGCGTGACAGCGAAAGTGTAAACGACGAGGCGCTGGAGGAGGCGGACCTCCCCATCGAGTGTCAGGCCGGCAGTGGATGCAGGACCGGATCCCGTCGGCGAGGGCGGCGAGGGCCAGGGTGCGGAGGCGAGACAGATCGCACTCAGTGCGGCGGCCACTACCCGCCCCACAGCCGCCGAGGCGAGAGGATGACGACATGCTCACTCCCCAAGGGATCGCATTTGCCACCCCGGCCGACCTCGGCGACCTGGAGAACTACCGCCGCTTCTGCCTGGCCGCCGGCCTCGATCCCGTACCCGACGGCTACGGCCTCCTCCTCGTCACCGACGAGGTGGGCAACAAGAAGACGCTCGTCACCGGCGACCTCGAATACGTGCGGGCGATCGTCGGGGCCACACCCGAAGTGCTCAATGGACTGGAACTCCCCCAGGACAAGTTCCTCGTCCGCGACGGCTGGCCCGACAGCTGGGCCTGACCCTGTAGAGCTACACCGGCCCCACAGCCGCTGACGAGAAGATGCCTCTCCACACGTCATGGCTGCGGCGCCGCCCAGGCCGGTTCGCCCACGCGTCGAGCCGGAGCCATGTGGCGCCAGATCGGTAGGCCCGGTCATCCGCCCAGCCGAGGAGCTGCCCGACCTCAGCCGCACCCGCAACACCTTCGAGACCACCATCGGTCTCTGATCTCACCGTCCATGCCCGGCGGCGGCCTGGACCGCAGACAACGGCGGACCTCGCCATACCGCCGGATGGCCTACGTGGGGTTTGAGCCAGGGGAATGTGGGCTGGTTGAGTGGATGAGTCGTCCGGTCCACGGAACCGAACCTCACCCCGGCCGCAGCCGGACGGCGACTCCGCCCCCCACACTCGGGAGGGGGGCGGACTCAAGCTGGGTTCGAACTCGCCCCCGAGCACTCCGCCCCCTGTCTCCGGCCACCGCTACGGCTGAGACGGGGGGCGGTTTCGCGTATCCGGGGCTCGCTCACCACGGGGCAGGCCACAGGTTCGGCCCGCCTCCACGCCAGTCGATCATCCCGGACAGAATCACGTCTTCCTCGGCGATGTCGTCCATTCCGACCCGACGCAGTAACTCCGTCACATCCCGCAGGCTGTGCGCCATGCCGAGGATCTCCCCGTCGACACGCACCCGGCGACCGCCGGACTCATCGGGGGGTGGATCACGATCGGCAGGTATCCGGACATGGGCCAGGCCTCGCCCCGGTCGGCAACCCGCGCTCGCTCAGATGAGCCACACGCAGCAGCGCCCGGTCAGGACCAGGCAGGGCGGCCCATCCACCATCTACGTCGCACACGCGAACGACAGGCACGACGCCGATTTTTCGCTGAGGCAGGCAGTTTTGCAGAACCCCCCTCAACCCCTCTCACCTGTGGCTTCTCCGTTTACGGCACGGTGCAGTGCGTACCCCGGGATGCGATCAAGTCCGCTTCGGTCTGCCTGCGTTGCCGTCAAAGACTGCCGTCATCGCGGCTCGTAGAGGGCCCGCGTGACGGCACGAGACTTGGGGTCCTGAATGAGCGGGAAGCTGAGACGCGTCTCCTCTCCGGCGTGGCCGGGAGACCGTGGTGCCGCGCCGGAGGCTGAGTTCGGGACTACCTGCAGGAGCGCTGAACGGCCGCGAACGGTGGCGAAAACGATGCCGATCCGCTGAGGCCGGCAGATTCAGTCCGTGCCCAGCGTGCCCGCGGACAGGCACTTCTTCAGTCGCTGGATGTGGCGCCCCATATCGGCCCACAGGGCACCCCGACTCGTTCGTCAGGAGGGCGGAACTGCCGGAGAATGCCGGGAGCCGACCTGCGGGCCCGGTCGGCCGTGCAGCCGAGCCCGGGCCGGCCGATGCCGTCGGCCGATCCCCGGTCACTCCGTGCGCTGCCGTGGTTCGGACTGCCCGGTGCCGCTCTCGGTGAGAGCCGTGCGCGCGGCCTGCAGTAGTTCTTCGGAGATCGGGTTGCCCCGGGTGGCGCGGGCGAGGGCGAGGGCACCGACCATGGTGCAGAGCTGGGCCATGCCGTCGTCAGCGCCGGTGGCCAGCCGAGCGGCACGGTTGCGTACCCCCTTGATGTAGACGTGGCGGGCGCGGGCGGCCTCGTCGGGCTCGCGCCCCAGGTCGGCGGCGAATCCGGAGACGGGGCAGCCCTCCCCGGCGTGATCGCGGTGCCAGACCGAGAGGTAGTCCTCGATCAGCGTCCGGCGGGCGGCCTCGTGCTCCCCGGCGTGCTCCTCGAGCGTCACCGCCTGCTCGTCGAAGGCGTGGGCGATGGCCTCGTCGACCAGGTCCACCTTCGAGACGAACTGCTTGTGGAACCCGCCACGGGTGAGCCCGGCGGCCTTCATCAGGTCGGCGACGCTGACCGCGGTGCCTTTCTCGCGGAACATCCGGGAAGCGGTGGCTACGACGCGCTGCCGGTTCTCCTGTGCTTGTGCCTGGGACACGCGGCCCATGGAATCACTCTCCTCAGATGGATGTCGCTTGACATCTATTCTAGCCTCCATTTAGATTCCTAGTGACATCTATTTGATGCCGATGAGGTCACCGGTAGGTCAAGCAGGGCCTTGCGCTGCCTCCCACCGTCTGAGGTCGACGGCCTCCGCCCGGCAATCGCAGAACCACCGACAGCACTGGAGACCCCTGTGGCATCGCCACCCTCCCCCACCGAGTCCTCGACGCCCGCGGCGTCCACACCACCCGTGCCGCCTGCCCAGCGACGAGGCGTTTCCGAGGCGGTCCACCGCCGACGCTGGGCCATCCTGACCGTGCTCGCGTTCAGCCTCCTGGTGGTGATGCTGGACAACTCGATCCTCAACGTGGCGATGAAGACCATCGCCCAGCCCGCTCCCACCGGACTCGGCTCCACCCAGAGCCAGCTGGAGTGGGCGGTCAACTCCTACACGCTGGTCTTCGCCGGGCTGCTCTTCACCGCGGGCCTGCTCGGTGACCGGCTCGGCCGCAAGAAGGTGCTGCTCTTCGGCATGCTGGTGTTCGGCGTGGGATCCGTGCTGTCCGCGCTGTCGGACTCCTCCGGGCAGCTCATCACCTTCCGCGCCGTGATGGGCTTCGGCGGCGCCTTCATCCTGCCCGCCACCCTCGCGATCATCATGAACGTCTTCGAGCGCGAGGAGCAGCCCAAGGCCATCGGCATCTGGACCGGTGTGGTCGGTTTCGCCATCGCCGCCGGCCCGATCGCCGGCGGCGTTCTGCTGGAGCACTTCTGGTGGGGCTCGGTCTTCCTGGTCAATGTGCCGATCGTGGTCGCCGCGATGGTCGCGATGGTCGCGATCGTCCCCAACTCCAAGGACCCCAGGCCCGGCAGGCTCGACCCGTTCGGTGTGCTGCTGTCGATCGTCGGTCTGGCGCTGCTGGTCTACGGCATCATCAAGGGCGGCCAGCTGGGCGACTTCACCCGGCCCGAATCCTTGGCGACGATCCTCGGCGGCCTCGCGGTCCTCGCCGGCTTCGTGGTGTACGAGGCCCGCAGCGACCATCCGGCCCTCGACGTCACCTACTTCCGCAACCGGCGGTTCTCCGCGTCCGTCGCCGCCATCGGCCTGGTCTTCTTCGCCCTCATGGGCGTCACGTTCTTCAGCGTCTTCTACAACCAGAGCGTTCGGGGGTACAGCGTCCTGCAGTCCGGTCTGCTCGTGTTGCCGCTGGCCGCCTCCCAGATGTTCTTCGCCCCGCGAGCGCGGCTGGTCGTCAACCGCTTCGGTGCCCGAGCCGTGTGCGCCACCGGCCTCGTCCTGACCGCCGTGGCCTTCGCCGGCTTCCTGCTGCTCGGCCAGGACACCCCCATCTGGGTGCTGGAGGTGCTGTTCTTCCTGATGGGCACGGGGATGGCCCATGTCATGCCTCCCGCCACCGTCATGATCATGTCGTCGCTGCCGCGGGAGAAGGCCGGCTCCGGATCCGTGGTCAACAACACCTTCCGGCAGGTCGGCGGGGCCATGGGGGTCGCCGTGCTGGGGTCGCTGCTGTCCACCACCTACCGAAACGGCATCGACGGCCACCTGGGCGTACTGCCCGCCTCCGACCGGCACGCCGCAGGTGAATCCGTCCAGGCGACCCTGGCCGTCGCCGAGAAGCTGGGACCGGCCGGCAGGGCGCTGGTGCGGCCCGCGAACGACGCCTTCATCCATGCCATGCACATCACCGCAATAGGTTCGGCGGCCGTCGCCCTGGTCGGCGCGGTCGTCGTGCTGGTCTTCCTGCCGGGCAAGGACGCCGCCGTGGCCTCCGGCGGTGATAAGTCCCAGCGCCAGACCGTCTGAGCCCGACGGTGACGACCTTGGTCCAGCTCGCGAATTCGTCCGGCGGTGCGGGCTGGCCAAGCGGGAGTCCGCCGTGCTGCGCAACGTCGTGCTGCAGTCCCTACGCGCCGGAGCTGGGGCAGCTCTACCGCGACACCGTCATCCTGGTCCGCCGGACCCAGGTCCTCGAAGTCCGCGGCGACGTCGATCTGGAGCTGCTCGGCGATCTGATCGTGGGGCCGACGCTGTCGGGCGCGATGCTGCGGCCGGGCTCCTCGCTGGAGGAGGGGCTGTCCGAGCGGATGGTCGACACGCTGCTCGAAGGAGTGCGCCCGCGCGGGTGAGGCCTGTGCTGCCTTCGGTGCCGCTGACCTCCTCCGCCCGGCAATCGCAGAACCACCGACAACACTGGAGACCCCTGCGAAATCGCCACCCGGATCAGCGGTGACATCGCCGGGGCCAACGCCTTGCTGACAGCTCCGCCGACGCTCTGATCACACCTCAACTCAGATATTCCATTACTCCGAAGGAGATCGACTGATGATTACCAGCAACCTTGTTCTTATCCCCGGTGCCGGCGGCGTGAGCCGGACGGTCTTCGATCAATTGCGTTCTCAGGATGTACCGGTCCGTTTCATGGTCCGTCGCGAGGACGAGCGCGCAGCTGAGCTGCGGGCGCTCGGCGCGGAGGTCGTCATCGGCGACCTGACCCGGCCCGAGACGGTAGCGGCCGCGCTGCAGGGCGTGACGCGGATGTACTTCGCGATGCGCGTGTCGCCGGACCACCTGCTGGCGGCGACCGTGGTGGCCTCCGTCGCGAGGGAGTACGGGAAGCTGGAGGCCCTGGTCGACCTGTCGCAGATGACGGTGTCGCAGATGACCGCCACCAGCACCGAGGAGTCGCACCAGCAGCGGCTGCACTGGCTGGCGGAGCAGGTACTGAACTGGTCCGGCCTGCCCGTGGTGCACATCCGACCGACGGCGTTCCTCGACACTCCGCTGTTCACCACGATGGCGGCGCGGTCGATCCAGGAGAACGGCACGATCGCGCTGCCGTTCGGCACCGGACGCACCTCGCCGATCGCCGTGGACGACGTCGCCCGGGTCCTCGCCACCGTGCTCCGCGACCCGGCTCCGCACATCGGGCAGGTCTACGAGCTGACCGGACCGCGTTCGGTCGACATGACGGAGCTGGCCGCGGAATTCTCTCGGGCGCTGGGACGATCGGTGACCTACGTGGACATGCCCCCGGAGAGGTGGGAAGCCCAGCTCCCGAAGCTGGGGATGCCGCCGCACCTTGAACAGCACGTCGCCACCATGGCCCAGCTGCACCGGGACAACCGTTACGACCGCACGACCGACGGCGTCGAGCGCGTGACAGGCATCCCCCCGCAGTCGATCGAGGCGTTCGTGGCCGCCCGAAAGGACTTCTACCTGGGCTGAGCCGCGTCCGATAGCTGGGGGAGAGCGCGATGTGTAGCGCTCGCTGACTTGCCTCGCCCATTGGGACTCCGCCGACCCCGCTCGGATTCGCTGTCCGAGTGACGCCCCTGCTGTGCCCTGCTATGCGAACCCGTGAACACGCCCCGGACGGAGCCGACCGCCCCAGCCACGACGTATCCCTTCTCTGGCATCAGGCGGCTGATTGCTGAGAGCGCGGCACGGGCGCCGGCCGGGCTGGAGCGGGGCGGAGACAGGAGCGCAGGCCTGGCCGGGGGCCGTGCCGCGCGGTAAGCGGAGCGAGCCGCCTCGATGAAGTAGGGAAAGTTCTACCGTGCGGTGAACCGGGACAGTTCCCGAGGCCGGCTTGTCAGGACGAAGCCGTGTGGTCCTCGAAGCGGTGATCAGCCGGTGCCGTTCGACGCTGTGCGAGCCACCCGGAGACGCGTGGCCCCCCGTTCACCGCGCCACCCTCTCGGACGGTGCGGACGTGCCCGAACTCTTGCCGAAGGTAGTACCGCTGTAGCGCCTCGTTCGTTGTCCACGCGTCAAGACGGAGCCACTTCGCACCATGGCTACTACGCGGAAGACCTCGCGGACGCCTGGACCCGGTACTGTGCGGCCAGCTCCGCGTGAGCCGCGCCGACCTGGACGCATGGTGGGAGCGCTCAAGGCTCAGGCCGACGGGCGCCGTTCGGAGCTGATGACGGCCGTTCGACACGGCGAGCAGTTCGACGAGGACAAGGGCCCACCCACCTCCGAACTGCGGGCCCTGCAAGGCTCGATCACCCGGTACGAGCACACCCGGGCCTACATCGACCGCAAGTGGGCGACAGCGCCGGCCAAGTCCCGCAAGAACTACGCGGATGCCCTGGCAACGATCAACCCAACTCTGGTGAAGTCGACCGCCGGGAAGCCGGACTCCGCGCTGCTGCGGCGCGCCCTGTACGGGTGGGCGTACAACCGGAACCGGTGGGACGAGGAACCGCCCGAGGATGTTGCCCTTGCTCTGCGATGAATGGCCAAGAACTCGGTACCGGTCTCCGCCCTCGAAGACGCAGCCACGGTCCGCGTGGCACTGGACGCCCTGGGGCTGAAGGTCGATGGAAAGCCGGCCGCGCCTCGCACCGCACGGCGCAAGCGTGCCTGCCTCAGTGACGTGCTGGGGCTCGCCGTCGAAGAACGGTACTTCACCACGCCCGTGAATCCGCTGACGACCGTCAAGTGGGTCGCGCCGAAGTCTGCCGAGGAAGTCGACCCCGACAGCGTCGCCAACCCCCGCCAGGCCCGCTCACTGCTCAAGGGTGTGCGCGAGCAGGGGCCGCGCGGCGCGCACCTGGAGGCTTTCCACACCATCGCCGTTCTGTTCCGGGTGTACGCGAAGGTGCTGGCACAGACGCAGGAGCGTGCCAACCATCGGATCGATGCGGCGATGCGTGAGTGGAACGAACCGGAGTGAGGGTGCCACCTGTCCCCCGCGGGACAGGTGGGGGACAGGGCCTGATCAGAGGCGGGATACCGGTGGTACGAGGTGAGACAAGCCGCGCATTTCGGCACCCTCCCCCGGTGCGTCCGGAGCATGCAGAAACCCCCGCTGATCTGCTGTGTTAGCAGGTCAGCGGGGGTTTCCCGTTCTGTGGCGGCGCCAGGGTTCGAACCTGGGTAGGCTGAGCCGGCAGATTTACAGTCTGCTCCCTTTGGCCACTCGGGCACACCGCCTCGAACGACGCGTTGGAACTCCGTTTGACCGGGGCTCCTTGGCGACGACGTAAACGATACCTGATGACCGGGGGTGCTCCGCCACCTGATTGATCAGTGCTCGCGGCGGTCGGCGGTGGCTAGGCTTTGCCCTGTACCCACCGCATACGACGCAAGGAGCCACACGTCATGGCCGACTCCAGTTTCGACATCGTCTCGAAGGTCGAGCGGCAGGAGGTCGACAACGCCCTCAACCAGGCCGCCAAGGAGATCTCGCAGCGCTACGACTTCAAGGGCACGGGCGCCTCGATCTCCTGGTCCGGCGAGAAGATCCTGATGGAGGCGAACGGCGAGGAGCGCGTGAAGGCGATCCTCGACATCTTCCAGTCCAAGCTGATCAAGCGGGGCATCTCACTGAAGTCGCTGGACGCGGGCGAGCCGCAGCTGTCCGGCAAGGAGTACAAGATCTTCGCCACGATCGAGGAAGGCATCTCCCAGGAGAACGCCAAGAAGGTGGCGAAGATCATTCGCGACGAGGGTCCGAAGGGCGTCAAGGCGCAGGTCCAGGGCGACGAGCTGCGGGTCAGCTCGAAGAGCCGGGACGACCTGCAGGCCGTGCAGGCGCTGCTGAAGGGGCAGGACTTCGACTTCGCCGTGCAGTTCGTGAACTACCGGTAGGTCTTTCGGCCGCCCGCCCGGCCGGGCGCGGCGCGGGGTCGGGGCGGGGTGGCATGTGCCGGCCGGCCTCGCACCTCCGGGTGCGATGTCCGAATACCGCCGGTCGTTGGAGGCGGGCGGGCGCAGACTTGTCCGTACGGAATGATGAATCGGGCAATTCGGGTGACTCGGTGATTCGTCGCCGTGCACGGAGTCGCCCTGCACGGATGAAGAGAGGCACCGGCCATGACCATGTACGCGACCGTCGACAGCCCGCTGGGCGAACTGCTGCTGGTCGGCGAGGAAGTAGCTGCCGAGGCGGGCGGCGTGGCGCTCGCGTCGCTTTCCGTGCCCGGCCAGAAGGGTGCCGCGGTCGTCCAGGACGGCTGGGTCCACGCGCCGGAGGCCTTCGCCGGGATCGCCGACCAACTGCGGGCGTACTTCGAGGGCCGGCTGACTCACTTCGACATCGCGTACGTCGAGGGGCAGGGCACGGAGTTCCAGCGCCGGGTCTGGGGCGCACTGGACACCGTCCCGTACGGGGAGACGGTGTCGTACGGACAGATTGCCGAGCGGATCGGCACGCCCGGGGCGGGCGTGCGGGCCGTGGGGACGGCGATCGGACGCAATCCTCTGCTGGTCGTGCGCCCGTGCCATCGGGTGATCGGTGCGGACGGGGCGCTGAGGGGTTACGCGGGAGGTTTGGAGCGCAAGGAGCGGCTTCTGGGGCTGGAAGGTGCCCTGGTGGTGCGCTGAGGGGCCGTGTGCTCCATGGGTGTGCGCTGAGCGGCTGAGTACCGAATGGCGGTGTGCTGAATGGCGGGTCTCTTCCCCAGGCCACGGACCGTTGTGGCGCCGGGGGCGGTGCATGTGCCGGAGTGGCTGCCGGTGGAGCGGCAGCGCGAGCTGGTCGAGGCGTGCCGGGGGTGGGCGCGCGGGCCGGTGCCGCTGCGGCACACGGTGTTGCCGGGTGGCGGGGTGATGTCCGTACAGTCGGTCTGTGTGGGCTGGCACTGGCAGCCGTACCGCTATTCGCGCACCGCAGATGATGTGAACGGCGCCCGGGTGGCCGAATTCCCGGACTGGTTGGCGGAGTTGGGGCGGGCGGCACTGGTCGAGGCGTACGGGGAGGAGTACTCGGCCGAGGCATATGCGCCGGACACTGCGCTGATCAATTTCTATGACGGTGCGGCAAGGATGGGCATGCATCAGGACAAGGAGGAGCGCTCGGGCGCTCCGGTCGTCTCGCTCAGCATCGGCGATACGTGCGTCTTCCGATTCGGCAATACCGAGGACCGTGGACGGCCTTACACGGATGTGGAGTTGGCTTCCGGTGACCTGTTCGTCTTCGGCGGGCCGTCACGCTTCGCGTTTCACGGTGTGCCGAAGGTCTGTCCGGGGACGGCTGATCCTGCGACGGGTATGAGCGGTGGCCGGCTCAATGTGACGCTGCGCGAGACCGGGCTCGGCGGACCGGGCGCGGACGGACGTCAGTGACGTTCTCTTGAGTTCCCGAAGAGCAGCCGGTAGATGACGAGCAGCACCAGTGAGCCGCCGATGGCGGAGATCCACGTCGTGGTGTCGTAGAAGTCGTTGGAGATCGGGCGGTCGAGGAAGTGCGACGATATCCAGCCGCCGATGAAGGCGCCGATGATTCCGATGAGGGTGGTGCCGACCAGCCCGCCCGGGTCGCGGCCGGGGAGCAGGACCTTGGCAATGGCTCCGGCCAGCAGTCCGAGAATGATCCAACCGATGATGCTCATGTTGCCGAACCTACCCTTCGCCTGGTTGTGAAACCCAAGACGTTGCACAGGCCTGCGTGGTTGCCGGTTGAGCGGAAGGAGCGGCAGGTCACGGCGGGCTCAGATGCGGGCGTTGTAGTCCGGCCAGGGTTGCAGTTCCGGTGCGTCGTCGTCGGCGTCCTCTGCGTGCCAGCCGGTTCCGTCCAGCAGGGCGATGAGTGACTGTTGCCCGAAGAGGGCGGGTCCGCCGGTGAGCGGCAGCAGCTCGCGTTCCGGGCCGAAGCCGCCGTCGGTGATGCGGTTGCGGAGGACCGTGAGCAGTGGCGGCGGGGAGAAACCAGGGGTCGCCGCCGCACGGGCCACGTCTTCGGTGGTGCGGGCTGCGGGGAGGGGACGCTTCTCCCGTCGCGGGGTGGTGTGCGCTGTCTTCTCGACGGCTGTCAGCAACTGCTCCGTGTCGTTCATGGGTTCATGGTGGACGACGGCACTGACAGTGGGCAGTTGGCGGGTCGACGAGGAGGTCTTCGGCGGCTGCGCCGCCTCGCTGTCCGGTTGTCCGGCCCGCGTCACCGTCCGGCGAACGGCTGGTCCGTTCGCACGATTTCCTTGCCGAAAGGCATCAGGGAGACCGGGATCAGCTTGAAGTTGGCGACGCCCAGTGGGATGCCGATGATCGTGAGGCAGAGGGCGATCCCGGTGGTGATGTGGCCGAGGGCGAGCCACCAGCCGGCCAGGATCAGCCAGAGGACGTTGCCCACGCAGGAGGGCGCGCCGGCGTCGCGGCGGTCGACGACTGTGTAGCCGAACGGCCAGAGGGCGTAGAGGCCGATGCGGAAGGCGGCCAGGCCGAACGGGATGCCGATGATGGTGATGCAGAGGAGGATGCCGGCGGCTATGTAGGCGAGGAACATCCAGAAGCCGCACAGGACCAGCCATATGACGTTCAGGATTGTCTTCACGGGCGATGACCTGCCATCTGCTCTAGTCGGGCGATGCGCTCCGCCATCGGCGGATGTGTCGAGAACATCTTGGACATGCCCTGGCCGGGGCGGAACGGGTTCGCGATCATCATGTGGCTCGCGGTCTCGATCTTCGGCTCAGGGGGCAGGGGGAGCTGTTTTGTTCCGGCGTCCAGTTTGCGCAGGGCACTGGCGAGGGCCAGGGGGTCGCCGGTGAGCCGGGCGCCCGAGGCGTCTGCTTCGTACTCGCGGGAGCGGCTGACGGCGAGCTGGATGACGGAGGCGGCGAGGGGGCCCAGGATCATGATCAGCAGCATGCCGAGGATGCCGGGGCCTTCGTCGTCGTTCGATCGGCCCACGGGGATCAGCCAGGCGAAGTTCACCAGGAACATGACGACGGAGGCGAGTGCTCCGGCGACGGACGAGATCAGGATGTCGCGGTTGTAGACGTGGCTGAGCTCGTGGCCGAGGACTCCGCGCAGTTCGCGTTCGTTCAGGATCTGGAGGATGCCCTCGGTGCAGCAGACTGCCGCGTTGCGCGGGTTGCGTCCGGTGGCGAATGCATTGGGTGCCTGGGTCGGGGAGATGTAGAGCCGTGGCATGGGCTGCCGGGCTGCGGTGGAGAGTTCGCGGACGGTGCGGTAGAGCTGTGGCGCTTCGAACTCGCTGACCGGGCGGGCACGCATGGCTCTGAGTGCGAGCTTGTCGCTGTTCCAGTAGGCGTAGGCGTTGGTGCCTACGGCTACGACGAGCGCGACGACGAGGCCTGTACGTCCGAAGAAGCTGCCGATGACGATGATGAGTGCTGACAGGCCCCCGAGGAGTACGGCGGTTCTCAGCCCGTTGTGCCGGCGGTGCACGGTACGCCCTCCAAGTGGTGCAGCAGGGGAACCCTTTGCTGGTGGTGCTCCACTCCCCAGTGGAGCCTCCTGTACTGGTCAACGCCAGGCGAGGAGAGCTAGTTCCCTTGTGCGCACGGCCGGAGGGCGGGCCGTGTCCGGCGGCTTGTCCGGCTGTTGGGGCCGGAGCAGGCATTGGGCCGTACGGGTGTCGGGGGGGGCGGTGCCGGGTCGGCGCCGGGTCGGTCAGCGCTGGGCGGGGAGTTCGGCGAGCGCGAGGGCCTCGGGGTCGGGCTTGACCTCGCTGGTGCAGTGGGCGCAGCGGGAGGCGATGGCGGGGATCTCGGTGTAGCAGCGGGGGCAGTCGCGCAGGGCGGCCTTGATGTCGACCTTCTGGTCCTTGCTGGTCGCGAAGCGGTTCTGGACCTTGGTCATCGGGACGACGACGCAGAAGTAGAGCACCGCGGCGGTGATCAGGAAGGCGATGGCGGCGGCGAGGAACTTTCCGTACGGGAAGATGGCGCCCTCGACCGAGAACTGGGCCGTGCTGAAGTCGCCGACGGAGCCGGTGGCGAGGCCGATCAGGGGCGTGATGAATGCGGTGCTGAAGCCGGTGACGACTGCGGTGAACGCGGCTCCGACGGCGAGTCCGATCGCCATGGAGATGACATTTCCGCGCAGGATGAAGTCCTTGAACCCGTTCAGCACTGCTCTCGCTCCTCTTCGCTGTGTGCGTGTGTGTGTCGTACGTCTGTGTCGTTGTGCGGGCATGACCCTGCCCTGTTCGGTCCGCTCGGGGCAAACTTGGGCGGGGATGTGCGGTCAGAAGAGGTTGACCGCGGCGAACCGGAGTACGAGCTGCGGGGCGCCGGAGAGCACGATGCCGACCGCGGCGGTGAGGGCGATCGCCGTGGTGAGCGAGACGGGTGCCGCTACGGGTGCGTGCAGGGTCTGGACCGCCACCGCCGGGCCGTCGGCCAGGGCTGCGGCCGGGGCCGGGGCGGCCGGCTCGGCCTCTTCCGGGGCGCGGAACAGCGCAGCCGTCCACTGCAGGTAGTAGTAGAGCGCGATCACGACGTTCACGGCCATGACGACGGCGAGCCAGCCGAGTCCTGCGTCCACGGCCGCGGAGAAGACCGTGACCTTGGCGAAGAGGCCGACGATGCCCGGCGGGAGGCCGGCCAGGCAGAGCAGGAAGAAGCCCATCGCGAGGGCGGTGAGAGGGCGGGTGGCGTACAGGCCTCGGTAGTCGGAGAGGCGATTGTCCGGCTTTGTGCGGGCGACAAGGGCGACCACGGCGAAAGCGCCGAGGTTCACGACGGCGTACATGAGGGCGTACGCGACGGTGGAGCCGATCTGTTCGTCGCTGGAGTAGGCGGCGGAGGCGATCGGCACGAGGAGGTAGCCGGCCTGGGCGATGGACGACCAGGCGAGCAGGCGTACGGCGCTGCGGGCGCGGGTGGCGGTCTGGCGCAGGGCCGCGACGTTGCCGACGGTCATGGTGAGGGCGGCGACGACGGCGAGGGCCGGTCCCCAGACGTCGGCGTACGACGGGAACGCGATCACGGTGACGAGGATCAGCCCGGAGAAGCCGACGGCTTTGCCGACGACCGACAGGTAGGCGGCGACCGGCAGCGGGGCGCCGACGTAGGTGTCGGGGACCCAGAAGTGGAAGGGTGCGGCTGCGGTTTTGAAGGCGAAGCCGACGAGGGTGAGGGCGACGCCCGCCTCGGCGAGGGTGGAGAGCTGGTCGGGCACGTCGTGAAGGCGGGTGGCGAGTTCCGTGAGGTGGAGGGTGCCGGTCGTCGCATACACGAAGCTGACGCCGAGGAGCATCACGGCGGTCGCGACGACGGAGGAGAGGAAGAACTTGAGGGCCGCCTCGGAGGAGCGCCGGTCGTCGCGCTTGATGCCGACGAGGGCGAAGGCGGGCAGGGATGCGACTTCGAGGGCGACGACGAGGGTGGCGAGGTCGCGGGCGGCGGGCAGCAGTGCGGCGCCTGCCGCGGAGGACAGCAGCAGGAACCAGAATTCGCCGGCGGGGAGTCTGCGGGTGTCGCCGAAGGAGAGCAGCGCGGTGAGCAGGGCGCCGCCGAGGACGAGGACCTGGATGATCAGGGCGAAGTGGTCTGCGGTGTAGCTGCAGGCTTCGGTGCCGGTCCCCGTGGTGAGGCAGAAGGTGGAGTGGTTGCCGTCGCGCAGCGGGACGAGGAGGGCGAGGCCGGCGACGAGTCCGGCGATGCTCGCCAGGCCGAGGAGGGGTTTGCGTTCCTCGGGGAGGAAGAGGTCGGCCACCAGGATGATCAGGGCGACCGTCGCGACGATGACGGGGGGCGCGATGGCGAGCCAGTCGACGGACTGGACGAGGCTGGTGGTGCTGTCGGCCGCTGTGGTCACGACTTGCCTCCTGCGAGGAGCTTCTGCACGGCCGGGTCGGTGAGGCCGAGGAGGACGGCGGGCCACAGGCCGGCGAGGACGGTCAGGGCGGCGAGCGGGGTCCAGGCGGCGAACTCGTACGTCTGGATGTCTGCGATCCGGTGCGGTTCCTCGCGCTTCTCGCCCATGCAGACGCGGCGTACCACGATGAGCATGTATGCGGCGGTGAGCAGGGTGCCGAACGCGCCGATCGACATGAAGGTGAGGAAGGCCGGACGGCTGAGGCCCCGGGCCGGGTCGAAGGCGCCGAACAGGGTGAGCATCTCGCCCCAGAATCCGGCGAGCCCGGGCAGGCCGAGTGAGGCCACGGCGGCGAAGGCGAGGAGGCCGCCGAGGCGGGGGGCTCGGCCGTAGAGGGCGGCTCCGGTGGCGCCGGAGAGGGTGTCGAGGTCGGCGGTGCCGTACCGGTCCTTGACGGCGCCGACCAGGAAGAACAGCAGGCCGGTGATGAGGCCGTGGGCGATGTTGGCGAAGAGCGCGCCGTTGACGCCGGTGGGGGTCATGGTCGCGATGCCGAGGAGTACGAAGCCCATGTGGCCGACGGAGGAGTACGCGATCAGGCGCTTCAGGTCGCCCTTGGAGCCGGGGCGGGCGAGCGCCAGGCAGACGAGCGATCCGTAGACGATGCCGACGACTGCGAACGCGGCGAGGTACGGCGCGAAGGTGTGCATTCCGTCGGGGGTGATGGGCAGCAGGATGCGGACGAATCCGTACGTGCCCATTTTCAGCAGGACGCCTGCGAGGAGCACCGAGCCGACGGTCGGGGCGGCGGTGTGGGCGTCCGGCAACCAGCTGTGCAGCGGCCACATCGGGGTCTTCACGGCGAGCCCGATGCCGATCGCGAGTACGGCGATGACCTGCACGGACGAGGTGAGTCCACGGCCGTTGTCAGTGGCGAGTGCCACCATGTCGAAGGTGCCGCTCTTCAGTCCGATGAGGAGGAGGCCCAGCAGCATGATCACGGAGCCGAGCACCGTGTAGAGGATGAATTTCCAGGCGGCTTCCTGCCTCTGTGCGCCGCCCCAGCGGGCGATGAGGAAGTACATCGGGATGAGGACCATCTCGAACGCCAGGAAGAACAGCAGCAGGTCGAGGACGGCGAAGGTCGCGAGGGTGCCGGACTCAAGAACGAGGACAAGTGCGACGAAGGCCTTCGGGGAGGGACCGTCGGGCATTTTGAAGTAGCTGTAGAGCGCGCAGAGGAAGGTCAGCAGCGCGGTCAGCACGAGAAGGGGGAGCGAGATGCCGTCGATGCCGAGGTGGATGCGGACGTCGAGCGCCGGGATCCAGCTGATGTCGGTGGTGGCCTGCATCTTCGACGGGTGGTCGTGGTCGAAGCCGAGGGCCAGCACGATCGCGGCGATGAGGATCGCGCCGCTGACGGTCACGCCGTGGCGTAGCACGGCCTGGTCGGGGTTCTTTCCCCGCAGCCCGGGCGGGGCGGGCAGGAGGGCGGCGGCGGCGCCGATGAGCGGGCCCACGACGATGAACGCGAGAAGGAACTGCATCACGGATTCGCTGATATCGATCACGGCTCACGACCCGGCGTTGACGGTGGCAAAAACGACGGCGGCGATCGCCAGGACAAGGGAACCGGCGAGCAGTGCGCTGAGGTAGGTCTGCACATTGCCGGTCTGGGCGCGGCGGACGGCGGTGCCGAGCAGGCGTGCGCCGGTGCCGGAGCCGCGTACGTACGTGTCGACGACCTCCCGGTCCAGGAAGCGGACGAGGCTGGCCGCGGCCTGGACGGGGCGGACGAACAGTTTCGTGTAGAGGGCGTCCAGGTGGAAGCCGGTGGCGGCGTGGCGGTGGAGCGGGCCGAGCAGCAGCCGGCCCGGGTCGGCCGGGTCGGGGGTGCCCGGGGTGTCGCCGTAGCCGGCGGTGTGGTGGGTCATGGCCTCGGCCTCGACGAGTGCGGGTTCGGCGTCGGGGTGGGCGACGACGGCGCCGACGGGGGTGCGGGCGGCGAGGGCCGTGGTGTGGCGCCAGGCGGCGTAGGTGACGAGGCCGCCGACGAGGGCGACGCCGGTGGAGAGGACGGCGGTGGTCACGGTCGGGGTGAGGCTGTGGCCGTCGAACCAGTCGGTGATCACGCCGACGGTCAGTCCGAAGGCGATGGTGGGGATGGCGAGGACCCAGAGGACGGCGGTCATCGCGACGGGCTGCCTGCCGTGGTCGGGGACCTCGGCGCCGCGGCCGCGGAAGGCGAGGAGCCAGAGGCGGGTGGCGTATGCGGCGGTGAGGACGGCGGCGAGCAGTCCGGCGACGAGGACGGTCCAGCCGGCGGCGGCCGGAGCGACGTGCCGGTCGCCGAACGCGGTGTGTTCGGCGGCGACCAGGACGGCTTCCTTGGAGAAGAAGCCGGCGAACGGCGGGATGGCGGCGAGCGCGAGGAGGGCGACGGTCATCGTCCAGTAGGCGTCCGGGATGCGCTTGGCCAGTCCGCCCATGCGGGACATGGCGGTCAGCGAGTTGGTCCCGGCGGCGTGGATGACGACGCCCGCCGCGAGGAAGAGGACGGCCTTGAACGCGCCGTGCGAGAGGAGGTGGAAGACGGCGGCCCCGCGGTCGCCGACGGCCAGGGCACCGGACATGTAGCCGAGCTGGCCGATCGTCGAGTACGCGAGGACGCGTTTGATGTCGTCCTGGGCGAGCGCTGCGAGCCCTGATCCGATCATCGTGACCGCCGCCATGACGGCGAGGACGACGAGGGCGGCACCGGATTCGGCGAAGACGGGGAGGAGCCGGGCCACGAAGTAGATGCCGGCGGCGACCATCGTCGCCGCGTGGATCAGCGCGGAGACGGGGGTCGGGCCGGCCATCGCGTCGGGCAGCCAGGTGTGCAGGGGGAACTGCGCGGACTTACCGGCGACGCCTGCGAGAAGCAGCAGGGCGATGACGGTGGGATGGTCCAGGCCGCCGTTGGCGACGGCGCCGAGGATGCCGGTGATCCGGAAGGTGCCGGTGTCGGCGGCGAGCGCGAACAGGCCGATCAGGAAGGGGACGTCGCCGAGCTTGGTGACCAGGAAGGCCTTGAGGGAGGCGGCGCGCGCTTCGGGTGTCTCCCAGTAGTGGCCGACGAGGAAGTACGAGCAGATGCCCATGATCTCCCAGCCGACCATCAGCACCATCAGGTCGCCGGAGTAGACGACGAGCAGCATCGCCGCGGTGAACAGGGAGACGAGGGCCGCGTACGAGGGGTAGCGGGGGTCGTCGCGCAGGTAGCCGGTCGAGTAGATCTGCACGCAGGTCGCGACGAGCCCGACCAGGACGGCGACGAGGACCGCGAAGCCGTCGAGGTGGAGGGCGAGGTCGATCGGGACCGAGCCGGTGGGGGTGAGCCGGGTCGCAGCGTCGATGGCCGGGCCGCCGCCCTGGCGTGCGGCGACGACGACGGCGAGTACGGCCGCGCCGAGGGTGGGGAGGACGGCGAGGGGGCGTACGTAGCCGGGGGCGGTGCGGCCGAGGAGCAGGCCGGCTGCGGCGCCGAGGAACGGGAGGAGGGGGACGAGGACGGCGAGGGTCGTGGTGGTCACGCGGTGGCCTCTGCCTTCTTTGCCTTCCCTGCCGGAGCAGTGGCCTGGTCTTCGGTGCTGTCGCCGGGGAGGGCTTCGGCGGCGTCGGTTTCGGCGGTGTCGCGGAGGCGGTCGACGTCCGAGCTGCCTCGGTTGCGGTAGACGGCGAGGACGATCGCCAGGCCGATGCCGATCTCCGCCGCCGCGATGGCGATGGTGAAAAGGGTGAGGGCCTGGCCGGAATGCAGGGCGTCGCGGAGCCAGACATCGAAGGCGACCAGGTTGAGGTTGACGGCGTTGAGCATCAGCTCGACGGACATCAGGACCAGGATCGCGTTGCGACGTGCGAGGACTCCGTACAGCCCGGTGCAGAAGAGGAGGGCGGCGAGCACGGCGGGGTAGGCGAGGTGCATCAGCTCTGCTCCTTACTGCGCTTGCGGGACAGGACGATCGCGCCGACGAGGGCGGCGAGCAGCAGGACGGAGAGTGCTTCGAAGGGCAGGACCCAGTGCCGGAAGAGGAAGGCTCCGGTCGCCTCGGTGGACCCGTGGGCCGGTCCGTCCAGGTCTATCCAGGTGGCGCGGAAGGCGTCGACGACGACCCACACGAGGGCCGCCGCGGCGGCGACCGCCACGCCGAGGGCCGCCCAGCGGTTGCCGGAGTCGGCGTCCGGCGAGGGACCGATGGGGGCCTTGGTGAGCATCAGCCCGAAGAGAAGGAGGACGACGACGGAACCGACGTAGATCAGCACCTGCACCCAGGCGATGAACTCGGCGGTGAGCAGGAGGTACTCGACGGCGAGGCCACCGAGCGCGACGACCAGCCAGAGGGCGGCATGGACCAGCTGCTTGGTCGTGACGGTGATGAGGGCCGCTCCGAGGGTGGCGATGCCGACCAGGACGAAGGCGATCTCGATGCCGGTCGGGGAGAGGAAGCCGGGGTGGGCCGTGGCCGCGGTGGCTGCGAGTGTCACTCCTCCCCCTCTTCCTCTTCCTGGGCCTGCTGGGACGGCTGGGCTGCTTCCTTGGCCTGCTCGGCCTCCTGGGCGCGCTGGGCCTCGAGTTTCTCCGCCGTCTTGCGGGCGGCGGTGATCTCCTTCGGGTCCTCCGCCCCCGGGTCGAGCGCGGGCGGTTCGGGCACCGTCCACATCCATTCGCGGAGCTTGTCCCGCTCATGGGTGAGGTCGTGGATGTCCGTCTCCGCGTACTCGAACTCCGGCGACCAGAACAGCGCGTCGAAGGGACAGACCTCGATGCAGATACCGCAGTACATACAGAGAGCGAAGTCGATCGCGAAGCGGTCGAGGACATTGCGGCTGCGCTCGCGGCCGCCCGGGACGGCAGCGGGCACCGTCTCCTTGTGGGAGTCGATGTAGATGCACCAGTCCGGGCACTCACGGGCGCACAGCATGCAGACCGTGCAGTTCTCCTCGAACAGCCCGATGACACCGCGGGAGCGGGGCGGGAGTTCGGGCTGGACGTCCGGGTACTGCGCGGTGACCGTCTTCTTCGTCATCGTCCGCAGGGTGACGGCCAGGCCCTTGGCCAGGCCTGAGCCGGGGATCGGAGACATTAGCTGATCGCCACCTTCACGATGCCGGTGAGCGCGATCTGCGCGAGAGCGAGCGGGATGAGTGTGGTCCAGGCGAGCTTCTGCAGCTGGTCCTCGCGGAGGCGGGGGTAGCTCACCCGCAGCCAGATGACGACGAAAGCGAGGACCGCGGTCTTGAGGAGCGTCCAGACCCAGCCGAGTCCGTCGGCGCCGAGCGGTCCGTGCCAGCCGCCGAGGAAGAGGACGGTGGTCAATCCGCAGAGGACGACGATGCCCGCGTACTCGGCGAGCAGGAACAGTGCGAACCGCAGACCGGTGTACTCGGTGTACGCCCCGAAGATGATCTCCGAGTCGGCGATCGGCATGTCGAACGGCGGGCGCTGCAGTTCGGCGAGTCCGGCCACGAAGAAGACCAGGGCGCCGACGATCTGCCAGGGCAGCCACCACCACTCGAAGGCATTGACGATGCCGGGGAGGGAGACGGTGCCGGCCGCCATCGCGACGGATGCCGCGGCGAGCAGCATCGGCAGTTCGTACGCGAGGAGCTGGGCGGCGGTGCGGAGGCCGCCGAGGAGGGAGAACTTGTTCGCCGATGCCCAGCCGGCCATCAGCGAACCGAGCACTCCCACGCCCATGACGGCGAGCACGAAGAAGATGCCCGCGTCGACCACCTGGCCGACCGCGCCCTCGCTCGGGCCGATCGGGATGGCGACGAGCACCAGGAGGTACGGGAGGAGGGCGACGGCCGGCGCGAGCTGGAAGATGCGGCGGTCGGCGTCGGCCGGGACGATGTCTTCCTTCTGGGCGAACTTCACACCGTCGGCGACGAGCTGGGCCCAGCCGTGGAAGCCACCTGCGTACATGGGGCCGAGGCGGCCCTGCATGTGGGCCATCACCTTGTGCTCGGTCTGGCCCACGACGAGTGGGACGACCATGAACACCCCGAAGACGATGACGAGCCGGAGGGCGACGTCGAGTACGTCGTTCACGCGGTATCGCCTCCGGCGGGGGGGTTGGGGGTCGGCTCGGATACGGGGTCCGGGTTCGGGGTGTCCGGCTGATCCGGGGTGTCGGGCTGGTCAGGGGTGTCGGGCTGCGCCGGAGGCGCGGGCTCGTCCGAGGTGCCCGTGGCGTCGGTGGCGGGGCCGCTGCGCGGGGCCTCTCCCCTGCCCGCACCTTCCCGGACCGGGGGCTCCGCCCCGGGGCTCCCGCTCCTCGGTTGCCGGAGGGGCTGAGAGGCACCCGGCTCCTCGGTCTTGCCGACACTCGTCTTGCCGACACTCTGAGAGGAGCCCTCTTCCGGGGTCTCCTCGAAGGCCGGGCGGGCGTTGTGCCAGGGCGCGTCCGTGCCGCGGGGCGCCGGTTCCGCCGATGCCGATGCCGGCTCCGTCGCTCCCGGTTCCGTCGCTCCCGGTTCCGTCGCTCCGGGCTCCGTCGCTCCGGGCTCGGGCATCGCCGTTTCCCCCTGCTGGCTCGCCGAGCCCTGGGACGCACTGCGGGTGCGGCGCGGGGTCGCGGTCGGGGGTGTGGCTTCCGTGCTCGCGGCCGGTGCCGCCGCCTCCGGCTGCTGACTCGCCGAGCCCTCGCTCACGCTGCGGGCGCGGCGCACCGGGCGGTCGCCCGCGGCTCTGGCGGTGCGGGCCGGGCGGGTCGGGGCGGGTGGGAGCTGGCCCTTGAGGGGGCCCCATTCGTTCGGGTCGGGGACGCCCGGCGGCAGCATCGTGCGTCGCTTCGGTCCGCCGTGTTCGGATTCGCCCGGCTCCTTGGCGCCCGGCCAGGCCTTGGCGACCCGGGCCGCCAGCACGAAGTCCTTGCGTAGCGGGTGGCCCTCGAAGCCTTCGGGCAGCAGCAGCGGCACCAGATGCGGGTGGCCTTCGAAGCCGATGCCGAACATCTCGTGCGTCTCGCGCTCGTGCCAGGCGGCGCCCGAGTAGACGCCGACGGCCGTGGGAAGGACGGCAGCGTCGTGCGGAACGGTCGTACGGATCAGGAGTCGGCGGACCCTGCCGTGTGCCGGGGCGGCGACGTGGGCGCAGACGCGGAATCCGGTGCCCGGTTCGTCGACGGCGCTCAGCCAGTCGAAGTAGGTGCAGCCCAGCCGGTCGCGGGCCGTCTCGAGGGCAGCGATCCAGGCGGCGGCCGGGACGTCGACGGTCAGCAGCTCGTACGCGTGCTCCGCCGTGGCGTCCTCGCCGAAGAGTTCGGTGACGGCATCCGGCAGGCTGTCGTACGCATCGGCGGCGGGAGTGCTGGTCACTTCCGGTCCTCCCCCGGTGCGGGCGGGGCGGCGACCAGGCCGCTGCGCAGCGCGGCGGTGGAGGGCCGGCTGCCGCCGCCCGTCGCGTACCGCTCGCCCAGCGACTCGCGGGCGATCTTCTCCTGGAGCTTGAGGATGCCCTGGAGCAGGGCCTCCGGCCGGGGCGGGCAGCCCGGTACGTAGACGTCGACGGGGATGATCTGGTCGACGCCCTTCGTCACGGAGTACGAGTCCCAGTACGGGCCGCCGCAGTTCGAGCAGGCGCCGAAGGAGATGACGTACTTGGGCTCGGGCATCTGCTCGTACAGCCGCTTGACGGCCGGAGCCATCTTGTCCGTCACCGTGCCGGAAACGATCATGAGGTCGGCCTGGCGGGGGCCGGGGGCGAACGGGATCACACCGAGCCGGATGAAGTCGTGCCGGGCCATGGACGCGGCGATGAATTCGATGGCACAGCAGGCGAGGCCGAAGTTGAAGACCCAGAGGCTGTAGCGACGCCCCCAGTTGAGGACCACCTTCATCGGCTCCGGCGCGAGCCGGGACAGCACGCCGAGCCGCTTCGGCTCCAGCAGCAGGGTCGTTTCGGGCCGGGGCTGCGGCTCGGGGGTCTGCGGGCTCGTCACGTCCATTCGAGGACGCCCTTCTTCCATGCGTAGAGCAGTCCCACGGCCAGGAAACCGAGGAAGATGAACATTTCCACCAGCGTCGTCGCGCCGTATCCGGGCGCGGCGAATACGGTCGCCCATGGAAACAGGAAGATCGAGTCGACGGCGAAGATCACGTACAGGAAGGCATAGACGTAATAACGGACCTGGGTATGTGCCCATCCTTCACCCACGGGGTCCACGCCGCACTCGTACGTGAGGAGCTTTTCCGGTGTCGGGACCACGGGGCGCAGCAGTCGGCCGGCCCCGAAGGCCACGGCCACGAACAACACCCCGATCAGCGCGAGCAGTCCGACCACCGAGTAGCTGTCGAAGTAGTCCGACGCGAGAACGGTCGATTCCGGCAGGTCCGCCACGTAGGCCACGTCCGCCCCTCCGCTCCCTCATACCTGTTCGACGATCTGTACGCACGGGAGTCTAGGCCCTGCTAAAGAGACGGTAAGCAGCCGCGTCGGGCAAGAGGTGGGGTTATCCCTACTTCACCCCACCCATGAACCCCATGGCGTGCGCAGGTCCGGCCCGGCAGGCTGGGCGCATGACCATGAGCCCCCCGGTGCCCGACGGCGACCGACTGCCGCCCGCCCGCTTCGCCCTCGATCCGTGGACATGGAAGGAGATCTCCTATCTCCTGTCCAACCTGCCGATGGCGCTCGCCGGGTTTGTTTACACAGTGTTCATGATCGGTGTCGGTGTGGGGCTTTCGGTCACGGTGATCGGTCTGCCGCTGCTGGCCGCCGGGCTGCAGGGTGCGCGGCTGCTCGGCCGGGCCGAGCGGGGCCGGGCCCGGGGGCTGCTCGGGATACGGATCGACGAGCCGAGCTCGGTGGCGCTGGCCCGTCATGACCAGGGCTTCTTTCCGTGGCTGTGGTCGAGTCTCAAGGATCCGGTGGGCTGGCGCGCGGTGCTGTACTCGTTCATCCGGCTGCCCTGGGGCGTGCTCACGTTCACGGTGACGTCGGTGAGTCTGTTCGTTCTGTGGCCCGTGCTGCCCTTCACCGCGCGTCTGCTCACCAATGCGGACCGGGCGATGGCGCGCGGGCTGCTCTCGCCGTCGGACGAGCTGGAGCGCCGGATCGCCGAGCTGGAGTCCGACCGCGGGGTGGTCGTGGACACGGCCGCCGCCGACCTGCGGCGTATCGAGCGCGACCTGCATGACGGCGCCCAGGCCCGCCTCGTCGCCCTGGCCATGGGACTCGGCCTGGCGAAGGAGAAGCTCACCGAGGACCCGGAGGCGGCCGCCCGCATGGTCGACGAGGCGCACGGCGAGGTGAAGGTCGCCCTCCAGGAGCTCCGCGATCTCGCCCGCGGCATCCACCCGGCCGTCCTCACCGACCGCGGCCTGGACGCCGCGCTCTCCGCCATCGCCTCCCGCTGCACCGTCCCGGTGACGGTCGAGGTGGACCTGCCGGGGCGCCCGGCGGAGGCGATCGAGGGCATCGCCTATTTCACCGTCTCCGAGCTGCTGCAGAACGTGAGCAAACACAGCGGGGCGCGCTTGGCGTCCGTCGAGGTCTGGCGGTCGGCGGAGCGGCTGCTGATCCGGGTCAGCGACGACGGCCGGGGCGGGGCGCGGATGGACGGCGGTACGGGGATGTCGGGGCTGGCGGAGCGACTGGGAGCGGTCGACGGGCTGTTCGTCCTCGACTCCCCGGCCGGCGGGCCGACGACGGTCACCGCGGAGCTGCCCTGGCGGGACCGGGACCAGCGGCGGGGCCCGGACCGGGACCGGGGTCGGGACGGCGCGGGCACCGCTGAGCGCCGTTAGCCACCCAGAGGCGGGGGGTGGGGAAAACCCCCGGTCGAAGAGGGATACCGGCCTCATGGTGCCTCGTCCCGCAGAACAGCACCCTTGATGTATCAGCCGCTGTACGGGCTGTACCGGACAAGACCACCGCCGAAAGAAGAAACGGACGGCACCCATGGCCACGGCATACGGACCGGACACTCGGGACCATCAGCGGTCCGGCGCCGGCCCCGGGAACAACCCCCCGGTGAAGCACTTCTTCCCGGCGGTGCTGCGCGCGCCGCTGGAGGCGAGGACCTGGCGCGAGTTCAGCTATCTGCTGCTGAGCCTGCCGATCAGTGTGGTGCTCTTCAGCTTCGCGATCACCATGACCTCGCTGGGCGCGGGCCTGCTGATCACCTTCCTCGGCATCCCGGTCCTCGCCCTCGGTCTGGCGATGTGCCGCGGCTTCGGCGTGATGGAGCGGGCCCGGGCGCGGGGGCTGCTGAAGCTGGAGGTGGCGGAGCCGGCGCCGGTGCGCGGCAGGACGGGCGGCCTGATGTCGTGGGTGGGGGCGGTCCTGAAGAGCGGGGTGTCCTGGCGGCATCTGCTCTATGCGCTGCTGCACTTCCCGTGGGCGGTCTTCGCCTTCACCGTGTCGTTGACGTTCTGGGCGTACGGGTGGGCGGCGTTCACGTATCCGCTGTGGCAGTGGGTGTTCCCTGCGTACGTGGGAGGCGACGGCGTACAGCTGTACGGCGACGCCACGCACAACGTCTATCTCGACTCGTCGTTCGAGCTGACCGCGACCAGCGCGTTCGGTCTGGTTCTCGTCCTCCTCACCCCGTGGATCATCCGCGGTCTGGCGTCCGTGGACCGGGTGATGGTGTACGGGCTGCTCGGGCCGTCGCGGCTGGCGTCGCGCGTCGTCGAGCTGGAGTCGGACCGCGGGGTGGTCGTGGACACGGCCGCCGCCGACCTGCGGCGTATCGAGCGCGATCTGCATGACGGCGCCCAGGCCCGCCTCGTCGCCCTGGCCATGGGACTGGGTCTGGCGAAGGAGAAGCTCACCGAGGACCCGGAGGCGGCCGCCCGCATGGTCGACGAGGCGCACGGCGAGGTGAAGGTCGCCCTCCAGGAGCTCCGCGATCTCGCCCGCGGCATCCACCCGGCCGTCCTCACCGACCGCGGCCTGGACGCCGCGCTCTCCGCCATCGCCTCCCGCTGCACCGTCCCGGTGACGGTCGAGGTGGACCTGGCGTCCCGGCCCGCGCAGGCCATCGAGGGCATCGCCTACTTCTCCGTGTCCGAACTGCTGCAGAACGTCAGCAAGCACGCGCAGGCGACGCGTGCGACGGTCGATGTGTGGCGTACGGCCGACCGGCTGCTGCTCCAGGTCACCGACAACGGGCGGGGCGGGGCGGATCTGTCGGCGGGCAGCGGTCTCGCCGGTCTGGCCGAGCGGCTGGGGGCGGTCGACGGCGTCCTTGTCGTCGATTCCCCGGTGGGCGGCCCGACAAGGGTCACGGCCGAGCTCCCCTGGCGTGGCTGAGGCGGAGCACCTCACGGAGAGCGCGTCACACAGGAACATTGTCGCGCAACACATCTCGCGCAGCACATCTATACGCAGGTACGAATCGTCGTGCGGCGCCCGGATCCCGTCCGGGCGCCTCCGTCACGTCCCCCGCCCGCACACGAGCGTCCCTCACAGCCCCCGTCCGCGGACCGATGCTGGAATGCTGGGGGCACCGGGTCGGCCGCGGGCCGACGGACAACAACAGGGGGACAGGGCGTCGTGGCGGAGGACAGGGTGCGAGTAGTCATTGCCGAGGATTCGGTACTGCTCCGGGAGGGGCTCACCCGATTGCTGACCGATCTCGGGCACGACGTCGTCGCGGGGGTGGGGGACGCCGAGGCTCTGATCAAGACCGTGGGCGATCTTGCCGAGCAGGGCGAGCTGCCCGATGTGGTCGTCGCTGATGTGCGGATGCCGCCGACCCACACCGATGAGGGCGTGCGGGCGGCGGTGCGGCTGCGCAAGGAGTACCCCGGCATCGGGGTCCTGGTCCTTTCGCAGTATGTCGAGGAGCAGTACGCCACCGAGTTGCTGGCCGGCAGCAGCCGCGGTGTGGGCTATCTGCTGAAGGACCGGGTGGCGGAGGTCCGTGAGTTCGTGGACGCCGTGGTCCGGGTGGCGCAGGGCGGCACGGCGCTGGACCCTGAAGTTGTGGCTCAGCTGCTGGGCCGGAGCCGTAAGCAGGACGTCCTGGCCGGGCTGACGCCGCGCGAGCGCGAGGTGCTCGGTCTGATGGCGGAGGGGCGGACCAACTCGGCGGTCGCGAAGCAGCTGGTAGTGAGCGACGGCGCGGTGGAGAAGCACGTCAGCAACATCTTCCTGAAGCTCGGCCTGTCGCCCAGTGAGGGGGATCACCGACGGGTGCTGGCCGTCCTGACCTACCTCAACTCCTGATTACCTGACACCCTGTCAGATAATGGCCGATAATCATGCCCGGGCCGCGGAATAGGCGCCTGCGGGCGCCCGGCCACGCCGACGGACAGCCCAGGGGGTTCGCGAAATATGGCAAAGCGGCACGAAAAGGCGTCTCATAGTGGCGTCCACCATGTGACCGGTCCGGGGAAGGCGACCCTTACCGACGTAGGGTGGGCCTTGGGACCGCCGGCGGGCCGGACGGTCCCGAGCCGCCGCCCCGAGGGAGGTCCAGTTCAGTGACCAGCCAGGTCAGTAGCCCAGCCGACCAGGCCGATGAGGCCAACGACGCCGATCAGGCCAGTGAGGCTGTTCTCGGGGAGCAGCGAGCCCCCCAGCCCACAAAACCGGGCGCCGGCGAGAAAGAGATCCGCCGCCTGGACCGGGTGATCATTCGCTTCGCGGGTGACTCCGGAGACGGTATGCAGCTCACAGGTGACCGGTTCACCTCGGAGACGGCGTCGTTCGGGAACGACCTGTCGACGCTGCCGAACTTCCCGGCCGAGATCCGGGCCCCCGCAGGCACCCTGCCGGGCGTCTCGTCGTTCCAGTTGCACTTCGCCGACCATGACATCCTCACGCCGGGCGACGCCCCGAACGTGCTGGTCGCAATGAACCCCGCGGCGCTGAAGGCGAACATCGGCGATGTGCCGCGCGGTGCCGAAATCATCGTCAACACGGATGAGTTCACCAAACGCCCGATGGCAAAGGTGGGCTACGAGACCAGTCCGCTGGAGGACGGCTCGCTGCAGGCGTACAACGTCCATCCGGTGCCGCTGACGACGCTGACGATCGAGGCGCTGAAGGAGTTCGGGCTCTCCCGCAAGGAGGCCGAGCGCTCGAAGAACATGTTCGCGCTCGGGCTGCTCTCCTGGATGTACCACCGGCCGACCGACGGCACCGAGGCGTTCCTGCGGACGAAGTTCGCCAAGAAGCCGCAGATCGCCGAGGCGAACGTGGCCGCGTTCCGGGCGGGCTGGAATTTCGGTGAGACGACCGAGGACTTCGCGGTCAGCTACGAGGTGGCGCCCGCCTCGCACACCTTCCCCACCGGTACGTACCGGAACATCTCCGGGAACCTCGCCCTGTCGTACGGGCTGATCGCCGCGAGCCGGCAGGCGGATCTGCCGCTCTACCTGGGCTCGTACCCGATCACCCCGGCCTCCGACATCCTGCACGAGCTCAGCAAGCACAAGAACTTCGGCGTCCGCACCTTCCAGGCGGAGGACGAGATCGCGGGCATCGGTGCCGCGCTCGGCGCGGCGTTCGGCGGCTCGCTCGCCGTGACGACGACGTCCGGGCCCGGTGTGGCCCTGAAGTCGGAGACCATCGGTCTCGCCGTCTCGCTCGAACTGCCGCTGCTCGTCATCGACATCCAGCGCGGTGGCCCGTCCACCGGCCTGCCGACCAAGACCGAGCAGGCCGACCTGCTCCAGGCGATGTACGGGCGCAACGGCGAGGCCCCCGTGCCGATCGTGGCGCCGCGGACCCCGGCCGACTGCTTCGACGCCGCGATCGACGCGGCCCGGATCGCGCTGACGTACCGCACACCGGTCTTCCTGCTCTCGGACGGCTATCTCGCCAACGGCTCCGAGCCGTGGCGGATCCCGGACATCGACGAACTTCCGGATCTGCGCGTGCAGTTCGCCACCGGGCCCAACCATGAGCTGGCCGATGGCACCGAGGTGTTCTGGCCGTACAAGCGCGACCAGCACACCCTGGCCCGCCCGTGGGCCGTCCCCGGTACCCCCGGTCTCGAACACCGCATCGGCGGCATCGAGAAGCAGGACGGCACCGGCAACATCTCGTACGACCCGGCGAACCACGACTTCATGGTCCGCACCCGCCAGGCGAAGGTCGACGGCATCGAGGTCCCCGACCTGGAGGTCGACGACCCGGCCGGCGCCCGGACCCTGGTCCTGGGCTGGGGCTCCACATACGGCCCGATCACCGCCGCCGTCCGCCGGCTGCGCGCGGGCGGGCATCCGATCGCCCAGGCCCATCTGCGCCACCTCAACCCCTTCCCGAGGAATCTCGGCGAGGTGTTGAAGCGTTACGACAAGGTGGTCGTCCCGGAGATGAACCTCGGCCAGCTGGCTGCGCTCGTCCGGGCGAAGTATCTGGTCGACGCCCACAGTTACAACCAGGTCAACGGCATGCCGTTCAAGGCCGAGCAGCTCGCCACAGCTCTCAAGGAGGCCATCGATGCCTAACACCGACGAGGCACTCCCCACCGGTCTCCCGGCACTCCAGCTGGTGCCAAAGGCCGATGCCAGGCAGTCCATGAAGGACTTCAAGTCCGATCAGGAAGTGCGCTGGTGCCCCGGTTGCGGTGACTACGCGGTTCTCGCCGCCGTGCAGGGCTTCATGCCCGAGCTCGGTCTGGCGAAGGAGAACATCGTCTTCGTCTCCGGCATCGGCTGCTCCTCCCGGTTCCCGTACTACATGAACACGTACGGGATGCACTCGATCCACGGCCGTGCCCCGGCCATCGCCACCGGCCTGGCCTCGTCCCGCCGCGACCTGTCCGTCTGGGTCGTCACGGGTGACGGCGACGCGCTTTCCATCGGCGGCAACCACCTGATCCACGCGCTGCGCCGCAATGTGAACCTGAAGATCCTGCTGTTCAACAACCGGATCTACGGGCTCACCAAGGGCCAGTACTCGCCGACGAGCGAGGTCGGCAAGATCACCAAGTCGACGCCGATGGGCTCGCTCGACGCCCCCTTCAACCCGGTGTCGCTGGCCCTCGGCGCGGAGGCGTCGTTCGTCGCCCGCACCGTGGACTCCGACCGCAAGCACCTCACCAGCGTGCTGCGCGAGGCGGCGGCCCACCCCGGTACGGCACTGGTGGAGATCTACCAGAACTGCAACATCTTCAACGACGGCGCGTTCGAGGTCCTCAAGGACAAGGACCAGGCCGAGAACGCCGTGATCCGGCTGGAGCACGGGCAGCCGATCCGCTTCGGTACCGGGCAGTCCAAGGGTGTCGTACGCGACCCGGCCACCGGTGACCTCAAGGTCGTCGAGGTCACCGCGGAGAACGAGTCGCAGGTCCTGATCCACGACGCGCACGCCGCCAGCCCCACCACGGCGTTCGCGCTGTCCCGGCTCGCCGACCCCGACACCCTGCACCAGACCCCGATCGGGGTGCTGCGCAGCGTGGAGCGCCCGGTCTACGACACGCAGATGGCCGAGCAGCTCGACACCGCGGTCGAGCAGATCGGCAAGGGCGACCTGGCCGCGCTGCTCGCCGGCAACGACAACTGGACGGTCGTCGGGTAGGGCCTTGCTCTCGGATCGGCCCGCGAGCCGGCAGGGTCCGAAAGAGAGGCCCTGGGACACGGACGGGCACACCGTACGGGTGCCGGACCGGGGAGTCTTCACCGCTCCCGGCCCGGTACCCGTTCTCATGTGCCCATGGCCCTGGACCGTCCCGCGTACCGCATCAAACGGCATCTGCTCGGCAAGCCCCTCACCACCGAGCGCATCAGCGACGAGAAACTGAGCAACCGGACGGCGCTCGGGGTGCTCGCCTCCGACTGCATCAGTTCGTCCGCGTACGGCTCCGAGGAGATGCTGCGGGTCCTCGTGCCCGTCGTCGGCGCGGCGGCCTTCACCCTGCTCATGCCGGTGACCGGCGCGATCCTGCTCGTCCTGCTGCTCCTGACGCTCTGTTACAGCGATGTCGTCATGATCTACACCAGGGCGGGCGGTTCGTACGTCGTCGCCCGGGAGAACTTCGGGCCGAACATCGCGCAGATCGCCTCCGTGGCGCTGCTGGTCGACTACATCGTGACCGTCGCCGTCCAGGTGTCGGCCGGTACGAACGCCCTCATCTCGCTCGCCCATCTGATCGGGGGCGGCTGGACCGGCCTGGACCATCTGCAGCTGCCGGTCTCCGTAGCGGTGATCGTGCTGCTCGCGTACGGGAATCTGCGTGGCATCCGCGAGGCGGGCCGGACCTTCGCACTGCCCGCTTATCTCTTCATGGCCGCGGTCGGTCTGGTACTGGTCGTCGCCGGTGCGCGCGGGCTGACGGGCGGGCTGCCGCACGCCGATCTGCACGCGCCGGGGGTGGTGCCGCTGGGCACGCCGGGCAATGGCTGGCTCTACGGCGCCTCGCTCTTCATCGTGCTGCGGTCCTTCGCCAACGGCGGCTCATCGCTCACCGGACTCGAAGCGATCTCCAACGGCATCTCCGCGTTCCGCGAGCCGCAGGGCCGCAACGCCCGCCGCACGCTCATCACCATGAGCTGTGTGCTCGGCGTCCTCGTCCTCGGCGTCTCCACCCTGGCGCACTTCACGCACGCCGTCCCGTACACCGACGGCACGCCGACCGTCATCGCGCAGGAGGCCCATCTCGCCTTCGGCAGCGGGCCATTGGGGACGGTCGGGCTGATTTTCGTACAGCTCGCGACCGCGCTGGTCCTCTATACGGGCGCCAACACGCCGTTCACCGGCTTCCCGTTCCTCGCCAGCTTCGTGGCCGCGGACCGGTTCCTGCCGCGGGTGCTGACCCGGCGCGGGCACCGGCTGGCCTTCTCCAACGGGATCATCGCGCTGACCGTCGTCTCGCTGGCGCTGCTGCTGGCCACCGGCGCCAGCGTGGACAGGCTGGTGGCGCTGTACGCGATCGGTGTGTTCACCGCGTTCACCATGGCCGGGTCCGGCCTCACCGCGTACCACCTGCGCCGCCGCGAGCCGTACCGCAGGGTGAAGATCGTGGTCAACGGGCTGGCCGCGGTCATCTCGGCCGCCGTGGTGCTGATCTTCGCGGTCACCAAGTTCACCGAGGGCGCGTGGCTGGTCGTGGTGGTCTTTCCGCTCGGCGTCTGGGCGCTGATGCGGATCAACCGCGAGTACCGGCGTGAGGCCGCCGCGCTGCAGAGCATCCAGGCGCCGGGCGCCGACCGGCCGCGGGTCCGGCGCCATCTGGTCTTCGTCCTCGTCGACACGCTCGATCTGGCGACGCTGAAGGCGCTGCGGTACGCCCATGAGCTGCGCCCGGACGAGATCCGGGCGGTGCACTTCTCGATCGACGAGGCGCACGGCAGGCGGCTGGCCGCCCGGTGGGAGGCGACGGCCGCGACGTCCGTGTCGCTGGAGCTGGTGGCGTGCCCGGACCGGCGGCTGCGTCACGCGATGAAGGAGCTCGCGACCCGGACCACGGCGGACGGGGAGACCTCGCTGACGGTGCTCGTGCCGCGGCGGCTGTACTCCAACGCGCTCGGGAAGATCCTGCACCGGGGCACCGGCGAGGCGATGGCCATCGCGCTGGAGCAGCTGCCGCACGTGGCGGTGACGATCCTGCCGTTCGACGTCTCGCGCGCGCTGCGGACGCTGGCGGAGGGGCGGGCCCCTCAACCCGACTGAGCGCCACCTGCCCACCGGGGCCCGACTGACTCCGACTGCCCCCGAGCCGCCTCAGCCCGGCTGGTCCTGCGTCGCCTTCCGCGCGTCGTACGTCTCGCGGGCCGCGTGCACGGCGTCGAGGCGCCGCTCGGTCCAGCGCGCCAGCCCCCACACCTGCTCGGCGGCCTCCTTGCCCAGCCCGGTGAGCGAGTAGTCCACCCGCGGCGGGATCACCGGCTTGGCGTCCCGGTGCACAAATCCGTCGCGCTCCAGCGTCTGGAGGGTCTGGGCCAGCATCTTCTCGCTGACGCCGCCGACCTCGCGGCGCAGTTCGCTGAACCGGTACGAGCGCTCCAGCAGGGCGGCGAGGACGAGGACGCCCCAGCGGCTGGTGACGTGTTCGAGCACCAGCCGGGAGGGGCACATCTGCCGGTTCACATCCGGCACCTTACTTACGCTCATACCAGTACCTTACTTCAGAGTGGGTACTTTCCTCTGGTTAGTGCTGCCCCTAGGGTGAGTGACAGAGAGCCCGAACGAGGACCAGAGCATCCAAAGAGGAGAAACCCCCCCATGAGCATCGTCGTCACCGGAGCCACCGGACAGCTCGGCCGTCTCGTCGTCGACGAGCTGCTGACCACCGTGCCCGCGAGCGAGATCGCCGCTGTCGTCCGCGACAAGGAGAAGGCCGCCGGCCTGGCCGCCCGCGGCGTCGAGCTGCGGATCGCCGACTACGACCGGCCCGAGAGCCTCACCGACACCTTCGAAGCCGGGGACCGGGTCCTGCTCATCTCAGGCAGCGAGGTCGGCAAGCGCGTACCGCAGCACACCGCCGTCATCGACGCGGCCAAGGCGGCGGGCGTCGCGCAGCTCGCGTACACCGGCGTGCTGGGCGGCCCCGATGCCGACTTCCAGCTGGCCGCCGAGCACAAGGTCACCGAGCAGCTGATCCTCGACTCGGGCCTGCCCCACACCTTCCTGCGCAACGGCTGGTACACCGAGAACTACACGGCGAACCTCGCCCCGGCCCTGGCGCACGGCGCCGTCGTCTCCAACGCGGGCGAGGGCCGGGTCGCCTCCGCCACGCGCGCCGACTACGCAGCCGCGGCGGCCGCCGTACTGACCGGCGAGAGTCACCTCGGCAAGGCCTACGAGCTGAGCGGCGATGTCGCCTGGTCGTTCGCCGAGTACGCGGCCGAGGTGTCGAAGGCCACCGGCAAGGAGATCGCGTACAACAACGTCCCCGCCGCCGTGCACCAGGAGATCCTGGTCGGCGCCGGCCTGCCCGAGGGGTTCGCGGCAATCCTGGTCGACGTCGACGAGGCGATCGCGCGCGGACTGCTCGCCGGGGCCAACGGTGACCTGGCCCGCCTGATCGGCCGCCCGACGACGCCGCTCGCCGAGACGGTGGCCGGCGCGGTCGCCGCCGCGTAGGGCGTACTCCTCCGGACCGGCTCGGGCCCGGCGTCATGACCGTATCGCAATACGGGTATGACACCGGGCCCTCATGGCGTTACCGTCGTGCAGTTGACGGTGCAGCCGAATGGCTGACGCGGAGGATGCCGGGAGGGCCCGTGGCGGGGACAAATGAACAGCGGGCGGGATTGCTGTCCGGCTTCGGCGCGTATGGCCTGTGGGGCCTCGTCCCGCTCTTCTGGCCGCTGCTGAAGCCGTCCGGGGCGATCGAGATCCTCGCCCACCGCATGGTCTGGTCACTCGCCGTCGTCGGCATCGCGCTGCTCGCGCTGCGCCGCTGGGCATGGATCGGCGAGCTGGTACGGCAGCCGAAGAAGATGGGCCTCATCGCGGTCGCCGCGGCCGTCATCACCGTCAACTGGGGCCTGTACATCTGGTCCGTCAACAACGGTCATGTCGTCGAGGCGTCACTCGGCTACTTCATCAACCCGCTGGTCACCATCGCCATGGGCGTCCTGCTCCTCGGCGAACGGCTGCGCCCGGTGCAGTGGGTGGCGGTCGGCACCGGCGTCGCGGCGGTGCTCGTGCTGGCGATCGGATACGGGCGTCCACCGTGGATCTCGTTGACGCTGGCGTTCTCCTTCGCGACGTACGGCCTGGTGAAGAAGAAGGTCAACATGGGCGGCCTGGAGTCGCTCAGCGCAGAGACCGCGGTGCTGTTCGTGCCCGCGCTCGGGTATCTGCTGTGGCTCGGGGTGCAGGGCGACGCGACGTTCGTGTCCGCGGGTGCGGGCCATGCGGCGCTGCTCGCCGCGACGGGTGTCGTGACGGCCGCACCGCTGGTCCTGTTCGGGGCCGCGGCGATCCGCGTACCGCTCTCGACGCTGGGCCTCCTTCAGTACCTGGCGCCGGTCTTCCAGTTCGCCCTCGGCATCCTGTACTTCCACGAGGCCATGCCGCCGGAGCGGTGGGCCGGGTTCGCGCTGGTGTGGCTGGCGCTCACACTGCTGACGTGGGACGCGTTCCGGACGGCGCGGAGGACGAGGACGCAGGCGGCGCGGCTTGCGGCGTCGGCGCAGCCGCCGTCGGAGCGTCTTCCGCACCAGCTTCCGGCCGACGGGAGCTCTTCGCCGTACGCAGCCCGAGGACAGTGATCAACGCGCCCGGCGTCGCCATCGCCACCGAACGACGAGAGCCGTCCGGAAGGCCGCCAGGGTGGCTCCGGGCGAGCCGCCCGTACCCGCCGTAGCATCCCGCACATCGGTGCCACCGCCGAGCGCGGTGGCACGCGCCGCCTGCGACGCCGGGGCGACCGTGATCGACAACCAAACATGACTCAGTTGCTTTTTTAACTCTGTTGCGTTTTCCTGGATGTCCACGGAACCGCAACCGAGGAGTGCCCATGCCCGCATCCCCGCCCACGGCCGCCGTCCTGATCGTGGGGGCCGGACCGACGGGACTCACCCTGGCCTGCGACCTCGCCCGCCGCTCGATCCCCGTACGGATCATCGACAAGTCCCCCGAGTTCCCGCGCAGCTCGCGAGCCAAGGGGCCCAACCCCCGCTCCCTGGAGGTCCTGGCGGATCTCGGCGTCGTCGAGGAGATCCTGGCCGCCGGCTCGGCGCCGCTGCCCATGCGCAAGTACCGGGACAGGGTGCCGGTCGCCGACGCCGACCCGTTCGCGACATCGCGCCCGACACCCGACGTCCCGTACGACCGGCCATGGATGATCGCCCAGTGGAAGCTGGAGGAGATCCTGCGGACCCGCCTGGCGGAGTACGGCGTGCAGGTCGAACTGTCGGCCGAGGTAACGGGGTTGAAGGAAGGGCCGGACTCGGTGACCGCGTCGCTCGCTGACGGCAGGGACATCGAGGCGCGGTACGTGGTGGGCTGCGACGGCGGCCACAGCGCGGTACGGAAACTCCTCGGCATCCCGTTCGAGGGGGAGACGAACGAGGAGCAGGCCATGGTCTGCGGCGACGTCGAGGTGGACGGCCTCGACCGCGGCTACTGGCACCAGTGGTTCGACGAGGACGGCGCCGTGATGCTGTGCCCGATCCCTGGTACGCGGTCGGGCTGGTGGTTCCAGGCGGGACCCGAGACCGACGCCTCGGGAGCACCCGTACCCCCGTCGCTGGAGAGCTTCCGCCGGCTCTTCGCCCGGCACACCGGACTGCCGGCCACCCACCTGTCGAACGCCACCCTGCTGTCCACGTACCGGGTCAATGTCCGAATGGTCGACCGCTACCGGGTGGGCCGCGCGTTCCTGGCCGGCGACGCCGCGCATGTGCACTCGGTGGCGGGCGGTCTGGGCATGAACACCGGGATCCAGGACGCGTTCAACCTGGGCTGGAAGCTCGCGCTGGTCGTCGGCGGCCAGGCAGGACCGGCCCTGCTCGACACATACGAGGAGGAGCGGCTGCCGGTCGCCTCCTGGACGCTGGACATCACCTCCGAGCGGCTGCGGGCGACACTCGAAGCGATCAAGAAGCCGGGCGGCGGGCTGGATGCGGCGGCCACCCCGGAGACCACCGGCCTGAGCCGCGGCTACCGCTGGAGCTCCCTCTCCCACGACGGTACGGGCGGGAGCCCCACCGGTCCGCTGCGGGCGGGCGACCGCGCTCCGGACGCCCCCTGCCGCAAGACCGCGACCGGCGCACCGATCCGCCTGTTCGAGGCATTCGCCGGACCGCACTTCACCCTGCTGGGCTTCGGCGCGGGCACGGCTGAGGCACTGCAGGAGGCGGCCGCGAGGTACGGCGACGCGTTGCGGGCGTACGCGCTGGACCCGGCGAACACGGACGGCCTGGCCGACGACGGGGGTCATGCCCGCTCGGCGTACGGGATCGTGCCGGGTGAGGACACCCTCGTCCTGGTCCGGCCCGACAACCACGTGGGTCTGATCACTCCGGCCGCGGACGGCCGGGCCGTGGTGGACTACCTCGACCGGCCGGCATGAGTCAGCAGCCCTTGCGCAGCGGGGTGAAGGACAGCTTGGCGCCCTCCTTGAGCTGAGTGGCCTTGCGGTAGACGTCCGACTCGACCTCGTACCAGACGTCGTCCGCGGTGGAGTTGCCACCGACGTTGTCGAGTTCGACGCACCAGCGCGCCCGGCGCACGACACGGGTGTAGCGCATGGTGCCCTGCTGGACCTTCTTGCAGTCCTTGTAGGAGTCGTCGGTGTACCAGGTCCGGCTCCTCTTCCGGCGGCCCGTGCCGCTGGTGGAGGTGTGCTTGACCCTCCTGACACGGGTCGTGCAGCGCTTGACCATGCGCGGCCGGGTGCTCGTGGTGGTCCTCCGTGTGATGTGGCGGGTGTCGTCGCGCAGTCCCGAGACGGTGCGGTCGGTCGGGCTCGGCACGGTGCCGTCGACCACTCCCGAGCCGGCGGGACCGGTGGGTACAGCGTGGCTACCGGGACTGCTGGGCCCGCAGGCGGTGAGCAGGGCGGCCAGGAGGACGGCGGCGAGGACCGGGCGAATACGGATCCGAGCCGTCGAGGTCCTGACGGACCGTATGGACTGGCTGCTGTCGGGCGGGTTGGTCACGGGACGCCTGTTCTGGACGGCGGGGGCAGTGGGGGCTGTTGTCCCCACTGGCTGACCTGCGCGAAGGTACCTCACGGCGCCGCCCCATCACGCACCAGCGCCGCCTGCCGGGCCGCGAGGTGTCGACGAACAGCAACTGGCAGTCATGAGCGCCGCATTCACGGATGCGGCGCGCGTACGGCCCGACGAAGAACTCCATCGCGTCGCGGGCGACGGTGGACAGCAGTGCGCTGCCCGTGGCCCCGGAGGCCCACTCCTTGCCGGCCCCGACTGCGATGCGCGGCACCAGCGGGGGTTCGGCCGCCACCACGTTCACGACCTCGAAGTCCGCGGCGTCGGGCGTCGTCCCGTGCGCCCGGGCAGTGGCCAATCTCCTGAGAGAGGCGCGCAGTTCATGGGCGCGCGCCAGTTCACCACCGCTCACCGAGAGATCCGGGCCGAGCCGCAGCCGGCTCACCCCCGCCCACCGCACCGGATCGGCGGGGGTCTGCGGCACCTCGTACCGCGGACATCCGCTGTGGCCGCCGGTGGCGAGCAGCTCCAGGCACAGGGCGCCGGGGGACGCCGGGCGGGTTCGGGCCTCCTGCTCTGCGCAGTTCCTCCGGCTATGCCCCGGCCGGGTCGCCACTGTGCCCCGAACCCGGACCGTCTGTGCAGGTCAGGGCCGCACGACAGGAAGCGGATCTCCCTAGGCTTGGCCCATGCCCATCCCACCCGCACATGCCCTTGTCGCGACGGACCTCGACGGCACCCTGCTGCGCCACGACGACACCGTCAGTCCCCGCTCCCGTGCCGCGCTCGCGCTGGCCGCCGCGGCGGGAGCGCTCCATCTCGTGGTCACCGGGCGGCCGGTGCCGGGAATACGGAACCTGCTCGCGGAGCTGGACTACCGGGGTCTCGCGGTCTGCGGCCAGGGCACGCAGCTGTACGACGCCGGGACCGGGCGCATGCTGCACGCGGCCACGCTGGACCGGGACCTGGCCGACACCGCGCTCGGCAAGATCGAGGCCCAGGTGGGTCCGGTCTTCGCGGCAGTGGACCAGGACGGGCCCGAGGGCCGGACGCTGATCGAGCCGGGCTACCGGATGCCGCACCCGGCCCTGCCCGCCCAGCGGACAGGCCACCGGGACGAGTTGTGGGCCACCCCGATCGTCAAGGTCCTCGTCCGCCACCCCGAGCTCACGGACGACGCACTGGCCGCCGCGGCCCGCGCGGTCGTCGGCGATCTGGCCACCGTCACACTGTCCGGCCCCGGCACGGTCGAACTCCAGCCGTACGGCGTCGACAAGGGCACCGGGCTCGCGCTGGCCGCCGAGGCCCTGGGCGTGGATCCGACTGCCACGATCGCGTTCGGGGACATGCCCAACGATCTGCCGATGTTCCGCCGGTCCGGGTACGGGGTCGCGATGGCCAACGCCCATCCGGACCTGCGTGCGGCAGCGGACGAGGTGACGACGTCGAACGGGGACGACGGGGTCGCGGTGGTACTGGAGCGCGTGTTCGGCTGAGTCCCCCGGAGCGACATCCGTGCGGCGCCGGAACGGCGTCAGCCGGCGGAAGCGGCGCGTACCCGTTCCCAAAACTATATGCACACGCATATAGTGCAGGCGCACACAGTCGCAGCACGCAACCGTTCCCGGGGGACCCAGCCATGGCCACTCGTACGTTCCTGTTCCTGCTCGGCAGCAGCCGCACCGACGGCAACACCGAGGAACTCGCGCGGCTCGCCGCCGAACAGCTGCCGCCCGAGACCGAGCAGCGCTGGCTGAACCTGAGCGAACTGACACTCCCCGACTTCGAGGACCTGCGGCACGACGGTGAGGGCCGCTACCCCGTCCCCACCGGCAACGCCGCCACCCTGCTGGACGCGACGCTCGGCGCGACCGATCTGGTGCTCGCCTCACCGCTGTACTGGTACGCCATGTCCACCTCCACCAAGCGGTATCTGGACCACTGGTCGGGGTGGATGCGGGTGCCCGGCCTCGACTTCAAGGAGCGGATGGGTGGGCGGACCCTGTGGGGCGTCACGGCGCTGGCGACGTCCGATCGGAGCGTCGCCGAACCGGCGACGGGGACACTGCGGACCATCGCCTCCTACATGCGGATGGAGTGGGGCGGGATGCTGCTGGGAGTCGGCAGCCGGCCCGGTGAGGTACTGGGCGACACGGTCGCCCTCACCCGCGCCAAGACCTTCTTCGGCTGACGGCGCCTCATCTCACGCTTCCGGTGCGCCCAACGCCCGGAGCACATGCGTGACCAGTGCCGCGATCGTCGCCTCGTCCTGGCTCGGTTTGCGCAGCACATGGCGGTAGTAGACCGGCCCGTAGAGCATCTCCACGGCCAGCGGCAGATCGGCGCCCGGCGGGATCTGGCCCTGCTCCTGGGCTCGGCGCAGCCGGGCCACCGCCTCGCCGAAGCGGGGTTCGATCAGCTGGGTCCGGACCGTTTCGGCGAGTTCGTCGTCGTGGTGGAGTTCGGAGAGGATCCCGGCGTACGCGGGGCCGAACGGCGGCGTCGAGAGCAGTCTCACCGCGCCCGTCACATGGGTACGGATGTCGGCGGCGATGTCGCCGGTGTCGACGAACGGCGTGGCGTCGACCAGCGCCTCCGTGAACGCCTCCAGCAGCACCGCGCTCTTCGACGGCCACCAGCGGTAGATCGTCTTCTTGCTGACGCCCGCCCGGGCCGCGATCGCCTCGATGGTGACGCGGCCGTACCCCTTCTCCGTGCACAGTGCGAGGGCGGCGTCCAGGGTCGCCCGTCGTGATCGCTCGCTACGGCGCAGTGAACTCGGCGATGTGATCATTCGGTGAGCATAGGGGTGTTGAGTCCAATCCTTGTTGACAGGGCGTCGCCAGAAGTCGAACAATACAGAGGCAGAAACGGAACGTACCGTGTCGTGTCGTTCCTGCTGTTCGCACCGTTCGTGCCGTTCGTGCCGCGACGAGCCGATCGGGGGACGGCTCGCCCGGCCGACGGCACGAGCGGAACCGCGAACACCCCGCCGCTCAGGCCGTGATGTCCTTCGCTGTGAAGCGTGCCCAGGCGGCCGAGCCGAACACCGCCGCGTACAGCCCCTGCAGCCCCAGGTTCTTGACCACGTCGTCCCAGTAGACGGGGTCGCGCAGCAGGTCCGCGAAGGACAGCCAGTAGTGCGGGAACAGATACGGGTGCATACCGCTCAGCTGCGGGATCGAGTCCAGGATCTGCACCGTGATCAGCACCCCGACCGTCGTGGCCATCGCCGCGATCCCGCTGCCGGTGAGCGTCGAGACGAACAGCCCGAGCGCCGCGAACCCGATGAGCGAAGCCGCCACCGTCACCGCGATCAGCCCGGCCCGCAGCAGCCCCTCACCGAAGCCGATCTGCGTCCCGGAGATCGTCGTGACCTCACCGACCGGGAACAGCAACGCCCCGACGGCCAGTGCCGACGCCGCCACGACCACCGTCGCGAGCAGGCAGAACACCAGCGTGGAGGCGTACTTGGCGAGCAGCAGCCGGGTCCGGCCCGCGGGCGCGACCAGCAGATAGCGCAGGGTGCCCGCACCGGCCTCGCCCGCGATCGAATCACCCGCGACGACGCCGACGGCCATCGGGAGGAAGACCGGCAGGGTCACGGAGAGGGCGGCGAAGACCAGGAACAGACCGTTGTTGGTCACCTGGGAGAGGAACGCCGGGCCGCCGCCCCCGCCCGAGCCGGCCGGCGAGCCGTCGCTCGTCTCGATCCTCACCGCGATCCCGATCAGTACGGGAACGGCGGCCAGCACCCCGAGGAGCGCGAGCGTGCGCCAGCGGCGCAGCGTCGTGGTCAGTTCGGAGCGGAGGATCCCGAAGGTCCACAGCGGGTTGCGGGACCGGCCCGCCCCCGCCGGTCCGACTGCTTCAGCCTGCGACATCGAAACCCTCTCCGGTGAGTGCGACAAAGGCGTCCTCCAGCGAGGCCCGCTCGACGCCGAACGACCGTACGCGCACCCCGCCGCCGACCAGCGCGCTGTTCAGGTCCGCGAGTTCGACGTCGGCCGGCGGGGCCTCGGCGCTCACCCGGTCACCGTCGGCGGTGATACCCGTGACGCCGAGCTCCTTGAGGATGCGGGCGGCGTCGCCCGGGTCGGGGGTGGTGACGGCGAGCCGGCCACGGGTGCCCGCCGCGAGGTCGGCGACCGGGCCCTGGGTGATCAGCCGACCCCGGGCCATCACCGCGGCATGCGTACAGACCTGCTCGATCTCGTCGAGGAGGTGGGAGGAGAGGAAGACGGTGGTGCCCTCCGCCGCCAGTTCCCGGACCAGGGCGCGGATCTCACGCATCCCCTGCGGGTCCAGTCCGTTGGTCGGCTCGTCCAGGACGAGGAGGCGGCGCGGCTGGAGCAGGGCGGCGGCCAGTCCGAGGCGCTGCTTCATGCCCAGCGAGTACGCCTTCGCCTTCTTGCCTGCCGCCGCGCCGAGCCCGACCCGGTCCAGCGCGGTCGCGACCCGGGTCCGGCGGGTGCGCGGATCGGCGGTCGGGTCGGCGGAGTCGTACCGTACGAGATTGTCCCGGCCGGTCAGGAACCCGTACAGCGCGGGCCCTTCGATCAGCGCTCCGACCTGTGGGAGTACGGTGCGGGCGGCGCGCGGCATGGGGTGGCCGAGGACCCGGGCGGTACCGGACGTCGGGTCGATGAGGCCCATCAGCATCCGGATCGTGGTGGTCTTCCCGGAGCCGTTGGGCCCGAGGAAGCCGAAGACGCTGCCGCCGGGGACGCTGAGGTCGAGGCCGTCGACGGCGAGCTGGCCGCCGCGGTACCGCTTGGTGAGACCGCGGGTCTCGATCACGGCCGTTCCGGTCCGGGGCACCGCCTCGGACTCGATCACGGCGCCGGTCTTTGTCATGCGTGACTCCCCATGGGTCGGGTAACGGACCGCCCCGCCGTACGGAGCGTACGGCGGGGCGGTCGCGCGGTGCGGGAGGTGCGGGTCGTCCGGGCAGTACGGGTGGTGTCGGGGCGTCAGTTGGCGCTGTTGGCTGCCCTGACGAGCGCGTCCTTGGTGACCAGCCCGACGTAGACCTTGCCGTCGTCCGTCATCAGTGCGTTGACCAGGCGGGTCTTGAAGACCGTGCCCGAGCCGAACTTTCCGGTGACCTTGTCGCCGAACGAGTCCAGGAACTGCTGTGCCGCAGGCGGCACATCGCCGGACTTCGGCGACGTCGGGATTGCCCGGCCGCCCGGCGCCTCGATCTCCGCGACCGCGCTCCAGCCCTCGCCGATCACCTTCGCCCCCTTGCCGCCGGCCAGCTCGTCCAGCCCGGCCGGTCCACCCGGCACCTTGAACTCCGGTGCCTGCTTCCCGGCTTGCTGCTGCGCCTTCGCGTCGTCGGCCTCGGTCACCTTGGCGCCCTTCGGCGGGGTGAACGTGAACGAGGATCCGGCGGGCTTCGCGAAGTCGACGCTGGTGAACCCGGCGTCGATCACGGCCTTGCCGCCGCTGCTCGGGGAGAGCGTGAACTTCAGCGGTACGCCGTTCTTCGCGTCGACCGCGATCGTGATCGCGCCGATCGTCGAGCCGCCCTGCTTGGGCTTGATGACCAGCCTGTACGCGTCACGTCCGGCGACCTGCGCCGTGCCGTCGACCGTCACCGACGTGGTGGGGCCGGCCGTCTTCAGCGCCTCTTCGGCGAACGCCTTCGGCGTGGTCGGCACGCCGTCCGGGGTCTTGGCCTCGCCACGCTTCTCCGCGTGGCCCGAAGCCTTGTCGCCGGTCGCGTGGTACGCCTCGTTGGACTTGCTGTCGTACGCCCAGACCTGGTCCCCGTTGCGGATCACGCTGTACTCGGCGGCACTGTCCAGCATCGAGACGCGCTGCTTGTCGGGGCCGTCGGCGGCCACCCGCAGCGTGTGCGTACCGGAGGCGAGCTCCGTCAGCTTCTCCTGCGGGTCGGCGCTCGAACCGCCGCGCGGTCCGTCGCCGCCGCCCTGCGCCAGCGAGCCGGCGAGCCCGCCCAGCGACGGGATGCCGAGGTCGGTGCTGATCTTCACCGTGCCGGAGAGCTGCTCGGTGTCCGATGCGGCGATCTTCTCGATGAGCTGCTGTGCGGTGATCTTCGGCAGATCGGGGTCACCGGAGTCCGCGAGCGCCGGGACCAGCCCGATCGTCGCGGCCGCCACCCCCGCCACCGCGACCGGGACCACGTAGCGCGCCGCCCTGCGGCGGCCGGCCATGGTGCCGGTGGCCTCGTCCGCGGCGTTGCCGGTGGTCTCTGCGCTGTCGTTCGGTGCCATGTGTGCCCTACCTCCGTGGTCGGCGGCTTCCGTCCGGATGCACTCGTCCACTCCGCGCCGCCATTCTCACCCGTTTTGGTCAGGAGTGGTTCTTCTCCATCTGACCAAATTCGAGGTGGCGAAGCGTCAGCCCGCGGGAGCAACTCCGCATACCTCTACGGTATGACACCACCCGGCCGGGCCTCCCCCGACCCGTAGGGGTCGGGGTGCACAGCACGCCTGCCGGGGTCAGCCCGCGCGGTGCACCACGGCGTCGCACAGCTCTTCCAGCGCGGCCTTCGCGTAGCACTCGGGCAGCGGCGCCAGCGTCGCCCGCGCCTCCTCCGTCCACCGGATGGTGTCCCGCCGGGCCTGCTCCAGCGCCGGGTGCGTGCGCAGCCGGCAGAGCGCCTCGGCGAGCCGGGCGTCGTCGCTGAGGTCGCCGTCCAGCAGCTCCAGCAGCTCCAGGTCGTCCGGCTTGCCGTCGGCCGCCGCCTGCGCCCGCAGGTGCAGCACAGGGAGCGTCGGGATGCCTTCGCGCAGGTCCGTGCCGGGAGTCTTGCCGGACTCGTGGGAGTCGGAGGCGATGTCGAGTACGTCGTCGGCGAGCTGGAAGGCGACGCCGAGCCGCTCCCCGTACTGGGTGAGGATGTCGACGGCCGACTCGTCGGCGCCGGCCATCATCGCGCCGAACCGGCAGGCCACGGCGATCAGCGAGCCGGTCTTGCCGCGCATCACGTCGAGGTAGTGCTCGACCGGGTCGCGGCCGTCGCGCGGGCCCGCTGTCTCCAGGATCTGGCCGGTGACCAGGCGCTCGAACGCCTCCGCCTGAATGCGCACGGCCTCCGGACCGAGGTCGGCCAGTATGTGCGAGGCGCGGGCGAAGAGGAAGTCGCCGGTCAGCACGGCCACCGAGTTGCCCCAGCGGGTGTTGGCGCTGTCGACTCCTCGGCGTACATCCGCCTCGTCCATGACGTCGTCGTGGTAGAGCGTGGCGAGGTGCGTCAGCTCGACGACCACGGCGGACGGCACGACACCCGGCGCGTCCGCGTCACCGAACTGGGCGGACAGCATCGCCAGCAGTGGCCGGAAACGCTTGCCCCCGGCCCGTACGAGATGCTGCGCAGCCTCTGTGATGAAGGGGACATCGCTCTTGGTGGCATCGAGCAGCCCCGCCTCGACAGCTGCCAAACCGGTCTGGACATCGGCCTCAAGAGCCTGGTCCCGCACGCTCAGTCCGAACGGCCCGACGACGGTCACGAGGGGATCTCCTGTCTGCTGACGATCACACGGAATGTCGATGTGTCGCTGTCATCACTCAAGTCAGCGTATCCGGTCCCCTTTGGATCACCGTGGGCGCCTTCCCGCCACCGCCGGTATGTTCGGCTTGTCCAGGAGCACCGCCGCAGCCGGACGGACCCAGCTGCCTCCCGGCGACGCCCGGGCCCTTTCCGGTCGGCCGGGGGCTCACGCCCCTGTCCGGCCCCGAGATCCGGGTGGCGGCCGCCGTCGGGATGACGTTCGGTCCGATCGAGTACCTGCCGGTCCGGCTTCACCTGGCCGGACGCAGCCACGACGCCGAGTTCCCCGTCGCCCCGGAGCCAGCCGTACGGCCGATCGCCGGCGCTGCGGTCCAGGCCACCGCCGGCGCCCCCGCCCCCCCGCTCGAGCGCCCCATGTCCCCCGTCCACCGAGGTACGCCATGCGCATCCGCACCCGGTTCCCCTACGACACGGCCCACGAGGACGTCTGGATCCCGCTGCCGGACGGCACACGGCTGTACGCCCGGATCTGGCGGCCGATCACCGACGAACCCGTACCGGCGCTCCTGGAGTACCTGCCGTACCGGCTGAGCGACTGGACGGCGCCGCGCGACCGGCAGCGCCACCCCTGGTACGCGGGCCACGGTTACGCCTCCGTACGCGTCGATGCCCGTGGGCACGGCAACAGTGAGGGGCTGCCGGGCGACGCGTACGACGAGACCGGGCCGGCCGACGGGGTTGCCGTCGTCCACTGGCTGGCCGGGCAGGAGTGGTGCTCCGGCCGGGTCGGCATGTTCGGCATCTCCTGGGGCGGCTCCATCTCGCTCCGGATCGCCGCGCTCGCCCCCGAGCCGCTGAAGGCGATCGTCACGGTCTGCTCGACCGACGACCGCTACGACAACGATGTGCACTACATGGGCGGCTCGGTCCTCGCCGTCGGCATGCACGCCCGGGCGGCCACCACGCTGGCCTTCGCGGCCCGGCCGCCAGACCCGGCGCACGTCGGCGACGGCTGGAAGGCCATGTGGCTGAAGCGGCTCGAAGCGGTCCACCCGCCCATCCACACCTGGCTGGCGCATCGGACCCGCGACGCCTACTGGACCCATGGCAGCGTCTGCGAGGACTACTCCGCCATCGATGCGACGGTGCTCGCGGTGGGCGGCTGGCACGACCCGTACCGCGACACCGTGCTGCGGCTCGTCGCGCACCTCGACCCGGCGAAGGTGCGCGGACTGATCGGGCCGTGGTCGCGCCAGTACCCGGACCGCGGCCTGTCGCCGGGCCCGTCGATCGGCTTCCTCCAGGAGACGTTGCGCTGGTGGGACCAGCATTTGAAGGACGAGGACACCGGTGTCATGTCCGAGCCACTGCTGCGGTCCTGGATCAGCGAGTCGCACCGGCCCGCGACGGTGTACGAGACGCTTCCCGGCCGGTGGGTCGGCGACACCGGCTGGCCGTCGAAGAACGTCACGACGATCGCGTACGCCCTCCAGGGCGTCGTCGTCCTCCCGGTGACGCTCGACGAGCCGCGCCCCGAGCGCCTGGTGGTCCGCGATGTCGCCAAGGGCGAGTGGCGGCTGGAGGTCGACCCGCGCTACGGCGGCACACGCGTTCACCCGGACGGCCTCGAATTCACCGAGGACGGGGTGGATGCGTACACGATCCAGGAGAACGACCCGCTGTCGGCGCGCACCCGCTCCGACTGGACGATCAGGCTCCACCGGCCGGAGACGGCCTGGGACGTGAAGATCGAGACGCGGTCCGAGATCAGTGGGGACGAGCACGACTTCCTCACCTCCGACGAGATGGTGTGCAAGGACGGAGACGAGATCGTCTTCCGCCGCACCTGGGTGAAGCGGATCCCCCGCACGGCGGGCTGAACCCACAGTCACACCCCGTCCGACGTGGGGGTACGGCGGAACTTTCCGGAAATGCGGCGAAGTTGAGGCACTGCCGCGCGGTGGCCACACCGACGTAACGTGTCCCCCAAGCGACCTGGAAAGCGAGGCAGCACCACATGCCCGAGCAGAGCAGCCCGCTCGATCTGGCCGAGGGCGACCCCTTCGGTCCGCACAACCTTCCCTACGGCGTGTTCTCCACGACCGGCCACCCGGCCGAGCGCCGGGTCGGTGTCCGCATCGGCAACCATGTGCTGGACGCCGGAGCCGCGGCACACGCGCTCGGCTCGCCCTACGCGCAGCTTCTCGCGCAGCCGGACCTGACCGCGCTGCTGTCGGCCGGCCGCACCGCCTGGCGGGACGTCAGGCGGGCGCTGACCGCATGGGTGACGGTCCCGGCACACCGTGCGGACATCGAGCCGCTGCTGCATCCCGTCGAGTCGGTGACGCTCCATCTGCCGTACCAGGTTGCGGACTACGTCGACTTCTACGCGAGCGAGAACCACGCCACCAACGTCGGAAGGATCTTCCGCCCGGACGGCGACCCGCTCACCCCCAACTGGAAGCACCTCCCGATCGGCTACCACGGCCGGTCCGGCACCGTCGTCGTCTCCGGAACGGATGTGGTGCGCCCCGCCGGCCAGCGCAAGGCGCCCTCCGACGCCGCCCCGGTCTTCGGCCCCTCGGTCAAGCTCGACATCGAGGCCGAGGTCGGCTTCCTCGTCGGCGTGGGGTCCGAGCAGGGCCGGCCCGTCGCGCTCGGCGACTTCCGCGACCATGTGTTCGGGCTCTCGCTGCTCAACGACTGGTCGGCGCGGGACATCCAGGCGTGGGAGTACGTCCCGCTGGGCCCGTTCCTCGGCAAGTCCTTCGCCACGTCCGTATCGGCGTGGGTGACCCCGCTCGAAGCCCTGGAGTCGGCCCGGATCGCACCGCCCGCCCGGGACTTCCCGCTCCTCCCCTATCTGGAGGACGGGGGCGAGGAGGGGCCCGGCGGCCTGGACCTGCGGATCGCCGTCGCGATCAACGGACAGCTGGTCGCCGAGCCGCCGTTCGCCACCATGTACTGGACGGCGGCCCAGATGCTGGCGCACATGACGGTGAACGGCGCGTCGCTGCGTACCGGCGACCTGTACGGCTCCGGCACGGTCAGCGGCCCCGAGGCGGGCCAGCGCGGCTCCCTGCTCGAGCTCACCTGGAACGGACGCGACCCGCTGGACCTCCCGGACGGCAAGCGGACGTTCCTGGAGGACGGCGACACGGTGACGATGACGGCCTGGGCGCCCGGGCCGCACGGCACCCGGGTCGGCCTGGGCGAAGTGACGGGACGGATCGTGCCCGCGCCATGACCGCCCGGCCGGACTTCACCCTGCCCGAGGAGCTGCTGCTCCTCGCGTTGGATCCGCTGCGCGGCACCCCGTACTGCAGGAATCGCTTCCTGCAGTACGGGGTCGTGGGGGCTGCCCTGGCCGAACTGGAGCTCCAGGGGCGGATCACGGAGGAGCGCGGCCGACTGAGTGTGATCAACCCGCTGCCCCCGCACGACCCGCTCCTGGCCGCGATCCTGGCGAGTCTCCCGGCCCCGGCCAAGCGCCGTTTCTCGGGGAGCACCAGCACCTACCGGATGGTCAGGGCCACCGGCCGGGAGATCGAGGGCCTGTACCTGGACCATCTGGTCGCACAGGGCGCACTGGCCAGGGAGCGCCGCCGCTTTCTGGGCCTGTTCCCGTACTACCGGCACCCGGCCGGCCCGGACGACTGGTCGGCACCGGTCCGCGAGCGCTTCGCCGCCGCCGAGGCCGCGGGCTTTCCCGATCCCCGCAGCAGGCTCCTGGCCGGACTCGCCTCCGCCATCGGCCTGTCGCACGCGGTGACCCGCCGGGGCCGGCCGGGCCGCTCGGCGATGCGCGCCCTGGTCCGCCCGCACTGGGCCTCGCACGCGGTGCACCGGAACGTCCGTCAGGACAAGAACAGCCAGAACGGCAACTGACCCTCACTCGTACTCGGGCGGTTCCTCGTCCCAGCCGAAGTTCGGGTCATCGACGGGCGTGGTCCGCGCGGCAGGAGCAGCCGGACGGCTCGCGGGCACGGGAGCCGGCGCGGGGACTGCCGGGGGGGCGCCCCCACTCGTGGCCGGGGCGTCGGCAGCGGCGCCGGGCTCCTCGGACGCGGGCAGCCCGGCGAGCACCTCCAGCACCCCCTCGCCGTACGTCGCCAGCTTCTTCTCGCCGAGGCCGCTGATCGTGCCCAGATCGGTCAGGGAGCCGGGGCGCACGGAAGCGATCTCCCGCAGCGTCGCATCGTGGAAGATGACGTACGCCGGGACGCCCTGCTCCTTCGCCTGGGCGCCGCGCCAGGCGCGCAGCGCCTCGAAGACCGGTACGGCCTCCGGGGCCAGCTCGACGACGGCCGCCGCCTTCGGGCTCCGTTCGCCCTTCGAGGAGCGCGACGCGGGCTTCGGCGCCTCCTTGCGCAGCCGTACCTCCCGCTCCCGGCCGAGCACCGAAGCGCTCTGCCCGGTGAGCACCAGCGTGCCGTACTCGCCCTCGACCTCCAGCAGGCCCTGGGCCAGCAACTGCCGCACCACGCCGCGCCATTCCGCCTCGGACAGCTCCTCGCCGATCCCGAACACCGACAGCTGGTCGTGATCGAACTGGATGACTTTCGCGGTCTTGCGGCCCAGCAGGATGTCGATGATCTGGCCGGCGCCGAACTTCTGGCCCCGCTCCCGCTTCAGCCGCACCACGGTGGACAGCAGCTTCTGCGCGGCCACCGTGCCGTCCCAGGTCTCGGGCGGGGTGAGGCACGTGTCGCAGTTGCCGCAGGCCGCCTTCTGCGGCTCCTGGCCGAAGTACGTCAGCAGCCGGGCGCGGCGGCAGTCGGCGGTCTCGCACAGGGCGAGCATCGCGTCGAGGTGGGCGCCCGCGCGGCGGCGGAACGCCTCGTCGCCCTCGCCGCCCTGGATCAGCTTGCGCTGCTGCACGACGTCCTGGAGGCCGTAGGCCATCCAGGCCGTGGACGGCATCCCGTCGCGGCCCGCGCGGCCGGTCTCCTGGTAGTAGCCCTCGACGGACTTCGGCAGGTCGAGGTGGGCGACGAACCGTACGTCCGGCTTGTCGATGCCCATGCCGAACGCGATCGTCGCCACGACGACCAGGCCGTCCTCGCGCAGGAACCGCGCCTGGTGGCGCGCCCGCGTCCCGGCGTCCAGACCCGCGTGGTAGGGGACGGCCTCGATGCCGTTGCGGCAGAGGAACTCGGCTGTCTTCTCCGTCGAGTTGCGTGACAGGCAGTAGACGATGCCGACATCCCCGGCGTGCTCCTCCTTCAGGAAGGACAGCAGCTGCTTCTTCGGGTCGGACTTCGACACGATCCGGTACTGGATGTTGGGCCGGTCGAAGCTGGCGACGAAGTGCTTCGCGTCCGGCATGCCGAGGCGCTGGGTGATCTCCTGGTGCGTGGCGTTCGTCGCCGTCGCCGTCAGAGCGATCCGCGGTACGTCGGGCCACCGCTCGCCGAGCACGGACAGGGCCAGATAGTCCGGCCGGAAGTCGTGGCCCCACTGGGCGACGCAGTGCGCCTCGTCGATGGCGAAGACGGAGATCTTGCCCCGCCCCAGCAGATTGAGGGTGGAGTCCAGGCGCAGCCGCTCCGGTGCCAGATAGAGCACGTCGAGCTCACCGGCGAGAAATGCGGCCTCCATCACACGGCGCTCGTCGAAGTCCTGCGTGGAGTTGACGAACCCGGCGCGCACGCCGAGCGCCCGCAGCGCGTCCACCTGGTCCTGCATGAGGGCGATCAGCGGGGAGATCACAATGCCCGTACCGGGTCTCACCAGGGCCGGGATCTGGTAGCAGAGGGACTTTCCGGCACCGGTCGGCATCAGGACGACGGCGTCACCGCCCGCCACCACATGGTCGACGACCGCTTCCTGCTCGCCGCGGAACGCCTCGTAGCCGAACACCCGATGCAGCGTCCGCAATGCGTCGCTCTCGGTCACACCCATGGTCACGCCCGTCCCGCTCATCGCTCTGTCCCCCGGGGTCTGCCCTGTTCTGTCCGGCACCGTCCCTGCCACGATAAGCGCCGCCTACGACAACGCCGGACGGGCTTGACTTCTGGGGCCCGTCCGGCGTTTGCGTGGTCTCTGCGCGTTACCGCACGAACACTCCCGCCTGGCTCGCCAGGTCGAGGAAGTACTGCGGGGCCAGGCCCAGCACCAGCGTGACCGCGACGCCGACCGCGATCGTCGTCATCGTCAGCGGCGACGGGACGGCGACCGTCGGGCCGTCCGCCTTCGGCTCGCTGAAGAACATCAGCACGATGACCCGGATGTAGAAGAACGCGGCGATCGCGGACGAGATCACACCGACCACGACCAGACCGCCGGCCCCGCCCTCCGCCGCCGCCTTGAAGACCGCGAACTTCCCGGCGAAGCCCGAGGTCAGCGGGATACCGGCGAAGGCCAGGAGATACACCGCGAAGACCGCGGCGACCAGCGGCGAGCGCCGGCCGAGCCCGGCCCACTTCGACAGGTGCGTCGCCTCGCCTCCCGCGTCACGCACCAGGGTGACGACGGCGAACGCGCCGACCGTCACGAAGGAGTACGCGCCCAGGTAGAAGAGCACCGAGGAGATGCCGCTGGGGGTCGTCGCGATGACACCGGCGAGGATGAAGCCGGCGTGCGCGATGGACGAGTAGGCCAGCAGCCGCTTGATGTCGGTCTGGGTGATGGCGACGATCGCACCGCCCAGCATCGTGACGATCGCGACGGCCCACATGACCGGCCGCCAGTCCCAGCTGAGGCCCGGCAGCACCACGTACAGCAGGCGCAGCAGCGCACCGAACGCGGCGACCTTCGTGGCCGCGGCCATGAAGCCGGTGACCGGGGTCGGGGCGCCCTGGTAGACGTCCGGGGTCCACATGTGGAACGGGACGGCACCGACCTTGAAGAGCAGCCCGGTGAGGATCATCGCGCCGCCGATCAGCAGCAGCGCGTCGTTGCCCATGGTGTCGGCGAGCGCCGGGTCGATCTGGGTGACGGATCCGTCGACCACATCAGCGATGGCCGCGTAGGAGACGGAGCCCGCGTACCCGTACAGCAGGGCGATCCCGAAGAGCAGGAATGCCGACGAGAAGGCGCCGAGCAGGAAGTACTTCACCGCGGCCTCCTGCGACATCAGCCGCTTGCGGCGGGCGACGGCGCACAGGAGGTAGAGCGGGAGGGAGAAGACCTCCAGGGCCACGAAGAGCGTCAGCAGGTCGTTGGCCGCCGGGAAGACCAGCATGCCGGCCACCGAGAAGAGGAGCAGCGGGAAGACCTCGGTGGTGGTGAAGCCTGCCTTGACGGCGGCCTGCTCGCTCTCGCTGCCGGGGACGGACGCGGCCTGCGCGGCGAACGAGTCGACGCGGTTGCCGTGCGCCACGGGGTCGAGCCGGCGCTCGGCGAACGTGAAGACGGCGACCAGCGACGTCAGCAGGATGGTGCCCTGCAGGAACAGGGCGGGTCCGTCGACGGCGATGGCACCCATCGCGGCGATGTGTGCCTTCGTCGTGCCGTACCCCCCGGCCGCGAGGCCGACGACCGCGGCGAACGCGGCGGCGAGGGCGACGACGGCCAGGAAGACCTGCGTGTAGTAGCGGGCCCGGCGCGGCACGAAGGCCTCGACGAGTACGCCGACGACGGCGACACCGATCACAATGAGGACCGGGGTCAGCTGGGCGTACTCGATGACCGGTGCGTTGAACTTCTCTTTCGGGGCGGCCGATGTCACCCCGCCCGCCATTGTCCACAGGCTGTGGACAGCTGTTGCGCTCACTTGGCGGCCTCCACCTCAGGCTGGGGGTCCTTCTTCTGGACGTCCGACATGGTGTGCTGCACCGCGGGGTTGACGATCTCCGTCAGCGGCTTCGGATAGACACCCAGGAAGATCAGCAGCGCGATCAGCGGGAGGACCACCACCAGCTCCCGGGCCTTGAGGTCGGCCATGCCCTGGACCCCGGCCTTCACCGGGCCGGTCATCGTCCGCTGGTAGAGGACGAGGACGTAGAGGGCAGCGAGGACGATGCCGGTGGTGGCGACGATGCCGGCCGCCGGGTAGGCACTGAACGTGCCGACCAGGACCAGGAATTCGCTGACGAACGGGGAGAGTCCGGGCAGCGACAGGGTGGCGAGGCCGCCGATCAGGAAGGTGCCGGCCAGGACCGGCGCCACCTTCTGCACTCCGCCGTAGTCGGCGATGAGCCGTGAACCGCGCCGGGTGATCAGGAAGCCGGCCACCAGCATCAGCGCGGCAGTCGAGATGCCGTGGTTGACCATGTAGAGCGTGGCGCCCGACTGTCCCTGGCTGGTCATCGCGAAGATGCCCAGGATGATGAAGCCGAAGTGCGAGATCGACGCGTAGGCGATCAGCCGCTTGATGTCGCGCTGGCCGACGGCGAGCAGCGCCCCGTACACAATGCTGATCAACGCCAGGACCAGGACCACCGGCGTCGCCCACTTGCTGGCCTCCGGGAACAGCTGGAGGCAGAAGCGGAGCATCGCGAACGTGCCGACCTTGTCGACGACCGCGGTGATCAGGACGGCGACCGGTGAGGTCGCCTCCCCCATGGCGTTGGGCAGCCAGGTGTGCAGCGGCCAGAGCGGGGCCTTCACCGCGAAGGCGAAGAAGAACCCGAGGAACAGCCAGCGTTCAGTGCTGGTCGCCATGGAGAGCGAGCCGTTGGCGCGGGCCTCAGCGATCTCGGAGAGCGAGAAGGTGCCCGCGACGACGTACAGGCCGATGACGGCGGCCAGCATGATGAGCCCGCCGACCAGGTTGTAGAGCAGGAACTTCACGGCTGCGTAGGAGCGTTGCGTCGCGGCGTTCTCGTCGCTGCCGGCGTGGGCCCGGTCCCCGAAGCCGCCGATGAGGAAGTACATCGGGATGAGCATGGCTTCGAAGAGGATGTAGAAGAGGAAGACGTCGGTGGCCTCGAAGGAGAGGATCACCATCGCTTCGACCATCAGGATCAGGGCGAAGAAGCCCTGGGTGGGGCGCCAGCGCGAGGACTTCGTCTCCAGGGGGTCGGCGTCGTGCCAGCCGGCCAGGATGACGAACGGGATCAGCAGGGCGGTGAGCGCCATGAGCGCCACCCCGATGCCGTCCACCCCGAGTTCGTACCGGACGCCGAAGTCCTTGATCCAGGCATGTGATTCGGTGAGCTGATAGCGGGCGCCGCCGGGCTCGAAGCGGGCGAGCGCGACGCCCGCCAGCACGAGCGTGGCCAGCGAGAAGAGCAGCGCCAGCCATTTGGCGGCGGTGCGCCGGGCGGCCGGGACAGCTGCGGTGGCGATCGCGCCGATCGCCGGGAGCGCCGCCGTCGCTGTCAGGAGGGGAAAGGACATGTGATCAGACCGCCCTCATCAGCAGGGTCGCGGCGATGACGACCGCCGTACCGCCGAACATCGAGACCGCGTAGGAGCGGGCGTAGCCGTTCTGCAGCTTGCGCAGCCGGCCGGAGAGCCCGCCCATCGACGCGGCCGTACCGTTGACGACGCCGTCGACCAGGGTGTGGTCGACGTACACCAGGGAGCGGGTGAGGTGCTCACCGCCGCGGACCAGGACCACGTGGTTGAAGTCGTCCTGCAGGAGGTCGCGGCGGGCGGCCCGGGTGAGCAGCGAGCCGCGCGGGGCGACGACCGGTACCGGCCGGCGCCCGTACATCGCCCAGGCGATGGCGACGCCGATGACGAGCACCACCATCGTGGCGGCGGTGACGGTCGCGGCACCGACCGGCGATTCTCCGTGGCTGTGGCCGGTGACCGGCTCCAGCCAGTTCAGGAAGCGGTCGCCGATGGAGAAGAAGCCTCCGGCGAAGACCGAACCGAACGCCAGGACGATCATGGGGATCGTCATCGACTTCGGGGACTCGTGCGGATGCGGCTCGTGGCCTTCCGCATCGAGCTGCCACCGCTTCTCGCCGAAGAACGTCAGCAGCATCACGCGCGTCATGTAGAACGCGGTGATCGCGGCGCCCAGCAGCGCGACGCCGCCGAGGATCCAGCCCTCGGTGCCGCCCTTGGCGAACGCTGCCTCGATGATCTTGTCCTTGGAGAAGAAGCCGGACAGGCCGGGGAAGCCGATGATCGCCAGATAGCCGAGGCCGAAGGTGATGAAGGTGACCGGCATGTACGTGCGCAGGCCGCCGAACTTCCGCATGTCGACCTCGTCGTTCATGCCGTGCATGACCGAACCGGCGCCGAGGAAGAGCCCGGCCTTGAAGAAGCCGTGCGTCACCAGGTGCATGATCGCGAAGACGTAGCCGATCGGGCCGAGCCCGGCGGCCAGGATCATGTACCCGATCTGCGACATCGTCGACCCGGCGAGGGCCTTCTTGATGTCGTCCTTTGCGCAACCGACGATCGCACCGAAGAGCAGCGTGACCGCACCGACGACCACGACGACCAGTTGTGCGTCCGGCGCGGCGTTGAAGATCGTGCCGGAGCGGACGATCAGGTAGACGCCCGCGGTCACCATGGTGGCGGCGTGGATGAGGGCGGAGACCGGGGTCGGGCCCTCCATCGCGTCACCGAGCCAGGACTGCAGCGGCACCTGGGCCGACTTGCCGCAGGCGGCGAGCAGCAGCAGCAGGCCGATCGCCGTCAGCTTGCCCTCGCCCGTCTCCCCGGTCGATGCCAGGACGGGTCCGAAGGCGAACGTGCCGAACGTGGTGAACATCAGCATGATCGCGATCGACAGGCCCATGTCGCCGACCCGGTTGACCAGGAACGCCTTCTTGGCGGCGGTGGCAGCGCTGGGCTTGTGCTGCCAGAAGCCGATCAGCAGGTACGACGCGAGACCGACGCCCTCCCACCCGACGTACAGCAGCAGGTAGTTGTCGGCGAGCACCAGCAGGAGCATCGCCGCGAGGAACAGGTTCAGATAGCCGAAGAACCGGCGTCGGCGCTCGTCGTGCTCCATGTAGCCGATCGAGTAGATGTGGATCAGGGTGCCCACACCGGTGATCAGCAGCACGAACGTCATCGACAACTGGTCGAGCTGGAAGGCCACATCGGCCTGGAAGCCCTCGACCGGGATCCAGCTGAACAGGTACTGGTGCAGCGACCGGTGCTCGGCGCCCTTCCCCAGCATGTCGACGAAGAGCACCGCACCGATGACGAATGAAACGGCGGCGAGCAGCGTGCCGATCCAGTGTCCGAAGCGGTCGAGCCGACGGCCTCCGCAGAGCAGGACGGCCGCTCCGAGCAGGGGCGCCGCGACGAGCAGCGCAATGAGGTTGTCCACGATTCAGCGTCCCCTTACAACTTCATCAGGCTGGCGTCGTCGACCGAGGCCGAGTGGCGGGAACGGAACAGCGACACGATGATCGCGAGCCCGACCACGACCTCGGCGGCGGCGACGACCATCGTGAAGAAGGCGATGATCTGGCCGTCGAGGTTGCCGTGCATCCGGGAGAAGGTGACGAACGCGAGGTTGCAGGCGTTGAGCATCAGCTCGACACACATGAACACCACGATCGCGTTCCGCCTGATCAGCACTCCGGACGCGCCGATGGTGAACAACAGAGCGGCGAGATAGAGGTAGTTGACCGGGTTCACTTGGCGACCCCCTCTTCTTCGTTGTCACGGCCGAGCCGCTCCTCGGAGCGCTGCTCCAGGGCCTTGAGGTCGGCGAGCGACTCGTTCGACACGTCGCGGATCTGGCCGCGCTTGCGCAGCGTCTGCATGACGGTGAGCTCGGACGGGGTGCCGTCCGGGAGCAGGCCGGCGATGTCCACCGCGTTGTGCCGGGCGTAGACACCGGGGGCGGGCAGCGGCGGCAGGTGCTTGCCGCGTACGCGCTCCTCGGACATCTCCCGCTGGGTCTTGGCCCGTTCGGTGCGCTCGCGGTGGGTGAGCACCATCGCGCCGACAGTCGCCGTGATCAGCAGAGCGCCGGTGATCTCGAAGGCGAAGACGTACTTGGTGAAGATGAGGCTGGCCAGCCCCTCGACGTTCCCACCGTGCGCGGCGTTGGCGGTGCCCAGTCCGTTGAAACTGTTCAGGGATGCGTGGGCGATGCCCGCGATCAGCAGGACACCGAAGCCGAGTCCGCACCCCGCGGCCAGCCAGCGCTGACCCTTGAGGGTCTCCTTCAGTGAGTCCGCCGCCGTGACACCGACGAGCATGACCACGAAGAGGAACAGCATCATGATCGCGCCCGTGTAGACGACGATCTGGACGACGCCGAGGAAGTACGCGCCGTTGGCGAGGTAGAAGACCGCCAGGACGATCATGGTCCCGGCGAGGCTCAGCGCACTGTGCACGGCCTTCTTCATCAGCACGGTGGACAGCGCGCCGACCACGGCGACCGTGCCGAGCAGCCAGAACTGGACGGCCTCCCCGGTCGATGTGAGGGAGGCTGCGGCGAGGCCGGTCATGCGTCCACCTCCTGGGCCGCGCCGTTGTTCTCGTTGTCGTCGTCGGACGGCTTCTCGCCCTTGGAGACCGCGACCTGCCGCTCCGTACCGGGCGCGGCCTCCGTGACCAGGCCCCGGTAGTAGTCCTGCTCGTCCATCCCCGGGTAGATCGCGTGCGGGGAGTCGACCATGCCTTCCTCCAGGCCCGCGAGCAGCTCAGCCTTGGTGTAGATGAGGCTCTCGCGGGTGGTGTTGGCGAGCTCGAACTCATTGGTCATCGTCAGCGCCCGGGTCGGGCAGGCCTCGATGCACAGTCCGCAGAGAATGCAGCGCGCGTAGTTGATCTGGTAGACGCGGCCGTAGCGCTCACCCGGGGAGTAGCGCTCCTCGTCGGTGTTGTCCGCGCCCTCCACATAGATGGCGTCGGCCGGACAGGCCCAGGCGCACAGCTCGCAGCCGACGCACTTCTCCAGGCCGTCGGGGTGACGGTTGAGCTGATGCCGGCCGTGGAAGCGCGGCGCCGTCACCTTCTGCTGTTCCGGGTACTGCTCGGTCAGCCGCTTCTTGAACATGGCCTTGAAGGTCACGCCGAAGCCGGCCACAGGGTTCTGGAACTTCTCCCCCGAGGGTTCCGATGACTCAGGCACCGTCAGCCTCCTTTCCGTCACTCGGACTTGCGCCCATCTGACTGCCGTCACTCTGAGTATCCGACCCGCCACTGACAACGAGCTCCCGCTCATTCCGTGGCCTGCGGCGCGGTACCGGCGGCAGGGTCTGTCCGGGCAGCGGTGGCACCGGGTATCCGCCCGCCATCGGGTCGAACGCGGGTCCTGGTTCCGGTGCCGGTTCCGCCCCGGCCCCCTTGGCCGAGCGGTCCCGGAAGATGTCGGCGACGAAGGAGACCAGCAGGATCGCGATCACGGCGCCTGCGACGTACAGCACGATCCTGGTGAAGTCGTAACCCTCGTTGCGCAGTGCCCGCACCGTCGCGACCAACATCAGCCAGACCACGGAGACCGGGATCAGGATCTTCCAGCCGAGCTTCATCAGCTGGTCGTAGCGGACGCGGGGCAGGGTGCCGCGCAGCCAGATGAAGAAGAACAGCAGCAGCTGGACCTTGATGACGAACCAGAGCATCGGCCACCAGCCGTGGTTCGCCCCCTCCCAGAAGGAGCTGATCGGCCACGGGGCCCGCCAGCCGCCCAGGAACAGGGTCGTGGAGACCGCGGAGACGGTCACCATGTTGACGTACTCGGCGAGCATGAACATCGCGAACTTGATCGACGAGTACTCGGTGTTGAAGCCGCCGACCAGGTCGCCCTCGGACTCCGGCATGTCGAACGGGGCACGGTTGGTCTCGCCGACCATCGTGACGATGTAGATGATGAACGAGACCGGCAGCAGGATGATGAACCAGCGGTCGTGCTGCGCCTCCACGATCTTCGAGGTCGACATCGACCCGGAGTAGAGGAAGACGGAGGCGAACGCCGCGCCCATCGCGATCTCGTACGAGATCATCTGCGCGCAGGAGCGCAGGCCGCCCAGGAGCGGGTACGTCGATCCGGAGGACCAGCCGGCCAGCACGATGCCGTAGATCCCGACCGAGGCGACCGCGAGGATGTAGAGCATCGCGATCGGCAGGTCGGTGAGCTGCATCGCCGTACGGTGGCCGAAGATCGAGACCTCGTTGCCGGACGGGCCGAACGGGATCACCGCGATCGCCATGAACGCCGGTACGGCGGCGACGATCGGCGCGAGGACATAGACGACCTTGTCCGCCCGCTTGACGATGACGTCTTCCTTCAGCATCAGCTTGATGCCGTCGGCGAGCGACTGGAGCATGCCCCAGGGGCCGTGCCGGTTGGGGCCGATGCGCAGCTGCATCCAGGCGACGACCTTGCGCTCCCACACGATGGAGAAGAGCACGGTCACCATCAGGAACGCGAAGCAGAACACCGCCTTGATGACGACGAGCCACCAGGGGTCGGTGCCGAACATCGACAGATCCTCGGCGGCGAGTACGGCACGGTCGGGTGCCGCGGCCAGTTGAGCGAGGGCAGTCACGCTCGCACCTCCGGTGTGACGTCGGGAGTACCCGGTGCGGCGGGGCCGATCCGGACGAGTCCGCCGGGGTGGGCGCCGGTATCGGCCGGGACACCCCGCCCGACGGAGTTCAGCGGCACCCAGACCACCCGGTCCGGCATGTCGGTGACCTGCAGCGGGAGTTCGACGCTGCCGGACGGTCCGGTGACGGCCAGCAGATCGCCGTCCTTCACCCCCGTCTCGGCGGCGGTGACGGCGGAGAGCCGGGCGACCGCGGCGTGCCGGGTGCCGGCCAGCGCGGCGTCGCCCTCCTGGAGCCTGCCCTGGTCGAGCAGGAGCCGGTGGCCCGCGAGGACCGCCTCGCCGTCGCCGGCCCGGGGCAGCGGCTGCGCCGACTCGTGCGGGTCGGAGGCGTGCGTGCCGGTCCAGCCGCCGAGCCGGTCCAGCTCACGGCGTACGGACTTCACATCCGGCAGCGCGAAGTGGACGTCCAGCGCGTCGGCCAGCATGTGCAGGACCCGGGCGTCCGTCGGGGCGGGCGCCCTCGTCAGCTGCTCGGGCTTGAGCGCGGCCTCGAACATCCGGGCCCTGCCCTCCCAGTTGAGGAAGGTGCCGGCCTTCTCGGCCACCGCGGCGACCGGGAACACCACGTCGGCCCGCTCGGTGACCTCGCTGGGCCTCAGCTCCAGCGAGACCAGGAAGCCGACCTGGTCCAGTGCCTCCAGGGCGCGTGCCGGGTCCGGCAGGTCGACGGCCTCGACGCCGGCGACGAGCAGCGCGCCCAGTTCGCCGGTGGCCGCGGCCTCGACGATCTGGCCGGTGTCGCGGCCGAACCGGGTGGGGAGTTCGGCGACGCCCCAGACGGCCGCCACTTCGTCCCTGGCCCGCGGGTCGGTGGCCGGGCGTCCGCCGGGCAGCAGCGACGGGAGCGCGCCCGCCTCCACCGCACCGCGCTCGCCGGCCCGGCGCGGGATCCACACCAGCCGGGCCCCGGTCGCGGTCGCGGCCCGTACCGCGGCGGTCAGCCCGCCCGGCACCGCGGCCAGTCGCTCGCCGACCACGATCACGGCGCCCTCGCCGCGCAGCGCCTCGGCGGCCGCGGCACCGTCGCCGTCGAGTCCGACGCTGCCCGCGATCGCGTCCAGCCACTCGGTCTCGGTGCCGGGCGCGGCGGGAAGCAGCGTGCCGCCCGCCTTCGTCAGTCCGCGGGTGGCGTGCGAGGCGACGGCGAAGGTGCGCTGGCCGTGCTTGCGGTTGGCCTTGCGCAGCCGCAGGAAGACGCCGGGGGCCTCCTCCTCCGACTCGAAGCCGACCAGCAGCACGGTCGACGCCTTCTCCAGCGTGGTGTACGTGAGGCCGCTGCCGTCCAGGTCACGTCCGCGTCCGGCGACGCGGGCGGCCAGGAAGTCGGCCTCCTCGCTGCTGTGCACCCGGGCCCTGAAGTCGATGTCGTTCGTATCGAGGGCGATCCGGGCGAACTTGCTGTACGCGTACGCGTCCTCGACGGTCAGCCGGCCGCCCGTGAGGACACCGGCCCTGCCGCGTGCGGCGGCCAGCCCGGCGGCCGCGGCCTCCAGCGCCTCGGGCCAGCTCGCCGGTGCGAGGACACCGTCCTCGTTCCGTACCAGCGGAGTGGTGAGCCGGTCCCGCTGCTGCGCGTAACGGAACCCGAAGCGGCCCTTGTCGCAGACCCACTCCTCGTTGACCTCGGGGTCGTTGGCGGCGAGCCGCCGCATGACCTTGCCGCGCCGGTGGTCGGTGCGGGTCGCGCAGCCGCCCGCGCAGTGCTCGCAGACCGACGGCGACGACACCAGGTCGAAGGGCCGGGAGCGGAATCGGTAGGCCGCCGAGGTCAGCGCGCCGACCGGGCAGATCTGGATGGTGTTCCCGGAGAAGTACGACTCGAACGGGTCGCCCTCGCCCGTACCGACCTGCTGGAGCGCGCCGCGCTCGATCAGCTCGATCATCGGGTCGCCCGCCACCTGGTTGGAGAACCGGGTGCAGCGCGCGCAGAGCACACACCGCTCACGGTCCAGCAGCACCTGGGTGGAGATCGGGACGGGCTTCTCGTACGTCCGCTTCTTTCCGTCGAACCGGGAGTCCGGGTCGCCGTGCGACATCGCCTGGTTCTGCAGCGGGCACTCGCCGCCCTTGTCGCAGACCGGGCAGTCCAGCGGGTGGTTGATGAGCAGCAACTCCATCACCCCGCGCTGCGCCTTGTCGGCGACCGGTGAGGTGAGCTGCGACTTGACGACCATGCCGTCGGTGCAGGTGATGGTGCAGGACGCCATCGGCTTGCGCTGGCCCTCGACCTCGACGATGCACTGCCGGCAGGCGCCTGCCGGGTCGAGGAGCGGGTGGTCGCAGAAGCGCGGGATCTCGATCCCGAGGAGTTCGGCGGCCCGGATGACCAGGGTGCCCTTGGGCACGCTGATCTCGATGCCGTCGATCGTCAGCGTGACAAGGTCCTCGGGCGGGACCGCCGCCTCGCCGCCCCCGGAGGGCGCACTTGTGGTGACTGTCATGCGTTCACCCCCTGGTGAGCGTTCTTGTCGTCGGCCCAGGCGGTCGACTTGGCGGGATCGAAGGGGCAGCCCTTGCCGGTGATGTGCCGCTCGTACTCCTCGCGGAAGTACTTCAGCGAGGAGAAGATCGGCGAGGCGGCGCCGTCGCCGAGGGCGCAGAAGGACTTGCCGTTGATGTTGTCCGCGATGTCGTTCAGCTTGTCGAGGTCGGCCATCTGCCCCTTGCCGGCCTCGATGTCGCGGAGCAGCTGGACGAGCCAGTAGGTGCCCTCGCGGCACGGCGTGCACTTGCCGCACGACTCATGGGCGTAGAACTCGGTCCAGCGGGTGACGGCCCGCACCACACACGTCGTCTCGTCGAAGCACTGGAGCGCCTTGGTGCCGAGCATCGAGCCTGCGGCGCCGACGCCCTCGTAGTCGAGGGGCACATCGAGGTGCTCGTCGGTGAACATCGGGGTGGAGGAGCCGCCCGGGGTCCAGAACTTCAGCCGGTGGCCGGGGCGCATGCCGCCGCTCATGTCGAGCAGCTGGCGCAGCGTGATGCCGAGCGGCGCCTCGTACTGGCCGGGGCTGACGACATGCCCACTGAGCGAGTACAGCGTGAAGCCCGGGGACTTCTCGCTGCCCATCGACTTGAACCAGTCCTTGCCCCTGCTCAGGATCGCGGGAACCGACGCGATGGACTCGACGTTGTTCACCACAGTGGGGCAGGCGTACAGACCGGCGACCGCGGGGAAGGGGGGCCGCAGCCGGGGCTGGCCGCGTCGCCCTTCGAGCGAGTCGAGCAGCGCGGTCTCCTCGCCACAGATGTAGGCGCCCGCGCCCGCGTGCACGGTGAGTTCCAGGTCGAGCCCCGAGCCCAGGATGCTCGTCCCGAGGTAGCCCGCCTCGTGGGCCTCGCGCACGGCCTCGTGCAACCGCCGCAGTACGGGGACGACTTCACCGCGCAGATAGATGAAGGCGTGCGAGGACCGGATCGCGTAGCAGGCGATCACGATGCCCTCGATGAGGCTGTGCGGGTTGGCGAAGAGGAGCGGGATGTCCTTGCAGGTCCCGGGTTCCGACTCGTCGGCGTTGACCACCAGGTAGTGCGGCTTGCCGTCGCCCTGCGGGATGAACTGCCACTTCATGCCGGTGGGGAAGCCGGCGCCGCCGCGGCCGCGCAGTCCGGAGTCCTTGACGTACGCGATGAGGTCGTCCGGCGACATGGCGAGGGCCTTGCGCAGCCCCTCGTAGCCGCCGTGACGCCGGTAGGTGTCCAGGGTCCAGGACTCGGGCTCGTCCCAGAAGGCGGAGAGCACGGGCGAGAGCAGCTTCTCGGGGCTGGCCCCGCTGCCGTTGCCGCCCCCGTCGTTGATTTCGGCTGCCAATGTCATCACTCCCCCTCCTCAGCTGCGGGACCGGCCGGGTGGTCCGGGTCGGATGCCGAGGTCTGCTGCGAGGTGTTCGGCGTCCCGGAGGGACTCGTTGAGGGGCGGTGGTCGGGTGACGGGTGGGCGTGGGAGCTGAGGTGCTCGGCGCCCGGCTGCGGACGGTCCTGCGGAGCTTCCGCGCGGGCTGCCTCGCCGCGCGGAGCGACGACCTTCGGGTGCAGCTCCTCGCCCCTCGCCAGCCGGAGGCCGACGAGCGAGGCGGGGCCGGCGCCGCCGGTCGCCTCGACGGCACCGGGGCGCTGGTCGGGGAAGCCGGCCAGGATCCGGGCAGTCTCCTTGTACGAGCAGAGCGGGGCGCCCCGGGTGGGTTCGACGGTGCGCCCGGCGATCAGGTCGTCGACGAGCTGTGTCGCGCTCTCGGGCGTCTGGTTGTCGAAGAACTCCCAGTTGACCATCACGACGGGTGCGAAGTCGCAGGCCGCGTTGCACTCGATGTGTTCGAGGGTGACCTTGCCGTCCTCGGTCGTCTCGTTGTTGCCGACGCCGAGGTGCTGCTTGAGCCGGTCGAAGATGGCGTCGCCGCCCATCACCGCGCACAGCGTGTTGGTGCAGACGCCGACCTGGTAGTCGCCGCTCGGCCTGCGCCGGTACATCGAGTAGAAGGTGGCGACCGCGGTGACCTCGGCGGTGGTGAGGCCGAGCAGCTCGGCGCAGAGCGCCATGCCCGTACGGGAGACGTACCCCTCCTCGGACTGCACCAGGTGCAGCAGCGGCAGCAGCGCGGAGCGGCTGTCGGGGTAGCGGGCGATCACCTCCTTCGCGTCCGCTTCGAGCCTGGCGCGTACCTCGGCCGGGTAGGCGGGGGCGGGGAGCTGCGGCATCCCCAGACTGACTTCCTGACGTACTTCGGTCACCGGTCGACGCCTCCCATCACGGGGTCGATGGACGCGACGGCGACGATGACATCGGCGACCTGGCCGCCCTCGCACATCGCCGCCATGGCCTGAAGATTGGTGAAGGACGGGTCGCGGAAGTGGACCCGGTAGGGGCGGGTTCCGCCGTCCGAGACGACATGCACGCCGAGCTCGCCCTTGGGCGACTCGACGGCGGTGTACGTCTGGCCGGCCGGGACCCGGAAACCCTCGGTCACCAGCTTGAAGTGGTGGATCAGGGCCTCCATGGAGGTGCCCATGATCTTCTTGATGTGATCGAGCGAGTTGCCGAGCCCGTCGGGTCCGAGCGCGAGCTGCGCGGGCCAGGCGATCTTCTTGTCGGCGACCATCACCGGTCCCGGGGCGAGCCGGTCGATGCACTGCTCGATGATCCGCAGCGACTGGCGCATCTCCTCGAGACGGATGAGGAAGCGGCCGTAGGCGTCGCAGCTGTCGGCGGTGGGGACGTCGAACTCGTAGTTCTCGTACCCGCAGTAGGGGTCCGTCTTGCGCAGGTCGTGCGGGAGTCCGGCGGAGCGCAGGATCGGACCGGTGGCGCCCAGCGCCATGCAGCCGGTCAGGTCGAGATAGCCGACGTCCTGCATGCGGGCCTTGAAGATGGGGTTGCCGGTGGCGAGCTTGTCGTACTCCGGCAGGTTGTTCTTCATGGTCTTCACGAACTCGCGCAGCTGGTCGACCGCGCCCGGCGGCAGGTCCTGGGCGAGTCCGCCGGGCCGGACGAACGCGTGGTTCATCCGGAGCCCGGTGATCAGCTCGAAGAGATCGAGAACCAGTTCACGATCGCGGAACCCGTAGATCATGATCGTGGTGGCGCCGAGCTCCATGCCGCCGGTGGCGATGCACACCAGGTGCGAGGAGATCCGGTTGAGCTCCATCAGCAGGACGCGCAGAACGGTCGCCCGGTCGGGGATCTGGTCCTCGATGCCGAGCAGCTTCTCGACGCCCAGGCAGTACGCCGTCTCGTTGAAGAACGGCGTCAGGTAATCCATGCGCGTGACGAACGTGGTGCCCTGGGTCCAGTTCCGGAATTCGAGGTTCTTCTCGATGCCGGTGTGGAGGTAGCCGATGCCGCAGCGGGCCTCGGTGACGGTCTCGCCGTCGATCTCCAGGATCAGCCGCAGCACGCCGTGCGTGGACGGGTGCTGGGGACCCATGTTGACGATGATGCGCTCGTCGTCGGACTTGACCGCCGACTCGACGACCTCGTCCCAGTCGCCGCCGGTGACTGTATATACAGTCCCCTCGGTCGTGGCCCGGGGCGTTGCGTGTGGAGTAGACATCAGGAGTACGACCTCCGCTGGTCCGGAGCCGGGATCTGGGCGCCCTTGTACTCGACGGCGATGCCACCGAGCGGGTAGTCCTTGCGCTGCGGGAAGCCCTGCCAGTCGTCCGGCATCATGATCCGGGTGAGGGCCGGGTGCCCGTCGAAGATGAGCCCGAAGAAGTCGTAGGTCTCACGCTCGTGCCAGTCGTTGGTCGGATAGACCGTGACGAGCGACGGGATGTGCGGGTCGCTGTCCGGGGCCGAGACCTCCAGCCGGATCAGCCGACCGTGAGTGATCGATCGCAGGTGGTAGACGGCGTGCAGCTCTCGGCCCTTGTCGCCGAGGAAGTGGACACCGCTCACCCCCGTACAGAGCTCGAAGCGCAGGGCCGGGTCGTCGCGCAGGGTTCGAGCCACGGTGGGCAAGTGCTCGCGAGCGATGTGGAAGGTGAGTTCGCCGCGGTCCACGACGGTCTTCTCGATGGCGTTCTCGGGGAGCAGGTCCTGTTCCTCCAGGGCCCCTTCGAGTTCGTCGGCCACCTCGTCGAACCAGCCGCCGTACGGCCGGGGCGTGGCGCCCGGCAGCGTCACCGTGCGGACGAGGCCGCCGTAGCCGGAGGTGTCGCCGCCGTTGTTGGCGCCGAACATGCCCTTCCGTACGCCGATGACCTCGCCGGTCTCGTCGCGCGGCGCGGGTACGCCGTTGCTGTTCTGCTCGTCGCTCACCGCAGCAGCCCCTTCATCTCGATCAGGGGAAGCGCCTTGAGTGCCGCGTCCTCCGCCTCGCGGGCGGCCTCCTCCGCGTTGACCCCGAGCTTGGAGCTCTGGATCTTCTGGTGGAGTTTGAGAATGGCGTCCATCAGCATCTCGGGACGCGGCGGGCAACCCGGCAAATAGATATCGACCGGGACAATGTGATCAACACCCTGCACAATGGCATAATTGTTGAACATCCCACCCGATGATGCACAAACCCCCATGGAGATAACCCACTTGGGATTCGGCATCTGGTCATAGACCTGCCTCAGGACGGGTGCCATCTTCTGGCTGACCCGCCCTGCCACGATCATCAGATCCGCCTGCCGCGGCGATCCGCGGAAGACCTCCATCCCGAAACGGGCCAGGTCGTAGCGCCCGGCTCCGGTCGTCATCATCTCGATGGCGCAGCAGGCGAGGCCGAAGGTGGCAGGGAATACGGATGACTTCCGCACCCAGCCGGCGGCCTGCTCGACAGTGGTCAACACGAAGCCGCTGGGCAGCTTCTCTTCGAGTCCCATGGTGTGCCCCTCAGCCCCTCAGTCCCATTCCAGGCCGCCGCGACGCCATACATACGCGTAGGCGACGAAGACGGTGAGCACGAAGAGCAGCATCTCGACGAGCCCGAAGATCCCCAGGGCGTCGAAGGTGACCGCCCAGGGATAGAGGAAGACGATCTCGATGTCGAAGACGATGAAGAGCATCGCCGTCAGGTAGTACTTGATGGGGAAGCGGCCGCCTCCGGCTGGAGTGGGGGTGGGTTCAATACCGCACTCGTACGCTTCGAGCTTTGCTCGGTTGTATCGCTTCGGGCCGATAAGCGTGGCCATGACCACGGAAAAGATCGCAAACCCTGCCCCGAGGGCGCCGAGCACGAGGACGGGCGCGTAGGCATTCACGCTCCTCGCTCCTTCCAGTCGTCCTTGACCGTTGGACCGCATCGGGCGACCGGCTCGCCACCTCACCAAGATCGTGCACATGTGAGGCAGTTCACAAGCCCGACTGCCCCGCATCCTATGCCTGCCGTCCTGTGATCTGCGACACGGGGTACTACACCGGCTTTGTGATCTCCACCACCAGGCGAAGGATCATGAAGCCGGATGAGAAGTGATCTTCGTACGCAAAGCGGCCGGGTGACCACGAGACGTGACATCTGATGTTGTTACCGCTGGTCAAAGCGATGTTCCACTAACAATCAGACGCCTCGACATGCAAATTGGCAATGGACGACAGGGAGTGATAAGAGGATCCGTCCCGGTCTGACACTCACCCGCGCGAGGGGTTCACGGGGAGCGAAGTGGACGCGTGCGCACATTCGCGATCTTCCGGGCGAAAGGCCACCCGCCCGGCGCCGCCGACGGCACCGGGCGCGCCGGGCGCTCTTATGCCCGCCACGCAACAGCCATGCTGTGACCTACGTCACCCCACTCGACCTTCAACAAAAGCGGGCTTGGCCATTGGTGTGAACGGATGGTAGGCGGCGGGCAATTCGGGCGAATTCCCGAAAGACCGTGATCACAGGGGTGATCACCCCTGCCCGTTTTGCCCGTTACGGCGTCAATAAGGGTCGCCAGAAAGCGGATTCAAAGATTCCGTACGTAACTGTGTCGCAACACACGTTTCTTGAAGGGACCCCTGAGGCCCTGATAGCGCTAGTACTCATGTCCCACACCGCTCACATACCCAGCCACCGGAAGCCCCGCCGAAACGCCTCGAAGACGGCGCTGCGGGCCGGAGTTGCCGGTGGCGTCCTCAGCACCATCGCGGTCGCCGCAGCCGCCGCTCCGGCCCAGGCCGAGCCGGTGACTCAGACCATCGAGATGCCCACCCTCACCTCCGGGCTCTCCACCGCCGTCGCCGCGTCCGCCGAAGCCACGCAGCAGGTCGCCCTCGACCTGGAGACGCAGGCACACGAGGACGCCGCCGCCACCACCGCCGCCAAGGCCGCCAAGACGGCCAAGGCCGAGGCCGTGCGCAAGGCGGAGGCCAAGAAGAAGGCGGAGGCGGCCGCCAAGGCCAAGGCCGAGGCCGCCCTGCGCGCCTCCCGCTCCGAGGCCCGTACGACGCTCAGCGCCACGTCCGCCTCCACCTCCGTCGCCTCCTCCTCGTCGAGCGCCACCGGTTCCGCCGCGTCCGTCGTCTCGTTCGTCAAGGCTCAGGTCGGCGACGCGTACGTGTCCGGCGGCACCGGCCCCAACTCGTGGGACTGCTCCGGTCTGGTCCAGGCCGCGTTCCGCTCGGTGGGCGTCGACCTCCCCCGCGTCTCGCAGGCCCAGTCGACCGCCGGCACCCAGGTCTCCCTGAGCAACCTTCAGCCAGGCGACATCCTGTACTGGGGCGGCGCGGGCTCCGCGTACCACGTCGGTGTCTATGTGGGCGGCGGCCAGTTCGTCGGCGCGCAGAACCCGAGCACCGGTGTGGTGCTCCGCTCCCTGGACTACGACCCGCCGTCGGGCGCGGTCCGCGTTCTCTGAGTTCTCCCAGTTCCTCGAGTTCTCGGATTCACAAGCGCGTGTGATCCGGCTGAGGGCCGTCACTCCCCGCTCGGGAGTGACGGCCCTCAGCCGTGCGGACCGCCCCGGTCGACCCCGTAATCGCCCCGGGCCGAAGGTGTTCGGAAGCCCCGGCCCGAAGCGCACCTCGTCGATGCGCTTGAGGGGTTCCAGCTCGGGCGGTCGGTAATGACCCCAGGTCTGCTCACGGGTGCACCGCTTGGCTGTCTTCCCGTACGGAATGCCCGGCTTGTCCCACTCGGAGGCGATCGCCGGGACACAGGCGGGACCGTCGCGGCCCACGTCCCGGAGGACGTGGGCCGTCATCCCGGCTTCAGGAGCGCGGGGCCACCTTCGCCAGGCCGTTGATGATGCGGTCCATCGCGTCGCCGCCCGTCGGGTCGGTGAGGTTGGCCAGCATCTTCAGCGTGAACTTCATCAGCAGCGGGTGCGTCAGACCGCGCTGCGTGGCGATCTTCATGACCTTCGGGTTGCCGATCAGCTTCACGAAGGCCCGGCCCATCGTGTAGTAGCCGCCGTAGGTCTCCTTGAGGACCTTCGGGTAGTTGTGCAGCGCCAGTTCGCGCTGGGCGGGGGTCGCGCGGGCGTGCGCCTGGACGATGACGTCCGCGGCGATCTGGCCCGACTCCATGGCGTATGCGATGCCTTCGCCGTTGAACGGGTTGACCATGCCGCCCGCGTCACCGACGAGCAGCAGCCCCTTGGTGTAGTGCGGCTGGCGGTTGAAGGCCATCGGGAGCGCGGCGCCACGGATCGGGCCCGTCATGTTCTCCTCGGTGTAGCCCCAGTCGGCGGGCATCGAGGCGCACCACGCCTTGAGGACCTCGCGCCAGTCCAGCTCCTTGAACGCGGAGGACGAGTTGAGGATGCCGAGGCCGACGTTGGACGTGCCGTCGCCCATGCCGAAGATCCAGCCGTAGCCGGGCAGCAGCCGGTCCTGGGCGCCGCGCCGGTCCCACAGTTCCAGCCAGGACTCCAGGTAGTCGTCGTCGTGCCGGGGCGAGGTGAAGTACGTACGCACCGCCACACCCATCGGGCGGTCCTCGCGGCGGTGCAGGCCCATGGCGAGCGACAGCCGGGTGGAGTTGCCGTCGGCGGCGACGACGAGCGGAGCGTGGAAGGTGACCGGGGTCTTCTCCTCGCCGAGCTTGGCGTTCACGCCGGTGATGTGGCCGGTGCGCTCGTCGACGATCGGGGCGCCGACGTTGCAGCGCTCGTACAGCCGCGCGCCCGCCTTCTGTGCCTGGCGGGCCAGCTGCTCGTCGAAGTCGTCGCGCTTGCGGACCAGACCGTAGTCCGGGTACGAGGCGAGTTCCGGCCAGTCCAGCTGGAGGCGGACGCCGCCGCCGACGATGCGCAGACCCTTGTTGCGCAGCCAGCCGGCCTCTTCGGAGATGTCGATACCCATGGAGACGAGCTGCTTGGTGGCTCGCGGGGTGAGGCCGTCGCCGCACACCTTCTCGCGCGGGAAGGCCGTCTTCTCCAGCAGGAGAACGTCGAGTCCGGCCTTGGCGAGGTAGTACGCGGTCGTGGAGCCGGCTGGGCCTGCCCCGACGACGATCACATCCGCGCTGTGTTCGGAGAGGGGCTCGGTCACGGTCGGATCTCCCGAAGACTCGAAATCGCGTGCCGCGCGGCACATGTCCCGTGCAGTCTATGGGGGCCTGCTGATCAACCTTTCGAAGGGCTCCCCGATGTCGACCGTGCCCCCGCCGCCCCCTCCGTACAGCTGCGTGTCCCGACGGACGAGGACGCCCTCTCCTGGCACCGGGCGTTCGACGACCGCGAGGTCATGCCGGAGCTGGATGCGTGACGAGCCGGGTCAGTCGATGTCGTTGAGCATCCAGGTGGACAGGGCGGTGTCGAAGATCTGCCGGGCGTCCGACCAGTAGCGGTCGCGCTCGGTGGTGTAGATCGCGTACTCGGTGCCGTCGTCGGCGATGTAGCTCTGGTCGATCGCGTGGATCGTCTCGCCGCTCTGCTTGTCCTCGTACGTGTACTCCCAGATCGCGCCCTGGAGTCCCTGGAAGGTGTTGGCACCGAGCTTCAGCCGCCGGTAGTTCTTCTGGTTGGCGTCGGCGGTCCGCTCCAGGTTCTGGAAGTTCTCGTACGAGGTGTACGGGGCGTTGCGGATGACGCCGACCTTCAGCTCGGCCCGGCCGGTGGAGCCCGCGTACGTGATCTGGTGGTTCTTCTCGCTCTCCCGGTCCCACTGGACCGGAACGGCGAAGGAGAAGCCGGCACTGTCGGAGACCATGCGGTAGCCGTCGGGGACGGTGGGCGCGGCGGGGGGCGTGGTCGCGGACGCGCTGGGGGACGTGGTCGGAGACGGCGTCGGGGTGGCTTCGGGGGGCGCGCTGTCGCTGCTCGCGGGCGCCGCGGGCTTGTTGTCCTCGGCGGCCGCCGCGGGCGGGTGCTGGTTGTCGCTCCTGTCGTTCTTGAGGAACAGGACTCCGGCGGTGACCCCGCCGCCCAGCACGATGGCCGCGACGAGGGTCACGCTCCAGACGACGACGGAGCGCCTACGGGCGGCGGTGGCCGCTGCGTCGGCGTCGGCCTGGGCCCTAGCCACTGCGGGGCCGAGTCGTACGGTCCGCGGATCGTACGGAGGGTACGGGGTGGACGCGGGAGCATGCGTGGGGACGGTCGCGGGCGGCGTCTGCGGCGGGGGGTTCCAGGCGGGTGGCTGAGGCTGCGTTCCCGGACCCCACGCGGGCGCCGGAGCCACCGGGCCGGCCGGACGCCCCACCAGCCGCAGCAGATGCGGCGCCACCAGCACCGCTCCCCCCACCCACAGCAGCCCGAAGAGCAGCGCGTCCGGCACGCTCGGGGCGATCTCCGCCATGCCCTGACCGCCCACACCGGCGACATCGCCCGAGAGCTGGGCGGACACCCCGCTGAACCCGGTGAGCAGCAGATACAGCACGAGGAACAGCCCACCGGCGATGGCCTGTTCGCGCCGGTCCGCCGAGCGGCGGGCCGCCGACACACCGGCGTACAGCGCGCAGACGACGCCGGTCAGCACCGCACCGGTCACCGCCCACCCGTTCACCGCGTCGCCCAACTCGGAGAGTCCGAAGCCTCCGTGCTCCATCCCGGAGCCGAACCAGCCGAACTCGCCGCGCACGTCGTACTCAACCGGGGCACCCCAGCTCACCCCGAGCACCGCCAGACCGATGTTGGGCAGCACCGGCAGGGTGAGCAGCATGGCCGTGCCGTCCACCCCGTCGACGTTGGCGTACGCGATGAACCCGATCAGCGCGCAGAGCGCGACGACCGCTCCGAGCGCCCGGACCGCCGTGCCCGTCGCACGGACCACGGCATGCGCGGCAGGGCGCTGCGCCAGCCACTGGGCCGCCGCGTCCTGTTGCAGGACGCCGCCGGTGACGAGCAGCGAGAGCACGAGCGCGCCGAGCGCCGCGAGCAGCGGGGAGGACGAGACCGAGACCCCCGCGATGTCCGGCTGGGCGAACAGCCCGAGGACCAGGATCGCGCCGGTGACCAGGGCGCTGATCCGCACCGCCGCCTCCATGCCGCCGCCCTGCTTGCGGGCCGCCCGGGAGGCGAGCAGCAGCGCACCGACCCAGAGCACGGTGACGGTGAGCGGTACGAGGGAGAGCGTGGCGCCGGCCTGTCCGGCGGTCCCGTAGCCGGCGCCGAACGCGTCGGAACCTCCGGATCCGTCGGAACCGGAGCCGTACGGCGAGCCCGGCCCCTGCGCCCGGAGCTCGAAGCCGCCGCCGAACGCCTGGAGCAGCATGGCGAGTGCGATCCGCAGGCGGTCGCTCCAGCCGACGACGATCTCGTCCCCCTGACCGTACGAGGGGATGGCCAGCGCCACCGCGAGCGCCAGGATCAGCCCGGTCGGCCAGGCGGCCGCCTTCAGCGACCCTGCCCAGTCGCCGCGCATCGCCCGGCCGAAGAACTCCCCCGCGGGCGACGGCCGGACGGGTGCGTGACCGGGCGGGGGTGCGTAACCGGGCGGGGGTGCGTAACCGGGCGGGGGTGCGTAACCGGGCGGCGCCGGTTGGGGTGCGTGGCCGGGCTGCGGGGCCATGGGCGGCAGCGCGGGAGGAGCCGGGTCCGCTGCTCCCGCCGCGGTCGGCTGTTCTCGCCCGCATGTCATGCAGAAACGCGCCCCTTCGGGCGCGGCGGTTCCGCAGTGCGGACAGTAGGACGGCGGCATGGGAAGACTCCGGCGCAGCGACGGGGACACAGAGAACCGGTGACACACGGGAACGGAGAAAACGCGTGCCGTATCAACGGACACATCTTCCCGCCCACCGGTTCCCGCATTCACCGAACCCGGCAACTTCCGTCCGGCGAAGGGGTTCCCCACGGTTCACCGTGGCCGCGCCGCCTCCGAACCGCCTCGGCACCGCCGCCTCCCGACCGCCGCAGGGGTCAGGGGCGTACGCCCCGGTGCAGTGCCACGACACCGCCGGTGAGATTGCGCCAGGCCACCTTCGACCAGCCGGCCTTCTGCAGCAGCTGGGCGAGCCCGGACTGGTCGGGCCAGGCGCGGATGGACTCGGCGAGATAGACGTACGCATCGGGGTTGGACGACACGGCACGCGCGACCGGCGGCAGTGCCCGCATCAGGTACTCGGTGTAGACCGTGCGGAACGGCGCCCAGGTCGGCTGCGAGAACTCGCAGATCACCACCCGGCCACCCGGCTTGGTCACCCGGTACAGCTCGCGCAGCGCCGTATCCGTGTCCTGGACGTTGCGCAGCCCGAAGGAGATCGTCACCGCGTCGAACGTCTCGTCGCGGAACGGCAGCTTCGTGGCGTCGCCCGCGGTGAACGGCAGCCAGGAGTGCCGCTTCTTGCCCACCTGGAGCATCCCGACGGAGAAGTCGCACGGCACGACGTACGCACCGGTCGCGGCGAACGGCAGCGAGGACGTCGCCGTGCCCGCGGCCAGGTCGAGGACCTTCTCCGCCGGGCGGGCGTGCACCGCCTTCGCGACCTCCTTGCGCCACAGCCGGGCCTGGCCGAGCGACAGCACGTCGTTGGTGAGGTCGTAGTTCGCCGCCACGTCGTCGAACATCGAGGCGACTTCGTGCGGCTGCTTGTCCAGGGATGCTCGGGTCACCCACCCATTCAAGCAGCCCGGCCGACGGCGCCTCGCGCCGGTCGGCACCCGACCCGCCGGAAGTCGGCTTCGACCGTTCGGGTGCGTGGGGGCACTGCGCGTCGGTGGACCACGTCACCGCCCGAGAGCCCTCTCTCCTCCACGACGTGGGCGGCCCGCGTCACTCCGCATGCGCACTGCGCCGTCCCTGCGCCGCCGGGGCCGGTGCGGAGGCTCATGGCCGGACGGGGGGACGCGTGGACACCCGCCGGGGTGAGTGGCGACCCTCCGCCACCCCCCCGGCGCGGGCTCACACCCCCGGGATGCCCCGGTCCTGGAACGCCTTCCGCACGGCGTCCGCCGCGCTCTTGCCGTACATCTGCTGCGCGGTCGCGATCGTCGTCAGGGCCGCGTCCTGGAAGGACGTGTCCGGCGCGAAGCCGAACTGGGCGTTGACGATGATCCGGTCGGCCTCGCGCGCGCCGAGCGCGCCGCGGATGTCGAACAGGGCCCGCGACCAGATCTCACCGTCCGCGTGCACCTCGCCCACCTTGTCCGCGTAGGTCTTGTCGCCGTCGACACGGCGCAGGCAGTGCGGCGCGGAGGAGGTGTACGAGACGGAATCCCAGTCCGCGACGCAGCCCAGGTCGGTCTTGCGCGGCCAGCCGTACTTGGAGTCCGCGTACGCGCCGACCGACACGGCCAGGTAGTCGCCCCAGGCCTCTCCGATGGACCCGGCCTCCTCCGACGTACCGAAGCCGGGAACTTGGGCGTTGTGCACGGCATGCCCGTACTCGTGGACGATCACCTCCGCGTCCTCGGCATCGTCGACCCCGCCCTTGCCGAAGCGGATCTCGGCCTTCTTGTCGGTGAAGAAGGAGTTGTCGGCGCCCCACTGGTTGATGCGGACGGGCTGGGCCCGGTCGTTGGCACCCGGCAGCTCGCTGCCGAAGCCGAGGCTCTGCAGGTACTCCTGCGCCTCGTTGACCCAGAAGTAGGCCATCACCTGCTCGAACTGGTCGTCCTTGCGGGTGTACGTGCCCGCGTCGGCGACCTTCGCGGAGGTTCCGGTGTCGGATCTGATGTACGCCCACTTGCCGGAGAGCCCGCCGCTGCCGTCGAGGTTGCGCAGGGCGGCCAGGGCGTAGGCGTCGGCGGGCACGGCGGTGGCCGAGTCCTTGGCGTCGGTCAGGTTCTGATCCCCGGAGGACTGCACGGGGTTGACCATGAAGACCCGCCCCTGCGGGGAGCCGGCGGCCGATGCCGTGACGGGGGCGGCGAGGGTGGCTAGTGCCACGGTGGTGGTGGCCGCGGCGAGCAGAACGCGGGATGTGCGGCAGGCCATGAACATCCTCCTGGTGGGAGTACGTGGGCAGCGTGCGGGGGGCGGTAGGGCGCTGCGGGATCTTCCCGCACCCCGGGCCCGTGTGACCAGGGGGCCGACGTCACAGTTCGCCCCGGGGCACCCACGCCGGGTACCGCCCCGGTCACCGCCGCCGGTACACCAGCCGTCCGCCCAGCACCGTGGCCACGCATGTCGCCGCCCCCGCAGCGCACAGCGCCGCCTCGTCCGGTACGTCGAAGACCGCGAGGTCGGCGCGGGCGCCGACGGTGAGCGGGCCGTGCGCCGAGCCGGGCAGGTCGTGCCCCTCCGCGAACGGGTCCAGGCTCGGTTCGCCGATGAGGATGCCGGGGGCTCCGACGGCCGAGACCTCCGTCAGACCCGAGCGGGCGACGGCGGTGCGGACAGCCGGGTCGTGGAACCGGCCCGCAAGGTGCGTCGTCCCGTACCGCAGCATCTGCTGCAGCCCGCGCCGTACGCTGCCCGCCCGCCGCGTCGCGTCCATCCCGGCGGCCAGCCGCTCGAACGCCTCGCCCCACAACGGCCGGTCGCCGAGCTCGTCCACCTCGCGCGGATCGGGGTGGTAGCAGCGGGTGAGCAGCCAGAGGCCGTGCCACTGCCGCAGACCGGGGGTGATGACGCCGGGCCACTGGCGGACGCGGGCCGTCGGGTGGGCGGCCATGACGTCGTCGTACGGGCCGAGGGCGGCGATCCGGTCGCCGTCCACCGCCACCGCGCCCTGCCGGACGGCAGCCGCGCCGACCGGAAGAACCAGCGGCGCGGCATGAACGGTCAGCAATGCGGCCTCAGTTGGCGCTCAGGAGCTTGAGCTCCGGATGCGCGGTGCCGCCCTCGATCGCGGTGGACGAGATGTGCGAGACGACGCGCTCGTCGACCGGGTCGTTCGCCGGGTCGTCGTGGACGACGAGGTGCTCGTACGTCGTGGCGCGCTGCGCCGGGACGCGGCCCGCCTTGCGGATCAGGTCGATGATCTCCAGCCGGTTCGAGCGGTGCTTGGCACCCGCCGAGGAGACGACGTTCTCCTCCAGCATGATCGAGCCGAGGTCGTCGGCGCCGTAGTGCAGCGACAGTTGGCCGACCTCCTTGCCGGTGGTCAGCCAGGAGCCCTGGATGTGCGCGACGTTGTCGAGGAAGAGCCGGGCGATGGCGATCATCCGCAGGTACTCGAAGAGCGTGGCCTGCGTCTGGCCCTTCAGGTGGTTGTTCTCCGGCTGGTACGTGTACGGGATGAACGCGCGGAAGCCACCCGTCCGGTCCTGTACGTCGCGGATCATCCGCAGGTGCTCGATGCGCTCGGCGTTGGTCTCGCCGGTGCCCATCAGCATGGTGGAGGTGGACTCGACACCGAGCCGGTGCGCCGCCTCCATGATCTCCAGCCAGCGCTCGCCGGACTCCTTGAGCGGGGCGATCGCCTTGCGCGGCCGGGCCGGCAGCAGCTCGGCACCGGCTCCGGCGAAGGAGTCGAGACCGGCGGTGTGGATCCGCTGGATGGCCTCCTCGACGGAGACCTTGGAGATCCGGGCCATGTGCTCGACCTCGGAGGCGCCCAGCGAGTGGATCACCAGCTGCGGGAACGCCTTCTTGATCGCGGAGAAGTGTTCCTCGTAGTACTCGACGCCGTAGTCCGGGTGGTGTCCGCCCTGGAACATGATCTGCGTGCCGCCGAGTTCGACGGTCTCCGCGCAGCGGCGCAGGATGTCGTCGAGATCGCGGGACCAGCCCTTGGCGGTGTCCTTCGGCGCGGCGTAGAAGGCGCAGAACTTGCAGGCCGTGACGCACACGTTGGTGTAGTTGATGTTGCGCTCGATGATGTACGTCGCGATGTGCTCCGTACCGGCGTAACGGCGGCGGCGCACGGCGTCCGCGGCCGCACCCAGCGCGTGCAGCGGCGCCGACCGGTAGAGGTCGAGTGCCTCCTCCGGAGTGATCCGCCCGCCCTCGGCGGCTCGGTCGAGGATGGGCTGGAGGTCGGCCTTCTCGGTCACCGGGCTGTCACCTTTCGGCGGTTTTTCAACGGATCTACGGACCGGTTCAGCCTACGCCAGCCCCTGCCGGGGTCAGCGGCCGGACCGGCTGAGCGTGCCGTACGGCAGGCCGGCGCCCCTCTCCTCGGACCTGAAGCGCAGTGTGCCGTCGCCGACGAGGGTGAAGACGACATCGGTGGTGGTGCTCGTGCACAGCCCGGCGGTGTTGGGGCGGTCCGGATCGGTGCGCTCCCGGAGCGTCAGTTCCTTGGCGGTGCCCGAGGAGAGCCGGGCGATGCTGTTGCAGCTGACGGTCACTCCGAGGGTGGAGACCGTGGTGTTCATGCGGACGACGTCCGTGCCCTTCCTCCCCTCGGTGAACACGGCGGTGAGGGTGCCGTGCGGCTGTCCGGTGGTCTTCTCGGTCAGCGGCCCCTTCCAGGTGCCGACGAACGCCTTCGGCACTGCGGTGACCTGGTCCGCGCCGCCGGTGCCCGCGTCCGTCGGGGTCGACGGCCGCGTGGCGGACGTGCTGGGCGGGGGCTTGGCCGCACCGTCGTGCTCCCCGGCGTCGCCGCCACCGCTGCCCGGCAGCAGATCGAAGAGGAAGGCGCTGCCCACGGTCACAGCGGCGAGCGCGCCCGCCACCGCGAGGGCGACGGTGCAACTGAGCCTGCGGCCACGGTTCCGGTCGGGGCGGGCGGGCCCGGAGTCGGCGCCGACGGTGAGGGAGAAGCGTGGATCGGGGGTACGGGGGCCGGGCAGCCCGGTCGAGTTGTCCCCGACGGCCCCGCCCGGCCGCTGCGTCCGAGGAGGGAGGGTCGGCTCGAACGGCGGCCCGAACACCCCGAGCGCACCGCCCGCCCGGCCCACGGCCTGCGCTTCGTTGCCACCCGGTGTCCCGTCGGCCTGGCCGTCGAGGAACACATCGCTGAACGGCACCGGCCCCGACTGCACGGGCGCGTCCTGCGGCTCCAGGTCCAGCAGGGCCACCGCGGCCCGGCTGAGCTCACGCACCAGGGTGCCGGGCAGCCAGCCCGTCGCCACCCGCGCGGCCGCCCCGTCCGGCGCCAGCCGGAGGGCCAGCTCCGACGGGGTGGGCCGGAGCGCCGGGTCCTTCGCCAGACACGCGGCGATCACCTCCCGCAGCTCGCCCTCGATCTCGCCCAGCTCCGGTTCCTCGTGCACCACCTTGTAGAGGAGCACCGCCGAGGAGTCGCCGAGGAAGGGAGCGAGGCCCGTCGCCGCGTACGCGAGCACTGCGCCGAGCGAGAAGATGTCGGCCGCGCCCGAGATGTCCAGGCCCCGGATCTGCTCCGGTGCCATGTAGCCGGGCGAGCCGACCGAGACGCCGGTGGACGTGAGCGAGGCGGTGGCGTCGATGGCGCGGGCGATGCCGAAGTCGATCAGGCGGGGGCCGTCGAGGGCGAGCAGCACATTGGACGGCTTCACATCGCGGTGGATGAGTCCCTGCCCGTGCACGGCTGCCAGCGCCTCCGCGAGTCCGGCGCCCAGGGTACGTACCGACTGTTCGGGCAGTGGCCCGTGCTCGGCGACCGCCCCCGACAGCGGCGGCCCGGCGACATAACCGGTGGCCACCCATGGCACGGGCGCGTCCGGATCGGCGTCCAGGACGGGCGCCGTCCACTGCGCCCCGATCCGCCGCGCCGCGTCCACCTCGAGGCGGAACCGGGCCCGGAACTGCCCGTCGAGCGCGAAGTGCGGATGGACGACCTTGACCGCGACGGTGCGTCCCCCCGCGCTGCGCCCCAGATAGACCCGGCCCATGCCGCCCGCACCGAGCCTGCCGAGCAGACGGTAGGCGCCGATGGTGAGCGGCTCGCCGGCTTCCAGCGGCTGCATATGGACTCCCCCTGTGGACCGGCCGGACCTCCGACCGAAGCCTAGGGGCGAAGGTCATGCGATCACAGAGAAACCATCCGCCGATTTCGCCCCTATGGGAACGAACAGCAGTTTTCGACACAGCAAAAGGCGCGAATGTGTCGTTCAATCGAACGATTCCTGCACTCAACCGGGACTCACCCCGGACGCCATCCGCTAATCGGATACGGCGTGCGGGGTGACCGGCCGCGGCATTCGCGGCATTCGCCGGAAGGGAATCCCCGGGACCGGGCAATAAATACCGGGCTATAAATAACGCAGACGCGGGCGGGAAGGGCAGAAGAAGGTTCAGGATTCACCCATTGCCCGTCCCATTCCCGTACGCACGGATCAGTGGTCGAGCAGCTCGACGTTCACGTCCGCCGGGAAGCCGGTCGTCGGTCCCGTCCGGCGCGCGAACTCCCGTACACCCTCCAGCTGGGCCGCACCGAAGCGGAAGTCCAGCGTCGTGAAGTACCGCTCCAGCAGTTCCGCGTCGAAGACCTCCCACCGCGCCGCGGTCTCCGAGACCTTGGTGACCTCTTCCAGGGACAGGTCACGCGAGGCGAGGAACGCCCGGTGGACCTCGTTCACCATGGCCGGGTGGGCGGCCAGGTAGTCCTTGCGGGCCGCCCAGACAGCGAAGACGAACGGCAGCCCCGTCCACTCCTTCCACATCTGCCCGAGGTCATGGACCTGCAGGCCGAGCCGCGGCGCGTCGTGCAGCGAGGCGCGCAGCGCGGCGTCACCGATGAGCACGGCGGCGTCCGCCTCCTGCATCATCAGGCCGAGGTCGGGCGGGCAGGTGTAGTAGTCCGGCGACACCTCGTAGCGCTCGGCGAGCAGCAGCTGCGCGAGGCGGACCGAGGTGCGCGACGTGGAGCCGAGCGCCACCCGGGCACCGTCGAGCTCCTCCAGCGGCCGCTGGGAGACGATCACGCATGACATGACGGGCCCGTCGCAGCCGACCGCGATGTCGGGGAAGGCCACGAACTGATCGGCGTTGCGCAGGTACTCGACCAGGGTGATGGGGCCGATGTCGAGATCACCGCGGACCAGCTGCTCGCTGAGCTTCTCCGGGGTGTCCTTCGACAGCTCCAGGTCGAGCAGGGTTCCGGTCCGTGCCAGGCCCCAGTAGAGGGGGAGACAGTTCAGGAACTGGATGTGGCCGACGCGCGGCCTGCTGCGACGGTCGTCGCCTGCTGCGGGAGAGACGGTTGAATTGTCCACATCGCGAGGCTAGACCCGCGCGGGAACCCCGGCGCCACCGGGGCTCACAGGCTCGCCCGAGCCCGCTCTCCGGACCGTCTCGGACCGCTCCGCGACCCCTCCCCCGGCCGCCTCCCGAGCGCCCCCGGGCCCCTATGTTCGTCAGCTCATCGGCACGGCTATCAAACGTCCGAGTGAAGTGATCTTTCCCTCTACCCCTCTGCACATGCTGCGTGCTAGGCTCATCGCCAAGTTGCAGTTTGGTTTCCCTTGCAGTACAGAGCCTGCGGAGCATGTAACCCGCAGGCTTTTGTAGTTTTCAGACTTCTTTGCAGGTTCTGGAGCAGGGCAACCCTTTGGCCCAAGGAGGGCTTATGGCTACCGGAACCGTCAAGTGGTTCAACGCTGAAAAGGGCTTCGGCTTCATCGCCCAGGACGGCGGCGGCCCGGATGTCTTCGTTCATTACTCCGCGATCAACGCGTCCGGGTTCCGCTCCCTCGAGGAGAACCAGGTCGTGAACTTCGACGTCACTCAGGGGCCGAAGGGCCCGCAGGCTGAGAACGTCACCCCGGCCTAGTTGCCCGGGTCGGCCGATCGCGGCCGGCATGCAGTACCCAAGGAGCCCCGCTCCTCCGCTTCGGCGGGGAACGGGGCTCCTGCCTTTTGGTGCCCCGTCGCGGTGCCGGCGCCACGGACGAGGGGCTTGACCTTGACACCGTGTGAGGCCGTGCACTGGGAGACATCATGTTCACCATCGGAGACTTCGCCAGGTACGGACGGGTGTCGGCCCGGATGCTGCGTCACTACGACGCCATCGGACTCCTGCCTCCCGACCGCACCGACCCCGCCACCGGCTACCGCTTCTACGGTGCCGCCCAGCTCGCACGCCTCAACCGCATCATCGCCCTGAAGGATCTCGGCTTCACGCTCCAGCAGGTGCAGGCCGTCCTCGACGACCAGGTCGGCCCCGAGGAGTTGCGCGGAATGCTGCGACTGCGGCAGGTGGAGCTGGAGGCTGCCATGGCGGCAGCGGCGGCGCGGCTGGCACAGGTCGAGGCGAGGCTCCGGTCGATCGAGAGCGAGGGGCACATGCCCGCTGACGAGGTTGTGATCAAGAACGTTCCGGCCGTACGCGTGGCGGAACTGACCGGAACGGCGGCGAGCTATCAGCCGCAGGACATCACTCCGGTGATCGGACCGCTGTACGACCGGTTGTTCCCGCTGCTGGAAGCGGCCGGGATCCGGCCCACCGGTCCCGGCATCGCACGGTACGAGGACGCACCGGACGGCAACGGCACGATCGTCGTGCACGCCGGAGTGACGGTTTCGGTGCCGGTCGGTCCGGTCGGCGACACCGGTGTCACGGTGCTGGAGCTGCCCGCGTTCGAGGCGGCGACCATCGTCCACCGCGGCTCGATGGACGGGGTCCTGATCACCGAGCAGACGCTGGCCCGCTGGCTGGACGCCCACGGGTACCGGTCGCTCGGCTACACCCGGGAGATCAATCTGGAGTGCCCCGAGGACCGGGCGAAGTGGGTCACCGAGCTCCAGGAGCCGGTCGCCAGGGACTGATCCTCGGGGAGGACACAGGGTCGTGGGTGAACGTGACGGCGGTACGGGCGTCACGTTCACCCACGACCGCTCGTACGGCTGCCTCCCGCAGCAGCCCCCGGCGCTACGCCCCGGGCCCCGCCCACAGCCCGTCGGCCGTGAGCCCCAGAAGGCCGATCGCGTTGCGGCGCACGATCCGGTCCACCACGTCCGGATCCAGGTGCCCCATCTGCGCCTCGCCGACCTCACGAGACTTCGGCCAGGTCGAGTCCGAGTGCGGGTAGTCCGTCTCGTACAGCACGTTCCCGACGCCGATCGCGTCCAGGTTCTTCAACCCGAAGGCGTCGTCGAAGAAGCATCCGTACACATGCTCGGTGAACAGTTCCGACGGCGGCCGGTGCACCTTGTCGGCGACCCCTCCCCAGGCCCGGTTCTCCTCCCAGACCACGTCGGCGCGTTCCAGGATGTACGGGATCCAGCCGATCTGGCCCTCCGCGTACATGATCCGGAGGTTCGGGAAACGTTCGAACTTGCCGCTCATCAGCCAGTCGACCATCGAGAAGCAGCAGTTGGCGAAGGTGATCGTGGAACCGACCGCGGGCGGGGCATCGGCCGAGGTGGACGGCATCTTCGAGGAGGAGCCGATGTGCATCGCGATCACGGTGCCCGTCTCGTCGCAGGCCCGCAGGAACGGATCCCACTCGTCCGTATGTATCGACGGAAGGCCGAGATGTGGGGGTATCTCGGAGAACGCGACGGCGCGCACCCCGCGCGCGGCGTTCCGCCGGACCTCGTCGGCGGCGAGCTGCGCGTCCCACAGCGGGACGAGGGTGAGCGGGATCAGCCGGCCCCCCGCCTCGGGACCGCACCACTCCTCGACCATCCAGTCGTTGTACGCGCGCACGCCGAGCAGTCCGAGTTCGCGGTCCTTCGCCTCCGTGAACGTCTGGCCGCAGAACCGCGGGAAGGTCGGGAAACAGAGCGCGGACTGGACATGGTTGATGTCCATGTCGGCGAGCCGGTCCGGGACCGCGTACGAACCGGGGCGCATCTGCTCGTACGTGATGACTTCGAGCTTGATCTCGTCCCTGTCGTAGCCGACGGAGGTGTCGAGCCGGGTGAGCGGCCGGTGCAGATCCTCGTACACCCACCAGTCGCCGATCGGTCCGTCGTCGCCCTTTGCGCCCATCACCGGTGCGAACTTGCCACCCATGAAAGTCATTTCCTTCAGTGGGGCGCGGACGATGCGCGGGCCGCGGTCGAGGTACCTGGACGGGAGCCGGTCCCGCCAGACATGAGCGGGCTCCACCGTGTGGTCGTCCACCGAGATGATCTTCGGGAAGGTCTCCATGCCCTCCACGGTAGCGCCGATCTGACGTACCGTCAGCTATCTGGGTCGGCCCCGGTCCCAAATCGTTGTCGAGGGCTTGTGCAGAGCGTCACCCACTGCTGACGTGTCCGCCCATAACAAGGCAGACTGTTGAGCGCGATAGCAACGGTAGGGCGTAATCCGGATCCAGCCGGACCACATCGGCGCAACAGCGGTTATTCCGGGCACAGGTACCAGCGAGACCATCAGGATCAGCAGCACCGGCGGGACCAGCGTGACCGGCAGGACCGGCGGGGCGAGCAGGACAGGGGGCATCAATGGACCGTGACAACGGGCCACGCGTGCGTGTTCCGGAGCAGCGGGCTCCGCAGCAAGAGACGGCCGACACCGACCTGCGCTTCGCCGTACTCGGACCGGTACGCGCCTGGCGCGACGACGAACCGCTGCCCTCCGGCTCACCGCAGCAGCGGGCCCTGTTGGCCGCCCTGCTCCTGCGCGACGGCCGCACGGCCACCGCCGCCGAACTCATCGACGCCATCTGGGGCGAGGAGCCGCCGTCCCAGGCGCTCGCCGCCGTACGGACATACGCTTCCCGGCTGCGCAAGATCCTCGACCCGGACACGCTGATCAGCAAGGCCGGCGGATACGCGATACGGACCCGGCCCGACGCGCTCGACCTCACGGCGGCGCAGGAGCTGGCCGCGGACGCGGAGAAGGCGCGGGCCGGCGGCGACCGGTCCCGGGGCCGCGCCCTGATCAACGAGGCGCTGGCGCTGTGGGACGGCGAACCGCTGGCGTCCGTCCCGGGGCCGTACGCCGAGAACCAGCGCACCCGGCTGGAGGAGTGGCGGCTCCAGCTCACCGAGACCCGGCTCGAACTCGACCTGGAGCTCGGCTGCCACGCGGAGGCGGTCTCCGAACTGACCGCGCTCACCGCGGCGCACCCGCTGCGGGAGCGGCTGCGCGAACTCCTGATGATCGCCCTGTACCGCAGCGGCCGTCAGGCGGAAGCACTCGCCGTGTACGCCGACACGCGCCGGCTGCTCGCCGACGAACTCGGCGTGGACCCGCGCCCGGAGCTCTCGCAGCTCCAGCAGCGGATCCTGCAGGCCGACGAGGAACTGGCCCACCCGGCCGACGAGGCGGCGCCCGCACCCGCCGCCGTCCGCCCGGCCCAGCTCCCGGCCACGGTCCCGGACTTCACCGGCCGCGTCTCCTTCGTACGCGAACTGGGCAACCGGCTGGCTACGGCCGAGGGTTCGGTCATGGCCGTGTCGGCGCTGGCGGGAATCGGAGGCGTGGGCAAGACGACGCTGGCCGTGCACGTCGCGCACCAGGCCCGCCTGCACTTCCCGGACGGCCAGCTGTACGTCGACCTGCAGGGCGCGGGCGCACGGGCCGCCGAACCGGAAACAGTCCTGGGTGCCTTCCTGCGTGCCCTGGGCACGGCCGACTCGGCGATCCCCGACTCCCTGGACGAACGGGCAGCGCTCTACCGCTCCACGCTCGACGGCCGCCGCATCCTGGTCCTCCTGGACAACGCGCACGACGCGGCCCAGATCCGTCCGTTGCTCCCCGGCACGGCGGGCTGCGCGGCCCTGGTCACGAGCCGCGTCCGCATGGTCGACCTCGCGGGCGCGCACCTGGTGGACCTCGATGTGATGTCCCCCGAGGAGGCGCTCCAGCTCTTCACCCGGATCGTCGGCGAGGAAAGAGTCAACTCGGAGCGCGAGGCGGCCCTGGACGTGGTCGCCGCGTGCGGCTTCCTCCCTCTCGCCATCCGCATCGCCGCCTCCCGCCTGGCCGCCCGCCGCACCTGGACGGTCTCGGTCCTGGCGGCGAAGCTCGCCGACGAGCGCCGCCGCCTGGACGAACTCCAGGCGGGTGACCTGGCGGTGAAGGCGACATTCGAACTCGGCTACGGCCAGCTGGATCCGGCCCAGGCCCGCGCGTTCCGGCTGCTGGGCCTGGCGGACGGCCCGGACATCTCCCTGGCGGCAGCGGCGGCGCTGCTGAACCTGGAGGTGCAGGCGGCGGAGGATCTGCTGGAGTCCTTGGTCGACACGAGCCTGCTGGAGTCGGCGGCACCGGGGCGGTACCGGTACCACGACCTGGTACGGCTCTACGCGCGTGCATGCGCGGAGCGGGACGAGCAGCCGCCGGAGGAGCGGGAGTTGGCGCTGTCGCGACTGCTGGACTTCTACCTGGCCACGGCGGCGGGGGTGTATGCGCTGGAGCGGCCGGGGGATCGGTTGGTGGATCACCTGGAGCCGACGAGCTATCCGGGCCTCGCATTCGAGGACCGGCACGCGGCTCTGGACTGGCTCTACACGGAGGCCGGCACACTCCTCGCCTGTGTACGCCAATCGACCGGCCCCGGCACCCTGCGCCGGGCCGTGGACCTTCTCTGGGCGGCGCTGGATCTGGGCGAGTCCGGTGCCAACTCGAAACAGTACGAGACCACCGCTTTTGCCGTACGGGACGCTGCCCGCACCTGCGGCGACCGACGCACTGAGGTGCGTGCTCTGGTCACACTGGCCGATGTGCACCACACGTCGGGGCGCTTCGACCAGGCCGAGCAGGAGGCGGAGGAGATCATGCGGCTCGTCGAAGCCGACCTCGATCCGTTGCCCGGCTGCTGGGCCCCGAACGCTCGCGGCATCATGGCGCTCTACCAGAGCCGGCACGACGACGGCGAGACATATCTGACCCAAGCCATCGACAGCTTCCGTCGGATTCAGGACCGGCCGGGCGAGGCGAGCGCGCTGTGCAACTTGTCGCGCATTCACCTGGCCACGGGCCGCACCGGCAGCGCGGTGTCCCTGGCCCAACAGGGCATAGACATATACGACAGCCTGGGCCATGCCCTGCGAAGTGCCAACGGTCGCTACGCGCTCGGCATGGCCCTCACGCAGAGTGGCCAGTTCACTGACGCGACGGAGCGACTTCTGGAAGCACTGGACGTCTTCCGGGACAGCCGCCAGCGCCTGTGGGAAGGGATGACTCTCTTCAGGCTCGCCGAGGTCGACCTCGCTGCCGGATGCTCGGCCGATGCCGCGACCAAGGCCGAGCAGGCTCTGACCGCGCTGCGAGGCATCGGTGGCGAATGGCGGAGGGGCAACGTGCTCACCGTGCTCGGGCGCGCTCTTGGGGAGATCGGGCAGTTCGGGCGCGCTCAGGTCTGCTGGCACGAGGCCCTGGCCATCTACGAGGAACTGGGTTCGCACGAGGCGGCCGATGTGCGCGCCCTACTGTCTGCCGTTGCCTCCGTGGCGGCTGCGTAGGACGCCTGTCGGAGGCGTTCATCGTTCGTTTATCACGACCCGGCACTCTTCTTCTCAGTCGATCCGTCGCGTCGGGGGGCAGACGGGGCGACAGACGGCCGCGGCACTAAAGTGAGCGGCCCTGAAAGGCCCGTCCGGCAGTCCACGGGGGAACAGCCGGGCGGGCCTTGCCCACCCATCACGAAGAAATGCCAAGGGGAGCAGATCATCATGGCTGACGCGACGAAGAAGGACACAGAGATCAAGCCGCAGGACATGCACGCCACCGGTGGCGAAGCCGACCAGATCACCACTCAGGACATGCACGCGACCGGTGGAACGATCAAGCCGCTGGACATGCACGCCACGGGCGGCACGGCCACGACCGACGACATGCACGCGACGTCGGAGCCCACGAACTAGATCTATTTTCCGGCGGGGGTACGGGGGACGGCCGCGGCGGCGCGGAGGGGGAGCCGTCGCGGCCGCCGCATGTCCGTACACAGCCCAGTGCTCCGGGACATCCGACTGCTCACCGCCGGCCATCCCCGGGGAGTGGCCGAGAGAGTCTGACCGGTCGGGTGCCCCCTACCCCCGCCCCCGCAGCTCCCCCTTCACCACCTTCCCGCTCGCGTTCCGCGGCAGCTCTCCTACGAATTCCACCGCTCTGGGCACCTTGTAGTTCGCCATCTCCCGCCTCGACCAGGCGATCAGGTCGTCGGCCGTGAGCGTCGCGCCCGGGCGCCGGACCGCGTACGCCTTGCCGACCTCGCCCAGCCTGGGGTCCGGGATGCCGATCACCGCCACGTCGGCCACATCCGGGTGCAGGCCCAGGAGTTGTTCGATCTCCGCGGGATACGCGTTGAAGCCGCCGACGATGAACATGTCCTTGATCCGGTCCGTGATGCGCAGGTTGCCCGCCTCGTCGAGGACGCCTATGTCGCCCGTGTGGAGCCAGCCGTCCGGGGTGATGGTGGTGGCTGTGGTGCCGGGGTCCTCGAAGTAGCCCTGCATCACGTTGAAGCCGCGGACCAGGACCTCGCCGGGGGTGCCAGGGGCCGCCAGGACGCGGACCTCCGTGCCGGGGATCGCGCGGCCGGAGGTGGAGGAGATCACGTCGGGCCGGTCGCCGCGGCGGCACATCGTGACGATGCCGCTCGCCTCGGAGAGGCCGTATGCCGTGAGGACCGTCGCGATGCCCAGCTCCGTGTGCAGGCGTTCCACCAGTTGGAGCGGGACGACCGCCGCACCCGTCACCACCAGGCGCAGGGCCGAGAGGTCGTGCGCACCCCGCGCCGGGTGGTCCAGCAGGGACTGGTGGAGGGTCGGTGGGCCGGGGAGGACCGAGATGCGTTCGGCGGCGATGTTCGCGAGGACCGTGTCCACGTCGAACACCGGCTGCGGGATCATCGTCGCGCCCCGCATCAGGCACGCGATGATGCCCGCCTTGTAGCCGAAGGTGTGGAAGAACGGGTTCACGATCAGATAGCGGTCGCCCTCGCACAGGCCCGCCAGCTCGCTCCAGATCGCGTAGCAGCGCAGCGTCTGGGCGTGGGTGATCACGGCGCCCTTGGGGCGGCCCGTGGTGCCCGAGGTGTAGATGATGTCGGAGGGGGCGGAGGGGGCGATCGCGTCCGCTCGCGCCCACACCTCCGCCGGAGAGATCCGCTCGCCCGTCGCCAGGAAGTCCTTCCAGGTGACGTAGGACTCGGGGGCCGCGTCCGCCAGCACCACCACCCGTTCCAGGTCCGGGAGTTCCACCTCCGCCCGGCGCAGCGACGCCACGTAGGACGTGCCCAGGAACGTGCCGGTGACGAAGAGCAGCTTCGCGCGGCTGCGCTGCAGGATGTACGCCGCCTCCGTGCCCTTGAAGCGCGTGTTGAGAGGGACCAGGACCGCGCCGACCGTGACCGCGCCGAGCGCCGAGACGATCCAGTCCAGGGTGTTCGGCGCCCAGACCGCGACCCGGTCCCCCGGTTCCACGCCCGACGCCATGCACGCGGCGGCGGCCCGCTCGACACGGTCGCCGAGTTCGGCGTACGAGATGCGGATACGGCCCTCGACGACCGCCTCCCGGCCCCCGTACCGCCGCACTGCCGTCCGTACCAGCCCCGGGATGCTGCCCCATTCCTCGTCGCCGCGCATCGCATGCCCTCCCGCCGAACCGCAATAGCTGACTATCCGTCAGATTAGCTGTAGCCTCTGCGGCTGTCAGCAGTCATGACGATCGCGGAGGTTGCGGATGGCGACGCTCAAGGACGTGACGGCGATAGCCGGGATCGGGCAGACGGCCTTCGCGAAACAGCTTCCCGAGTCCGAGAAGACCCTGGCCTGCCGGGCGATCGTCGCGGCCCTCGACGACGCGGGCATCGCCGCGTCGGAGGTCGACGCGTTCGCCTCGTACACGATGGAGGAGACCGACGAGGTCGAGGTCGCCAAGGCGATCGGGGCCGGCGATGTCACCTTCTTCTCCAAGGTCGGCTACGGAGGCGGGGGTTCGTGCGCGACGATCGCGCATCTCGCTGCCGCCGTCGCCACCGGGCAGGCGAGTGTCGGGGTCGCCTGGCGGTCACGGAAGCGCGGCTCGGGGCCCCGGCCCTGGAAGAACACCACCGTGCAGCTGCCGACCCCCGCCCAGTGGACCCGGTCGTACGGCCTGCTGAGACCGGCCGACGAGATCGGGATGCTCGCACGGCGGTACATGCACGAGTACGGGGCCACCCGCGACCACCTCTTCAATGTCGCGCTCGCCTGCCGCAACCGCGCCAACCAGAATCCCGACGCGGTGATGTACGAACGCCCGCTGACCCGCGACATGTATATGACCTCGCGCTGGATCAGCGAGCCGCTCTGCCTCTTCGACAACTGCCTGGAGACGGACGGGGCGCTGGCCTGCGTCATCGTCTCCGCCGAGCGGGCCCGCGACTGCCGGCACAAGCCCGTCTACATCCACTCCGTCGCCCAGGGCCTGCCCGCCCAGCACCACGGGATGGTCAACTACTGGAACGACGACCCGCTCACCGGACCCGCCTGGACGGCCGCCCGACAGCTGTGGAAGCAGGCCGACTTCGGTCCGGACGATGTGGACGTCGCGCAGATCTACGACGCGTTCACCCCGCTCATCCCGCTCTCCCTGGAGGGATACGGCTTCTGCGGGCGCGGCGAAGGTGCCGCGTTCACGGAGGGCGGGGCGCTGGAGAGCGGCGGCCGGCTGCCGATCAACACCGGGGGCGGCGGGCTCAGCGAGGCGTACGTGCACGGCTTCAACCTCATCAACGAAGGGGTGAAGCAGCTGCGCGGGATCTCCACCGCGCAGGTTCCGGACGCCGCCACGTGCCTGGTCACCGCCGGTGAGGGCGTGCCCACCTCCGCCGTACTGCTGAGGAGCTGACATGGAATCGCTGTTGCTGCCCGTCGTCGACGAGGACGGCGCTCCCTTCTGGGAGTACGCCGCCCGGGGTGAACTCCGCGTCCAGGCGTGCGCCGCCCCCGACTGCGGAAGGCTCCGCTTCCCGCCCCGGCCCTGCTGCCCGCACTGCCGGTCGTTCGAGAGCGAGTGGCGGGCGATGAGCGAGCGCGGGCGCATCTGGTCGTACGTGGTGCCGCATCCGCCGCTGCTGCCCGCGTACGCAGCACAGGCCCCGTACAACGCCGTCGTCGTCGAACTGGCCGACGCCCCGCACATCCGGCTGGTCGGCAATGTGGTCAGCGGGCCCGACGCGCCGCTGAACTCGGTCGATCCGGGGAGGTTGCGGATCGGGGCATCGGTGAAGGCGGTCTTCGTGCCGGTTAGCCCGGAGCTGACCGTGGTCCGCTGGCAGTTGGAGCGGTGAGCGGCAAGAGGCATGCGGTGAGGGGACGACGATGACACTGCGGACGGAGACCGACAAGGAGACGGGTGTCGCGGTCGTCACCCTCGATCGGCCAGAGAGGCTGAACGCGATCGATCTGGCGACGGCCGATGAACTGGCCGGCGTCTGGCGGGCGTTCCGCTTCGATGACGGGGTACGGGCCGTCGTCGTGACCGGCGCGGGCGGGCGCGCCTTCTGTACGGGGCTCGACCGGGATGTGGAGGTGCCTCAGCCCTCGTCCCCGTACGCCATCGACGATCCGCTGATCGCGATCGGGCCGAAGGCGAACGACCTGTGGAAGCCGGTGATCGCCGCCGTGGAGGGGATGGCGTGCGGCGGGGCGTTCTATCTGCTGGGCGAGGCGGAGTTCGTCGTCGCATCGGAGGAGGCGACCTTCTTCGACCCGCATACGACGTACGGCATGGTCAGCGCGTACGAGGCGATCCACATGGCGCAGCGGATGCCGTTCGGGGAGGTGGCCCGGATGTCCCTGATGGGTACGGCCGAACGGGTGACGGCCCGCCGTGCGTACGAGACCGGGCTGGTCAGCGAGGTGACGAAGCCCGGCGGCGCGGTGGAGGCGGCGGTGCGGGCGGCGAACGTGATCGCGTCGTACCCGACGGAGGCGGTGCAGGGGACGGTACGGGCGGTGTGGTCCGCGAAGGAGGCCGCGAGGGCGCAGGCGCTGGCCCATGCCCCGCAGCTGATCGCGCTCGGGAACCTGCCGGTGGAGCGGCAGGGGGAGCTGTTCAGGGGGCGGGGGCGGGGCAGCGGGGAGTTCCGGCTGCGGTGAGGCGAGGCCGGAACTCCCCGCTGCGACGAGGCGGAGCCCCCGTCAGCTGCGGTCAGTAGCTGAGTTCGGCCTCGGCCCGGCACTTCTTCACCCGGGACACCTTGCTCGGGCTGTCCATCCGCACGGAGACGGTCGCGCTGTCGACTCCCGTCAGTTCCACGTTCGCCTCGCCGGTGTCGACGGTGTTGCCGCCCGCGTCGAGGAAGGTGACATCGACCTTGTACATGTGCGTACCGAGCTCGCTCGAGCTGACCCGGACGGTGGAGGACGTCACAGCCCGCCGCTTGCCCTTGCGGGGCTGGGCGCAGCGGATCACGGTCACACCGGGCTCGTCGGTCGCCGTGGCGCCGGGGGTCGCGGTCTCGTAGGTGGAACTGCCGGACGAGCTGCTCGACGAGTCGTCGTAGATATCGTCGTCGTAGTCGTTGTGGTGGTAGCTGCCGTTGCTCTTCTTGGAGTTGGAGCAGCCGCCGCCGCTGCTGCTCGAACCGTGGCTCCTGCTGCCTCGGCTCTTGCCGCCGTGACTCGACGTCGAGAAACCGGTGAGTGCGAGCACCACCACGACCAGAACCGCCGAAAGTTTCAGATGCTGCCGCATCATCGATGCAGCCCCCCCTTGATTTGTTGTCATGTCGCGGTCCATAGACCGCGCGACACCGTAGCGCATGGCCCATGCAGGAACAGGTGCCAGGCCGTTCCGTCCCTGGTGGCGGGGGTCAACGGCCGGGCGTAGCGTCGACGCCGAGAGCGGTGCAGATCCGCGACGCCGATCCGCACACCCGCAGGAGGCCGACGATGATCCGCAACATCCTCGGCTCGATCGTCGCTCTCGCAGGAGCGGCGGCCGTCGTGCTGAGCCCCTTCCGTGACTGGTACGACGGCCGTCTCGGGCGCCATTACCGGGTAGCGGACCTCTTCAACGGCATCAGTGGCGCGCAGCCGGGACCGTTGGCATCGATCTGGCTGCCGTTTCTGTTCGCGGCCGCCGTGGCGTTGGTGGGCGTGGCGCTGCGATCGCGGCTGCTGGTGGGCTGCGCGGGCGTGATCGTGCTCGGCTTCACCGTGCTGTGGATGGTGCGGCAGGGGCAGGCGGCCGGGAGCCTGACGGTGGCGTCGGACGGGTCCGGGCTGCAGCTCGGGGTGGCGTATGCGGCGGGCGGCGGGGTGCTGCTCCTGCTGGGCGCGCTGCTGATGTCGGGACGGCACGGCAGTGGCAGCCGCCTCGGCCGCAGGGCCCGCAACCAGCCTTACGCGGCGCCGGGGGCGGAAGATCCGGATACCTGGCCGCCGACGCAGGAGCCGGGGCCGTCGGTGCAGACGAGTCCGTGGCCGGAGCCGGAGGTCGACCCGTACACGGGTCCGGACACGCACTGGAGGGACCAGGACACGGCGCCGTACCCGGTGCAGGACGAGGGCCCTGACACGCGACGCCCTCCCCAGCCGTGACGCGTCCCCGGTGCAGGGTTCCGTCCCCCAACGCCGGACGGGCGGGAAGCGGCCGCTGAGTGGCCGCCGCCCCTACGCCCGTGCTCTGTTCCCCGTACCCGTTCCCTTCAGCGCGTCCAGCGCGTACACGCAGCGGTCCTTGCTGCACGCGTACACCACGCCTCCCTGCGCCACCGGTGAACCGGTGATCTCGCCGCCCGTGGCCAGCTTCCATCTCAGCTGGCCACCCGCCGCGTCCAGCGTGTACAGCACGTGGTCGGCGGAGCCGAAGTGGACCCGGCCGTCGGCCACGACCGGGGCGCCGACGACCGCGCCGCCCGCAGCGAAGCGCCACTTCGGGGTGCCTGTCACCGCGTCCAGCGTGTAGAGCGCGTTGCCGCTGCCGACGTGGACGTTGCCCGCTGCCACCAGCACCGGTTCGATCGACTGGCGGGCCTCCGTCGCGATGCGCCAGCGGTCCTTTCCGGTCGACGCGTCGAGCGCGTACACCGTGCCGAGGTAGTCGGCCAGGTACACCCCGCCGCCCGTGACCGCGGGGCCCGGTGCGAAGGCCGGTGGGGAGAGGAAGACCGCGGGCGACTCGAAGTGCCAGCGCACCCGGCCCGCCGCGATGTCGGCGGCGAGGACCCGGGTGCCTGCGGCGATGTACACATGCCCGTCCGGCGCCGGGGTCACCCGGACGGGCACCCCGCCGCAGGAGGCGGCGTCGCCGATCGGGTACGACCAGCGCTCGATGCCCGTGCGGGCGTCGACGGCGCGCAGCCGGGCGTCCTGCCACAGGTACACGGTGCCTTCGTGGATCGCGGGCCCGGCCTCCGCCGTCTCGAAGTCGGTCTGTACACCGCTCGTCTCCCACAGCTTCTCGCCGGTGGACGCCTCCCACGCCTGGACGCCGCCGCCACGCGTGCCGGTGACGACCGTGCCCCGGTCGGCTTTGAGGGAGTACACCCAGGCGTCCGTCTGCAGCCGCCACCGCTCGGCGCCGGTCAGCGCGTCCAGGGCGTACAGCGAAGGGCCGTCGGAGCCGTGGATGCGGCCGCCGTCGAGCGCCATCGACCAGGCCACGTCGCGGGTCTTGAACTGGCGCCGGCCGTTGCCGACGTCCAGGGCATGCACCTCGAAGGACGTCACGTACAGCAGGTCCCCGGCGACAACCGGCGTGCCCCACACGTCGTTCGACATCCGGAACCGCCAGGGCCGCCAGCGGTCCGGCCCGGCAGGCGCCGCTTCAGGGGCGTGCGCCGGAGCGGGTACGGGCGGGGCGGCGGCCGGGGCCGTGCCGTTCAGCCCGGCGGGCGGGCGCACCCAGCCGGTCGCGGGGCCGGCCTCGGCGCCGACCATGGCACGCACGTCACCGGCGCGCGGCCCGGGCCCGATCGGCACCTGCGCACCGCTCAGCCGCACCGGACCGCCCCCGTCCGGAGCCTGAACGGGGGACGGAGAGAAGGAGGGTGCCGGGGACGGGGATCTCAGGTCCGCGCCGCTGCGCCACGCCGGCTCCCAGTCCGCGCCCGGCGGGCGATGGGGCGGCGGGGGCGCCGGAGCAGGCGCGGGTGCGGACGCCACGGGCGCCGCCGTACGCCCTCCCCCGCGCCGCTGCTCGATCATTGCCGTCGCCGATGTCGGCAGCCAGGCCGACGCCGTACCGCTGTCGTCGCTGCCGGAGGCGAAGAGGTGCGGGGCCAGCTGGGCCTGCAGTTCGGCGGGGCTGGGCCGCAGCGCCGCATCCATCTGCATACAGGACTCGATCAGGGGCCGCAGATCGCCGGGCAGGCCCTCCACATCGGGGCCCTCCCGCAGCAGCATGAAGACCGTCTCGACCGGGTTGGCCCCATGGAACGGCGCATGGCCGGTGGCGGCGAACACCAGCGTCGAGCCGAGCGAGAAGATATCGCTGGCGCCCGTCACACTCCGCGAGTCCCGCGCCTGCTCGGGCGACATGTAGGCAGGGGTGCCGACCGCCACGTTGGTCATCGTCAGCCTGGTGTTGGAGACGCCGGACGCGATCCCGAAGTCGATCACCCGCGGGCCGTCCTCGACCACCAGCACGTTCGACGGCTTGAGGTCGCGGTGGACGAGGCCCGCGCCATGGATGGACTGCAGGGCCTCGGCGATCCCGGCGGCCAGCCAGCGCACCGCCTGGGTCGGCATCGGACCGCACTCATTCACTATTTCCTCGAGCGAGGGAGCCGGCACGTACGCGGTGGCCAGCCACGGCACGGCGGCGCGCGGATCGGCGTCCACCACGGCCGCCGTGTAGAACCCGCTGACCGCCCGGGCGGCCTCCACCTCACGCGTGAAGCGGACCCGGAACAGCTGATCCTCGGCAAGTTCTGTACGTACGGTCTTGATCGCCACCCGTCGGCCCGACGCCGAGCGGGCGAGATAGACCAGCCCCATGCCGCCGGCCCCGAGCCGTCCCAGTACCTCGAACGGGCCGATCCGCCTCGGGTCGTGCTGCGTCAGCTGCTCCACCACTTACCTGCCACCTCCCCGTACGGACCTCAGCAACAGAGGCCCGCGAAAAACCGCCCCGTGCAGGGTCTCACCACTGGGCACCACCCGGCGGTGCGCACCCCGATTGTTGCTGGCTAAAGCGATGGTTGCGAACCCGGGGGCGGATCGGGGTGTCACATGTCACTCTGCCCTCTATCGGGACACCGGGGGCTGAAGTACGGCGAACTCGGCACCCTGGTTGTCGTGCAGGACCGCCATCCTCCCGTACGGGATGTCGAAGGGCGGCACGGAGACCCGGCCGCCGAGGTGGACGCCGGTCTCGGCCGTGGCGTCGCAGTCCGCGACGGCGAAGTAGGTGAGGAAATAGCTGGGCATCTCGGCCGGGAACGCGTCGGTGATGACGCTGCGCCCGCCGATCGCGGTGTCGGGGCCCGGTTCGGTGCCTGCCGGGGACCACATCCGGAAGTCGACCCCGGGTGCGTCCGCGCCCGATCCGCCGATGCCGGACCCAACCGGGCCGGACCCGGGAGTCTCGGACCCGGGAGTCTCGGACCCGGGAGTCTCGGAATCGGGGGTCTCGGAATCGGGGGTCTCGGAATCGGGGGTCTCGGACTCACCCCTGCCGGGCTCACCGGTCCGGGGCTCACCGGTCCCGGACCCGGCGGGGCCCGGCGCGTCAGTGCCGGCCTCGGTCGTGCCGGACCCGCCGGTTCCGGGCTCCCTCGTTCCGGACTCACCCCTGCCCGACTCGCCCATGCCCGGCTCACCCATGCCGGCCGCGCCGAGATCCGTGCCACGGAACCCGAAGACCTGCTCGTAGAAGGCGTCCACGCGGTCCTTCTGCCGGGTGTACACCTCGGTCCAGCAGAAGGACCCCGGCTCGTTCTGCTTGTGGAACCCGCTGCGGTCCCCCGCCTGCCAGAGCCCGAAGACCGCACCTCCGGGGTCGGCGGCCTGCGCCAGCATCCCGGCGCTGCCCACCCTGACGGGTTCGGTGATCACCTGGCCGCCCGCCTGCCGGATCGTGGTGACGGTCGCGGCGATGTCGTCGGTGGCGAAGTAGATGCCCCAGGCGGTCGGCATCCGACCGTCCTTCTTGGCGGCCAGTGCGGCAACGAGCTTGCCGCCGCTGAGGGCATCGACACAGGGGCCGCCCCTCTCCACCTCTTCGCCGGCCCGGAAGGTCCATCCGAAGAGCTCACCGTAGAAGCGCTTGCCGGCTTCGAGGTCGGGGAGCTGCACATCCACCCAGCACGGCGCGGAGTGCATGAATGCGGCCATGGACCCGGATCCTTCCGAAGTAGTGACGCTCGTCACACCCAAAGTAGCCGCGGGCCGTCCGCACCGCGCTACAAGAAGCAGTCGAACACACTCTCGATATCGAAGTTCCTTGCCCACCGCGTCACCGAAAGTTATCCACGGAAGTTGTCCACAGGCTGTTGATAACACAATTCAAGCTGTGGATCGCATCCGCCGAAATCCGGCCACTTCCCCCACCCCCCGTGGAAACCCACCACGCACAACAACCCCCCACGCCCCCGGCCCACCCCGGCCACGTACCTGGGTACCCCCCACACCACCCCACCGCACCTGCGAAACTCCCCATTTGCAGTCGGCCGAATCGCGCTCCGATCACCCCTCGGTAAGCTGACGGCATGACAGGACAAGTGCGCACCGTCGACGGCCGCGTGGCCGGTCGACGCGGACAGGCGACGCGACAGAAGCTGCTCGACTGCCTCAGCGAGATGCTCAGCTCCTCGCCGTACCGGGACGTCAAAGTCATCGACGTCGCCCGGAAGGCAGGGACTTCGCCCGCGACCTTCTACCAATACTTCCCCGACGTCGAGGGCGCCGTCCTCGAAATCGCGGATGAAATGGCCAAGGAGGGCGCCGGGTTGACGGAACTGGTCGCAGGCCGCTCCTGGGTCGGCAAGTCCGGCTGGCAGACCGCCGAAGAACTCGTCGAGGGATTCCTCGACTTCTGGCGGCGCCACGACGCGATCCTGCGCGTGGTCGACCTCGGCGCGGCCGAGGGCGACAAGCGGTTCTACAAGATCCGCATGAAGATCCTGAACTCGGTCACCAACTCCCTTACGGATTCGGTGAAGGATCTCCAGGCCAAGGGCAAGGTCGACAAGGACATCAGCCCCGCCGCGATGGCGGGCTCACTGGTCGCGATGCTGGCCGCGGTCGCCTCGCACCAGAAGGGCTTCCAGACCTGGGGTGTCAAGCAGGCCGAACTCAAGCCGAACCTGGCGCTGTTGGTGCACCTGGGCATCACCGGCAAGAAGCCGACGAAGTAGCGCCGGCTCCCGGCTTCCCCTTCCGTTCCGGGCACCGCACGGCCATCCCGGGCTGCCCACGTCCTGTCGCGCCGACGGCGGACCACGCAATGTGGTCCGCCGTCGGCGTATCACCGCGCGTCACGCAGTCGCGCGCCGCTCCAGCCGGAAGAGCCGGATCTCCCGCTCCACCCGGGCCTGGTACGTGGCGTACGGCGGCCAGAACCTCAGCGCCGCCTGCCACACCTCCTCCCGTTCCGCGTCCTCCAGCAGCCGGGCGCGTACCGCGATGTCGTGTCCCTTCCAGTTGATGACGGCGTCGTCCGGATGGGCCAACAGGTTCACAGTCCAGGCAGGATGACCCGTACGGCCGAAGTTGCTGCCGATGAGAATCCACGTCCCGTCACCGTGCTCCGGGGTGGGCATACAGGCCAGTGGGGTGGTCCGCAGCTGCCCGCTCTTCGCGCCGCGCACCGTGAGGATCAGCCCCGGCAGCATCTGCGCGCTGAGCAGCACCTTGCCGCGGGTGAGCCGGTGGACGGTGCGGTCCATGGCGGGTATGACGTGCGGGGCGATCCTCGCGAAGGTGCGGGTCGAGGACACCTTCTGGATCAGCCGGACTCCGGGTGCCATCAGACCGCCACCTCCATGCGCGGCCCGTGCCCCTGCCCCTCTCCCTGCCCCTGGGCGTCGTGCGTGAAGAGCCCGGCCTGCTCGGCCGCGTGGGCGCGCAGCCGGTGGACCGGCCCGAAGAGCAGTTCGTCGGCGGCGGCCCGCTTGAAGTAGAGATGCGCCTCGTGTTCCCAGGTGAAGCCGATCCCGCCGTGCAGCTGGACGGCCTCGGCGGTGGTGATCCGCAGGGTTTCCAGCGCCTGGGCGAGAGCGAGCCCTCCGGCCGCCGGGTCCCAGGCCGCGTAGTAGGCCGCAGACCTGGCTGCCTGCACCCGCACGTACAGATCGGCGAGCCGGTGCTTCACGGCCTGGAAGGAGCCGATGGCGCGGCCGAACTGCTCGCGCGCCTTGACGTATGCGACGGTCCGGTCGAGTGCGCTGGCCGCGGCTCCGGCCGCCTCCGCCGCCAGTACGGCGGCGGCGGTGCGCCCGACACGGGCCAGGGCGCCCGCCGGGCCGGCCGCATCGCCCGTGCCGTCCGCTCCGAGCAGTTCCGCGGCGGTGTCGCGCAGTTCGATGCGGGCCAGCGGCCGGGTCTCGTCCAGCGAGGTCTGCCGGGTGCGGGCGAGCCCGGTCGCCGTGTCCGTGCGGACGAGGAAGAGGAGCGTACAGCTGCGCGGGTAGCCGCCCGCGTGGGCCGCGACCAGCAGCAGTCCGGCGCTGTGCCCGTCGAGGACCCGCTCGGCCTCCCCGTACAGCCGCCACCCCTCCGGGCCGGGCCGGGCCTGTACGCCACCGGCCCGCCCGCCGCCCGCCCAGGCGCCGCCGGTGGTGTCGCCGGTGAGACCGAGGGCGGTGGAGAGCGAGCCTCCGGGGACGGCGAGGGTCGCAGTCAGTTCACCGGCGGCGATGCGCGGCAGCAGGGTGGTGCGCTGGGCCTCGGTGCCGAGTGCGGTGATCAGAGGCGCGGCGAGCGCGGCGGTGGCGAGCAGCGGGGACGGCAGCAGGGCACGGCCGGTCTCCTCGCAGGCGACGGCGAGTTCGACGGGCCCGCAGCCGACCCCTCCGTACTCCTGCGCGAGCGCGAGCCCCGGCAGCCCGAGGTCCTGGGCGAGTTGCCGCCACAGGGCCTCGTCATATCCGTGCGCGGTCCGCACGGCGCTCCTGACCTCGCCGGGTACGCAGCGTTTGACCAGCAGTTCGCGCAGGGTGCGGCGGATCTCGTCCTGCTCCGCGGTGAAGGCGGCGTCCATCGTCTGGCTCCTTCCCCTCAGGGGCCGTAGGCCCTGATCTGACGGGTCGTCATGCTAGGCGTGATATTGCGAGAAACCCAGAGCCGCGCACGCGCTCACCCCACCCCCTCACACCACATCTGATGTACCGTCAGATTTATGCCTTCTTCGCCCTCCTCTCCCCCGCGCAAGGTCGCTGTCGTCGGCATATCCCTCGCGGACTGCGGACGCGTCGACGGCCCCACTCCGTACGCCCTGCACGCCCAGGCCGCCCGCCGGGCGCTCGCCGATTCGGGCCTGGACCGCTCGGTCGTCGACGGCTTCGCCTCCGCCGGACTCGGCACGCTCGCCCCGGTCGAGGTCGCGGAGTATCTGGGCCTCAAGCCCACCTGGGTGGATTCCACCGCGGTCGGCGGGGCGACCTGGGAGGTGATGACCGCCCATGCCGCCGACGCCATCGCGGCCGGCCGCGCCGACGTCGTACTGCTGGTGTACGGGTCCACGGCGCGCGCAGACATCCGGGCCGGGCGCCGCACGTCGAATCTCTCGTTCGGCTCGCGCGGCCCGCTCCAGTTCGAAGTGCCGTACGGGCACTCACTGATCGCGAAGTACGCGATGGCCGCCCGCCGCCATATGCACGAGTACGGGACGACGCTGGAGCAGCTCGCCGAGGTAGCCGTCCAGGCGCGCGCGAACGCGGCGGCCAACCCGGACGCGATGTTCCGGGACCCGATCACGGTGGACGACGTCCTGTCGGGCCCGATGATCGCGGACCCGTTCACCAAGCTGCACTGCTGCATCCGCAGCGACGGCGGGTGCGCGGTACTGCTGGCGGCCGAGGAGTACGTACCGGACACGGCGAAGGACCCGGTGTGGATCCTCGGAACGGGCGAGTACGTCTCGCACTCCACGATGTCCGAGTGGGACGACTTCACGGTCTCCCCCGCCGCGGTCTCGGGCCGGCTGGCCTTCGGGCGTGCCGGGGTGCGGCCCGCCGACATCGATCTGGCCGAGATCTATGACGCCTTCACCTATATGACGCTGGTGACGCTGGAGGATCTGGGGTTCTGCGCCAAGGGCGAGGGGGGCGCGTTCATCGAGAAGGGCCGAATCGGTCGGTCCGGCGAACTTCCGGTGAACACCGACGGGGGTGGGCTTTCGGCCTGCCATCCTGGGATGCGCGGGCTCTTCCTCCTGGTGGAATCCGTCCGCCAACTCCGTGGTGAGGCAGGGAAACGGCAGGTCAGAAGGGCGGACGGCAGCTTTCCCGAGCTGGCCGTTGCCTCGGGAACGGGTGGCTGGTTCTGTTCCTCGGGCACGGTCGTACTGGGACGGGGCTGAGAAGCCCAAAGCTGGGGCGAGCACTGCCTGAAAGCGCTCTCTCTATAACTTTTTGACCCGCGCACCTCAAGCCTCTAGGTTCTGGCGTCCAGGCTCGATCCAGCGAGGACGGGCCACCATCGTCCTTGGGGGGACACATGCACTGGTATCTCGATGTTCTGAAGAAGTACGCGGTGTTCAGCGGCCGTGCGCGCCGCCAGGAGTACTGGATGTTCGTGCTGTTCAACGTCATCGCCGCCATCATCTTGGCGGTGCTCGACGCGGTGCTCGGCACGCAGCCGGTCATCGTCGCGATCTACTACGTCGCCGTCCTTCTGCCCAGCCTCGGTGTCTTCGTGCGCCGCCTGCACGACACCGGCCGCTCCGGCTGGTGGGTGCTGTTCGGGCTCGTCCCGCTGGTGGGCGGGATCACGCTGCTCGTCTTCGCGTGCCTCGAGGGCGAGCGCAGCCAGAACGCGTACGGCCCGGACCCGAAGTCCGGATATGCCGCGGCCTAGTGGGTCCCGCTGTCGGCCCGCCGTCCGGCCGTCCGACCGCACGCATGACCGCATGACCGTGCGCTCACCGCTCTGAGCGCACACCACACAGGGCGTCGCCCCGGCAACCCACTGCCGGCCGACGCCCTGTGGGCGTTCGGCCGCGGCCGCACGCCCAGGGATCGTCGTCCCCCACGCAGGCCTCGGCGCCGAAGAACTCGCCCGCCTCCCACCACCGCGGACCGACCCGGCGGTCCCGCGCCCCGGCGGGCATGATGGGGCCGCATGACCGATGTGACGCCTGATCCGCACTCCGCCCAGCAGGCCTTCCGGGACCTCCTGCACGCCCAGCGCGTATGGGACGTCGAGCTGCCCTCGTTCGATCCCGCCGCCGCGCCCCGCACCCCGCTCCCCCTCTTCCACGCCTGGTTCGCCGAGACGGTGGCCGCCGGACAGGCCGAGCCGCACACCATGACGCTGGCCACCGTCGACGCCGAGGGACACCCGGACCTACGGACGCTGATGCTGCACGACGCGGACGACCGTGGCTGGCACTTCGCCACGCACGCCACCAGCGCGAAGGGCCGCCAGCTCGCCGCGCACCCGCACGCGGCGCTCGGCTTCTACTGGCCCGCGCAGGGGCGGCAGGTGCGGGTACGAGGTCCGGTCACCACCTGCACCCCCGCGGAGAGCCGGGCCGATCTGCATGTCCGCTCGACCGGGGCGCTGGCGTCGGCGCTGGTGGGACGGCAGAGCGAGGTGCTCGGCTCGTACGAGGAACTGCACCGCGCCTCGGACGCCGCCTGGGAGCAGGCGCAGGCGGAACCGGGGGCGGACGTGGCGAGCTGGACGCGGTACGTGGTCGAGCCGCGCGAGGTCGAGTTCTTCCAGGGTGACGCGAGGCGGCGCCACGTCCGGCTGCGCTACCGCCGGGACGGCGGCGACTGGACCCGGGAACTGCTCTGGCCGTGACCTGGCAGAACCGGTTCCAACCAGAAAGGAGCACTATGGGAGACAGGTGAGTTGCTGGAGGCATTCCATGACACGGACCCGTTCCCGCTACGCCCCCGACCACGGTCTGACCACGCGCATGGTCACCACCATGTTCCTGATCGGACTGCTGTACGTGATCCTGGTGGGCGTGCTCCTCGCGGTGCTGCGTGGCGCCTGGCCGATCATCCTGATCTTCACCGGCGGCCTGTTCATCGCCCAGTTCTGGTTCAGCGACCGCATCGCCGCATTCAGCATGGGTGCCCGCGAGGTCACCCCGGAGGAAGCACCCGAGCTGCACGGCACCATCGACCGGATCTGCGCCCTGGCGGACATGCCGAAACCCCGGGTGGCCATCGCCCGGAGCGACGTACCGAACGCCTTCGCCACCGGCCGCGGCGAGAAGACCGCACTCGTCTGCGCCACCACCGGGCTCCTGCGCAGACTCGAACCCGAGGAGCTGGAAGGCGTCCTCGCGCACGAGATGTCGCACGTCGCCCACCGGGACGTCGCCGTCATGACGATCGCCTCGTTCCTCGGCGTCCTGGCGGGCATCGTCACCCGCGTCGCCCTCTGGGGCGGCTTCTCCCGCAACCGCAGCAGCGACCCCGTCGGCATCGCGATCATGCTGATCCCGTTGATCAGCGCCGTCGTGTACTGCCTGAGCTTCCTGCTCACCCGGCTGCTCTCGCGCTACCGCGAACTCTCCGCCGACCGCGCCGCCGCCCTCCTCACCGGCCGGCCCTCCGCGCTCGCCTCGGCGCTCACCAAGGTCAGCGGCCAGATGGCCCGGATCCCGACGGAGGACCTGCGGAAGGCGGAGCCGTACAACGCCTTCTACTTCGTCCCCGCGTTCTCCTCGAAGGAGAGCCTCAGTCGGCTGCTCTCCTCCCACCCGACCCTCGAACAGCGCCTCGACCAGCTGGCCCGCATCTCCGCCGAACTTGCCCGCCCGTAAGGAACCAGGGAGTCCGCAGTGGGTCTTCTCGACACCATCCTCGGCCGCAGCAAACCGGTCCGCCCCGACCTCGACCAGCTCTTCGCCGTACCGTCCGCCGCCCTCACCCTCCAGGCGGGCGCCGGCTTCACCCCCACCGGACTGGGCTCGGTCTGCTTCGCGGGAGTGGAGGGCGGCACCTTCGCCCGTATCCGGCAGGACGTACAGGAACTGCTCGACGCGGACGTCGACCGGGGCGGCATCCCGGTGGAGTTCAGCCAGGACACGTACGGCTACACCTGGCTGCTCTCCCGCCGCTCCCCCGACGATGTGGCCGCCCTGGTCAACGACCTGCACGCGGTCAACACCCTGCTCCAGGACGGCGGCTTCGGCCCGCAGTTGCTCTGCTCGCTGATCGGCTTCCGAGACGCCGAGGGGCGGTCTCTGGCGCTGGTCTACCTGTACAAGCGCGGCACGTTCTATCCGTTCGCCCCGGTGCGGGGCGGCGCCGAGAAGCGCGACAACCAGCTGGAGTTGCAGATCAGGGCGACACTCGGGGACGACCTGCGGGTCGAGAAGGATCTCTCCCGGTGGTTCCCGGTCTGGGGGGCGCCCGGACTGTGAGCCGGACGCCGAGCCGTTCCGTATCATCAGGTTCATGACTGCTGAGCGCCCGAACTCCGTCAGTCGGCTGCGCGCTTCCGACGCCGACCGTGAAGCGGTGGTGGACCAGTTGAGGGAGGCCGCGGCCGAGGGCCGTATCGACCTCGACGAGCTGGATACCCGGCTGGGCCAGGCGCTGGTCGCCAAGACCTACGCCGAGCTGGCGCCCCTCACCGCCGATCTTGGGCCCGCGCCGCAGGACGCGGGGAAGCCGCTGGTCCTCAAGGGCGGCATCCACGGCGCGGTGCGCTCCGGGCGCTGGAAGGTGCCTGCGCACATCGATGTGGACGGCGGCATGGGCGGCGCCAGGCTCGACTTCACCCAGACCGAGTGCCGGCTGCGCGAGATCGAGCTGGAGGTCAACGGGCAGATGGGCGGGGTCAGGATCATCGTCCCTGCGGGCTGGGCCGCGGAGACCGACGAGGTCGATCCCGGCCTGGGCGGCTTCAAGGACCGGACCACGGACGAAAGACTCCCGGGCACCCCGCTGATCCGCGTCACCGGCACGGCCGGCATGGGCGGCGTGGTCATCCGCCACCCCAACGTCTGGGAGCGGTGGAAGCTGCGGCGCGCGCTGCGGCGCAGCAAGTCGTTCTGAGTCGTGCCGGGTGAGCGGCGGAGTGGGGGCCGTCTCACGGCCGGAAGACCGGGACCGCCTCGCCGCCCTCCTCCTGCCGGAAGGTGACGCGCAGTGCCATACCGATGGTGAGGTCGGACTCTGCGCAGTCGACGATCTCCGTCATCATGCGCGGCCCCTCGGCGAGGTCGACGACGGCCGCCGTGTACGGGACGCGGGCGCCGAACGGCGGCAGATCGTTCCGATGGACGACGGACCAGGTGTAGAGCGTGGCGCGGCCGCTCGCCCGCTCCCAGGTGACGTCCTCACTCCAGCAGCGCGGGCAGAACTCGCGTGGGTAGTGGTGGGCCCTGCCGCAGGCGTGGCAGCGGCGCAGCAGCAGGTGCCCCTCGGCGGCCGCGTCCCAGTAGGGCCGGGTGAAGCCGTCCGGTTCGGGCAGGTCGAAGCGGGGGGCGGCCGTGGTCATCCGAAGAGTCCGATCGCGTGGTCGAGGGACCAGACCTGCCAGGACATGGCGAAGAGGGCGACGAGGGAGATCAGCGCCATCATCGCGTTCTGTCCCTGCTCGGCCCAGTCGTGGATCATCAGCACCAGGTAGAGGAGGTTGAGAAGCAGTCCGCCGAGGAGCGCGACGGGTGTCAGGAATCCGGCGATCAGGCCGAGACCCAGGGCGAGTTCGGCGTAGACGACGAGGTAGGCCATGGCCTTGGGACGGGGTGCGACGATCCGCTGGAAGCCGGTCCGTACCGCCGCCCATCGGTGCTTGCCCGCGACGTCCGCCGCCCAGGCGATGCCCGTACCGCGCTCGAACCAGCCCTTCTTGTCCTTGTGCCGCCAGCTCTCCAGCCACCACAGACCGAGCCCTATTCGAAGGACGGCGAGCCACTCGGCTCCGCCGAGCCAGATCGTCTGCATCGGGGCCCCTCCCACTCACGACATCTGACGGTACGTCAGTTCATCTGATCCGGCACCGCTGCGCAAGAGGTGCGCAGCACACGGGCCGGACGCACACACTCGTGATCAATTCGCAATCGATTCCGACCTTGACCGAGACCCATCAAGTAATCGGGCGATTACGCTCCGATCCATGCCCAACAGCACCTCCAACTCCGGCAGTAGTCCCATGCCCGCGCCCGCGCCCGCCCCCGCGCCCACCGACACCACCGAACACCGGCCCGTCTACGTCGTCGGCGGCGGCCCCGGCGGGCTCGCCGCCGCGGCGGCCCTGCGCGAGCAAGGGGTACGGGCCGTCGTGCTGGAGAAATCCGGAAGCGTCGGCGCGTCCTGGCGCGGCCATTACGACCGGCTGCACCTGCACACCACCCGACACTGGTCCGCGCTGCCGGGGCTCGCGATGCCGCGCCGGTTCGGACGCTGGGTGTCCCGCGACCATGTGGTGCGCTACCTGGAGAAGTACGTCGAACACCACGAGCTGGAGGTGGTGACGGGTGTCGAGGTGACCCGTATCGACCGGGCGGCCGACGGCACCGAGTGGCAGCTCACCGCGAGCGGCGGCCGGGTACTGACCGGGCGGGCCGTCGTCGTGGCCACCGGCTACAACCACACCCCGCGGATACCGGACTGGGCCGGCCGCGACACCTTCGCAGGCGAGCTGGTGCACGCACGCGACTACCGCAACCCCGCCCCGTACGCAGGCAAGGACGTCCTCGTCGTCGGGATCGGCAACACCGGCGCGGAGATCGCCGTGGACCTGGTGGAGGGCGGCGCTTCCCGGGTACGGATCGCGGTACGCACCGTTCCGCACATCGTGCGCCGCTCGACGGCGGGCTGGCCCGCGCAGGCGACCGGCATCCTGGTCCGCAGACTGCCGGTGCGGCTGGTCGACCGGGCCGGCCGGCTGATGGCCAAGGCCGCCGTGCCCGACCTCGCCGAACAGGGTCTGCCGCGCCCGGACACGGGCCTCTATTCGCGGGTCAAGGACGGCGCCATCCCGGTCCAGGACGTGGGGCTGATCGACGCAGTGCGGGGCGGCCGCGTGGTGCCGGTGGCAACGGTCGAGTCGTTCGACAAGGACGCGGTCGTGCTGGCCGACGGGACCCGGATCACCCCGGACGCGGTGATCGCGGCGACCGGCTACCGGCGGGCCCTGGAACCGCTGGTCGGACACCTCGACGTACTGGACGCACGCGGGCGGCCGGTGGTGCACGGCAGCCGCACGCCGAAGCACGCACCCGGGCTCTTCTTCACCGGGTTCACCAATCCGATCAGCGGCATGTTCCGCGAAATGGCCCTGGACGCACGGAAGATCGCCAGGAAGCTGGCACACACCGGCTGACCGGCGGGGGGCCTCCGCGCGGACGTCACACGTAACGAGGGAGCGCGTCGGTCGAGATCGTCCACTCGCCGATGGTGACGTCCTCGCCGTACACGAAGTCCTTGCGGACCGCGTACCGCGGGCCTTCCGGCGTCGGATGGATGTCGGAGAGGACTGCACCCGTGCCCGTGCGGGGGTCGAAGATCGCGTAGACGCGGATGCCGAGCAGGGGGTAGTCGCGCATTTTGCTCACCCAGTCGTTGTCCGGATTTGATCGGGAGACGATCTCGACAGCGGCGATGAGAGACCCGGTGGAGCCGGTCACGGTACGGGGCGAGCCGGGCAGGACCGTCTTGCGCGGAACAGGTCGGGGAGCGACGCCCCAGCGGTCGGCGAGCGTCGCCTCGACCATCAGCAGATCGCACTCGTGTCCGCGTAGCCATCGGCGGGGCGGTCGCTCCGGAGGTCGGTGACCGCCTCTTCGTGCAGCAATGGGCGCCCCCTGGGACGATCAGGTGGTCCGGCAGGGCGGTCGGCTGATGGTGCTCGGTGACAACGGGGCCATACGGCCTGGACGATCGCGGTGATGCGGTTGGTGCTGCAGCGGAGCTTCCGCAGGAGGCGCCAGCCCTTCGGAGTGGCCATGGCCTGCTCGCCGAGGCGGCGGATCTTGGCGTGCGTGCTGTTGTGCCGGCGCTTCCACCGCTTGAGATGACGGCCGCGGAAGGGCACCCGGATGGAGCCGTCGGCGCCCTGATATGCCTTGTCGGCGCAGCACTTGAGGCCGGCCTCGATGAGTGCCTCGACGATTCCGTGGGTGCGGGCGGCGGTCAGGTCGTGGGTGGAGCCGGGTAGTGCGGGCGAGGCCCACCCCCCTGCATGCCTACAAGGCCGGCCCCGACTCGACCGAGTCGGGGCCGGAACCCGAGACTTTCAGCAGTCTTCTAGAACAGGCCCTTGTAGCCCTGCCACCCCGTGGTGATCTGCGTGCGCGAGGTGAACGATCCGTTTCCCTTGCCGTCGTTGCGGTAGAGGTTGCCGGAGGTGTCGCGGACGACCAGGTCACCCTTGCCGTCACCGGTGATGTCACCGACGCCCACCATCGCGTTGTACGTCTTGCCCCAGGCGGTGAAGACGGTGACCCGATCCTTGAACTGGCCCGCGCCCGTGCCGTCGTAGCGGAAGAGCGTGCCGTCGCTGCGGCGGGCGAGCAGATCTCCGAAGCCGTCGCCGTTGAGGTCGCCGACACCGGTGATGTGGGTGTACGTGGTCCACGCCGAGCGGATCTTCACCCGGCTCTTGAAGCCGCCGGCGCCGTTGTCGGCATACAGGTAGACGTCGCCCGTGGAGGCCTGCCGCGCGATGAGGTCCGTACGGCCGTCGCCGGTCAGGTCGCCGGGCGCGGTCAGCACGTTGTACTGCTGCCAGCCGGTGCTGATGGAGGTGTAGGCGCCGCTGGGGCTGTAGCCGCCGCCCGCGCACTTGCCCGTGTAGCGGCGCAGGGTGCCGTCGGGCGTGCGGACCAGGAGGTCGTTGCAGCGGTCCTTGGTCAGGTCCCCGAAGGGCACGGCGTAGGTGCCCGCGGGCCAGCCGGAGCCGGACGCCTTGCTGCCGAAGGCACCCTTGCCGTCGCCGTAGTGGGTGGTGAGGTAGCCGGAGGAGCTGAGCGTCATCACGTCGCCCGCGCCGCCGTTGAGGTCGTGGTGGCCACGTGCGCCCCCGGCCACCGTGATGCTCCCGGTGAGCTGCAGGGCCGCGCCCTGGCCGTCCTTCGGCGCCGCGGTCAGCGTCCAGGTGTACGTCCCGTCGGTCGCGTACGCCGCGTCGGAGACCTTGCCGTCCCAGTCGGCGGTCAGCGCGGCGCCGTGCGCGGTGGCGGTGAGCGTCCGCACGGTACGGCCGGCCCTGTCCTTGATCACGATCTGTGCGCCGGACGCCGCCGGCTTGGACAGCTGCCAGGAGCCGTCCCAGCGCGCGTCCGTCGTGGACTTCAGGTCGACGGTCGTGTCGGGGTGCGACTCGATCTCGGCGAGTGGGGACGCGGGCAGACCGGTGGACTCGGCGTGCACAACGCCCGTGGCCGAGTCCAGCCAGGCGACGCCACCGCCGAACCGGTCGGCCGTGATCTTCCCGGTGGCACCGGGCAGATCGGCCAGGTCCCGGGTGTCACCGACGGTGCCTGCGGTGAGGTCGGTCAGGCGGACCTTCCCGGCGTCCTTGTCGAGGCCGAGCAGATAACCGTCGCCCAGCTCACCCGCGGCGGGAAGGTCGGCCTTCTGTTTCGTCGTACGGTCGTAGAGCCCGGAACCGGAGGCGCAGTCCCAGGCGACCCAGCGACCCACTGCCTGGAGCCGGTTCGGCGTGCAGCCGATGTCGACGGTGTCGGCGGTCTCCTTGGACTTGAGGTCGACGGCCTTGATGGTGCCGTCGGTGTCGCCCACCGTCCACAGCTTGGTGCCCCACACGGCGCTGCCGCCGCCCACCCGCTCGGAGACGATCTTCGGCCCGCCGGTCGCTGCCATGTCCGCCACGTACTGGTGGTCGCTCGTGCCGGTGCCCTCGCCGAAGACGACATAGCGGCCGGAGGCCGAGAGCACCTTGCCGCCGTACGTCGTGGGAGTGCCGTCGGCGTTCTGCCGGGGCAGCGGCAGGGACAGCGAGTCCTGCTCCGAGGAGCGGACCTCGAGGTGTGTCTTGGAGGTGCTGTACGCGTAGGTGTCGCCGTACGCGAAGCGGCCGTCGCCGGTGCCCACGGGGAGGGTGCCCGCGAACCGGCGTACATCGCTCGCGTCGTCCGTCGCCGCGGGCTCCTGGAGCACCGAACGGTCGCCCGCAGACGGGCTGTCGCCGAGGTCGAGGGTGCGCTTGAAGATCGAGGGGTAGGGGCTGGTGTCCCACTCGCTCGTCGCCAGCACTCCGGTGGACAGGGCGAGTTCATGCACCTGGCCGGCGCGTGCCGGCAGCTCGCGCAGCGTGCTGAGGCCGATCGTGCCGTCGGAGCCGACCGTGGCCTTGCGCACCGCCCAGTGGCCCGCGTCCGCGCCGCCGGTCACCAGGACGCCGCCGTCGGGCGCCGCCGCCATGAAGAGGGCCGCGTGCGGCAGCAGGGTCTTGGCGTCGCTGCCGCCGATGGGCAGCGCCCGCAACTCCCCGCCCTGGCGTCGCTGATACTCGTCGCCGGGTTGCTGTGGCGAATAACCCGTGGCGGCAAGAACGTAGTCGCCGAGCACCGCCACGGTGGCCGGGTACTCGCGGCTTCCCGCCACGTCGACCGTCGTCTCGGCGCCGTCGAGTGCGTCCCGGCGCAGCAGATGCACCTTGTCGTCGCCGGACTCGCTGTCGTACCAGCCCACGTACGTGTCGGAGAGCACGACCTGCAGCTGCGCGCTCGCCCACGCGGTCGGGAACGCCAGGGTCGCGCGCCCGGTGTCCAGGTCGACGAGCGTGATCTGCTGGCCACCGGTGATGGGGGTGCGCAGGGCGATGGTGTGCCCGTCGGAGCCGACCGCCCACGCGGATGCCGGCACGGCACCGGTCACCGTGGTGTCCATGAGCTCGCCGCCGTCCGGCTTGCGCAGCACGTGCAGCGCTTCGATGCCGCCGGTGTCCTTCGAGGTGGCGGTGAGGACGGCGCCGCCCGTGGCGCCGAGATAAATGTGCCCGTCAGGCAGCGTGAACGTCGTCGACGCACCCGACTTGAGGTCCTTCAGCTCGACTGTGCGCGACGCCTTCGTGTACAGGGCGACGACGTCCGAGGCCGAGCCGTCCACCCGCACACCGGAATCGGCGGGGTCGGAGCCGACGGCCTGCGCGTCGCCGCTCTGCGGGATCCACCGGTACCCGCCCATGGGCCCGAAGCCGGTGTTGTACGCGTCGCCCTCCTGCTCCTCCCTGGTGAGGAAGCCCGAAGTGCCCGCATCGTGCACGGTGTTCTTCAGCGGTGCGAACCGGTCGGGGACCGGGATCGTCAGGGCGGCCGGCTCGGCCTGGGCGCCCTGGAGGAGAAAGGGAGCCGCGCCGCCGGCCACCGCGAGGGCGGCGGCCGTCGCGATGCCCGTGCGCATGAGTTTGCTTCTGCGACCAGGCGAATGACGTCCTGTCACACATACCTCCAACTGGATGGTGATGGGGAGACGGCTCGACGCGGGCGCACACGGACACGCGCATGCGGCGCGCATCGACGTGATGCGATGCGGAACAGACCTCCGGAGGCCGCGAAAGCTAACACAGGACGTACACGGAATTCGAACGTGCTCGCGAATCGTTCGCTAGTGGACAAAACGATATATGTCACTGCCGTGTGACGTTTGGGCATGGAGTTGCGCTGTGTACTTCGGGCAGCCGATGTGGCGGCTGTGCTCAAGCCGGGAAACCAGGACAAAGGGGTGGGAGCGTGACTCCGCAAGCAGCACGTCATCGGCGTTCGGTGAAGCGTCGCGTCATCGCCGGAGTTTCCGTCGCCGCGACGGCCGGAGTCGCGATCGCAGCGACGGTGACCATGAACGCCGAAGCCACGTGGACGTCCACGCGGAGCGTGTCGGCCTCGGACTGCGGATGGCCTCCGAGCTGTGGGCCTCGCCCGCACTACCCGGCTCCACCCACGACCTGACCGCCGCCCGCACCCACGGAATCGTCGAGGCACTCATCGAGGCCGGCCTCAAGTGCTGGGCCGACAAGGCATATCAGGGCGCCGACGGCTCCATCCGGGTGCCCTTCCGCGGCCGTCATCTCAAGCGGTGGAAGCGCCGGCACAACAGCACGCACGCCAAGATCCGCCGCCTCGGCGAGCAGGCCATGGCCACTCTGAAGGGCCGGCGCCTCCTGCGGAAGCTCCGCTGCAACACCACCGCGATCGTCCAGGCCGTTCTCGTCCTTCATCACGCGTCAGCGCGAGGTTGGAAAAGGCTCATCGGCTCACCCCGGCTTGTTCGCTGTGTTTCGAATCGGGGTCGTCGCGTGTCGCTGCGGCTGCGCCGGGTTGCACGGGCCCGGGTTGGTGCTGGTCTCTTCCGTTCTGGTCTTCGTCGGGGCGGGACCCGGCTATCAGGTGACGGTCGGGAGGTCGGCGATGCGGGTCCAGGCGGTGGTAAACGCGCTCGCCCAGGGCCAAGTGGTCTCGACGCAGAGCCATCGGCGGCGGGCGTGTTTCGTGAGGCGTGCGGGCAGGCGGTTGAGCCGGAAGCGAATGGCTTCCGGCTCGGCGTCGGCGAGGCCTTCCTTGTCGTGGAGGGTCAGGAGGCGGAGCCAGACGTCGAGGTCGGCGGCGAGGTTCGCGGTCAGCATCCATGCCTGGTTCACGGTGAAGGAAGGGCAAATCGCGAGGCCCATCGCTTTGTTCGTGCGGACGCTGTCTTCGACGCCGGCGTGGTGGCGGTGGGAGGTCCTGGGGCTGTCCACGCGTCCATGAAGCCGCTCGAATTCAATCGCCTCTACGGCGAGTTGGGTCAGGCGCTGCGCGGCTATGCAGGTCAGCCCGCAGACGACGGGGCCGACAGGTCGAGCGACGCCCTGCTCGCATCCATGCACCACACCTGGCACACCCGACCCTGAACCCTGTCGGAGCCGAACTCCATTTGCGCGCGTATGCCCGGAATCCTCTCAGCCGCCCGCGCTTGCGCCTCAGCGAGTTCCATCCAGAGCCGGACGTCGGGCCGGCCGAGTCCGAAATCCAGGACTGGCCCTTCCGGCTCGCCGATCACCTCAAGCAGAGTATCGAGTCGGGCAACGTCCCGCCGACGGCAGAGTCGCAGACTCATTGGGAGTGGCACGCACGCTTCCCCGAGCTCGCGCAGTTCCAACGATCCCGCCCACTCTTCCGTGCGTCCGGATCAGCCTTTGCCTGCACGACCATTCCTGACGAAGCGTCAGTTCAGTAACCTGACAAGGCGTCAGCTAATTGGATACGGGCGCCCCGAGCCCGGACGGACCTCTGGCAGGAGTGGGCGGAACGATGCTTGGATCGACTCACGGCACCCTCACCACACACTTCCGCGCCCGGGTGGTGGCCTGCGGCGAGGAGCCGCACGCCGCCGTCCACAGCATGACGGCCGCCGCCGCGGAAGGCGATCTCGACGTCAGCGGCCGCCCGCTGCACGCGCCCGTGCCCGACCTGGACCGGTTCTTCCGGCCCGAGTCCGTCGCCGTCATCGGGGCATCCGACACCGAGGGCCGGCCCCGCACCGGCATCACCCGGCAGCTCGTCGCCTGGGCCGAGCGGGTCGGGGCACGCCTGCACCCGGTCCATCCCACCCGGGAGTCCGTCTTCGGCCGCCCCTGCTCTCCTTCCGTCGCGGACCTGCCGGAGCAGGTCGATCTGGCGGTGCTGCTGGTCGGCGACCCGCTCCCGGTGATCGAGGAACTCGGGCAGGCCAAGGTCAAGTTCGCGGTCGCCTTCGCCTCCGGGTTCGCCGAGACCGGCGAAGAGGGCGCCGCCGCCCAGGCGCGGCTGGCGGCCGCGGTGGAGCGGTCGGGGCTGCGGCTGCTCGGACCGAACACCAACCTCAACGCATTCGAGGCGTTCCGGGACGACCTCGACGGGCCGGCGATCGCCCTGATCACCCAGTCCGGCCACCAGGGCCGCCCCGTCTACACCCTCCAGGAGCTGGGCGTACGGCTGTCGCACTGGGCACCCACGGGCAACGAGGCGGATCTGGAGACGGCCGACTTCATCTCGTACTTCTCGCAGCGCCCCGAGGTCGGGGCCATTGCCTGCTACGTGGAAGGGCTCAAGGACGGGCGTTCCTTTCTGCTCGCCGCCGACCGGGCGGCACGGGCCGGGGTTCCGGTCGTGGCGGTCAAGGTGGGGCGTACGGAGACGGGGGCCAGGACGGCCGCGTCACACACCGGCAAGCTGACCGGCGCCGACCAGGTGGTGGACGCGGCGATGCGGCAGTTCGGTGTGATCCGGGTGGACGGGCTCGACGAACTCCAGGACACCGCGGCCCTGCTGGCCCGGGCACGGAAACCGCAGGCCGACGGGGTCGTCGTGTATTCGATCTCGGGCGGCACGGGCGCGCACTTCTCGGACCTGGCAACGGGGGCGGGGCTGAAGCTCCCCACCCTGTCCGAGGAGAAGCAGCGCGAGCTGCACGAGTGGATTCCCGGCTATCTGAACGTGGCGAACCCGGTCGACAACGGCGGGCATCCGGTCGGCGACTGGCGTGGTCGGAAGATCATCGACGCGATCCTCGCCGACCCGGACGTCGGGGTACTGATCTGCCCGATCACCGGCCCGTTCCCCCCGATGAGCGACAGGCTCGCGCAGGACCTGGTGGACGCGGCGGAGACCACGGACAAGCTGGTGTGCGTGGTGTGGGGATCCCCGGTCGGTACCGAGGACGCGTACCGCACGACGCTGCTCGGCTCGTCGCGCGTCGCCACTTTCCGCACGTTCGGCAACTGCATCACCGCCGTGAAGGCCTATCTGGACCACCACCGGTTCGCCGGCTCGTACCGCTCGCCCTTCGACGAGGCGCCGCGCACGCCGTCGCCCTCGTTCCGCAAGGCGCAGGCCCTGATGCGCCCGGGCCACCAGCTGAGCGAGCACGCGGCGAAGCAGCTTCTGCGGGCGTACGGCATCCGCGTCCCGCGCGAGCAGCTGGTCACCAGCGCGGCGGCGGCCGTCCGGGCGGCGGGCCTGGTCGGCTACCCGGTCGTCATGAAGGCGTCCGGCGCGCGGCTGGCCCATAAGACGGAGCTCGGCCTGGTCAAGGTCGGACTCACCTCCGCCAGCCAGGTCCGCGACGCGTACCGCGAACTGACCGACATCGCCCGCTACGAGGGCATCGAGCTGGACGGCGTCCTGGTCTGCCAGATGATCGAGCGGGGCGTCGAAATGATGGTCGGCGTCACGCACGATGCCCTGTTCGGGCCCACGGTGACGGTCGGGCTCGGCGGCGTCCTCGTAGAGGTACTGCACGATGCGGCGGTGCGGGTGCCGCCCTTCGGCGAGGACCAGGCGCGGGCGATGCTGGGCGAACTGCGCGGCCGGGCCCTGCTGGAAGGCGTACGCGGCGGACCGCCGGTGGATGTCGACGCGCTCGTCGAGGTCGTGCTGCGCGTCCAGCGGATGGCACTGGAACTGGGCGACGACCTCTCCGAACTGGACATCAACCCGCTGATGGTGCTGGGCCGCGGGCAGGGCGCGGTAGCGCTGGACGCGCTCGCCGTCTGCCGCTGACCGCCCACGCCACCTGCCAAGGAGCCGCCTCATGCCGTCCTCCCCCGAAGACACCCCCGGGTCCGCCGACCCGCTTGACTCATTGGTACTCCACGCCACTGACAACGGCGTCTCATGGATCACTCTCAACCGCCCCGAAGCGATGAACGCCGTCACCTGGGACCAGCGGGAACGCCTCATCGCCCTCCTCGCCCGGGCCTCCGCCGACCCGGCGGTCCGGGCCGTCGTCCTGACCGCCACCGGCCGCGGCTTCTGCGCGGGCGCCGACCTGCGCGCCGCCCCGTCCACGGGCGCCCGGATCCCCGGCGATGTGGCCCGCACCATCCGGCTCGGCGCGCAGCGCCTGATCGCGGCGGTCCTGGACTGCGAGAAGCCGGTGATCGCGGCCGTCAACGGCACGGCGGCCGGCATCGGCGCACACCTGGCGTTCGCCTGCGACCTGGTGCTGGCCGCCGACTCGGCGAAGTTCATCGAGGTGTTCGTACGCCGCGGCCTCGTACCGGACGGCGGCGGCGGGTACCTGCTGCCCCGGCTGATCGGACCGCAGCGCACCAAGGAGCTGATGTTCTTCGGCGACGCACTCCCCGCGGCGGAGGCGGAACGCCTGGGCCTGGTCAACCGGGTGGTCCCGGCCGAGGAGTTGACGGCAACGGCCCGCGCATGGTCGCAACGTCTGGCGGACGGCCCGACCCGCACCCTCGCCCTCACCAAACAGCTGGTCAACGCATCCCTGGACGCCGACCGCGCAACGGCGTTCGCCGCCGAGGCAATGGCCCAGGAGATCAACATGACCACGCAGGACGCGGTCGAGGGCGTGGCGAGCTTCGTGGAACGCCGCGCACCGAAGTACCGGGGGCTGTGACGATCCGGGCCCAGCCCTTCTTATCTGACGATCCGTCAGCTTAACTGGGAGATGTGATGGGACACGCAGGCATGGCCGCCACCGCCGTCCGGTACCTCAGGTCCGTCGGCGCCGCCACAACCGCCGGCCCGGCGCCGGTCGATCCGCTGCCGCGCCCCGAGCTGCGGGCCGTCGCCGACGACGAGCGGCTGCCCGTCGATCCGGCCGAATTCCGGCGCGTGCTCGGTCACTTCGCGACCGGTGTCACCGTCGTCACCGCCCACGACCCGGACGGCCCCGCGGGGTTCGCCTGCCAGTCGTTCGCTTCGCTCTCCCTCGATCCGCCGCTGGTCACCTTCATGGTCGCCCGTACGTCGACGACCTGGCCACGCATCGCCCGCGCCGGGGCGTTCTGCGTCAACATCCTGGGCGCGGAGCAGGGCGCGTTGTGCCGGGGGTTCGCGGTGAGCGGGGCCGACAAGTTCGCCGGGGTGAGGTACGGGGCCGCTCCCGCGACCGGGTCGCCGCTGCTGGCCTCCGTACCGGCCTGGGTCGACTGCCGCATCCAGGCCGTCCACACGGGCGGCGACCATCTGATCGTGGTCGGGCGGGTGGAGGCACTGGGGGCGGCGGACGGGGTCGGTCCGCTGCTGTTCCACCGGGGGGCGTTCGGCCGCTTCAGCGGGTGAGCGTGTACCGACGCGGTGCGCGACGGCGGCGCTGACGGCGCTGCCGGCCGAGCTTCGGACGGGACCCACAGCTTCGGCAGCGGTGGCGCGACGCGCGCCCCTTCTCCCTCCGGGCTCAGCATGCGCAGCCCTCCCGTCCGCTTCTTCGCGCACGGGTCGGCGACCGCCTCAGCCGGTGCCGGTCAGCACCACCGGCTCCGGAGTCTGCGCCTGCCGCCGGATCACCAGCGCCATCAGCGCCGCCGTCGCGCACAGCGCCCCCGACGCGTACCAGACCATGTCGTACGAGCCGAACACATCGCGCGCCACACCGCCCAGGAACGCCACCAGTGCCGCGCCGACCTGGTGGGAGGCGAGGACCCAGCCGAAGACGATCGCACTGTCGTCGCCGTACTGCTCGCGGCACAGGGCCAGCGTCGGCGGGACCGTGGCCACCCAGTCCAGGCCGTAGAACACGATGAAGAAGACCATCGGCGGGTGCACCGTCGACGCCATCAGCATCGGCAGGAAGAGCAGCGAGACGCCGCGCAGAGCGTAGTAGACGGCGAGGAGCCGGCGGGCGTCGAAGCGGTCGGTGAGCCAGCCGGAGAAAATCGTGCCGATGATGTCGAAGACCCCGATGACGGCGAGCAGCGAGGCGGCTGCCGTGATGGGCATGCCGTGGTCGTGGGCCGACGGCACGAAGTGCGTACGGATCAGGCCGTTGGTCGAGGCGCCGCAGATCGCGAACGTGCCCGCGAGCAGCCAGAACGGTCCGGTGCGGGCGGCGTCGAACAGGACGCGTACGGTACGGGCCGCCGCGCCCCGGGCGGGCGCCGGCTTCTCCACGTACGAGCCGCCGTAGGGGGCCAGGCCCACATCGGCCGGGTGGTCGCGCATCAGGAGCCAGACGAACGGGACGACGACGAGCGCGGCCAGCGCGACGGTCACCGAGGCCGGGCGCCAGCCGTGCTCCTCGACGATCCAGGCGCACAGCGGCAGGAAGACCAGCTGCCCGGAGGCGCCGGCCGCGGTGAGGATGCCGGTGACCAGGCCGCGCCTGGCGACGAACCAGCGGTTGGTCACCGTGGCCGAGAAGGCCAACGCCATCGAGCCGGTGCCGAGGCCGACGAGCAGGCCCCAATAGATCATCAGCTGCCAGGAAGCCGTCATCCAGACACTGGCCAGGGCCCCCGCCGCGACCGTGGACAGGGCCACGACGACGACCCGGCGGATGCCGAACCGGTCCATCAGCGCGGCGGCGAACGGCGCGGTCAGTCCGTACAGCGCCATGTCGATCGAGACGGCCAGCCCGATCTCCCCGCGTGACCAGCCGAACTCCGTGTGCAGCGGGTCGATGAGGAGGCCGGGCAGGGAGTTGAACGCGGCGCCGCCGATGATCGTCACGAACGTGACGACGGCGACGATCCAGGCACGGTGGATGCGCAGGCGGGACGGCTTGCGGTCGGCCGGGCGGGCGTCGTCCTGCGTGGGACCTGCGGCGGCGCTATCGGTTGTCTGGGTCACGTCACCCAGCATCCGGTCCCGGGCCATGTCCTCACGAGTGGCCCGAGGGACATCGTTCGTAGGGATCGGGCCATGAGGGAAGGCGTACGATCATCCGTCGGCCGGGACGAACGCTCACCCGGCCGAATGAGACGGACGAGCCGATCGCACCGGGGGATCTCATGCAATGGGTCGCGCGTCAGCAGTTCCATCACCGTTCCGCGCTGATGCAGGCGTGGGGCGCCGGACTGCTGCTCATCGCCGCCGGGCTCTGGATCTGGCTGGCGTTCCTGCTGGTGGATCAGGCGGATGCGTACTGCTACCGCGTCACCATGCAGTGCACGGTGGTGTCGGAACTGCCCAAGCAGCTCACCGTCCTGGCGGTCTCCGGACCGCTCTCCGTCCTCGGCTCCGCGCTGCTCGTCGGTGGCAGTGTGCGCAGGCAGATCAGTGCGCATGTCTTCCAGGTCATCGAGATGCAGAAGTCCGAGGAGCGGGACCGGCAGAAGCGCTGACGGTCGTCGGCCCGGCCGGACTGCAGCCGTCCGGGCAGCCGCCACGCGGTGCGCGGCCCGGACCCCCGCCGCGGTTGCCCGGCTCACCCGATCCGCTCCAGGCGGCGGATCGGGCGGGCCGCGAGCAGCACCCCCACCACCAGCGCGTTGATCACCGCTCCGGCCAGCAGCACTTCCGAAGCGCCCACCGCGTCCGCGACCGGTCCCGCCAACGCGCGGCCCGCCGCCAGCATCAGCAGGGAACCCGCCACGTCGTAGGCGTGCAGCCGGTTCAGGGCCTCCGGCGGGACGTGCGTCTGGACCGTCGTCGACCACATCACCAGCCAGAACGCGAACACCGCGCCCGCCACGAACTGCCCGGCCCCCAGCGCGAACACCGGCATCCCGAGGCCGAGCACCACCAGATTCACGCACACCCCGGTCAGGGCGATCGCGCCCGCCGCGAGCGGTCGGCGGGGTCTCAGCCGCAGGGCCAGCAGGCCGCCGAGCACGCTGCCCGCGCCGTTCACCGCCATCATCACCCCGTAAGTGCCCGAGCCGTGTGCCTCGGTGACCTCGACCGCGGTCAGCGGGAGCATCGGGCCCATCACAGTGAAGCCGTACACCGTCCAGATCGCGATCACCCCCCACAGCCAGCTGCGCGCCCTGAATTCCCGCCAGCCATCAACCAGTTCGGCGACGAATGTGCCGCGTGGCGCCTCGTCGGACGGCATCGGGGCGAGACGCATCAGGAAGAGACAGACGCCGGAGACCGCGAACGTCGACGCGTTCGCCGCGTACACCGCTCCGGCGCTCGCCAGCCCGACCAGCAGCCCCGCGAAGGCGGGGCCGGCCATGGTCATCAGCGCCTCGGAGACTCGGAGCACCGCGTTGCCGCGCTGCACGTCGAGCGCCACCCGGGGCACCGTCGATGCGACGCCCGGCTGGAAGAGCGCGGCGCCGACGCCGGCCACCGAACTCAGTGCGTACACCGCCCACAGCGGCGGGTTGCCGGTGGCGAAGGAGATGGCCAGCACGGATGCCCCGACCAGCCGCAGCGCGTCGGCGATGATCATCATCCGGCGCGGGGTGAACCGGTCCGCCAGTACACCGCCGAAGAGCACGAAGAGCGCCAGCGGCCCCATCCAGGCGGCCAGCGCGAAGCCCACGGAGGAGTGCGGCCGGCCGGCCCCCAGCAGACCCGCGGTGAGCGCCACCGGGATCATGCCGTCGCCGAAGAGCGCGGCGGTACGGGCGATGAAGAAGAGCCGGAAGTTACGGTTCCAGAGCTCACTTCCCGGTCGGTCGTCGTCCCATCGCGCAACCAGCGGCGGCAAGGAAGCCGTAGGGCCGAGGAGGGACGAAGGGGATGGGGCGCTCTCACGGGTCGCGCCGGGAATGCACTCGTGCTCTGCTGACTTTTCCTTCACGTCAGTGACATGTATCAGTTTAAGGTCTATACCACTAGGGGTGAAGGGAGTCCGCCATGCGGCATCGAGTCGTCGTCCTGGCCCTCGACGGGCTGCTCCCTTTCGAACTGGGCATCCCACAAAGGATCTTCGGCCTGGCACGCGGTTCCGAGGCCGGAGACCAAGGCCGGAAGCTGTACGAAGTCGTAACCTGTTCCGTCCGCCCACCGGGACCGGTCGCCACCGACGCGGACTTCACCATCGCCGTCGAGCGCGGCCCCGAGGCGCTGGCCATCGCCGACACGGTCGTCATCCCCTCCTCCTACGAACTCGGCCCCGTCTACGAGGAGGGCAGGCTGACGGACGCGCTGACCACCGCGCTCGCGTACATCAGGCCCGGCACCCGGCTCGTCTCGATCTGCACGGGCAGTTACGTGCTTGCCGCCGCCGGGCGTCTCGACGGACGCCCCGCCACCACGCACTGGTCGTCCGCCGACCACTTCCAGCAGCTGTTCCCGCGGGTCCGGGTCGACCCCGACGTGCTGTTCATCGACGACGGGGACGTCCTCACATCCGCCGGGGTCGCCGCCGGGATCGACCTCTGCCTGCACATCGTGCGCCGCGACCACGGCACAGCCGTCGCCAATGACGTCGCCCGCCGCACGGTCGTACCGCCGCACCGCGACGGCGGGCAGGCCCAGTACATCCAACGCCCGGTCCCCGAGACACAGTTCGCGACCACGACGAGCGCTCGAGCCTGGGCGCTCGGGCGGCTCGACCGGCCGATCCTGCTGCGCGACATGGCGCAACAGGAGTCGATGAGCGTACGGACGTTCACGCGCCGGTTCCGGGAGGAGGTCGGGATCAGTCCCGGGCAGTGGCTGACCCAGCAGCGGGTGGAGCGGGCACGGGGGCTGCTGGAGACCACGGACCTGTCGATCGACCAGGTGGCACGGGAAGCGGGGTTCGGGACGGCCACGTCGCTGCGCCAGCACATCCAGGCGGCGTTGGGCGTGTCACCGACGATGTACCGGCGGACGTTCCGCGCGGGGGCGGGCGGTCGGTGAGGGCGGCGCGGATGCGGATGCGGCGCCCGAGGAGCTAGAACACCAGCACGCCGCGGGCCACCCGCCCGTGGTGCGCGTCGTCCGCCGCCTTCGCGAAGTCCTCCACCGGGTAGGTCTCCGTCACCAGCTCGTCGAGGAGCAGCCGGCCGTCCCGGTACAGGTCCGCGTAGAGCGCGATGTCGCGCTGCGGGCGCGAGGAACCGTACCGGCAGCCCAGGATCGACTTGTCCAGATACATCGACGAGACGAGGAACGACGCCTCCGCCGTCGCCGCCGGGACACCCAGCAGGACCGCCTGGCCGTGCCGGTCCAGGAGGTCGATCGCCTGCCGGATCAGTTCCGTGCGGCCCACGCACTCGAAGGCGTGGTCGGCGCCGGTCGGCAGGATCTCGCGCACGCCGTCCGCCGACGGCAGGAAGTGCGTCGCGCCGAACTGCCGTGCCACCGCCTCCTTCGCCGGGTTGGCGTCCACCGCGACGATCGTCAGCGCGCCCGCGATCCGCGCGCCCTGGATCACATTGAGCCCGATGCCGCCGGTGCCGATCACGACGACCGTGTCGCCGCGGTCGACCTTCGCCCGGTTGAGCACGGCGCCGACTCCCGTCAGCACACCGCAGCCGATCAGGGCGGCCGACGTCAGCGGGATGTCGGCGGGGATCTTCACCGCCTGCACGGCCTTGACGAGGGTCCGTTCGGCGAAGGCCGAGTTGGAGGCGAACTGGTACAGCGGCTTGCCGCCCCGCGAGAAAGGCTGTCCGGGCATCCCGATCGCCTTGCGGCACATCGTCGGCCTGCCCCGGTCGCACTGGGCGCAGGCGCCGCAGCTGGCCAGCGTGGACAGCGAGACATGGTCGCCGGGCGCGACATGCGTGACGCCCGCGCCGATCGCCTCCACCACACCCGCACCCTCGTGCCCGAGCACCACCGGCAGCGGGAACGGAATGGTCCCGTCCACGACCGACAGATCGCTGTGGCACAGGCCGGCGGCTGCCACCGCGACGAGCACCTCGCCGGGTCCCGGGTCGCGTATCTCCAGGTCGTCGACGACCTCGGTCTGCTTGCCGTCGAAGACGACGCCTCTCATCTCGGCTCCCTCGGTAGGCCGAGCACCCGCTCGGCGATGATGTTCCGCTGGATCTCGTCCGAGCCGCCGTAGATGGTGTCGGACCGGGTGAACAGGAACAGGCGCTGTGCCTCGTCGAGTTCGTACGGTGTGGTGGGCGACCAGTCGTCCGGGCCCACGGCTGCGGCGGCGCCCCTGATCTCCACGGCGAGCTCGCCGAGCCGTTTGTGCCAGCCGCCCCAGAGCAGCTTGGCGACGCTCGGGGCGCCCGCGTCGCCGGAACCGCCCAGGGTGCGCAGGGCGTTCCAGCGCATGGTCTTCAGCTCGGCCCACTGCCGGACGAGCCGTTCGCGCAGTACGGCGTCGGCGACCGCACCGCCGGCGACGGCGGCCCGGACCACACGGTCCAGCTCGGCGGCGAAACCGATCTGCTGGACCAGGGTGGAGACGCCGCGCTCCAGGGCCAGCAGCCCCATGGCGACGGTCCAGCCGTTGCCCTCGCCGCCGACCACCTCCTCGGCGAGCGCGCCGTCGAAGAAGACCTCGTTGAACTCGCTCGTCCCGGACATCTGGCGTATCGGGCGCACCTCGACACGGCCCGGCTGGTCCATCGGCACCAGCAGGAACGACAGTCCGTGGTGGCGCTGCGAGCCCGGGGTGGTGCGGGCGAGGACGAAGCACCAGTCGGCGTCCTGAGCGAGCGAGGTCCAGATCTTCTGGCCGGTGACGATGTACCGGCCGGTACCGTCCGGCACGGCGCCGGTCCGCACCCCGGCGAGATCGGAGCCGGCGCCGGGTTCGCTGTAGCCCTGGCACCAGAGCTCTTCGCCCCGGGCGACGGCGGGGAGGAACCGCTGCTTCTGCGAGTCGGTCCCGTACGCGATGAGGGTGGGGGCGAGGAGGTTCTCTCCGATGTGGCCGACGCGGGCGGGGGCGGTGGTACGCGCGTACTCCTCCGCCCAGGCGACCTGCTGGGTGAGGGTGGCGGGCCGGTTTCCGTAGCCGGCTGTCCCGGTGTCCCAACCGAGGCCGATCCAGCCGGCGCGGCCCAGCTCCTGCTCCCAGGCGCGGCCGCCCTCGGTGGCGCAGGGCTGTGCGAGGTGGGCCTCCAGCCAGGACCGGGCCTCCCGGCGGAAGGCGTCGTCCGCCGCGTCGAACGCGAAGTCCATGTCCACTCCTTGGGGTCGGGCGGAAAATCCAGCCCCTCCGTCGATCGAGGAGCGGGGTCCGGGGCGGAGCCCCGGTGGGAGGTCACGCGTTGGGCCTCGCCTTCGCCGCCGCCGCGGCCGCCATCGCCTCCAGTTGCGCCAGCATCGGCATCGGATCCACCCCCACCGTCCCCGGCAGGAAGTCGGCGATCCGCTCCGGCGTCCAGGCCCCCTCCGCGTACCCCGCCCGCAGTTCCCTCGGCTGCGCCCAGACCGCGATCTTCGGGCCGGCGATCGTGTAGACCTGACCGGTGATCTTCTCCTCGCGGGCCCGATCGCTCAGCAGGTAGACGACGAGTGCGGCCACGTCCTCCGGTTCGCCGATCTCCTTCAGTTCCATCGGGACGTTCGCGGACATCCGGGTCCGGGCCACCGGGGCGACCGCGTTCGCCGTGACGCCGTACTTGTGCAGGCCGAGCGCCGCGCTCCGGACGAGCGAGATGATCCCGCCCTTGGCGGCGCTGTAGTTGGCCTGGGCGACGCTGCCCTGATGGTTGCCGCTGGTGAAGCCGACCAGTGTGCCGCCGCCGTCCTGCTTCCGCATGACTGCCGAGGCCGCCCGGAAGACGGTGAAGGTGCCCTTCAGGTGGGTGGCGACGACGGCGTCCCACTCCTCCTCGGACATGTTGAACAGCATCCGTTCGCGCAGGATCCCGGCCACGCAGACGACCCCGTCGATCCGCCCGAACCGCGCCAGCGCCGTGTCCACGATCCGCTGTCCGCCCGCCATCGTGGAGATGTCGTCGGCGACCGCGACGGCCTCGCCGCCCGCCGCCTCGATCTCCTTGACGACGGACTCGGCTATCTCGCTGCTCGGTTCGCCGCCCTCGATGGAGACGCCGTGGTCGTTGACGACGACGCGGGCCCCCTGTGCCGCCGCGGCCAGCGCGACCGCCCGTCCGATGCCACGGCCGGCACCGGTCACGGCCACCACCTTGCCTGCCAAGAAGTTCCCCATGCCCGGCCCCTTCCCACGGTTTCTGACGGACCGTTAGATTTTACGGGCAGTCGGCTCCGTCAGCACAAGACCGGCGACCCATCGATTCCAGGAGGCCCCATGCCACTGCCGGCCGAGTTCCACGAGATCGCCAAGCGCGTGAACAACTGGGGGCGCTGGGGCGCGGAGGACGAGATCGGGACGCTCAACCTGATCACCGACGCGGTGCTACGGGACGCGGCGACGACCGTCCGCACCGGGCAGCGGATCCCTCTCGCGCTCGCCCTCCAGCAGGACGGCGTGCAGAGCGGGCTGATTCCGGGACGGGTCAATCCACTGCATTCGATGGTCCAGATCAATCAGGAGATCTTCGGCCCCGGCACGGTCGCCACCAGCGACGACGTCGTGACGCTCGGCCTGCAGGCGGCCACCCACTGGGACGCGCTCACGCACGCCTCGCACTCCGGGAGGATCTACAACGGCCGCCCCGCCGCCACCGTCACCGCGCACGGCGGCGCACAGTTCAGCTCCATCGCCGCACCCCCGCACCTCGTCTCACGCGGCGTACTGCTGGATGTGGCGCGCGCCCGGGGCGTGGACCGGCTGCCCGGCGACCACGCCGTGACCCCGGAGGACCTGGACGCGGCGGAGGAGTTCGGCGGGATCCGGGTCCGGGCCGGTGACATCGTCCTCGTACGGACCGGGCAGATCCAGGTCTATCTGGCGGGCGACAAGCACGCGTATGCCTATCCGTCGCCCGGCCTGTCGATCCGGACGCCCGAGTGGTTCCACGCGCGCGATGTCGCCGCGGTCGCCAATGACACACTGACCTTCGAGATCTTCCCGCCGGAGATCGAGGATCTGTGGCTGGGTGTGCATGCGCTGGACCTGGTCGAGATGGGCATGCTGCAGGGCCAGAACTGGAATCTGGAAGGGCTGTCCACAGCCTGTGCGGAGGCGAAGCGCTACAGCTTTCTGCTCTCCGCGATGCCGGAACCGTTCGTCGGTGCCACCGGCACCCCGGTCGCCCCGGTGGCCGTCCTGTGACCTCTATGCGGGATGGGTGACGACGGCGGGCGACGGCTCATGCACGCCGACCCCGTACGCCCCCGCCTGCATCTGGACCTGCATCACGGGCGTCCCGCGGTCCACCTCGCACCAGATCTGCTTGCCGGCGCCTTCCGGCTGCCAGCCCCAGCGGTCGGCGAGGCCGTCGACCAGCTCCAGGCCCCGGCCGCCGGTGTCCTCGCCCGCCGCGTGCCGCTGCTGCGGCGGGCGGCAACTGGTGTCGGCCACCTCGACCCGTACGGTCCCGGCCGTCCCCGCCGTTTCGGCCGCGCCGAACAGCATGCGCAGCACGGCCGGACAGCCGGTATGGACGACCGCGTTGGTGACCAGCTCCGAGATCAGCAGGATGAGCGTCTCGGCCAGCGGCTCGTCGTCCCTTATCCCGGACCCGATCAGTCTCGACCGCGCCCACCTGCGGGCCCGCCCGACCTCTGCGGGATCCGGCCCGACCTCCAACTGAACCTGAAGCACCTGCACCGCTCACACCATCCGAACCGGCGGACACATCGCCTCGCGCCTCCTCAGGATCACGGAACGTGATTCCCTTACGAGACAGCATGGTTGACGTACAGTCACCGCAACAAGCGCTTCGGGCATATTCCAGCGCGAAAGAGTACGCGTGGTGCATACTGTGCGACGCACGCTGCGGGGGGTCGAACAGAAGCACACAGAGGGCGAGGGAATCGCCCCACGGGCGGGCCCGGCGCTTCTGACGGGAACGCGAGCAGGGCACCTCGGCCGGACCGGAGTCGCCCCACGGGCAACACCCGGATCGCCAGGTTCCACAACCACTCGCATCCAACGGAGCGTACCCGAGCCGATGGCAACTGCGGCCCGTGACGAATCACGCAAAGGACACAAGCCGGTATCGGCACTTACCGACTGCACTGTGTAACTCCGCAGCGTGAAGTTCAGGGGTCTTTCGCGTGACATGCATGCACTCGGCACCCATCGTCCCGACCCCAGCCGCACCCGTACCCGGTCAGCCCTCGGTCTGCCGGCGCTCAGCACAGATCGGCCGCAAGCGCCTCCTCGGCCTCGGCCGCCGTCAGCCACTGTCCGGCCCGCAGCCACGCCCGCTTGAGGTGCAGATGCACGTCCGCCTCCCAGGTGAAGCCCATCCCGCCATGCACCTGGAGGCAGTCCCGCGCATTGCGGACGGCCGCCTCGTCGGCGAGCAGTTTCGCGCCGGCGATCTCGACCGGGTCCGCGGTCACGGCCGCCGCGTACACCGCGGCACGGGCCAGCTCGGCACGTACCAGCATCTGCGCGCACAGGTGTTTGACCGCCTGGAAGGCGCCGATCGGCGAGCCGAACTGCTCGCGCCCACGGGCGTGTTGAACAGCCATCTCGGTGGTGCGGGCGGCGCTGCCGAGCTGCTCGGCAGCGGCCAACAGGATGCCTTCGCGCCGGAACCGCGCCGCCCCGGCCCCGGGCAGGGGGTCGCCGAACGTGGCCGGGGCCGTCACACGGTGCAGCGGCGTGAGCGGATCGAGTGCTCGTACGGGGCGGGCGGCGCCCCGTACGAGCGCGCGCAGCGCAGCCCCCTCCAGCACCCGCACCTCCCCGCCCACCAGGGCGATCAGTGCGTCCGCCGCGCCCAGGTGGGCGACCGGGCGGCCCTCGTCCAGCACCGCGACCACCGTCCCGCCCTCCGCCGCCCCCTTCACCGCACCGGCGGCGAGATGCGTGGCCGCCAGCGGCCCAGGCAGCAGCACCCGCCCCGCCTCCTCGAACAGCAGGACGGCCTCGGGCAGCCCCAGCCCCACCCCGCCCTCCGCCTCCGGCAGTCGCAGTGCGAAGAACCCGGCCGCGCCCAGCTCTCCCCACACCACCCGGTCGACGTCCGTGCCCGCGTCGAGCGCCGCCCGCATCCGGTCCCTGCCGAAGCGGCCGGCGAGCAGCTCCCGTATCCCGGCCCGCAGGGCCCGCTGGTCGTCCGAAAGCTGGAAGTCCACAGTCCGCTCAGCGCCCCTTCGGCAGGCCGAGGATCCGCTCGGCGACGATGTTCTGCTGGATCTGCGAGGTGCCCGCGGCGATCGTGTACGAGAGCGAGGTCAGCCGGTCCAGGACCCACTCCCGGTCCAGATCGGCCCCGTCCGCGCCGAGCACCTCGGCCGCCGCGTCGTACAGCTCCTGGCGGGCCTGCGAGTAGCGCAGCTTGAAGACCGAGCCGCCGGTGCCGGGCACGCCACCGCCGGCCCCGGCCCGCTGCGCCTCGCTGACGTTCCACTGGGTGAGCCGCCACAGCGCCCGGAATTCGGCGTTCAGCCTGCCGAGCGTCCTGCGCAGCACCGGGTCGTCCCAGCGGCCGTTCGCCCGGGCCTCGGCAGCCAGGGCGGCCAGGGTGCGACGGCAGGCGACGACCTCGCCGACGAACGCCGTACCACGCTCGAAGGAGAGGGTGACCATGGTGACCCGCCAGCCGTCGTTCTCCGCGCCGACCCGGTGGGAGACCGGCACCCGCACCTCGTCGAGGAACATCTCGGCGAATTCGGTGGACCCGGCGAGCGTGCGCAGGGGGCGGACGGTGACGCCGGGGGCGTCCATCCGCATCGCGAGCCAGCTGATCCCGCGGTGTTTCGGCGCGGCCGGATCCGTGCGCACGAGCAGCTCGCACCAGTCGGCGACCTCCGCGTGCGAGGTCCAGATCTTCTGGCCGCTGACCACGTAGTGGTCGCCGTCGCGGACCGCCCGGGTCCGCAGCGATGCCAGGTCGGAGCCCGCTTCCGGTTCGCTGAACCCCTGGCACCAGATCTCGTCGCCGCGCAGGACCGGCGGCAGCCAGCGGGCCCGCTGCTCGGCCGTGCCCTCGGTGGCGATCGTCGGCCCGGCGTGCAGCAGTCCGACGAAGTTCGCGCCGACGTACGGCGCCCCGGCCCTCTCCGTCTCCTCCAGGAAGATCAGGTGCTGTGTGGGGGTGGCGCCCCGTCCGCCCGCGTCGACGGGCCAGTGCAGGCCCGCGTACCCGGCGTCGTGCAGCATCCGCTGCCAGGCGGTGTCGTACGCCCGCCGCCCCGGCCAGTCGTCGGGACGGGGCTTGGCGGGCAGTCCGGGCAGCACGTCGCCGAGCCACTCCCGCAGCCGCGCCCGGAACTCATCCTCCTCGGGCGTGTACGACAGATCCGTCACTTGCCGAGGTCCCGGTCGAGATCCAGGCCCAGCATCCGGATCGCGTTTCCGCGCATCAGTTTGTAGACGGTCTCGTCGTCCAGTCCCTTGACGTGGTCGAGGGCGACCTCCTTCGTGTGCGGAAAGGTCGAGTCGACGTGCGGGTAGTCGGTCTCGAACGTCGCGTTGTCCCGCCCGACCACATCGAGCGACGCGACACCGTGCTTGTCGCGGAAGAAGCAGCAGAACATCTGCCGGTAGTAGTACGTCGACGGCGGCTCGGGGATCAGATCGCGCACCCCGCCCCACGCCCGGTGCTCCTCCCACACGTCGTCTGCGCGCTCCAGGGCGTACGGGATCCACCCCATCTGGCCCTCGCTGTAGGCGAGCTTCAGCCGCGGGTACTTCACCAGCACCCCGCTGAACAGGAAGTCCATCATCGAGGCCATCGCGTTGTTGAAGGAGAGCGAGGCCTGTACGGCGGGCGGGGCGTCCGGCGAGGCGGCCGGCATCTGCGAGCTGGACCCGATGTGCATGTTGACGACCGTGCCGGTCTCCTGGCAGATCGCGAAGAACGGGTCCCAGTGGCCGGTGTGGATCGACGGCAGCCCGAGATGGGTCGGGATCTCGGAGAAGGTCACCGCCCGCACCCCGCGCGCGGCGTTCCGCTTGATCTCCGCGACCGCCAGGTCGATGTCCCAGAGCGGGATGATGCAGAGCGGGATCAGCCGGCCGCCGCTGTCGCCGCACCACTCCTCCACCATCCAGTCGTTGTAGGCGCGGACACACGCAACCGCCACCTCTTTGTCCTGCGCCTCGGCGAAGGTCTGGCCACAGAAGCGCGGGAAGGTGGGGAAGCAGAGCGACGCCTCGACGTGGTTGAGGTCCATGTCCTTGAGCCGTTCGACCGGGTCCCAGCAGCCCCGGCGCATCTCGGCGCGGGTGATGCCCTCCAGCGTCATGTCGTCGCGGTCGAAGCCGACGGCGGCGATGTTCCGCTTGTACGGGAACTTCAGGTCCTCGTAGATCCACCAGTCGGTCGGCGGGCCGTCCGGATCCATGGTGATGACGTATTTTCCGCCCGTGTACGCCAGCTCGCCGATGCCCGCGGTGAGCGGCTGCGGACCGCGGTCGCGGTACTGGGCGGGCAGCCAGGTCGAGAAGAGGTGCGGCGGCTCGATCACATGGTCGTCGACGCTGACGATCCGAGGCAGTTCCGTCATGGTGTCCCCTTCGGCGCACACGGCTCGTACCGGATGCGTGTCCGGTACGCATCCGATACGCATCTGATGACCCGTCAGATTCAGTTCGGCTCCCAGGCTAGCTCCGCACCCCTGGACCGACAAGGCGCGGCGCTCTACGCTCTCCGCACGATCTGACTACCCGTCAGCTACGAGGGAGCGGGGAACGCAGTGAACGAGACCGCACACGCCCTGGGCGCATCGGCCACCTTCTGGGAGCTCATCGAGCGCCGCGCCGCGCTGACCCCGGACCGTCCCGTCCTCCTCCAGGACGACCGCTCCCTCACCTTCGGCGAGCTGCGCGAGCGCTGCGAGCGGGTCGCGGCCGGGCTGTACGGGCTGGGGGTGCGCCCCGGCAGTGTGGTCGCCTGGCAGTTGCCGACCCGCCTCGAAACGGCGCTGCTCTCCTTCGCCCTCACCCGGATCGGGGCCGTCCAGACACCCGTCATCCCGTTCTACCGGGACCGCGAGGTGGGGTTCGCGCTGCGCGAGTCGAAGGCCGGCTTCTTCGCCGTACCCGGCACCTGGCGCGGCTTCGACCACACGGCGATGGCGCATCGGCTGGCCGCGGAGCTGGACCGTCCGCCGCTGATATTCGAGGCGTACGACCAGCTGCCGGACGCCGACCCGGCGGTGCTGCCCGCACCGCCCACCGACGGCACGGCGGTGCGCTGGATCTACTGGACGTCGGGGACGACCTCCGATCCGAAGGGCGTCCTGCACACCGACCGCAGCCTGATCGCGGGCGGCTCGTGCCTGGCCCACGCGCTGCATCTGTCGGCCGACGACATCGGCTCGATGGCATTCCCGTTCGCCCATATCGCCGGGCCGGACTACACCGTGATGCTGCTGCTCTACGGCTTCCCGGCGGTCCTTTTCGAGCAGTTCGCCATGCCCGGCGCGCTGGACGCCTACCGGCGCCACGGAGTGACGGTCGCGGGCGGCTCGACCGCGTTCTACTCGATGTTCCTGACCGAACAGCGCAAGGACCCCACGGCCAGGGTGGTCCCCACCCTGCGGCTGCTGGCGGGCGGCGGGGCGCCGAAGCCGCCGGAGATCTACCACGCGGTCGTACGGGAGATGGGCGTCCAGCTCACCCACGGCTACGGCATGACCGAGGTCCCCATGATCACCATGGGCGCCCCGGACGACACGGTGGAGCACCTCGCCGAGACGGAGGGCCGGCCGCCCGAGGGCATGGAGATACGGATCACCGACGAGGACGGCAAGCCGCTGCCGTACGGCACGGACGGCGAGGTACGGCTGCGCGGGGAGGCCGTCTGCCGGGGCTATCTGGACGCGGACGCGACACGGCACGCCTTCGACGGGGACGGCTTCCTCATCACCGGTGATGTCGGCCGTCTCCGGAGGAGCGGCCATCTGGTCCTCACCGGCCGGCTCAAGGACATCATCATCCGCAAGGGCGAGAACATCTCCGCCAAGGAGATCGAGGACCTCCTCCACCGCCACCCCGGCGTGGCCGACGCGGCCGTGATCGGCCTGCCGGACAGGGAGCGCGGGGAACGCGTCTGCGCGGTCGTCGAGCAGCCGGCCGGGGCCGGGACGCTGACGCTGGCGGAGCTCGCCGGGTATCTGCGCACGGAGGGTCTCGCGGTGCACAAGCTGCCCGAGCAGCTGGAGGTGGTGGACGCGCTGCCGCGCAACGAGACGCTGCGCAAAGTACTCAAGTACAAGCTGCGCGAGCAGTTCTCCTGACACGCGCACACGGGACACACCCCCGCGGTCCGCCGGGACACACCCCGCGGACCGCGGGAGAGACCCCCGCGAACACGCAGGACACCCCACCCCGGCGCGCCGGGGGTGGGGCCGGGTGGGGCCACGGCGAGGAGGCCACGCACCCGGCCCGGTCAGTGGGGCGCTGCGGACCGATCCGAGGGAATGGCCCTACGCGTCCGGTTCGATCACCGTGAAGTAGACGGCGAACGCGGCCACCGCGTCCTCCTCGGCGATCCGGCCATCATGGTCCGCATCCAGGCTCCGTGCCGCCAGGCTCGCCGATTCGGCACTCGCACCGAGCACCTTCAGCGCACGTTCCACGGCCGGTACCGAGGCCGCTCCGTTGTCGTCGTTGTCGGCCACGGCGATCGCCGCGCGCAGGAACGGGCGGGCGATCTCCGCGAAGCGCTCGGGGCTGTCGCGCAGCCGTTTCACGGCCCCGCCCACGAACTCCTCACGGGTGACGCGTTGGTCCCCGTCCACATCGGCGATGCCCGCCATGCCCTGCCAGAAGGCCTCGGCCCCGGTGTAGAGCGCCTGGCCCTTGTCAGAGCGGGCCGTCGTACCGAATTCGGCGAGCAGACGGGCCGCGGCGGCATTGAAATCGGCGCGATCGATGTATCCGTTGCCGTCCTGGTCGAAGGCGGCGAACCGGAAAGCGATCTTGCGCTCGTACTCTGCGCTGTCCATGCGGGGAGCGTACGACGCCGAAGGGCGTCACGTGTCACTTACGCGCGCCACCGGTGTTACAACCTGGTCTTAACGCCGGGTGGCGGGTACGTTTCAGGCCGAGAGCGGTTGGGCTTCTTCGTCGACGGCCGCGTCCCGGTCGGGGTAGACCTCGAACAGCCGTCGCACCCCGAGGGCGGCCAGCACCCGGTTGACGTGGGAGCCCTCCTCGGCGCCGCGGGCGGGCAGGATCAGTCGCAGCCGGCCGCCGCAGGAACGCATCAGGCGGCGGGCGGCGACCAGCACGCCGACGCCGCTGGAATCGCAGAACAGCACCTCGGAGAGGTCGAGCACCACATCGTGCCGCCCGAAGGCGACCGCGTCGTGGATGCTCTGGCGGACGACCGGCGACGTCACCAGATCGAGTTCGCCGTATATGCGCAGTACGGTCCATGGGCCCTGCTCGGTCTCGGCCACTTGCAGAGTCACGCAACTCGGCCTCTCGTTCCAGGGATCCCAGAGATCCGGAAGTATCCGTTCCTCCTCGCGGCTGCCCCACCGCGCGCCCATGAAACACCGGCCCGCCGACGAAGGCACAGCTGATTTCAGGCAGAAATGATCGCTTCAGGTCCGATTCCAACACCCTCGACGCCGCATTCCCTACCATCCAGGGCGTTCGCGGGGGCGTACTTGCCGCAAAGAGACGTGCATGGTCAGCAGGGCCGACTACATTCGACGGGACGAGGGGTACAGGGCTGGGGGTCCTATGGCGAAAGACACACCACCCCGCTGGGACCGCAAGATGCAGCAACGGCTGGCACGCGGCGAGGCGGCAGCCCTCGGCGAGCTCTACGACCGTTTCGCGTCGCTCGTACACAGCCAGGCCCACCGGATGCTCGACGACGAGTCGGCCGCCGATCTGGTGACCCGCGAAGTCATCGGTTACGTGTGGGAGAACCCCGACGCCTACGACCCCAAGCAGGGCTCGATGCGGTCCTGGGTGGCCCGGCTCACCCACCGCCAGTCCGTTCGGCGGCTGCGCGGGACAGCACCGTCCGCATTCGCGCAGGGATACGAGGACGGGACCGACGACGGCAGCGAGACCGGCGGTGCGGAAGAAACCGTCGCCCAGGAGGAACTGGAGGAGCGGGTGAGGCACGCCACGGCCGCGGCCCGCGCCGACTACATCGTCGCCTCCATGCCCGCACCTCTGCGGGCCGCGCTGGAGCTCGCGTACATCCAGCGCAGGGACTACCGGCAGACCGCGGCCGACCTCGGGGTGACCGAGGACGAGGCCCGCCGTCGCCTGCGGCTCGGGCTGCAGCTGCTCTCCACCGCCAGCACCCGCCCGCTCGAAGGGTCCTCGCCACCCGGATACGGACGGGCCCTGTGAGCGCGAACGACGACGCGGACGGGCGCGAGGGCAACGGGCGCGAGGACGAGGTGCAGGGCCCACGGCGCATACCGGGACCGCGGGCCGCCGCGGACGACTTCGACCTCGACGCCGTACCGCTGCCTGCCCCGCGCACGGACCCCGCACAACAGAGGGCACCGGAGCCGGAAGCGGAGCCGGAGCCCACGGCTGAACCGGCGGGACCGACGGAGCCCACGGGACGTACGACACCCATGGAACCCCCGGCAGCGCCGGCCCCGGCGACCCCGCCTGCCCTGGTGCTCCCCCACGGCGTCCTCAAGTCCCTCCTCGGCGCCTGGGCCCTCGCCGCCTGTTCCGCCGAGGAGACCGAAGCCGTCGAGGCGCACCTCACCGAGTGCGCCGCCTGTGCGGACGAGGCGCTGCGGCTGCGCGACGCGGTCGGCCTGCTGCACACCGACGGCAGCCTGGATCTCGACCCGATGCTGCGCTCCCGGGTGCTCGACGCCTGTCTGAGCCGCCGCCCGGCCAAGATCCCGGTGCCGGACTGGGCCGCTCCGTACGACGCGGAGACCGCCCGGCTCGATGCGCTGCTCCGGGACATCGGCGGCTCGGAGTGGCACGCTCCGGTGCGGCTGAAGTGGTTCGAGCGTGAGCGGGCGGTCAACCGGAAGACGACGGTCGCCGGCGTGATCGGCCATCTCATGACCGTCGACGGACTGGTCAGCACAGCCCTCCGCCTGGACGATCCGCTCGGCAACGCCACCGGCAAGCGGGGCGGGAACGACTCCGCCCGGGGCGGCGGCGTCCCGCTCTCCCCCCGCGCGCGCACCGAGGCGTACTGGTCGGCCGCCCGGCGCCCGCCCACCCGGGCCGTCCGCGAGCCCTGGCGCGAGCAGAGCCACGCCCTCATCCGCACGGTGTCCTTCGCCGGCCGCAGGGTCGCCGAGCTCTCCGTCTCGTACGGGGACTTCGCCCTTCCGCTGCAGGACTCCATGCTGGACCGGGCCTTCGAGTGCTGGGTGCACGGTGGTGACATCGCCAGCGCGGTGGACTATCCGTACGAGGCCCCGTCAGCCGCTCATCTCCACCGGATGATCGACCTGGCCGCGCGGCTCCTCCCGGCCGCCCTCGCCGGACGCCGCCGGGCCGGGCTCGCGGGGCCCGCCCGCCATCTGGTGACGGCCGGTTCGCCGGGCCGTTCGCTCCATCTGGAGATCGAGGGCTCGGGTGGCGGCAACTGGTACATCGCGCTGGACTCCCCGGCCGCGCTCGGCTCACCCGCCCACACGGTCGCACAGGTGGCGCTGGACGGCGCCGAGTTCTGCCAGCTGGTCGCGGGCCATGTGTCGCCCGCCGAGGCGGCGGCCGGGCAGGAGGGCGATCGTGAGGCGATCCGCGAAGTCCTGTTCGCCGCGGCGTCCCTCAGCCGCCTCTGAGCCGTAGCGCAGCCGCCTCTGAGCCGTACCGTCCGGCGCTACGCGAAGATCACCGTGCGGCGGCCGTTGAGCAGAATGCGGCGCTCCGCGTGCCACTTCACCGCGCGGGCCAGCGCCTGGCACTCCACATCGCGCCCGATCGCGACCAGCTCGTCCGGCGTGACACCGTGCCCGACCCGCTCGACCTCCTGCTCGATGATCGGCCCCTCGTCGAGGTCGGCGGTCACATAGTGCGCCGTCGCACCGATCAGCTTCACCCCACGGGCGTGCGCCTGGTGGTACGGCTTCGCGCCCTTGAAGCTGGGCAGGAAGGAGTGGTGGATGTTGATGATCCGGCCGCTGAGCTGCTTGCACAGATCGTCCGAGAGGACCTGCATGTAGCGGGCGAGGACGACCAGCTCGACGTTCTCCGCGCGCACGAGCTCCAGCAGCTGCGCCTCCGCCTCCGCCTTGTTCTCGCTGGTGACCGGGATGTGCCGGAAGGGGATGTCGTAAGAGGCGACGAGCTCGGCGAAGTCCGTGTGGTTGGAGACGACGGCCGCGATCTCGACCGGCAGCGCCCCGATACTGGCGCGGAAGAGAAGATCGTTGAGGCAGTGGCCGAACTTGCTGACCATCAGTACGACCCGCATGCGCTCCGACGACCGGTGGATCTGCCACTCCATCCGGAACGAGTCCCCGACGGCCGCGAAGCTGGCGCGCAGCTTCTCCACGGTCACCGGGGCGTCCGCCGAGAAGTGGACGCGCATGAAGAAGAGACCCGTGTCGTGGTCACCGAACTGCTGACTGTCCTCGATGTTGCAGCCGGTCATGAAGAGATAACTCGACACGGCGTGCACAATGCCCTGTCTGTCCGGGCACGAGAGGGTGAGGACGTACTGCTCGGGGACGGTCTCAGCAGGCTGCGGCGCGGTCATGTCCGTAGCGTGCCACACCGACCGCGGTTCAGGCGGTCCTGGTCATGATGCGGAGCACATCCAGGGAACGTGGCGGAACGTCCGGGTCCTCGCCGTCGTTCGAGGCGAGCAGCACATGGGCCTCGCGGGCGGCCCGTACGGCCTCCGGCCAGCCGTGGTGCTCCAGATAGGCGGAGACCGGGGCATCCGCGCCGACCTGGTGCATGATGCGCAGCACCCGCAGCACGGCGACGTCGACGAGAGCGGCCTCGCCGGAGTCGCGGAAGACCGTCCCGACGTACTTCTCGGCGGACCAGTTGTCCAGCCAGGTGTCCTCGACCAGGCGGTACACGGCGTCGGTGACGTCGCCGTACCCTTCCCGGCCGGCCAGCCAGCACTCGTGGTGGAAGACGGGGTCGGAGAGCATGTGCAGCGCCGAGCGCACGTTGCTGCGCCAGCGCCACCAAGGAACGTCATTGAGCGGCATGCCGCCCATGGTGGAGGAGCGACGGCCGCGACGGGAAGTGTTCTCCGAACCTTGCTGCACGGTTGTCGATCGTACGTTCCTTGTTGCCGAGCTTGCACCGGCCCCCGCAATTCACCTGGATGTCACCGAGCGTTGCACGAAGCACACATCTGCGTTACCCCAAGCGCGGAAATGTTCATGCCCATGACCGGATGGCGACGCCTCACTTCCCCCCGTCCCTACAAACTCCTCACATGTGCGGCGGCGGTCGGGGCGTCGCTGATCACCGGCTGTGGCGTGCTCCCTGGGGCCTCGGGGGACTCCAGGGAGCCCGTCACCGTCATGACCTGGGCCCCCAACGGCTCCACCGGCCCCGATGCGGCGAACATGGCCGGCATGACCGCCATGGCGCGGGCGTACGCACGCTGGGTGAACAACAACGGCGGGCTCGACGGCCACAAACTGCTCGTCGTCACATGCAACGAGGGCGACACCTCGATCGGAGCGGGCAACTGCGCCCGGCGGGCGGTCAAGGAGAAGGCGGTCGCGGTCGTCGGCTCGTACAGCCGGCACGGACAGGCCTTCATGGCACCGCTGGAGGTCGCCGGGATCCCGTACATCGGCGGCTACGGCGCCTCCGAGGAGGAGTTCAGCAGCTACGACTCGTACCCCGTCAACGGCGGCCAGCCGGCGCTCCTCGCGGGCAACGCCAAGCAGCTCGCCCGCGGTTGCGAGCGGGTCTCCGTGGTGCGGCCCGACACACTGGGCGGCGAGAACCAGGCGTGGCTGCTCAACACCGGCCTCAAGGAAGCGCATCGGCCGGCTCCGACGGACGTCCGGGCCGCGGAGTCGGCGACTTCGTACGACGAGGCGGCCGGTCAGGCGCTGCAGGGGGCCGGAACGGCCGACGGGTGTGTGACGGCGGTGCTCGGGGACCGCACGGAGACGTTCTTCGACTCCTTCCGCCGGCTCGAAGGGTCGTACGGGGACGTACGGATCTCCTCCGTGCTCGGCAGCGTCGACCAGCCGCTGATCGACCGCACCGGCGGCCGGGAGAGCCCGTTCGAGGGGGCTTACGTCGCCGGCTGGTACCCGGACGCGGGGGACGCCCGCTGGGACAAGATGCGCGAGGTGATCCGGAAGCACGCCTTCGGCGACAACCGGATCGACCCGGACGACACGGGTGTCCAGACCACGTGGATCGCGTACACGGCGCTGAAGGAGATCGTCACGGCGATCGACGACCCGCAGATCAGCGCGGGCAAGCTCACGGTTGCCCTGAACCAGGGCGTCCGGGCGGACACCGGCGGGCTCACACCGGTGCTGAGGTGGCGGTTCGAGGACATGCTGGGGTCCTCGGCGTACCCGCGGATCGTGAACCGGAAGGTGACGTTCCAAGTGGTACGGAAGGGACGGCTGGTGGCGGAGAAAAAGGGGTTTGTGGACGTGACGCAGACCTTGGCGAACGCCAGCGCGAAGGGGTGAGGGGCGGGGGGGATCAGCCCCGCCTCCCTGCCCGATACTCGGGGGCTCCGCCCCCGGGTCCCCGCTCTTCGAACGCCGGAGACGCCCGATTTTCGGATCAGAGATCGGTCGACGATCGCCGGGTCAGCCCGTACTTCGTCGCGATCGAGTTCCACAGCCCTGACGCCCGCTGCTTCGCCTCGCTCGCCTCACCGCTCGCCACGGTGGCCTGAGCCTTCTCGGGCGTCGCACGGGCCTTCCCGTGCCTGCACACTTTCTTGCCGTTCTTGGCCTGGCGGGCCCACGCTGCGTAGTGGTCGTCGGCGGAGGCCGATGCCTGCCAGGCCTTCGTGAGCGCCTCGGTCAGCTGCGCGTGGTCGGGGAGCTTGTCCACGGACAGCCCCTGCAGCCGTGTCACCAGCTCGCGGCGCTGCTGAGCGGCGCCCTGCAGATCCGTGATCGCCTGGTCCAGGTCCGTGCAGGACTGGGTCTTTGCGACGGCCGCGATCACGGTGGAACGGCTGTTGTTGCTGTCCGCCAGCAGCTTGTCGAGCTCCTCGGCCTGCGGCTTCGCCGGGTCGGCCGCCGCCTGCGTGGAGGGCCGCGCGGCGGGTGAACTCGCGGCGGCCACCGACTGCTTGTCGTCCTTGCCCTTGTCGTCGCCGCTCATCAGCGCACCCGCGCCGAGCCCGATGACCGCGCAGCCGACGACGACCGCGGCGATCAGCGGGACGTGCGACGGCTTCTTGCGCTGCCCGGCCCGGCCCTGCGGCGGCTCGCTGTGCTGCGGCTGCTGCTGCGGCTGCTGGAACGGGGGCTGCTGGGCGCCTCCGTACGGCGCCGCCTGTCCCGGGTCGAACCGGGGCATCTGCTGCGTGGCGCCCGCGGGCTCGTCACTGCGGAACAGGTTGTCGAACTCGGCGGGCGGCTGCCGCTCGCCGGGCGCTCCGGGCCTGATGCTGTACGGAGCGCCGCCCGGCACCGCCGGGATGTACTGGGTCGCATCGGCGTCGGAAGCCGGTGCCGGCTGGGCGTGGGCCAGGAACTGGGTGGCCTCCGCGGGGCTCTCGGGCGGAAGACCGCCCGGCGCGGGACCGGCCGGCACCGGGGCGATGTACTGCGTGGCATCGGCGTCCGCACCCGCGCCCGTGCCCGGCACGACCTCCGGCGGCAACGGCTGATACGGCTGGGGCAGGGGCTGCCCCTGGGGCTGCTGTCCGTACGGCGGCTCCTGGCCGTACTGGCCCTGCTGGCCCTGCTGGCCGTACTGGCCCTGCTGGCCGTACTGACCCTGCTGGCCGTACTGCCCCTCCTGGCCGTACTGACCCTGCTGGTCGTACTGCCCCTGTGACGCCTGAGGCCCCCAGGGCCGACCCCACGGCTGCCCACCCGCCGGAGCGGCCTGGTCGGACGCTCCGCCCGGTATCCAGGGCTCTCCGTCACCTGCGGGCAGCACGACACCTTCGTGCGTGGGCCGTACAGCAGGGAGCTGCTCGTCACCCTGTCCGCTCTGCGTCACCGGGACTCCTACGTGTAAACCTACGGAATCGTCGGCCCACGCTATCGGGTGGCTGCCACCCTTTGCCAAGCGCCCTTTGTCGCACACCGCCCCTTCACCGGGGCGGTAACACACAGCGCCCTCACGGCGCAGTTGACTGGCGCCCCGGTCAGGCCGCCTGGAGTTCCAGTCGCGCCCCGAATTCCCGTACCGCCGGCTCGTCCCCGTACGGCACGAACCTCTGCTGCAGATCGTCCAGATACTCCGTGCCCCGGCTGGACCGCACCGTCCCCAGCAGCTCCATCGCCCGCATCCCCGTATGACACGCCTGCTCCACCTCGCGCAGCTGCACCTGGGCCGTGGCGAGCAGCACCAGGCCGATGCCGCGGCGGCGGGCCCGGGACTCCGGGTGGCCCTCCAGGGACTCCGTCGCCCGGCGGACGGCCGCCTCGGCCTGGCCGAGGTCGCGGTGGCAGTGCGCCAGCTCATCGGCCAGATAGGCGTGGTCGAAGTGGGCGATCCACGCCGGGTCGTCGCCCGTGTCCGGCTCGGCGTGCTCCAGGGCCGTCAGCGCCCGGCCCGTCACCTGCTGGCAGGTGCGGGCGTCGCCGAGCAGGGCGTGCCCGCGGGCCTCCGCCGCGTAGAACATCGCCTCGGCACGCGGGGTGACCCGCCCCCGCGCACCCTCCTGCGCGGCCCGCGCCAGCTGCGCGATCTCCCGTGGGTTGCCGAGCTGGGCGGCGAGATGACTCATCGACGCAGCCAGCACATAGCCGCCGTACGCCCGGTCGCCCGCCGCCTGCGCCAGCCGCAGCGCCTGGATGTAGTACCGCTGGGCGAGCCCGGGCTGCCCCGTGTCGACCGCCATGTACCCGGCGAGTTCGGTGAGCCGGGCAACGGCCGCGAACAGCTGCCGCCCGACCGTTTCGCGGTACGCCCCCGCGAGCAGCCCGGAGACCACACTGTTCAGGTAATGCACCAGCACCGGCCGGACGTGCCCGCTGCCGAACCGGTGGTCGAGGTCGACCAGCGCGGCCGTCATCGCCCGCACCGCCTCGACGTCCGACATCCCGACCCGGGCCCCGGCAGCCCGCGCCACCTGCGGGTCGGCAGCGGTGATCAGCCAGTCCCGGCTGGGCTCGACCAGCGCCGAGGACACGACCGCCGAACCGGACAGGAAGTCGCGGCGACCGACATCGCTGCGCCACAGCTCGCAGACCTGCTCGATCGCGCCGGTCACGGTCGGTGCGAACTGCAGGCCGACGCCGGACGCCAGATTCTTGCCGTTGGCCATCCCGATCTCGTCGATCGTGACCGTACGGCCGAGCTTGCGGCCGAGCGCCTCGGCGATGATTCCCGGTGCCCGGCCGCGGGGTTGCTGTCCGCGCAGCCAGCGGGCCACGGAGGTCTTGTCGTACCGGAGATCGAGGCCGCGCTCCGCTCCGACCATGTTGACGCGGCGGGCCAGGCCCGCGTTGGAGCATCCGGCTTCCTGAATGAGTCCCTGGAGCCGTTCGTTCGGCTGACGGGCGACGAGAGGCCTGGCTGCCATGTTTCCCCCTGAGGCCGCAGTGATCGATGAGGAGATCACTGCCCGGCAATTGCAGAAGAAATGCACACATTCATGGTGTCGGTCGTTTCCGCGTTGTTCACGGTATTCGCTCGCTCATCGTGTCATTGTTCGAGTTTGGTACGTATTCTGCTTGGGCGAACTGTTCCGGATTCCCCCCGTGTGGCTACCCGCCCATCGACGCACCGCCTCATGCGCGCCCCCGTCCATGCATCCATGCGCCCCATATGCGTGATCGGTGTGCCGTGACCGCGTTCGCCACGCCCGTAACCCCAGGTGGTTGCGGCAGTTGAGGTGTTCGTGGAAGAGCCCATCAAAGTCATGGAAGCCGCACAGATCCCCAAGCAGCGAGGAGTACAACTGCTCGACGCCGCAGTGCGGTACACGGAAGAGCGGCACTGGGACGTGTTCCCCGGCACCTGGCTGGAGGCGGTGGGAGGGGCGGAGCGATGCTCGTGCAGGGAGGCCGGTTGCGCCTCCCCCGGCGCCCACCCCACCCGGACCGACTGGGCGGGCCGGTCGGCCGGCAGCGGCGCCGCGGCCCGCCGGATGTGGTCCGAGTACCCCACGGCATCGATCCTGTTGCCCACCGGGCGCACCTTCGACGCGATCGACGTACCGGAGTCCGCCGGTTTCCTGGCGCTGGCCCGGATGGAGCGGATGAACCTGCCGCTCGGCCCCGTCACCTGCACCCCCGACCGCCGGATGCTCTTCTTCGTACTGCCCGGGGCGGCGGCCAAGGTGGACGATCTCGTACGGAAGCTGGGCTGGAGCGCCGCCGCGATCGATCTGTCCGGCCGCGGCGACGGCGGCTACGTGGCGGCGCCGCCGACCCGGATCGGCGGGCGCGGTGCGGTTCAGTGGGCGCGTCGCCCCACCCCCGCAAACCGGTGGTTGCCGGACGCGGAGGAGGTCATCTGCCCGCTCGCGTACGCCTGCGGGCGGGAAGCAGCCGACGCGCGCGCACGCCTTTCGTAGTCTGTCCACCACAGACGGGGACACCGAAAGGCAGTGCACCATGTCGAACCGGACAGCAGCGGAATCGAGCGGGGCGGTGGAGGCGCCGCCCGCCGTTCGCGTGCAGGGTCTCTGGAAGCGGTTCGGCGAGCAGACCGCGGTCGCCGGGATCGATCTGGAGCTGCCCGCCGGGAAGTTCATCGGTCTGGTCGGACCCAACGGTGCAGGCAAGACCACCACGCTGTCGATGGTGACCGGCCTGCTCCGCCCCGACCACGGAACGATCGAGGTCGGCGGGCGCGACGTCTGGCGCGACCCGGTGGACGTCAAGGCCAGGATCGGCGTCCTGCCGGAGGGGCTGCGGCTCTTCGAGCGCCTCTCGGGGCGCGAACTCCTCGCGTACACCGGCCGGTTGCGGGGGCTGCCGGGCGCCGAGGTCGACAAGCGTGCCACCCAGCTCCTGGACGTACTGGATCTGGCGGGCGCCCAGCACAAGCTGGTCGTCGACTACTCGACCGGCATGCGGAAGAAGATCGGGCTCGCGGCGGCGCTGCTCCACAACCCCGAAGTGCTCTTCCTGGACGAGCCGTTCGAGGGCGTCGACCCCGTCTCGGCACAGACCATCCGCAGGGTGCTGGAGCGGTACACCGGCTCGGGGGCGACCGTTGTCTTCTCCAGCCATGTGATGGAGCTCGTCGAGTCGCTGTGCGACTGGGTGGCCGTCATGGCGAACGGCACGATCCGGGCCCAGGGCACCCTCTCCGAGGTACGCGGCTCGGCATCGTCGCTGCAGAACGCGTTCCTCGAACTCGTCGGCGCGGGCGGCCGGGACACCGGTGAGTCCCTCGACTGGCTGGGCGGCGCCCGATGAGCGTGCTCGACACCCCCGTCATCCCCTCCCCCCGCCCCTCGGACGGCCCGGGCGGTGAAGGACTCGTCTCCGTCTTCGTACGGCTCAAGCTGACACTGCTGCGCAACGGGCTGCGGCAGTCGTCGGGCCGGCGGGCCGCCTACATCTCGTCCGTCGTCGTCACCCTGCTGATCGCCGCCGGCCAGGTCATCGCGCTGATCGCGCTGCGCGGCCACGCCCACGCAGGTTCGCTCGTGGTACTGCTCACGGCGGTGCTGGCGCTCGGCTGGGCGGTGATGCCGCTGTTCTTCCCCAGCGGCGACGAGACCCTCGACCCGAGCCGGCTGGTGATGCTGCCGCTGCGGCCGCGCCCGCTGATCGGGGCGCTGCTGATGGCGTCCCTGGTCGGCATCGGGCCGCTGTTCACACTCTGTCTGGCGGTCGGCTCGGCGTTCGCGGTGGCGCACGGGGCGGCGGCCGTGGTGTGCGCGGTGGTGGCCGCGCCGCTGACCCTGCTGGTGTGCGTGGCGCTGGCCCGGGCCGTCGCCACGGCCAACACCCGGCTGTTGACCTCCCGCAAGGGCCGCGATCTGGCGGTGCTCAGCGGGCTGGTGATCGCGGTCGGTATCCAGGTCGTCAACTTCGGTGCGCAGCGGCTCGGCCGGTCCGGTGGACTGTCCGCGCTCGACCCGGCCGCGGACGTGGTGCGCTGGCTGCCGCCGGCCTCGGCGATCGGTGCGGTGGACTCCGCGGCGCAGGGGTCGTACGGCCGGGCCGTGCTGCAACTGCTGCTCTCCGTCGTGGCATTGGGCACACTGCTGTGGCTGTGGCAGCGGAGTCTGGTGAAGCTGATGACCGCCCCGGACGGTTCGACGCTCGCCGCCGCCGAACCGACCCGCAAGAAGTCCGCGGCGGCCGGCTCCCGGCTCTCCGCGCTGCTGCCCGAGGGGCGCACGGGGGCGGTGATGCGGCGCAGTCTGCGGTACATCGCACGGGACCCGAAGACCAAGGCCGCCTGGGTGACGGCGCTCGCCATCGGTCTGATCGTGCCGCTGCTCAACGCCGTGCAGGGCACCGGCTCGGTCTACTTCGCATGCTTCGCCGCCGGAATGCTCGGCATCCAGATGTACAACCAGTTCGGGCAGGACACCTCCGCGTTCTGGACAGTGGCGCTGACGATCTCCTCCACCCGGGACGCGTACCTCGAACTGCGGGCGCGGGCGCTGGCGCTGCTGGTGATCACCCTCCCCTACACAATCCTGGTGACCGTCGTGACGGCGGCGGTGCTCGGGGACTGGGAGGTGCTGCCGGGCGTCATGGGTCTCTCCTTCGCCCTGCTGGGCGCGATGCTGGCGACGGGCGCGGTGGCGTCGGCCAACTTCCCGTACTCGATCCCGCAGGACGGCGCGTTCAAGAACGTGGCACCGGGGCAGGCCGGGCTCGCCTGGATCTCGATCTTCGGCGGCATGGTCTCGGCGGCGGTGCTGTGCGCGCCGGTGATCGTGGCGACGATCTGGCTGCATCTCGCCGATGCGGAGGACTGGTTGTGGCTGCTGGTGCCGGTGGGTGGCGCGTACGGGACGGTGATCGCCTGGGCGGGGCTGCGGCTGGCGGCTCCCCGCACGGCGAACCGGCTTCCGGAGATCCTGGCGGCCGTCAGCAAGGGGTGACCTGAGCAGGTCCGGCCGGGGGTTCGGCTTTCGTTACGAGGAGACGGGCTCGCGGTCGTCCTGGGAGTCCTCGGCGAACTGCTCCAGGAACGGCTCGACCGCCGCGCGCCAGCCCTCCGGCTGGTCGTAGTGGACGAGATGACCGGCGTCCGCCACCTCCGCGTACTGCCCGCGCGGCAGTACGCGGACCATCTCCTGGGCCTCCGCCCGGCCCAGTTCGCCGTCCAGGCCACGGACCACCAGCGTCGGACACCGGACCTGCGCCAGCTCCTCCCAGTGCGCGTCGTGGACCCAGGTCGCGCGGGACTGGAGCATCTGGCGGCGGGAGAAGACCGGCCGCCAGCCGTCGGCCCGCTCGGCCATCACCTCGGCGAAGAACTCACCGCGGGACGGGTTCGGCCGCTCCACCCAGGGGTCGTCCTCGCCGAACCACTTCCGCACGTCGGAGAGCGTCGCGAACGGCAGCGGCCAGGACTTGAACCAGTCCTCCCACTCCCGCTGCGAGGCGGCGCCGAGCGCGGAGGCCCGCATGTCGCAGATGATCAGGGCCCGGACGAGATCGGGGCGCTTCGCGGCGAGCTGCCATGCGGTGAGGGCGCCCATCGAGTGGCCGACGACGGTGGCGGGGCCGAGGCCGAGCTGTTCGATCGCCGCCTCGGCGTCGGCGACGTATGCGTCGCGGGTGTACGGGCCTTCGGCCGGCTTCTCGCTGCGGCCGTGCCCCCGCTGGTCGAGGCCCACGGCCCGGTGCCGCTCGGCGAGCCAGCGGGTGGTGGGGGCCCAGTGGGAGGCCCGGCCCATCAACCCGTGGAGCAGTAAGACCCCGGGGGCGCGCTCGCCCTCCGTGCGCCCCTTGGGCGGATCGGCGAACTCCCAGGCCGCGAGGCGTACGCCGTCGGATCCCGTCACATCGATGCGCCGCACCATATGTCCTGGCACCCCCTTCTGGTCCTCAATCACCGCTCGATCACCGTGCGGTCGCGTCACACAGACTATCGAACCTTTATTCGAACAACGGGTTCCGGCTCGCAACACCCCTCGTTCGAGTGACAGCCCCCAAGGATTGACGTCGGCTCCGGTGGGGAGATCTTCTTCGGGAGGCGGACCACTCGGGGATGAGGGCCCGCGGGGACCGACCTTGAGAGCTCGGGGCTCCAGGTCGGAACAGGGGAGGACAGGCCCCGGCGCCGCGCGGCGCCGGGGCCCTCCCATGTCAGGGGGGCGTGCGAGGCGGTCTGCGCCGGAGTGCGGTCGGCCGGGGCGAGCGGGCCTGCAGGCGCCGGCGTCTGTGCGGGCGGGGCGGGCCGGCCGGGTGCAGTCGTCGGGGCGGCCGGACTCGTGGCAGTCACCTTCTGGTGCACATGCCAGTACGACGGGCGCATCTCCCGCTCCCTCCCCGACCGCGTGGCCAGGCGGCCGCCACTCTCAGGTATGCCTCAGCCACAGCCTGGCACGCGATCCGCCCGAGCGCTGCAATTCCGGACGGAAAAACGGAAAGCGGACGTTACGCTTCAGCATCTCGGTCAGCGCTTGGCGACGAAGACATGCGAAGCGACCTCGGCGTCCAGCTCCGCCGCCTCGCCACTGCTCCCGACCAGCACCCCGCCGGGCGACTGGGTCACGCTGACCACGGAGCCGGGCTGCACGCCCGCCCGCCGCAACGTGTACATCAGCTGGGCGTCCGTCTGGATCGGCTCACCGATCCTCCGCACCACCACGGTCTTGCCCTCGGCTCCCGGGTCGAGCTCCGACAGGCTGACCATGTCCGCGTTCAGGAACGGGTCGGCCTCGGCCTTCTCGCCCAGCTCCTCCAGGCCCGGGATCGGATTCCCGTACGGAGACTCCGTCGGGTGCCGCAGCAGTTCCAGCACCCGGCGCTCCACGGCCTCGCTCATCACGTGCTCCCAGCGGCAGGCCTCGGCGTGCACCTGCTCCCACTCCAGGCCGATCACGTCGACGAGCAGGCACTCGGCGAGCCGGTGCTTGCGCATCACCCGGGTCGCCAGCCGGCGGCCCTCCTCCGTCAGCTCCAGATGCCGGTCGCCCGCGACCTGCACCAGCCCGTCGCGCTCCATGCGCGCCACCGTCTGGCTGACGGTCGGACCGCTCTGGTCCAGCCGCTCCGCGATGCGGGCGCGCATGGGGACGACGCCTTCCTCTTCGAGTTCGAGGATGGTGCGGAGATACATCTCCGTTGTGTCGATCAGTCCGGACATTCGTGCCCCTCGATGCTGTGACATGAAAAACGCCGTCAACGCCATGCGCTGGCCCTCAGCCAATTCTGACGCATACCTCCGACAACCGTGCCGCGCCGACCGAACCCTGGACCGCGCGGGCGGCCCCGGGCGGTATTGACAGGTCACTGGTCCAGACCGCAACGTGATCCGCGGCACGGACACCCACGGTCACCCACCCCCGCCGAAAGGGCCTCCTCGATGAGCGACAGCAAGCTGGCCGGTCAGTTCCTCGACGCAGCGATCGGCCTGCTGGAGCGCGTACGCGACGAGGAGTCCGGCAACATCGCGGCCGCCGGGGCCGCGATCGCCGACACCGTCGCGGCCGGCGGCCGGCTCTTCGCGTTCGGCGCCGGCCACTCGTCGCTCGCCGCCCAGGATGTCGTCTACCGGGCCGGCGGTCTGGCCCTGATGAACCTTCTCGCCGTGCCCGGCACGCTCGGCGTCGACGTGATGCCCGCGACGCTCGGCTCGGCGCTGGAGCGGGTCGACGGTCTGGCCGGCGCCGTGCTGGACTCCAGCCCGGCGAGCGCGGGCGACCTGCTCGTGATCATCTCGCTCTCCGGGCGCAACGCGCTGCCTGTCGAGATGGCGCGGGACGCCCGCGCGCTCGGACTGACGGTCGTCGGCGTCACCTCGGTGGCGTACGCGGACGCGACACGGTCGCGGCACAGCTCCGGCGGATTCCTGCGGGACCACTGCGACATCGTCGTCGACAGCAAGATCGCGATCGGTGACGCAGAGCTGACCGCGGAAGGCATCGAGGCACCGTTCGCGCCCGCCTCGACGGTGGTCACCAGTGCGCTGATGCAGGCGATGATGGCGGCGGCCGCGGAGCGGCTGGTGGAGCGGGGGATCGAACCGCCGCTGCTGCGGTCCGGAAACGTCGACGGCGGGCACGAGTGGAACGGGCGCGTGATGACGGAGTACGCGGACCGGATCTTCTACCGGCAGTAGAGGAACCGGCGCCCGGCACGCAGCACCCCTTTCTGGTGGGCGGCCACCGATCCGTTGACGACGAGACCGCCGGCCGACACGGACACCAGATCCGGACCCGCCTCCTCACCCACCTCGGCCGCGACATCGTCCACCCGCGCCGAGGCCGAGCGCACGGAGACGACTTCGGACATCGGCACCACGGAACCGGCCCGGCCGGGTCGGCCTCAGCCGCCCAGCACCTGCGCCAGGTCCACCGCGCCCGCCACCCGGACCGCAACGCTCTCCGCATACGCCGCGTCCGGGCGCTCGAAGGCCGTGCGATGGGCCGCCCGCAGGAACGTCACCACACCCAGCGTCCGACCCCGGCTGCGCATCACGGCGCACAGGGCGTGCACCGAACCCTTCGGCCACTGACGCTCATCCGCCCAAGCCCCCGCACCCGGACCGGCACTCGACCGGACCGAACCCGTCCGGTCCACCGCCTGCAGCGCCGGATGCCCCGGCGCATACCGCAGGGGAAGGCCGCCACCGGCCACCGGCAGACACGGACCCGGAGCATCGGCCGGCGTCGCCGCCGCCCGCACCAGCCGCTCCCCCACCAGCACATCGATCAGCACATGGTCGGCGAAACCCGCGAGCGCGAAATCCAGATACGACATCGCCGCCTCCATCGGGTCCTCGCACTCGGCCGCCGACCGGCACGCCCGGTACAGCTGATTCGACCGGAACCGCACCCGGTCCGCCTCCTGCGCCGCCAGCTTCTCCGCCGTCACATCCTGGAACAGCCAGCCGACCCCCAACGGCACCGGCTCCTCCGCGAGCGGCGACGCCAGCTGCAGAAACCCGCTGCGCCAGCAGCGCCGCCGGTCCCCGTCCGCCGTCCGCAGCGTCACCCACAGCTCGGTGGGCGCGGGCGGCTGCCCCTCGGCCAGGACATGCTGCAGCGCACCCTCCAGCTCCTCCACCCCCTGCACGACCAACTCGGCGAGCGGACGCCCCAGCAGCGTCGTACGGCCACCGCCCAGCGCCCGCGCCGCACACGCGTTGACAACCGTCGGCCGCAGATCCACATCGACGAGGACCACACCCCACGACGCGTCCTCGAACAGCGCCTCACTCAGCGCGATCGACCGCTCCAGATCGATCTGCGCATGCACCTCGCTGAACGCGCAGTACACCCCGGCCGGCTTCCCGTCCGCACCCCGGACCCCGGCCGACTGCATCCGCACGAGCACCCGCCCGCCGTCCTTGCGCAGCAACGCGAACTCATGCACCTGACGCCCCGGCGCATCCATGGCCGCCATCAGCCGCCCCTGCACCTCAACCACATCCGCACTGCGCACCGCCCACCCCGCGAACCCGGGCCGCCCCACGGCCTCCTCGGCAGACCAGCCGAGAATCCGCTCCGCCTCACGGTTCCAGTGCGTGACCGTGCCGTCCGCGCCGAACGCACAGAGCGCCGCGTCCATCCCGTCGAGCAACGCCGCAAGCAGCTCCGACCCGGGGATCGGGTCGGGGCCGAGGGCATCAGTGGTTCCACTGCTCGTGGAAGTGCTCATCCCGGACCCCCTGCAGGACGTGTCCGCCATTGCCGCACGTCAGACCATTGAACTCGAACGTGACCCAGCACACATCGACTTCCAGGAAATCCGCCCCGCCCCCGGCGCAGGATCCGGCCTACCAACACGCCGAACGATCACACATTCGAGCGTCGCCGGAAGATCACGCATATGTGCGGTCGCAGCTCGCGACCCTCGGAAAACCGGTGCAGACCTGGTCGGGAGGTCGTACGAAGTGGAACCCGCACCGCCATGGGCCTGCCCAAGACGCACACACTCGACGCCCTCTGCGTCGGGCAGCTCGACCACGAGGCGGGGGCTGGGACCGTCCGCGTGCCCCAGCCGGCCCACGTCGTCACGGCAACGGGGCGCGGAAGCTACGCCCGCACCACCCCCGACCTGTACGGATTCCCCCGGCTCGCCCGCGCGCGCCAGAAGCGGCATCACGGCTTCGCCACCGGCGACCTCGTCCGCGCCTCCATACCCAAGGGCAAGTGGGCAGGCACTTGGACCGGGCGCATCTCCGTCCGCGCCTCCGGGAAACACAGCCTCAGCACGCCGGTGGGCCGCTGCACCGTGTCCCACAGGAACCTTCGGCTACTGCAGCGTGCCGACGGATACGCGTACAGCTACCGGCAGGAAGTCACCGAATAAATGGGTTGAGACATTCGCCGAGGGTTCCTAGGCTGCTGTCACACGTTGGAAAGGAGGTGATCCGGAAGTGCAGTCTTCTCGGACTCGTGAGGTGACTGCGGGCTGACGCCCGTTGTCGCGCTCTTTGCAGTGCAGGCCGGTCATCGGCCAATCCCAAGCAGTCACCGACCCGCAGGCTCGCCGGTAAGTCCGGCCGGCTCCTCCGCAAGGAGGAACCAGAGCCTGCGGGTTTCTGCGTGTGCGGGGCCGCCCGGTCACGGGGAGAGGCGCTCCACCCGCCAGTCGTCGCCCTCGCGTACGTATCGCAGCCGGTCGTGCAGCCGGTTCTCGTGGCCCTGCCAGAACTCGATGGTCTCCGGTACGACGCGGAAGCCGCCCCACTGCGGGGGTGCGGGGATGCGTTCGCCTTCGGGGTAGCGGGCGGCCAGTTCCTCGTACCGGTCGATGAGTTCCTGGCGGGAGCCGATCACGGCCGACTGTTCGCTCGCCCAGGCGCCCAGCTGGGAGCCGTGGGGGCGGGTGCGGAAGTAGGCGACCGTCTCCTCGCGGGCGATGCGGGCCGCGGTGCCGTTGACGACGACCTGGCGGGCCAGCGGGTGCCAGGGGAAGAGCAGCGAGACGTACGGGTTGGCGTCCAGTTCGCGGCCCTTGCGGGAGTTGTAGTTGGTGAAGAAGACGAAACCCCGGGCGTCGTACTTCTTCAGCAGCACCGTGCGGGAGGACGGGCGGCCGTCGGGGGTGGCGGTGGAGACCACCATGGCGTTCGGCTCATAGACCATTCCACCTGCGGCGATCTGCCGGAACCAGTGGGCGAACTGCTGCATGGGGTCGGCGTCGAGCGTGTCCTCGGTGAAGGCCTCGGAGCGGTACTGCTCGCGCATCGCGGCCGGATCGGTGGTGGAATCGGAAGGGGAATCTGCGGTGGGCACGGGGTCATCCTGCCGCAGCGGCCCAGTTTGCCCGGCGAGGAGGGGTATCAACCACGCATCGGTAATGCCGGGGGCTGTGCGGGATGTCACGCTTCCCCGCATCGTGGGAACCCGCCAATATCTTGGGGCAGGCCAGTGTGGCCTCCGTACAGCCGCCGATTCGAGGGAGCCGCATGATGTCCGACTTCGTACCCGGGCTCGAGGGAGTCATCGCGTTCGAGACGGAGATCGCCGAACCCGACAAGGAGGGCGGTTCGCTCCGCTACCGCGGGGTCGACATCGAGGATCTCGTCGGTCATGTGTCGTTCGGGAACGTGTGGGGTCTGCTGGTCGACGGGGCGTTCAACCCCGGTCTGCCGCCCGCCGAGCCGTTCCCGATCCCGGTGCACTCGGGTGACATCCGGGTCGACGTGCAGTCCGCGCTGGCGATGCTGGCGCCGGTGTGGGGTCTGAAGCCGCTGCTCGACATCGACGAGGAGACCGCGCGCAACGATCTGGCGCGGGCCGCCGTGATGGCGCTGTCGTACGTCGCGCAGTCGGCGCGCGGGCAGGGGCTGCCGATGGTTCCGCAGAGCGAGATCGACAAGGCGCAGTCCGTCGTCGAGCGGTTCATGATCCGTTGGCGCGGTGAGCCGGACCCGAAGCATGTGAAGGCCGTCGACGCGTACTGGACGTCGGCCGCCGAGCACGGCATGAACGCCTCCACGTTCACCGCGCGGGTCATCGCGTCGACGGGTGCCGATGTGGCGGCGGCGCTGTCGGGTGCGGTGGGTGCGATGTCGGGGCCGCTGCACGGCGGTGCGCCGTCCCGGGTCCTCGGGATGATCGAGGAGATCGAGCGGACCGGTGACGCGACCGCGTATGTGAAGAAGGCCCTGGACAAGGGTGAGCGGCTGATGGGCTTCGGGCACCGGGTGTACCGGGCGGAGGACCCGCGGGCGCGGGTGCTGCGGCGTACGGCGAAGGAGTTGGGCGCGCCGCGGTTCGAGGTGGCGGAGGCGCTGGAGAAGGCGGCGCTGGAGGAGCTGCACGCGCGGCGTCCGGACCGGGTGCTGGCGACGAACGTGGAGTTCTGGGCGGCGATCATGCTGGACTTCGCGGAGGTGCCGGCGCACATGTTCACGTCGATGTTCACGTGTGCGCGTACGGCGGGCTGGTCGGCGCACATTCTGGAGCAGAAGCGGACGGGCCGGCTGGTGCGGCCGTCGGCGAGGTATGTCGGGCCGGGGCCGCGTGATCCGCGGGCGATCGAGGGGTACGAGCAGATCACGGATCTGGGGAACTGACAGTCCCGGTGCTGCGCAAGCCCGGCGTGATCCGAAAGTACGGCCCCGGGCAGGTCCGCAAAGTCTCACCCGGCCTGCGTGTCCATACGCCTAGAGCTTGCCGCGGAGAGTGACGGTGCGGTGTCCGCCGAGGCGGCGCCGCACCTCCTGTTCGAAGCCGTAGGTCAGCTCCGCCCAGTTCCAGAAGGTGAGGCCGAGCTGCCCGCAGGCGTAGTAGTCGTCCTCCCAGCTCCAGCGGTCGATGCCGGAGGGCCGGCGGCAGGAGGGGCACTCCACGATGCCTTCGCCGCCGTCCGCCCAGGCGCCGAGCCGGCCCGCGAACGGGGCCCAGGCGCTGTCGACGGGGCACCAGGTGTCGTCGACGAGGCGGATCTCGGTGGCGCAGAGCGGGCAGGTGGCAGCTCCCGCGTCGCCCTGGCCGCTGTCGAAGACGGTGCGTCCGGTCGCAACGTAGAGACCGTTGCTCCACAGCTCGACCGGTTCCGGGTCGTCGACGGCCTCGGCGTAGTTCGGGCCAGGTGCGTTGCCGTAGCCGTCTCCGTCGAGGACGCAGTCGGTGCGCTCGGCGCTGACGATTCCGTCGGCGATCAGCCGGTCGAGGAGGCCGGCGCCGAGTTGTGCGGCGTCCTGCTCGGTGGCGTCGAGGTCGACGATCGTCTGGAAATGGTCACCCACAGGTCCCCCGAGGTCGGTCGAGTGCGTCGTCCAGCAGGGCCGCCCACTGTGCCACGACCCTCCGGCGCCGGGCGGTGTCGTCGGTCAGTACGTTGGCCAGGCCGAGGCCGCGGGCCATGTCGAGGAGGCCCTGGACGGTTTCGCGTACGCCTGGCCGTGTCTCGTCGGCCTTCAGGAGTTCGACGGCGATGCGGTGGGTCTCGCGGCCGACGCGGGCTTCGAGTTCGCTGACGCGGGGGTGCAGTGACGCCTCGTTGGAGGCGACGACCCAGAGCTGGAGTGCGGCGCGGAACAGCGGTCCTGTGTAGAGGTCGACGAGGGCGGCGACGACGGCTGCGCGGCCTTGGACGGGCAGGGCGCGCAGGGCGGCGGAGCGTTCCTCGGCGACGTATTCGACGGCTGCGGTGAACAGGTCCTCGCGGGTGGGGAAGTGGTGCTGGGCGGCGCCGCGCGATACGCCGGCGCGTTCGGCGACGACGGAGACCGTGGAGCCCGCCCAGCCGTGTTCGGCGAGGCAGGCGACCGCGGCTTCGAGCAGCCGTCGGCGGGTGGCGCGGCTGCGGTCCTGCTTGGGGGTCCTGTCGGTGGAGGGCGTCACAACACCCATGCGGGATCCCGTCGTTCGTGGAAGGCCGTCATCCCTTCCCGTGCCTCGGCGGAGGCGAAGAGAGCTGCCGAGCGGGCGATGAGGTCTTCGGCGTACTGGTCGAAACTTTCCCGCACAGTAACTGTGACCAGCTCCTTCGATGCTGCCAGCCCCTGTGGTGAGGCTCGGCGCAGTCCGTCGAGTACGGGGACGAGCGCCTTGTCCACGTCGTCGGCGGCGGCGAGGGTGATCAGGGAGATCCGGGCGGCTTCGGTCGCGTCGAAGCGTTCTCCGGTGAGGTAGTAGCGGGCGGCGGCGCGCGGGTCGGTGCGGGGCAGCAGGGGCAGGGAGATCACGGCGGGGGCGAGGCCGAGCCGGGATTCGGTGAGGGCGAAGGTGGAGGCGGGTCCGGCGGCCGAGATGTCGCAGGCGGCGAGGAGTCCGAGGCCGCCTGCCCGGACGTGTCCGTCGACGCGGGCCACCACGGGTTTGGGCAGGGTGACGATCTCCCGCATCAGGGCGACGAACGCTTCCGGGTCGGGGGGTGCGCCGAGGTCCGCACCGGCGCAGAACGTGTTGCCGGTGTGGGTGAGGACCACGGCTCGTACGGTGTCGTCCTCGCCGTATCGGGCGAGGGTTTCGCGGAGTTCGGCGACGAGCCGCGCGGAGAGTGCGTTGCGGTTCGTCTGCGAGTCCATCCGTACGGTGGCGATGCCACGTTCGCGGCCGGTGCGGACCAGTTTCATGCCTCTGCCGCCTTCTCGATGACTTTTTCGTTGGCCTGTTCCCGGTCGCGCAGTTCGCGCCGGAGGATCTTTCCGGAGGTGGCGCGGGGTACGGCGCCGATGAATTCGACCTGCCGGACCTTCTTGTACGGGGCGACGCGCTCGGTGACGTACGCCATGACGTCGTCGGCGGTGAGGGCGTCGGGGGCGACTCCCGCCTGCCGGACCAGATACGCCTTGGGGACTTCGTTGCCGTCGGTGTCGTACACCCCGATGACGGCGGCGTCCGCGATCGACGGGTGGCCGAGCAGCAGGGCTTCGAGTTCGGCGGGGGCGACCTGGTAGCCCTTGTACTTGATGAGTTCCTTGACCCGGTCGACGATGCGGAGCCAGCCGTCGGCGTCGACGCGGCCGATGTCGCCGGTGTGCACCCAGCCGTCGGCGTCGATCATGTCGGCGGTGGCGTCGGGCCGGCCGAGGTAGCCCTTCATCACCTGCGGGCCGCGGATGAGTACCTCGCCGTCGGTGTCGATGCCGGCGTCGCGGTCCGGGTCGTCGAGGGAGACGATCCGCATCTCGGTGCCCGGCAGGAGTTTCCCGACGGCGCCGGGCGGCGGGTTCTCGGCGGCGAGCGGGACGACGTGGGTGCCGGGCGAGAGTTCTGTCATGCCGTACGCCTGCCGTACCGGTGGCAGTCCGAGGCGCCGGGAGCAGGCGGCGGCGAGTCCTGCGTCGAGCGGGGCGGCGGCGCAGACGATGTACTCCAGCGAGGACAGGTCGTACTGGGCGACGGCCGGGTGTTTGGCGAGGGCCAGGACGATCGGCGGGGCCACGTACAGTCCGCTGATCCGGTGCTTCTCGATCGCGGTGAGGAACTGGACGAGGTCGAAGCGCGGCAGGACGACGACGGTGGCGCCGAGCCGCAACGGGGCGTTCATCAGGGCGGTCAGCCCGTAGATGTGGAAGAACGGGAGGACGGCGAGGATCCGGTGGCCGGGGTTCATCGGGATGAACGGCCGCAGCTGCTCCAGGTTGGTGGCCATGGAGCGGTGGGTGAGCATGACGCCCTTGGGTGTGCCGGTGGTGCCGGAGGAGTACGGCAGTGCGGCGATGTCCTCGGCCGGGTCGATGGTGATCCGTGGTTCGGGGGCGGTGGAGCCCAGCATGTCGAGTACGGAGGTGTGTCCGTCGGCCCGGTCGCAGACGAATATCTCCTCTATGCCGCCGACGAGTTCGGCGGCGCGGCGGGCGGTTTCGAGGAGTGGGGAGACGGTGACGATCCAGCGGGCGGAGGAGTCGCCGAGCTGTTTGGCGAACTCCTCCGCCGTGGCGAGGGGGTGCACGGTGGTGACGGTGGCACCCGCCCGGGTCGCTCCGAAGAACACGGTCGGGTAGGCGAGGGTGTTGGGGCTGTGCAGGGCGACGACGTCGCCCTTGCGGACCCCGGTGGCGGCGAGCGCCGCCGCGATCCGGCGGTGGAATGTGTCGAGTTGCCGGTAGGTGAGCGTGGTGGTGCCGTCGGTGCCGTCGATCAGGGCGACCGTGTCGCCGTAGGAGTCGGCGGCCTGCCCGAGGACCGCGTCATGGATGGGGAGGTCGAGCGGCTGGACGTCTGCGTACTCGCTCCGGAACACGTTCACCTTGGCGGGTCCCTTCGAACGGTGGCTGGAGGGACAGAGTCCCCTGTGTCAGTACGACTTGGGGAGACCCAGGGACTGGTGGGAAACGTAGTTCAGGATCATTTCCCGGCTGACGGGTGCGATCCGGGCGACGCGGGCTGCGGTGATCAGGGAAGCGATCCCGTATTCGCGGGTGAGGCCGTTGCCGCCGAGGGTGTGCACGGCCTGGTCGACGGCTTTCACGCAGGCCTCGGCGGCGGCGTACTTCGCCATGTTGGCGGCTTCGCCCGCGCCGATGTCGTCGCCCTCGTCGTAGAGCCTGGCGGCCTTCTGCATCATCAGGCGGGCCAGTTCGAGTTCGATGTGTGCCTGGGCGAGGGGGTGGGCGATGGCCTGGTGGGAGCCGATGGGCTCCTTCCACACCTGTCGGGTCCGCGCGTAATCGACGGCGCGGCCGAGGGCGTACCGGCCCATGCCGAGGGCGAAGGCGGCGGTCATGATGCGTTCGGGGTTGAGTCCGGCGAAGAGCTGGAGGAGGCCCGCGTCCTCTCCCCCGCTCTCGGCTTCGCTCGAGCGGGAGGTACCCCCTCCGACGAGGGCGTCGGCGGGCAGCCGCACGTCGTCGAGGACCAGCTCGAACTGCTTCTCCGGTGCCTGGAGTTCCATGTCGATCTGCGAGCGCCGAAATCCGGGGGCGTCGCGCGGGACGATGAAGAGGCAGGGCTTGAGCTTGCCGGTCCTGGCGTCCTCGGTGCGCCCGACGATGAGGGTGGCGTCGGCGATGTCGACGCCGGAGACGAACACTTTCCGCCCGGTGAGCAGCCAGTCCTCGCCGTCGCGGCGGGCGGTGGTGGTGATGCGGTGGGAGTTGGAGCCGGCGTCGGGTTCGGTGATGCCGAAGGCCATGGTGAGGGTGCCGTCGGCGAGGCCGGGGAGCCACTGCTGTTTCTGGGTGTCGGTGCCGAAGCGGGCGATGACGGTGCCGCAGATCGCCGGGGAGACGATCATCATGAGGAGGGGCGATCCTGCCGCTCCCAGTTCTTCCAGGACTATGGAGAGTTCGGCCATGCCGCCGCCTCCGCCGCCGTACTCCTCGGGGAGGTTGACCCCCAGGTAGCCGAGCTTGGCGGCTTCGGTCCACAGTTCGCGGGGGTGGGCGCCGTCGCGTACGACGGAGGTCATGTAGTCGCGCCCGTACCGCTTTCCGAGTGCGGCGACGGCGGCGCGCAGGGCTTGCTGCTCTTCGGTTTCGAGGACGGTGCTCATGGGGTCGGTTCCTCCTGTGCGTCTTGCACGACGGCGAGCAGGGCGCCGACCTCCACCTGGAGGCCGGGTGCGGCATGGAGCGCGGTGAGGGTGCCGGAGGCGGGGGCGAGAATGCGGTGTTCCATCTTCATCGCCTCCAGCCAGATGAGGGGCTGCCCGGCCCGGACGGTGGTGCCGGGTGCGAGGCCGTCGGCGAGCCGGACGACGGTGCCGGGCATGGGGGCGAGCAGGGAGCCGGGTTCGGTGCGTTCGGTGGGGTCGGTGAAGCGGGGGAGGACGGTGAAGGTGTGCGTGCCGGTGGCGCCGTCCACGTGGACCCGGTCGTGGTGGGTGGCGAGGCGGAAGTGGTGGGTGACGCCGTCGTCGGTTTCGACGGTGACGTGTCCGGGGGTGGCGGTGAGGATCCGGGCGCCGGGGGCGTCGATCGCGCCGCTGCGGGTGGTGCGGTACGCGATCTCGTGTTCGGCGCCGTCTGGTTCGCTGCGGTAGCGCCTGATCTGCGGCTGGGAGGGGAGGTTGCGCCAGCCGCCGAAGCGGGATGTGCCGACGGCGTCCGGGTGCCGGGCGGCGTGGGCGGCGGCTGCGGCGAGGGCCGCGAGGTGCCGGTCCGCATTGTCGCCCGGGGTGCGGGTGAGGGCGTCCAGGTGGCGGTCGTAGAAGCCGGTGTCGGGGCGGGCGCCGGTGAAGTCGGGGTGGCGCAGGGACCGTACGAGCAGCTCGCGGTTGGTGACCGGGCCGTGGATGCGGGCGCGTTCCAGGGCGCGGGCGAGGAGCCGTACGGCCTGGGCGCGGGTGGGGGCGTGGGCGATGACCTTGGCGAGCATCGGGTCGTAGTGGATGCCGATGGTGTCGCCGCCGGTGTATCCGGTGTCGAGGCGCAGACCGGGTTCGTCCGGTACGTCCAGCGTGAGCAGTGCTCCGGTCTGTGGCTGCCAGTCGCGGGCCGGGTCCTCCGCGTAGAGCCGGGCCTCGACGGCGTGCCCGTGCGGGGTCGGGGGCGTGGTGGGGAGGGGTTCGCCTTCGGCGACGGACAGCTGAAGGGCGACGAGGTCGAGCCCGAAGACGGCTTCGGTGACGGGGTGTTCGACCTGGAGCCGGGTGTTCATTTCCAGGAAGTACGGGCGTCCGTCGGCGGCGACGAGGAACTCGACGGTGCCCGCGCCCCGGTAGCCGACGGCGCGCGCCGCTGCGGTCGCCGCGTCGTGCAGCCGGGTGCGCAGCGCGTCGTCGAGGCCGGGTGCGGGGGCTTCCTCGATGACCTTCTGGTGGCGGCGCTGGAGCGAGCAGTCGCGGGTGCCGAGGGCCCATACGGTGCCGTGTGCGTCGGCCATGATCTGGACCTCGACATGCCGGCCGCGTTCGACGTAGGACTCGGCGAAGACTTCGCCGTCGCCGAAGGCGCTCGCAGCCTCGGCCGTGGCGGCCGCCATCTCGCCCGGCAGTGCGCCCAGTTCACGTACGACCCGCATGCCGCGCCCGCCGCCGCCCGCCGCGGCCTTCAGCAGCAGCGGCAGGTCACCTGCGGTCGCCTGCGCCGGGTCGACGGGTGCGAGCAGCGGCACCCCGGCGGCGGCCATCAGCTCTTTGGCCCGGGTCTTGGACGCCATCATCTCGATGGCCTTGACCGGTGGGCCGACCCAGACGAGCCCGGCGTCCTGCACGGCCCGGGCGAAGCCGGCGTTCTCGGAGAGGAAGCCGTAGCCGGGGTGCACGGCGTCGGCGCCCGCCGTGCGCGCGGCACGTACGACGAGATCCCCGCGCAGATAGGTGTCGGCGGGCGCGGCCCCCGGCAGCCGTACGGCGGTGTCGGCCTCCCTGACGTGCAGTGCGTCGGCGTCCGCGTCCGAGTACACGGCGACGGTGGCGATGCCCAGGGCACGGCAGGTGCGGAAGATCCGGCAGGCGATCTCGCCCCGATTGGCGACGAGCAGGGTGCTGATCATGGTCGGCCTCACATCCGGAAGATGCCGAAGCCGCCGCGGGCGCCTTCGACCGGGGCGGTGTGGATCGCGGACAGGCAGATCCCGAGGACGGTCCTGGTGTCGCGCGGGTCGATGACCCCGTCGTCGTACAGCCGCCCGGAGAGGAACATCGGCAGCGACTCGGACTCGATCTGCTGCTCCACCATGGCGCGCAGCCCGGCGTCGGCCTCGTCGTCGTAGGGCCGTCCCTTCGCGGCGGCGGAGGCCCGGGCGACGATGGACAGCACACCCGCGAGCTGCTGCGGGCCCATCACGGCGGACTTGCTGCTCGGCCAGGCGAAGAGGAAGCGGGGGTCGTAGGCGCGCCCGCACATGCCGTAGTGCCCGGCTCCGTAGGAGGCACCCATCAGCACGGACAGGTGCGGGACCCTGGAGTTGGACACTGCGTTGATCATCATCGCGCCGTGTTTGATGATGCCGCCCTGCTCGTACTCCTTGCCGACCATGTAGCCGGTGGTGTTGTGCAGGAAGAGGAGGGGGATGTCGCGCTGGTTGGCGAGCTGGATGAACTGGGCGGCCTTCTGCGACTCCTCGCTGAACAGCACCCCCTGCGCGTTGGCGAGGATGCCGACGGGGTAGCCGTGCAGCCGCGCCCATCCGGTGACCAGGCTCGTCCCGTACAGCGGTTTGAACGCGTCGAAGTCGGAGCCGTCGACGAGCCGGGCGATCACCTCGCGCGGATCGAACGGGATCTTGAGGTCCCCCGGCACGATCCCGAGCAGTTCGTCCTCGTCGTACTTCGGTCGCTCGGCGGGTCCCGGATCGGCCTGCGCCTTGCGCCAGTTGAGCCGGGCGACGATCCGCCGCGCCTGGCGCAGCGCGTCGTGCTCGTCGACGGCGAAGTGGTCGGCGAGTCCGGAGGTGCGGGCGTGCATGTCGGCGCCGCCGAGGGACTCGTCGTCGCTCTCCTCGCCGGTCGCCATCTTCACCAGCGGCGGTCCGCCGAGGAAGACCTTCGACTGCTCCTTGATCATGACGGTGTGGTCGGACATACCGGGGACGTACGCCCCGCCGGCCGTGGAGTTCCCGAAGACGACCGCGACGGTGGGGATACCGGCGGCGGAGAGCCGCGTGAGGTCCCGGAACAGTGCGCCGCCGGGGATGAAGATCTCCTTCTGGGACGGCAGATCGGCCCCGCCGGACTCGACGAGGCTGATGCAGGGCAGCCGGTTGGCGAAGGCGATCTCGTTGGCGCGCAGGGCCTTCTTCAGGGTCCAGGGGTTGGAGGCGCCGCCACGTACGGTCGGGTCATTGGCGGTGATCAGGCACTCCACGCCCTCGATGACCCCGATGCCCGTGACGAGCGAGGCGCCCACGGCGTACTCGCTGCCCCAGGCGGCGAGCGGCGACAGCTCCAGGAACGGTGTGTCGGCATCGATCAGCAGCTCGATCCGCTCCCGGGCGAGGAGTTTGCCGCGCCCCCGGTGCCGCTCGACGTACTTCTCGCCGCCGCCCGCGAGGGCCTTGCCGTGCTCGGTGTCGAGCTCGTCGATCCGGTCGAGCATGGTGGCGCGGTTCGCGGCGTATTCGGGACTCGTGGTGTCGAGCCCGGTGGCCAGGACGGTCATGCGTGCGCCTCCGGTGCGTCGGTGGTCTCGAGCAGGGTCACGGGGATGGGGAGGTGTCGGGACCGCAGCCACTCCCCCACCGCCTTGGCCTGCGGATCGAAGCGGGCCTGTGCGGCGACGCCTTCGCCGAGCAGGCCGTGGACGACGAAGTTCAGCGCGCGGAGGTTCGGCAGGACGTGCCGGACGACGGTCAACTCGGCAGTTTCGGGCAGCAGTTCCTGGAAGCGTTCGACGGTCAGTTCGTGCGCCAGCCAGCGCCAGGCGTCGTCGGTGCGAACCCAGATGCCGATATTGGCGTCACCGCCCTTGTCGCCGCTCCGCGCCCCGGCGATACGGCCGAGGGGGGTGAGCTGCGTCAGCCCGGCGGGCAGGGGTTCGGGGAGAGCGGGCTCATCCACTTCCTCGAGCGCCTTTGTCCGTACGGGTGGTGCCACCCGCTCCCGTCGCCCGTCCGGCCCCACGGCGATGTGCTCGACGTCTTCCGCCGGTACGTACCCCGCCTCGAACACTCCGTAGGGCGCGCCCTTGCCGGGCGGGGCGGTGACATGGAAGCCCGGGTAGCTGCCCAGGGCCAGCTCGATCGCGGCCCCGGAGACCGACCTTCCGACGGCCTCCGGGTCCTGGTCGCGGACGACGAGCCGGAGCAGGGCACCGGCGGTCTCCTCGGTGTCGGCGTCGGCCCTGTCGGTACGGGCCAGCTCCCACCGCACCTCGTCGGGCGGCCCGGTACGGGACCGGGTGAGCGCCTGCGCGAACTGGTCCTGCACCAGCTGCGCCTTGGCCTCGATGTCGAGCCCGGTGAGCACGAAGACGACCTCGTTGCGCCAGCCTCCGAGCCGGGTGAGCCCCACCTTGAGGGTGGGCGGCGGGGCCTCGCCGCGCACCCCGGAGATCCGGACCCGGTCCGGCCCGTCCTGGGTCAGGCTCACGGTGTCGAGCCGGGCGGTCACGTCCGGCCCGGCGTACCGGGCGCCCGCGGTCTCGTAGAGGAGCTGGGCGGTGACGGTCCCGACGTCGACGAAGCCGCCCGTGCCGTCGTGCTTGGTGATGACGGACGACCCGTCGGCGTGGATCTCGGCGAGCGGAAAACCGGGCCGGCGGATGTCGTGGCCGCGGAAGAAGGAGTAGTTCCCGCCGGTGGCCTGGGTGCCGCACTCCAGGACGTGCCCGGCGACGACGGCCCCGGCGAGGGCGTCGTGGTCGTCCGGCCCCCAGCCGAAGTGGGCGGCGGCGGGGCCGGTGACGAGGGCGGCGTCGGTGACCCGGCCGGTGACGACGACATCGGCCCCGGCGCGCAGGCAGGCAGCGATGCCGTGGCCGCCGAGGTAGGCGTTGGCGGTGAGGAACCCGTCGGGCACGGGCAGGCTGTCGCCCTCGACATGCGCGACCCGGACCGGCACGCCCACCTTGCGCGCCAGCTCGGCGACGGCCCCGGCTAGCGCGGCCGGGTTGAGCCCCCCGGCGTTGGCAACGATCTTCACACCGCGCTCGTGGGCGAGCCCGAGGCCTTCTTCGAGCTGCTGCAGGAAGGTGGTGGCGTAGCCGCGGGCGGGGTCCTTGAGCCGGCTGCGCCCGAGGATGAGCATGGTCAGCTCGGCGAGGTAGTCGCCGGTGAGGACGTCGAGGGGGCCGTCGGTGAGCATCTCGCGTACGGCGTCGAAGCGGTCGCCGTAGAACCCTGAGGCGTTCCCGATCCGCAGCGGTGCGGCGGTCATCGGGTGCCGCCCCGTGCACCGCCGCCGGGTGCGCGGCCCCCGGGGGCGCGCCCGGGGCCGGGTGGGCCGGCGAAGGCCTGGGCAATGTCCAGCCACCGGTCGGCGTCGGCCCCGACGGCACGGACGGCGAGATCGTCGCGGTGGGCGCGCTGGGTGACGAGGAGGCAGAAGTCGTGCAGCGGCCCGGTGACACGCTGTCCGGCGTCCTCGGGCCCGAATGCGATCGCCTCACCGTCGGGGGCTTCGAGTTCCACGCGGAACTCCTCATCGGGCGCCTTGATCCCCCGTACGAGGAACGCGTAGTCACGGGCCCGCACCCCGATCCGGGCGATGTGGCGCAGCCGGGTGGTCGGGACGCGTACGGCGCCGAGGGCGTCGGCGATGTCCTGCCCGTGCGCCCAGGTCTCCATCAGCCGCGCGGTCGCCATGGACGCGACGCTCATGGGCGGCCCGTACCAGGGGATGCGGGTGCCGGGCGGGGCGGCGCGCAGGGCTCGTTGGAGCCGGTCGCGCCCGTCGCGCCAGCGTGCGAGCAGCGCCGCCGGCGCCTCGGCCACGAGCACCTCGGCGGCCCGGTCGACGAAGCTGCCGGGTGCCGCCTGTGCCTTGGCGACCTCCGCCGCGAAGGCGTCCGGGTCGGTGACGGCGAGCAGGGCGACCTCGTCGGTCCAGGTCAGATGGGCGATCTGGTGGGCGACGGTCCAGCGCTCGGCGGGGGTCGGTCCGGCCCACTGCTTGGCGCCCAACTCCCCCACCAGCAGGTCGAGTTCGTCGCTCTCGCCGCGCAGATCGTCGAGCACGGCTGCGGCATCGGACACGGTGCGCTCCCCTCGGGGCGTGGCGGTGTGCCCAGGAGCATGTCAGCGGACCAGGAAACAAGCAAGCATGCTTGCATGATTTGATGCATCCGGCTCCACGGCCGGGCCGGGACCCGGCTGCTAGCCTCCGCCGATGACTGACGAACCTCGCACCGCGGGTGTGCGTTTCGACGACAACAGGCTTGTCCTGGAGCAGTATCGGGACGAGACCGGTATCTACTACTCCTTTCCGGGCGGCGCCCCGGGCTCCGCCCCGGGTTCCTTCCGCGCCGACGGCCGGACCGCCGGGGGCACATCGGCCGCGCTCTCCCTGGCCGAGGCGCTGCACGCCCGGATCCGCCCGGTCGGCACGGCGGAGAGCGTCCTGCGCGCCTGGTCGCAGGGGGCTCCCCCGCAGGACACGGCCGCCCTGGACGACCCGACGACAGCCGAACCGACCCGGGTCCGCGGCGGCGCGATCGTCATCCGCGACCGGCGGATGCTGCTGATCCACTTCCCCGGGGACGACGGCTGCCACTACGAGATCCCGGGCGGCGGCGTCGAAGCCGGCGAGACACCGGAGGTGGCGGCGGTCCGCGAACTCCGGGAGGAGACCGGCCTGCACGGAACGGTCGTACGCGAGGTGGCCCGGATCTGGCGGGGCGGCACCCGGGGCCACTACTTCACGATGGAGGCAGAGGGCGAGGTGGGCGAACCGGAGACCCTGGACAACTACGGTGGCGTCCCGGCCTGGGTACCGGTCTCCGACCTGCCCACCACCCCGGTCTGGCCCCGCCGCCTGTCCTGGCGGATCGCCCACTGGCACGCCTCCGGCTGGCCGGCGCCTCCGGCGGAACTGGCGGATTCGGTCTGGGACCTGGACGCGGCCTGCGGATGGTGACGGCAGCCCCCTGACTCCGCAGCAGGACTTTGCTGTCCGCCCACCGACTGGGCCGTGCACCTGCGAATTGGCCCACCGCCGAGGCGGCCGCGCGCACGTACGTACCCGCCGCACCCCCACCCCGCAGACCAGCAACGACGCGCCACAGATCGCCAACTGCGGCTGTCGTGTCAGTGGGACCGCATCCGGCGCCACGCGGCCAGGGCCGCGGCGAGGGCGAGTACGGCGAGGGTTATCGCCGCTGCCAGGTAGTGGCCGGGAGTGGCCCAGGAGGGACCCGGCCAGACTTGCACGGCCACCTTGGCGGTGTCGTTGGCGGCTGTGGTGTCATGGCTGGTACGCCCGGCGTCGCCGTCGGAGACGGTGACTCGCCCGGCGTGGTGGGCGACGTTCTTGTCGATGCGGAGGGTGAAGGGGAAGGTTGTCGTGGTTCCCACCGCTCCGGCCCGCGCCGTACACACGTACCGACGTGCGCTCGGCTGTCTCGCGGACGGGATGGTCCATGGCGTGCCGTCCGGGGCGAGGGCGCGGCAGTCCTGGTCGACCAATTCCTCATCGGCTTCGGGATCGTAGGGGGAGGACACGACGGTGGTGCCCGGCGGCACCGTGAACTCCACCCGCACCGTGGCGGGCAGCGCACCGGGGCCGTCGTTGCGCACGCCGACCTGCACGGTGGCGCGGCTGCCGATCGGGCCCTTGGCGGTGTCGGCGACGGCGACCAGGTCGGCCTCGTTGCGCACCGACACCTTCAGTTCCGACGAGCTTTCGTGCGCCGTACCCGTACCGGTACCCGCACCCCGGGCGTCGACGGGCACCAGGCGGAGCACGGATCCTTCGCCGGGTCTGTACTGCGACGCCAGCGGGTCCGGGGGTACGTAGTCGGTCCCGAGGGCGGCGGCCTCGAACACGACGGTCGGGTGCGTGGCGTCACGGTCGGCCCTGAGGACTTCTCGCGCGCCGAGGCGGTAGGACGCGCCCGGGGGGATGACGACATCGGCGGACGGCAGGCGACACCACGTCGATGTGCCGCCCTTGTAACGGCAGTTGCTGTGCTTGGCGGTCGACGCTAGGCCGTCTCGCGTGTTCATGAAGAGCGAGACTCCGCGGGCGGGCACGTCGCCGGTGTTGCGGATGGTCAGTGCGACGGCGAGGCTGCCGCCCGGGTCGACGTCGAGGCGATCGGGATGTGCGTCGACCTCCAGCTTCGGCATGCCGATCATGATGCGGGTGCTTCCCGTGACGGTGGGCCGGCCGGGCGAGGTCACCCGATAGCGCAGCACCGCCGAGTCACCCGCCTTGGTGCCCTTCGCGGGACTCACGCGGAAGGACCCTCCTCCGGCGGGGGTCCCGTTCTGCCCCTCGCAGTGGAAGACCGGCAGATGGATGGGACAGGTGTCCATCGTCTGTTTGATGACCGCGATGCCCTTCAGGTCGCCGGCGTCGAAGGTGACCGTGGCATCGGCCGCCTCGACGTGCAGCTCGGGGGTCTCGGCGGTGCTGTGGGGGTCGTGCGGGACGTAAAGGACCGATGGCGCGACAAGCTCGGGCCCGGAAGACGGTGCGCAGCCGACGAGGCCCGCCGGCAACGCGGCCAGGAGAATGATCGGCCCGACGGCCGCACGGAACAGCGCAATTGGGGCGGCAGCTCCCTGTCGTCCCACCGTGCGACAGCACTTGGCTCCCTCAGACGTGTCCACCGGATCACCCTGCCAGGAGGACATCACGTCCGTGCATCGGTACGGTCACATGGCTCTGACGTGCGGAAAGAGGCGGGGCGCCTGACGGTGACGCATGGTTGGCCACGCCGTTCCCGGCTCTGCGGCCAAGCCCTCGCGCCGGTGTCGTTCGGCTATGGCCCGCAGGGGATGCTCACTCCTGCGGACCCTTTCGCGCCCGGAGCACGGTCCCGGACGACCTGAACCAGCCGTCACCCACATGAGGGCGAGCCCGGCACGCGCGCTCTTCCCCCGGCCTCACCTGCGCCGATGACAGGCCTGAGTACGTCTCCTGCTCGCCGGATGTGCGTCCGTCGACCTCAGATCTGGTTCAGGCCGCCGTCGACGTACAGGCTCGAACCGGTTATGAAGCTGCTCTGGCCGGAGGCAAGGAAGAGCACGGCGGCGGCGATCTCCTCCGGGCGGGCCAGCCTCCCCAGCGGCACCTGACTGGCCAGATACTGCTTGAACTCCGCTGCCTGCTCCGCGTCGGCCTGAAGCCCTGACAGCCCAGGGGTTTCGGTCGGGCCGGGGGCGATGGCGTTGACTCGGATGCCACGTCCCTTGAGTTCGTTGGCCCAGGTCCGGGCGAACGATCGGGTGGCCGCCTTGGACGCCGCGTACACGCCGAACGCCGGCGCGCCGGAGTCCGCGCTGGTGGAGCCGTTCAGGATGACCGAGGCGCCGTCGTTGAGTACCGGCAGGGCCTTCTGGACGGTGAACAGCGTGCCGCGGACGTTGACGCCGAAGTGGATGTCGAAGTGCTCTTCGGTGATGTCCTCCAGCGGCACGAACTCGGCGATGGAAGCATTCGCGAACAGCACGTCAAGTCCCTTGCCCCGGCTACGGATCGCCTCGTACAGCCGGTCCAGGTCGTCCAGGTTCGAGATGTCACCCACCACCGCGGTGGCCGCCGCCGCCCCGATCGCTTCGACGGCCGCGTCGAGTTCGGTCTTGCGCCGGCCGGTGATGAACACGTGAGCACCTTCGGTGGCCATCCGCTCCGCGCCGGCCAGGCCGATTCCGGTGCCGCCGCCGGTGACGAGGGCGGTCTTTCCTTCAAGCAGTCCCACGGTGAACATTTCCTCTCGATTTATGCATCGATCACTACAGAATATGGACAGCAGTGCTCCCGTGCCGGATAGGCACAGAAGGGGGTGTTGGGGTGATGCCCGGTGCCGTCGGGACGGACAGCACGGGCGGGTCAGGCGATGACGATCGGACGCGCCTGGGCTAGATGGGCGGCCAGTTCCTCACGTGTCTGGTGCAGGTGCGCGTTCCACGCGGGCCGGCCGGGGCCGCTGCGCCAGGACTCGCTCAGCGGGCTGTTGTCGACGGTGTCGAAACCGAACTCGTCATACAGGCGTGTCACCAGCTCCACGGCCTCGGGAAAGTCGCTCGAGACCGACAGCGCGTGGCGGCCGGGCGTGCCCGCCGGGCTGCCCGAGGCGAAGAACCGTGGAGCCTGGATGTGCGTGAAGGCCTTCGCCACCTTCGAGGCGGGAAGCTGCTCCTGACGCAGCTCGTGCACGGTCTTCTCGCCCGAGTCGACGACGGGGTAGTGGCCGTCGCGCCAGGGCATGTAGTTGTTCGTGTCGAGCACGATCTTGCCCGCGAGCTGTTCCACGGGCATGTTGTTGACCAGCTTGAGCGGGACCGCCACGATGGCGAAATCAGCCGCCGCGGCGGCGTCGGCGGCGGTCGCGGCGCGCGCCGAGGGTCCGAGCCCGGCGATGAGCCGGGTCAGGGTCTGCGGGCCGCGGGAATTCGCGATGACGATGTCGTAGCCCTGCTCGATCGCCGCACGCGCGAGCGTGCTGCCGACCTCACCCGCGCCGATGATGCCGATTACGGTCATGGATCCTTACCTCAAAAGTCCCGGTGAGACGACGTGTCGCCGCCCGGCCCGGTATCGGCCGAGGCTGCCGCGCATGAGAATGACCTCCTAAAAATTCCGCATCGATCGATGCGGAACCCAGACCGTAGCACTTCCGGAGCGATCGATGCGAAAAGTTCTGCATCGATCGCTCCGGAAGAGGTAGAGTGCGCAGGGTGGCGACCAAACAGAGCGGTCCGATCGGCCGGCCCCGAGCATTCGACACCGAGGCAGCGCTCGAACGAGCCATGCTCTTCTTCTGGGAGCACGGCTACGAGGGCGCCAGTCTGACCGGCCTGACCAAGGCGATGGGCATCTCCACCACCAGCATGTACGCGGCCTTCGGCAACAAGGAGGAACTGTTCCGCAAGGCCCTGGAGCGCTACGACGAAGGCCCGAGCGCCTACCTGACCCGGGCACTGGAAGAGCCGACCGCACTCGGCGTCGCGACCACCGTCCTGACCGGCACCGTGCGCACCACCACGCGGCCGGCCCAACCCCACGGGTGCCTGGGCGTCCAGGGCGCCCTGGTCACCGGCGCCTCCAGCAGCAGCGTCCGCGACCTCCTCGCCGCCTGGCGCAACGACGGCTGCAACCGCCTCCGTGAGCGGTTCCAGCAAGCCGTCGACGAGGGCGACCTGCCCCCCACGACCGACGCGGGACTACTGGGCCGGTACGTCAGCACCCTGGCCTTCGGCATCGCCGTGCAGGCCGCAAGCGGTATCGGTCGCGACGAACTCCAGAGCATGGCCGACGCCGCCCTGGAAGCCTGGCCACCCTTCTAGCCAGAAGGGCTGTCCCGCAATCCCTGGCGGGCGCGCGACGACAGCCACGGCACCTCGCCGCGTTGTCGGAACGTCCGAATACGCCCCGTACGATGACGCCCCTCCGCCTTGCGATGCACCGCATCCGAAGCCACGCGCCGTTACTCCAGGGATTACGGGACAGCCCTCAGGAATTCGCCTTCGCGCGGCGGCCGGCGCCCACCTGGCTGCGAACCGCACCCATGCTCGCCCCGATGACCAGCGCGATCGCCAGCGCGTCGGTGGCCGTCAGGGCCTGGTCGAGGATGAGGAAGCCGGCCGTCGCCGCGATGGCCGGTTCCAGGCTCATCAGTACGGCGAATGTGTGCGCGGGCAGCCGGCGCAGCGCCATCAGTTCCAGGGTGTACGGGAGCACCGAACTCATCAGCGCCACCGCCGCACCCATCGCCAGTGTCGACGGGACCGCCAGCTTCGCGCCCGATTCCAGGATGCCCAGCGGCAGTGACAGCACCGCGGCGACCACCATCGCCAGGGCCAGACCGTCGGCCTGCGGGAAGCGGCGGCCGGTGCGGGCGCTGAAGACGATGTACGTCGCCCACATCGCCCCCGCGCCCAGCGCGAACGCCGCACCGAGCGGGTCCAGCCGGTCGAAGCCGCCGCCCCCCAGCAGGAACACCCCGCCCAGCGCGAGCCCCGCCCAGACGAAGTTGATCAGGCGGCGGGAGGCGATCACCGAGAGCGCCAGCGGGCCGAGCACCTCCAGGGTGACGGCCGCGCCCAGCGGAATGCGGTCGAGAGCCTGGTAGAAGAGCATGTTCATGGCGCCCATGGCGATGCCGAACGCGACCACCGTGCCCCAGTCGGCCCGCGAGTGGCCGCGCAGCTTCGGGCGGCAGACGACCAGCAGGACGACCGCGGCGACCACCAGCCGGAGCGTGACCACCCCGAGCGCACCGGCCCGGGGCATCAGCAGGGCTGCGACCGCCGAGCCGAACTGCACGGAGAGGCCGCCCGCGACCACCAGGGCCACCGGAGCGAGCGCCGCCCTGCGGCCGCCCGGACGCACGGGGCCCCCGTCGAGGGCGGACACCGCCTCCGGTACGGCGACGGCTGCTGCGGCCGGCTGTGCGGCACTGCGCTGGTCGTTCACGTGGCGGCCTTCGTCCTCGATGGGCTGAGCAGGGTCGGGTTCACTTCATTGCACTGCACGATTGAAGATACTGCACTCTTGCGGCTCGGGCCGTTTCTTTACGGTAGAGACCTCCGCGCGGCGCGTGAAATGCCGAATGCGCTCCCGTTATGCTTCCGCCGCATGAGCACAGGACAGGGCCGCAGCGTCGAGCTGCGCCACTTGCGGGCCTTCCTCGCCGTCGCCGACGCGGGCAACGTCACACGCGCCGCAGCCGCGCTCCGGCTCACCCAGCCCGCCGTCTCCCGCACCCTCGCCGCCCTTGAGCAGCATCTCGGCGTCCGGCTCGTGGACCGCTCCACCCATCACCTCGCCCTCACCCCCGAGGGCGTCGTCTTCCGCGACAAGGCGGCCGCCGCGGTCGCCGCTTTCGACGAGGCGGTCGACTCCGGTGGATTGCGCCACTGGCCGCTGCGGCTCGGACACGCCTGGTCCGCGTTCGGCCCGTACACCACACCGCTGCTCCGCAGCTGGCAGGAGCGGTACCCGGAGACCCCTCTCGAGCTGCTGCGGATCGACGACCGCACGGCCGGGCTCACCCGCGGCGAGGTCGACGCGGCGCTGCTGCGCGGGCCCGTCGACGCGCCGGGGCTCGTCACCGAGGTGCTGTTCAGCGAGGACCGGGTGGCGGCGGTGACCGCGGACGGGCCGCTCGCCGCACACACCATGCTCCGTCTCGCCGATCTCGCGGACGGCACGGTCGTCCTCAACACCGTCTCCGGCACCACCACCGTCGATCTGTGGCCGCCGCACGCCCGGCCCGCCGCCACCCTCACCGTCGCCAACACCGACGACTGGCTGACCGCCATCGCGGCCGGGCGCGGCTCCGGGGTGTCGGTCGCCTCCACCGCCGACATGCATCCGCACGCCGGGGTCGCGTACCGCCCGCTCGTCGATGCCCCGACCGTGCCGCTGCTGCTCGCCCGCCGCGACGCACCCGGCCATCCGGCGCTGCCGAAGCTCGCCGCAATGGCCCGCGAAATCATTGGAGAAGACATCACCGGGTGAGGGGACTTCCCCGCACAGCAGGGAAGTTGGGGTGCTGTGAAAGCCGGACACAGGCCGGCCGACACCTGTCGCCATCCGGCCGATGGCGCCCACCCCGGAGCAGGCGGCCGGGCTCGCGCTCGACCCGATCGATCCGAAGAGTCTCAGGGCCATCGCCTTCAACTACCCGACCGACCTGATCGCGTGGATCAACAAGCCGTCCGTGCGGGCGCTCGGCCCGGCCTCGGTGGGTGGTGTGGGCTCGGCGCGCGGGCTGGCCGGGATGTACGCGGCCGCCATCTCGGCGGTGGACGGCCGGGCCCCGCTGCTCAAGGCGGAGACGCTCGCCGAGGTAGCCCGGCTGCGCGCGGTGGGCACCGATCTGGTGACCGGCGAGGAGGACCACTTCGGGCTCGGCTTCGAGCGGCCGGCCGTGCGGTATCCGTCGCTGGGCGAGGGGGCGTTCGGGCACTGCGGTGCGGCGGGGGCGCAGGCGTTTGCCGATCCGGCCAGTGGGGTGGCGTACGGGTACACACGGCGGCGGTATGCGTTTCCTGGCGGGGCGGCGCCGGAGAACGAGCGGTTGGTGGCTGCGGTGGTGCGGGCGGCCGCCACGGACTGATGGCACGCGGGGCGGGGAGTGCCTGTTCCCCACCCCGCCCCTTCCCGAACCCGGGGCTCCGCCCCGGAGCCCCGCCGCTCAATCGCCGCAGGGGCTTGGGTGTTGCCGCAGGGGCTTGGGTCAGATCGGGTGGGTGTCGGTACCGTTCAGGCCCTCTGCCAGCAGCTCCGCCAGGTGTCTCGACCGCACGCCTGCCAGCTGTGCCAGTTGGGTCCGGCAGGAGAAGCCGTCCGCCAGGATGTCCGTGCCGGGCTCCGCGCTCCGTACCGACGGCAGGAGCTGCTCCTCCGCGCATGCCACCGACACCCCCCAGTGGCCCCGTTCGAAACCGAAGTTTCCCGCCAGTCCGCAGCAGCCACCGGTCAGTTCCCCTTCCAGTCCGGCGCGTTCGCGCAGCCGTCGTTCCGCCGCGTCGCCGAGGACCGCGTGCTGGTGGCAGTGGGTCTGGCCGACGACCGGGCGGTCCAGGCGCGGCGGTTGCCAGTCGGGGGCGTACTCCTCCAGGTACTGCGCCAAAGTGCGTACGGAGGCAGCGAGTTCGGCGGCGCGGGGGTCGTCGGGGAGGAGCTCAGGGAAGTCCGTACGGAGGGTGGCGGCGCAGCTCGGTTCGAGGACGACGAGCGGGTCGCCGAGGGAGGGCCCCATCCGGTCCAGCGTGCGGCGCATGACCCTGCGGGCCTTGTCCAGCTGGCCCGTCGATACGTAGGTGAGGCCGCAGCACACTCCCCGTCCCGGATACAGGGCTGTCCGGCCCGCCGCCTCCAGGACCCGGACAGCCGCCCTGCCGACCTCCGGGGAGAGATGGTTGGTGAAGGTGTCCGGCCAGACCGTCACCACCTGGTCGCTCGAAAGGAGCACCGTCCCCCGGCCCCTGCGCTTGACCGCCCACCGCGTGAACGTCTCCCCCGCCAGCACCGGAATCGTCCGCTCCGCAGCGATGCCCGCGAGCCGTTTCACCAGTGCGGCGAGCGGGCGGATCCGGGCCAGTACGTTCAGCACGGGCGCGAACGGGGCCGCGAGCCGCAGCCACCCCGGCAGCCGGCCCATCACGTAGTGGGCGGCGGGGCGCAGCCGCCCCCGGTAGTGGTGGTGCAGGAACTCCGCCTTGTACGTGGCCATGTCCACGCCCACCGGGCAGTCGCTGCGGCATCCTTTGCAGGACAGGCACAGGTCGAGCGCGTCCCGGACCTCCTTCGACCGCCAGCCGTCCGTGATCACCTCACCCGCGAGCATCTCGTGCAGCAGCCGGGCCCGGCCGCGGGTGGAGTGCGCCTCCTCGCCGGTCGCCCGGAACGACGGGCACATCACGCCCGCGCCCGGCGCCTGCGCCGTACGGCACTTCGCGACGCCGACACACCGTCGTACGGCCGCCGAGAAGTCGCCGCCGTCGTGCGGGTAGCCGAAGGTGACGTCCACCGGGTGCGTCGGCAGGACGTCGAAGCGGAGATTCTCGTCGAGGCGGGCCGGGCGGGCGAGCACACCGGGGTTCATGCCGCCGTCCGGGTCCCAGAGGTCCTTGAACCTCCCGAAGAGAGCGACGAGTTCGTCCCCGTACATGCGGGGAAGCAGCTCGGCCCGGGCCTGCCCGTCGCCGTGTTCCCCGCTCAGCGAGCCGCCGTGCGCGACGACGAGCGTGGCCAGCTCCTCGGAGAAGCGGCGGAACCGGGCCACGCCGTCACCGCTCAGCAGGTCGAAGTCGATCCGCACATGGATGCAGCCGTCGCCGAAGTGTCCGTACGGTGTGCCGCGCAGCCCGTGTGCCGTGAGCAGGGCGCGGAATTCGCGCAGATAGGGGCCGAGGCGGGCGGGCGGTACGGCGCAGTCCTCCCAGCCGGGCCAGGCCTCACTGCCGTCGGGCATCCGGGTCGCCGTGCCGGATGCGTCCTCCCGGATGCGCCACAGGGCCCGCTGCCCGGCCGGGTCCGTGACGACGGCCGCGTCCAACGCGTCGGCCGCCCGCAGGATCTGTCCGGCGCGTGCCCGTGCCTCGGCCGGGGTGGCGCCGCCCGTCTCGACGAAGAGCCAGGCTCCGCCGCGCGGCAGACCGGCCGGTTCGCGTACGAGATCGGCGGCCATGCCCTCGACCGTCAGGGGGCAGTACGGGAGGAGGCCGGGGGCGGCTTCGGCGGCCGCGGACTCGTCGGCGTACCCGAGTACGGCGAGGGCGCGGGCCTCGGGTGCCTCGACCAGCCGTACGGTCGCCTCCGTCACCACGCCGAGCGTCCCCTCGCTGCCGCAGAAGGCGCGGGCGAGGTCCGGTCCGCGCTCCGGCAGCAGGGCGTCGAGGGCGTACCCGGAGATGCGGCGCGGGAGTTCGGGGAAGCCGGTGCGCAGCAGGGCGAGGTGGCTGCCGGCCAGTTCGCGCAGGCCGGCGGGCGCGCCGTCCCACCGGCCGCGGCCCAGCCGCAGCGTGTCGCCGCCGTAGCGGGCGACGGTCAGCGCTTCGACGTTGTCGGCGGTGGTGCCCCAGGCCACCGAGTGCGAGCCGCAGGAGTTGTTGCCGATCATCCCGCCGAGTGTGCAGCGGCTGTGTGTGGACGGGTCCGGGCCGAACGTGAGGCCGTGCGGTGCGGCGGCGCGGCGCAGGTCGTCCAGGATCACGCCCGGCTGGACGACGGCCGTGCGGGCCCCGGCGTCCAGCTCCACGATCGACCGCAGGTGGCGGGTGAGGTCGAGGACCACACCGGTGCCGGTGGCCTGCCCGGCGATGGAGGTACCGCCGCCGCGCGGGACCACGGGCACCTCGTGCGCGCGGCAGACGGCGAGCGCGGCGGCGATGTCGTCGGCGTCGCGCGGGGCGACGACGCCGAGCGGTACGCGACGGTAGTTGGAGGCGTCCATCGTCATCAGCGCCCGTGCGGTGGCGTCGAACTCCACCTCTCCGCGCACAGCGCTGGAGAGGGCCCGCACAAGTGAGGTCCGCATCTGCTCGTCGGTCATGCGCCCAGGATGCCGTCGATCGTCCCGCCGACCGGGCCACTGGAGCTGCCGCCCCTCGCGTTTCCCCTGAATACGTCAGTACGTCGGAATACGTCGGAATACGTCGGTCCCGTAGTCACATACGTAACAAAGAAATCCGCAAGCGCTTCACAAACAGATCGTCAATTCTCATATAGTGACCTCGACTTGATTAGGAATTATCAGATCCAGTTATCGCCTCCACCCTCTCCCGTGCCGAACTGTCCGGATCCGCCCTGTCCGTCACCGTCCGCCCCCAAGGACTCCGCTTGCGTCCCTCATCCCGGCCGACCGCACTGGCCCTGCTGGTCTCGACGGCCGTCACCGGCTCCTGCTGCCTGTGGGCGGTCGTCGCCGCCCCCGCCTCGGTAAGGACCCCGCTGGCCTGGGGGGCGGGCGCCGCCGCCGTGCTGCTGTCGGTCGCCGTGGCCGCCGCCGTGCACGCCCGGGCCACCATGCGCCTGCTGCGCGCGCGTCACGCGGCGGAGGCCGAGCGGTTCACCGCGGAGACGGCCAGGATCAAGGCCGCCGCCTCGGCCGAGACCGCCCGGGTCTCCGAGCAGGCGGCCGCCGAGGCCGCCCGACTGGGCGCCGAGGTGGAACAGCTCACCGCCCGCGCGGCCCGCAGCGCCACCGAGCGCTCCGCCGCGGTCGCCGCATGTGCCAATGCCGCGGGCCGGATGCAGGCCCTGGCCACGAGCATGCTCGCCGACCTGCGCGAGATGGAGCACCGGCACTCCGCGGAGGACATCCTCGGCGATCTGCTGCATCTGGACCACCGCACCGCCCAGGTCGGCCGGGTGGCCGACTCCATCGCCGTGCTGACCGGTGCCCGCTCCGGGCGCCGCTGGGCGAAGCCGATCGTGATGGAGTCGATCCTGCGCGGTGCGATGGGCCGGATCGGCGACTACCAGCGGGTACGTCTCCACTCGACCAGTGATGTCGCGATCGCCGGTCACGCCGCCGAGGGCGTCATGCACGCCCTCGCCGAACTCCTCGACAACGCCGCCAACTTCTCGCCGCCCACCGCGGAAGTCCATGTGTACGTCGAGGAGGTGCCGGCCGGTGTCGTGCTGACTGTCGAGGACAGCGGTCTGGTGATGAGCGATGTGCAGTTGCGGCGCGCCGAGCGCGCGGTGTCCGCGACCGACCAGGACCTGGCCGGGCTGTCCGGCACCCGGCTCGGCCTGGCCGTCGTCGGCCGGCTGGCCCGTAAGCACGGTCTGACGGTGTCGTTCCGGCCGTCCGCGCGGGGCGGCACGGGGGCATTGATGATGCTCCCGCAGGAGCTCATCACCCGGACCTCGGTGGCCGTCCCGGCACCCGACCCGGTCACCGCGGCGACCCTCGCACCGGCCGCCGGGCCGGAACCCGCCCACGACGCGACGGGCTCGGCACCGAAGACCGACACCGGCGCCGAGCCCGGCACGGACACCGGCACCGAGCCCGAGCCCGCCACCGGCGACAGCGGACTGCCCAAACGCACCCGCGGCCGTACCCTCGCCGCCGCCGAGGCCCGCGCCCGGACCGACGGCGCCACCGCAACTCCCCGGCCCCGTACCGCCGACCCCAAGGAACAGGCAGCGCGCTTCAGCAGCTTCCGCCAGGCTGTACGGCCCAATTCCCCGCACCCGGAAGGCAACACCCGATGACCGCGACCACCGACGAGAAGCTCAACTGGCTGCTGGAGGGGCTCCTGGAGCGCACCCCCGGTACCCGGCATGCCCTCGTCCTCTCCAGGGACGGCCTCAAGCTGTGCCGCACCCCCGAGCTCTCCGTCGACCAGGCCGACCAGCTGGCCGCGATCTCGGCCGGCATCCAGAGCCTCTCGCACGGCGCGTCCGTCGAGTTCGGTGACGGCACCGGCGGCGTACGGTCCGCGATGGCCGAGTTCTACGGCGGCGTGCTGTTCATCGTCGAGGCGGGCGCGGGCGCCCATCTCGCGGTCGTCGCCTCCGAGGACGCCGATGTCGGCCTCATCGGGCACAACATGAGCGAGCTCGTCGAGCAGCTCGGCGAGCACCTCAGTGCCCCGCCACGCTCCCCCTCGGACCTGGCTGCCACCGTCGACGCGACCGCCGACGTATGACCCGCCCCCGACCCGGCCGGGACGACGGCCCGGACCGGCTGTACACCCTCACCGGTGGCCGCAGCCGGTCCGATTCGGACGCGTTCGATCTGGTGACGCTGGTGGTCTCCGAATGTGAGCCGTCCCCCGGCATGCAGTCGGAGCACGTCACCATCCTGCGCATGTGCGAGCGCCCCACCGCGGTCGTGGAGATCGCGGCGGGCCTCGGCCTGCCGGTCAGCATCGTCCGGATCATGCTGTCCGATCTGCTGGCCACCGGCCGGATCAGCGCCCGTCACCCCCGTACCGCCCGTGTCGCGGACCGGTTCCCCGACCCCGACATCCTGGAACAGGTGCTCGTTGGACTCCGCAACCTCTGACCGTTCCGCCCTGCAGGCGACGGCCGACAACGGACTGAAGATCGTCGTCGTCGGCGGCTTCGGGGTCGGCAAGACCACCATGGTCCGCTCCGTCAGCGAGATCCGTCCGCTGAACACGGAAGAGACCATGACCCGCGCGGGCGAGGCCGTCGACCGTCTCGACGGGGTGCACGCGAAATCGTCCACGACCGTCGCCTTCGACTTCGGCCGGATCACGCTCGACGAACGCTCGGTGCTGTACCTGTTCGGTGCCCCCGGTCAGGAACGCTTCTGGTTCCTGTGGGACCGGCTGTTCTCGGGCACGCTCGGCGCCGTCGTCCTCGTCGACACCCGTCGGCTCGCCGACTCCTGGTACGCGATCGACCGCCTGGAGCACCACGGCACGCCGTTCATCGTGGCGTGCAACGACTTCGGCGGCCCGCTCCACACCGAACAGCAGATACGTGAGGCGCTCGACCTCTCGGACGACATACCCCTGGTGGAGTGCGACGCGCGGGACCGTTCGTCGAGCAAGTACGTACTGATCACGCTGGTCGAGCACCTCCATGCGCTCGCACAGGGCAAGGTGACCGCCCCGACCACCGCCCGTACGGAGACCGCGCCGGAGCCCGCACCGCAGAAGACCCCGGAGCCCAGCTCGTGACTCAGCCCCCGGCGCCCCGCGCCGGCTGCCCCGTCCCGCACGGCCCCGCGCCGCCCCCGGGCCCCCGGTTCCAGACCGAACCGACCCGGCTGTACCGCGAGATGCGCCGCGACCACGGAGCCGTGGCGCCAGTCGTCCTCGGCGGCGACGTACCCGCCTGGCTCGTCCTCAAGCCGATCGTCACCCGGAACGACCTGTACGACCTGCCGGTCGATCTGGGCTGATCCGCCGTTCGAGGTGGTCCACAGGCCGGAGCGGGTGTCTCATCCGACGGACACGGTCCTCGACCGTGTCCATCAGGTACTACGCTCCGGTTCGTGGCCGATATCCAGATTCCCGCTGACATCAAGCCCTCCGACGGACGCTTCGGCGCCGGTCCTTCCAAGGTGCGGACGGAGGCGCTCGACGCGCTGGCCGCCACCGGAACGTCTCTTCTCGGTACGTCCCACCGCCAGGCCCCGGTCAAGAACCTGGTCGGCTCGGTGCGTCAGGGTGTGCGCGACCTCTTCTCCCTCCCCGAGGGCTACGAGGTGATCCTGGGCAACGGCGGTTCCACCGCCTTCTGGGACATCGCGACGCACGGTCTGATCGAGACGAAGTCCCAGCACCTCAACTTCGGTGAGTTCTCGTCGAAGTTCACGAAGGCCGCCAAGCTCGCCCCGTGGCTGGCCGACCCGAGCGTCATCGCCTCCGACCCGGGCACCCACCCGGAGCCGCAGGCCGAGTCGGGCGTCGACGTCTACGCGTTCACGCACAACGAGACGTCGACCGGTGTCGCCATGCCGATCAAGCGCGTCGCGGATGCCGACGAGGGCTCCCTCGTCGTGGTGGACGCCACCTCCGGCGCCGGTGGTCTGCCGGTCGACATCACCGAGACGGACGTCTACTACTTCGGGCCGCAGAAGTCCTTCGCCGCCGACGGTGGCCTGTGGATCGCCGTGTTCTCCCCGGCGGCCCTGGAGCGCGCCGCGCGCATCCACGCCTCCGGCCGGCACATCCCGGAGTTCTTCTCGCTGCCGACGGCGATCGACAACTCCCTGAAGAACCAGACGTACAACACCCCGGCACTCGCCACGCTGTTCCTCCTGAACGAGCAGCTGACCTGGCTGAACACCCAGGGCGGCCTGGACTTCTCGGTCGGCCGCACCGGCACGTCCGCGCGGAACCTGTACGGCTGGGCCGAGGAGTCGAAGTACGCGACCCCGTTCGTCACCGACCCGGCGAAGCGCTCGCAGGTCATCGGCACCATCGACTTCGCGGACGAGATCGACGCATCGGCGGTCGCCAAGGTGCTGCGCGCCAACGGCATCGTCGACACGGAGCCGTACCGCAAGCTGGGCCGCAACCAGCTGCGTGTCGCGATGTTCCCGGCGATCGACCCGGCGGACGTGCTGGCCCTGACGGCCTGCATCGACTACGTGATCGAGAAGCTGTAACGAGCAGCTGTACGTCTGCGAGGGGCCCTTGGTACGGATCCGTACCAAGGGCCCCTCGCCGTTCCTCAGCCCGCCGCCTCCACCAGGACCGTCCGGAGCCTGCCGATCCCTTCCTCCCACGGCTCCCCGTGCCCGCCCTCGCTCCACAGCTCGAGCAGCTCGGACGGCTCGGTCACCACCCGGTCAAGAGCCTGAACCGCAAGGCCCCGCAGCTCCGGGGGAAGCGCCGGAAGCGGCTCGTCCGGCCCGTACGCAGTCGTCACGGGCTCCCCGCCCGGGCACTGCGCGGCCACCAGGGCGGCCGCTGCCACGGCCACAACGGCCTCGTCGGAGTCGAGGTAGTCCTGAGTCGCGACGACGACCGTCAGAGCCTCCCGGATCAGCTCGGCACGCTCGCCCAGCGGGGCGTCGTCCAGATCCCCCGAGAAGTCCGCTGCGGTGTCGCTGTCGAAATGACCGATGTCCCAGGTGCCCATGGCAGCCCCTCCCTCAGTGATGCGGTTCATCGTGCCAACGACCACTGACAAGGGCATGTCCCGCTCGTTCACTCGACCGAGTGGACGAGCGCCAACGGGACGTGTGGGGGCGCACCGTCCCAGGCGCACGCCCCCGGCCGGCAGGTCACGCGCCCCGCCTCCGTCGGCGCCGAGGTCACCCTCGATGTCGCGGATCTGCTCAAGGCCGGGCAGCACCGGAAGTGACGTCCGCGCGGCGCCACCGCCGCTCCCCGTCCTCCCACTCGTCGGTGGGGACGAGTCCTGCCGCCGTGGCCACTGCCGCGGACGCCGCGTGGTCGGGGTGGATGTGTGCGACGACCGTATGGACCGTGCCCCCGGCCAGCAGGTGCGCCACCAGCCCCGCCGCCGCCTCCTTCGCGTAGCCCAGGCCCTGCCACTGGGTGCCGATCACCCAGGCGATCTCGGCCCGCCGGCCCACCACCGTGGCCTGGACCCAGCCCGCCGGGCGGCCGTCGGCGCGGACCCGGAGTACCCAGTTCCACCAGTGTTCGGCAGGGTCGGGGGAGCCGGATTCCCAGCGGGTGTAGCGGGCCCGGAGGGTGTCGAGGTCCTCCGGGGCGCCGCCCGTGTACGTGTGCAGGGCCGGGTCGGCAAGGACCGTCACCATCTCCTCGGCGTGCGCGGCTCGCAGCGGAGTTGCGTCGAGCCGCTCGGTGGAGAAGGCCTCGGGCCCGTGGTTCGTCATAGCGCCCGACCCTACGTGCGGCGCCTCACGGGATGGCTCCGGCCCCGGGACGTACGCCGACGGGGTCGGGTGCGGTCGGTCAGCCGCGCTTGCGGCGCCGGTTCATGAAGACGAGTGCGCCCACGGCGGCGAGCAGCGCCGCTCCGACCAGCGTGCTGCCCTTCATCTCACTGCCGCCCGCGCCCGCGCCGTCGGCGGACGACGCGCCGCCGCCGTCCTTCGACGGCGACTTGGAGTCGCTGCCGTTCCCGCGCGCTCCTGCGACGTCCACCCGTACCACCTCGCTCCGCGCGCCCTCCGAGCCGAACATCAGCGCCGAGCCGTCCGCCGTGTACGTCACGGACTCGGCCTGCCCCTGCAGCGGCGCGTCCACACGGTGGTCGGCGCCGAGCCGTCCGTCCTCGAACGCGTAGCCACGGGCGCTGAAGTAGGACCGCAGCACCAGTTCCTTCCCGTCCGGCGAGAACGTCCCGTCCGTCACCCATGGCACCTCCCCGACCCGCCGGAACACATTGGTCCGGCCGGTGGTGAGCCGTGCGGGGCCTTCGTAGAGTCCGCCGCCGCCCTCGTTCTTCGAGGCGATGTAGACCCGGCCGGTCTTCGGGTGCACCATCAGCGCCTCGGCGTTGCGCGCCCCGTCCGCGTACTTCACGTCGAACTGGGTCGCCCGGACCGTCGCGTCCTTCAGCACCTTCGGTTCGGGGAACCGGTAGATCCAGACGTGGTCCCAGCTGCCGTTCAGGTTGTCGCCGATGTCGCCGACGTACAGATTGCCGTCGGGCCCGAGCGAGATCGCCTCCACGTCGCGCGGCGCGCCGACCCCGCGCATGGTGATCGTCGCGACGGTCTTCCCGGTCCGGGAGTCGACGGCGTAGATGTACGGACCGTCCTCGCTGTCGTTGTGCGTCCAGTAGATGCCCGGGTGGGCGCGGCTCGCGGCGAGACCGCTGGACTCGGTGATCCGGGGGTCCTCGATCGTGAAGCTGCGGTCGGCAGCTCCGTCGTCGGCCGTGGCCGGGGTCGCGGCCGCACCGGCGAGGACGAGCAGCGCGGCGGCGCCGGAGACAGTCAGATACGAACGCATGGGGTCAAGTGTCCATCGTCACGTCGCAGCCCGGCGCGCTGATCCGCCATGATGTCGCCATGCGTTTCATGTTCGTCGGCGATTCCATGACCATCGGGCGCGCCGGCGACTTCACCTGGCGCTACCGCATGTGGCAGCACCTCGAAGCGGCCTTCGACGGCCCGTACGAGATCGTCGGCCCGCGCACCGAGCTGTACGACACCGTGACGAACACTCCGGTCTCGTACGCGTACGGCGACCCGGAGTTCCCCGCCGGGGCCCGACGCCATCTGGCGGGCTGGGGCGAGGGGTGGCTGCACATGGCCCCGGTGATCGCGGACACGGTCACCGCGACCCGCGCGGACGTGCTGCTCGTCTCGCTCGGCCTGATAGACCTCGGGTTCTACACGGACAGCGAGCAGACCGCCCTGAACGTACGGGCGTTCATCGAGGCCGCCCGCACCGCCGCACCGCACATCAAGGCTGTGCTCCTGCCCGTGATACCGAACGTCCGGGCCGAGTCCGATGCCCCGTTCGCCGCCGAGTGCGACCGCTTCAACGAACTGCTCGCGAAGGCCGTCGCCGATCTCGACGCGCCTGCGTCCCCGATCCTGCTGGCGTCGCGCCCGGCCACGTACGACATCCACACGGACACCTACGACGGTACGCACCCCGGCCCCACGGGCGAACAGAAACTTGCCGGGGCGTTCGCCGACGCGATGCATCAGGCGTGGGGCCTGGGAGGTCCCTACATATCGAGCCCGTCCGGGGGGTTGAGTACGACAGCCCCGGGTCCCCCGAACCTCCTCAGTGCCCCGCGGGTCGCGCCCGCACATGCATCCGCTCGCCCTGTCTCCCGAACAGGCTGAGGAACTCGACCGGTTCCGGCCCGGCGCCGGCCCACGCGTGGGGCGTACGGGTGTCGAACTCCACGACCTCCCCGGCGGTGAGTACGAGATCGTGCTCACCCAGCACCAGCCGAAGCCTCCCGGCGAGCACGTACAGCCACTCGTAGCCCTCGTGCACCCGCTGCTCCAGCGGCCCGGTCGCGCCCCGCCCGCCGGGAAGGATCTGCTTGTACGCGTGCGGCCCGCCGAGGTGACGGGTCAGCGGCATGAATGTCATGCCGTCGCGGGTGAAGGGGCGCAGATGGACGCGGGGATCCCCGGTGGGCGGGGCGCCGACGAGTTCGTCCAGCTGCACGCCGTACGCCTTGGCCAGCCGCAGCAGCAGTTCCAGGGTCGGTCTGCGGTGGCCGGACTCCAGCCGGGAGAGGGTGCTGAGCGAGATGCCGGTCGTATCGCTCAGCTGGGCCAGGGTCGTGCCGCGGTCCCGGCGCAGCGCCCGCAGTCTCGGACCGACAGCGGTCAGGACGGCGGCGAACCCGTCTCCGTCCGCCTCTTCTTCTCCGGCTGCCTTCGCACCCTCTGCCATGCCTCCATTTGCCGTCCCGGCAAGTAAAGTTGTCAAGCCGCGTGGTCATGTCGAGCTGTCACGGCGAGCCCAGCATGATCAGGGAGAGCCGGGTCAGCTCATCGATCAGCCAGTCGGGCGTGACCTGGCGCGGACGTCGGCCGTGGTGGGCGAGGAGCTCGTCGACCGAGTGGGTCATCACCATGACCGCGACCCGCTGGTCGCCGTCCCCCACCTCACCCCGCTCCGCGGCACGCTCGGCCTCGCAGGTCAGGAACTCCGACCACATCGTCCGCCACATCGCGAGATGGTCGTCCACCGTGCGGCTGACGCCCAGCACTTCGACGAACGCCACCCGCGCCGCGCGCGGATCGTCCGTGACGGCCCGCACATAGGCGTCGAAGAGGCGACGGAACCGCTCCTCGGTCGAGCACTCGTCCATGCCGTCGGAGAGCAGGACCGCCTCGGACGCGCGCAGTCCGCGGGTCGCCACCTCGTCGTACAGGGCGATCAACAGCGCCTCCCGCGAGGTGAACTGCTGGGAGAAGGCCCGGACCGGCACCTTTGCCTCGGCGCAGAGCTGCTCGACGGTCGTGTTTGCGTAGCCGTATGCGGCGAACAGGGCCCGTCCGGCCCGCAACAGCCGTCCACGCCACTGCGCACGGTCCTCGGCGATCGCATGGACCGTCCCGACCGGCCCGACCGCCTCGCCCGTCCCTGTTCCGCGGCTCACCAGGGCATCCACCACAGGTCCTCTTTCGTCGGCCCCGACATCCCGGCTCGGGGCGGCAACCCAGGAAACGCCGCCATTCTCCCCGTTTCGCCCCACAAGCGGAGGATCCGCCACGCCTTCGATGCCCGCCGATCGACAGGCGATGTCGCCCCTCGGAGAGCTTGTTCACGTAGATGTTCTTGGTGAACCGGGTGTCCTCGCGGCAGGCGTCGAGCGATCCCTCCTGCCCCGGATCGAGCAGGACCAGGTTTCCGTCCTGGCTCTCCGCGTCGAGATATCCGCCCGTGTCGTAGGAGAGTTCGTACCCACCGTCCTCGCCCTGCACGGGCCGGAGGTCGTCGTCACCGAGCGTCAGGTGGTACCCGGCTGTGCGAACCGGCGGCGGAACTCGGCGACCTCCCCGAACTCGGGGCGGATCACCTTGATGGCCACGGGCCGCCCACCGGGCGTGTACGACAGATACACCTTGCCCATGCCGCCCGCGCCGAGCTCGGCGGCCGGCCGGTATCCGCCGATGGTTGTCGGGTCGTCCCCCGCAAGCGGCTGAAAGACCTGGGGCGAACTCTCCCGGTCCGGCTGCTGAGCATTCATGAACTCACGTCTCCCCCGAAGAACGCCACCATCGACACGGCACCCTGTCCAAGGACGAGCCGTCGGCGCCCGCGCCCATTCCCCCACCGCCTGGGCGGACTTACCCCCGTACGCCGCGCGGCAGCAGGGGCCGGGCGGCGCCGGAGGCCGCGTCGCCGGCTGTCGGACCCGCTCCGTAGGGTGTCGGCATGTCCACTGAGTCGCCCCTGATCCAGAGCATGCGTACCGCTGTCGCCGCGGCGCCCACCGACATACCGCTGCGCCTGCACCTCGCCGAGCTGTTGCTCGGTGAGGGTCTGAGCGAGGCCGCGGTCGCCGAGGCCGCCGTGGCGTTGCAGCACGCGCCCGGGGACGCGGGGGCGCGGGCGCTCATGATGCGGGCGATGGGCCTGCCCGCACCGGCTGCCGAAAAGCCGGAGTCGGTGCCGACTCCGGCACCGGAGGTGCCCGACGCCCCCGCGCCACCCACCGGCTTCGACTGGGACCACGGCGGGACAGGACCTCACCGAGCAGGCGACCGCGCTGCTCATGCTCAATCGTGTCGACGAGGCGAAGGCGCTGCTGGCGAAGCGGCTGGCCCAGGACCCCGAAGACGTACGTGCCTGGTCCCAGCTGGGGCGCTGCCACGAACACGTCAAGGAGTACGAGCAAGCCGTCGATGCGACCGGGGCGGCGCTCGCGCTCGACCCGGAGTACGCCAACGCACTGATCATCCGGACGTACGCACTGCGTCGGCTGCGGCGCACCGACGAGGCGCTGGCGGCGGCACAGGAAGCGGTACGGCTCGCCCCGCATTTCTGGCAGTCGTACGAGGCACTCGCCGAGGCGCTGAACGCCTGGCAGCCACGCTGGCCCGAGGTGCTGGAGGCAGCGCAGGAGGCCGTCCGACTGGGCCCGGAAGAGATTGGGGCGTACTACGCGCTCTGGAAGGCGGCCCTCCTCAACGGCCGGCACGAGATCACCAGGATGGCGATCCGCGAGGCCCTGCGGATCGACCCGAACAACGCCTGGGCGCTGCGCGAGCACGCGGACAGGCAGGCCGCTGCGCCCGGGGTGAAGCCGAAGCAACGAGCCGAGGTGTACGCGCAGGCGCTGGCCGCCGACCCGTCCTCGGCCGGACTGCAGCAGGGGCTGGACCGGGCGGTGTTCCAGATGCTGCGCGGCACCCGCTGGCTCGCCGTACTGAGTCTGGTGCTGGCTGGTGCGGCGATCAACCTGTTCCCGTCCGACGGGGACGCCCCGGAGCTGCCGCTGCCGCTCGGGACCCGGCTGTACGTGCTGGCGCTGATCGGCGCGGTCTGGGCGTTCGGTGCGTGGCGGCGCTACCGGAAGCTGCGTGCGGGGGTGCAGCTGAGCGTGCGGTCACTGGTGCGGCGGATGTTCTGGGCGCGGCTGGTGCTCGTGCAGGCGGTGCTGGGGACGCTCTGCGCGGTGGCGGTCGCGGCGGTGCCGTGGACGGACCGGGGCGTTCCGCAGGTGATCTTCTGGGTGGGGCTCGCCCCGACGCTGCTGACGATCTGGTTCGACCGGCCGCGCACGCGGTAGGGGCCGCGTGCCCACAGCCGGTCACGGCACCAGCTGGTTGCCGGTGCCGGGCCCGAGCATCAGCCGCTCGGAGGAGGGGCAGCGGGCATTCCCGCAATCGCCGCCTGGCCGCACCGCCGCCGGCGCCCCGGCCCCGGATCGGGCCCGTACCGTCGAGAACCGTCGTACGACGCGGTCAGCGGGCGAGCCGGCCGAGGAGCGAACCGGCGGCGGCGATGCCGACGCATGCGGCGAGGACGAGTACCGCAAAGTCGAGCCCGAGGTGGGCGGGCGTACCGATGAGCAGTCCGCGCAGGGCGTCGACCTGGTAACTCAGCGGGTTCGCCCTGCTGATCGCCTGGAGCCAGCCGGGCATCAGCGCGACCGGGTAGAGCGCGTTGGAGGCGAAGAACAGCGGCATGGTGATGGCCTGGCCGATGCCCATCAGCCGGTCGCGGGTGAGGACGATCCCGGCGATCGACATCGACAGGCAGGAGAAGAACGCGGAGGCGAGGACGACCACGACGACCACGCCCAGCAGTCGCAGCGGGTTCCAGGTCATACCGACGCCGAGCGCCACGGCGATCACGATGACGACCGCCGCCTGGATCACGGCTTTCACCCCGGCGGCGAAGGCCTTGCCGGCCACTAGGGCGGTCCTGGGCGTCGGCGTGACCATGAGTTTGGTGAGGACGCCGGAGTCGCGCTCCCAGATGATCATGATGCCGTAGAAGATCGCGATGAACATGGCGGACTGGGCGATGATCCCGGGCGCCAGGAAGTCGAGATACGGAACGCCGCCGGTGGGGATGGCGTGGATACGGGAGAACGTCTGGCCGAAGATCAGCAGCCAGAGCGCGGGCTGGACGGCGCGGGTGTAGATCTCGGCGCGGTCGTGGCGCAGCTTCTGCAGTTCGACGGCGCACATCGCCGCGACCCGCGCGGGGACGACGCGCCAGCCCGTGCGGGCGGGCGGCGGTTCCAGGAGGAGGGCGAAGCGGCGGTCGGACGAGCCGGGTTCAGCCGCGGCGGGACGCGGTGCGACGGGTACGGAGGACATCGTTGAAGGCTCCCTTCTCCCCGGGAGAACCGGGGTCGTCCAGGCCGCTTCCGGAGTGGTAACGGAAGACGTCCTCCAGGGTCGGCGGCGGCAGGGCGGTCTCGCCGGACTCCCGGCGGTGCGCGATCAGTTCGGCCTTGAGCTCGGCGGGCGTGCCGAGCGCGCGGAGTCTGCCGAGGTGCATGAGGGCCAGCCGGTCGCAGCGCTGATCGGCCTCGTCCATGGAGTGGGTGGTGACCAGCACGGTCATCCCCGTGCCGGTCCGGATCTCGGTGATGCGGTCCCAGACGCTGTCGCGCGCGATCGGGTCCAGGCCGATGGTCGGCTCGTCCAGGATCATCAGGCGGGGCGCGCTGACCAGGGCCTGGGCCAGTTCGAGGCGGCGCACCATGCCGCCGGAGTATGTGGCGGCGAGCCGGTGCGCCTGGGGGCCGAGGCCGACCGCGTCCAGCGCCTGTCCGACCCGGGCCGCGCGCTGGCGGCGAGGCACGTCGAAGACGCGGGCGAAGAGGGCGACGTTCTCCCGGCCGGTGAGACCGGCGTCGGCCGACAGTTGCTGCGGTACGTAGCCGAGCAGGCGCCGTACGGCCATCTTCTGCCGGGCCGCGTCATGGCCGAACACCTCGATGACACCGGACGGCACGGGCAGCAGGGTGGTGATCGCGCGCATGGTGGTCGTCTTGCCCGCGCCGTTGGGCCCGAGCAGGCCGAAAACCTCGCCGGGGTGGACGAGCAGGTCCAGACCGTCGACGGCTTTCGACGTACCGAAGGAGTAGGTCAGACCGGTGCAGCTGAGAGCGGGGGTCACGGGGGCTCCTCCCCTTCGCGCAATGAGTCGGCGAGTCTGCGCAGTGACGGGAGCGCGGCGGTCAGCGCGGCCCGGTCGGCCGCGTCGAGCTTCGCGACGTGTTCACGGAAGAGCGCGTCGCGCCGGGCACGCCACTCGCGCAGCCGCGCGACGCCTGCGGGAGTCGGGTACAGCAGTGCGGCACGCCCGTCACCGGGGTCGGTCTCCCGCCGCAACAGCCCTTGCGCGACCAGGTGGTTGACCAGGGTGCTGACGGAGTTGGCCGCGAGGCAGAGGTCGTGCGCGGCGGCGGAGACCCGGATACCGGGTCCGGCGGCGACGAGACGGAGCAGCTCAGCGTGCGCCCCACGCAGCCGGGGTGGGGGCAGCCCGCTCCACAGCCGTCGCCGGGCGAGCCTCTGGATGCGGGGCAGAAGTCCGGCGAGCTCATCAGGTAGATCACCTGCCGCCACGCATCCATTTTAACTCTGTGTGCGAGGTATCGGCCGGGGCGCGACTGTCACAGTCCGACGGAGGGCCGCCGCCTCCCGCACTGGGGCGGGAGGCGGCGGCCCCGAGTCGCAGAACTCCGGCGGGCGCCTACTTCAGTGCGTACGCCCGGTTGATCGTCTGGACGGTGCGGTTGCCCGCGGCGTCCCACACCTCGGTCCGCAGGGTCACGTACCCGTTGGTGTCCGCAACCTTCGGGTGATGTACCGACGCCTGGAAGGAGTTGTCGTCCTCGCGCATGATCTTGGCGTTCTCCCAGGTGGCGCCGTCGTCGTACGAGACGGAGACCTTGGCACCCGCCATCGCGGTGGACCCGGACCAGCCCTTGGGCCGCCCCGCGTTCACGGTGAACGTGTACGGGCTGTTCGCCGGTGCCTGGTTGAGGATGTCCAGGGGGACGTCGTAACCGAGCATGACGACCGGCAGGGACTCACAGAGCTTGACGAACTTCTCGCAGCCCTTGACGGCCATGGTGGTCGGCGCCGCCGAGGCGAAGTTCCACTCCGTGCGGACCTTGCCGCCCAGCGTGACGCCCGGGTAGTCCTTGGCCCGGACGACCTCCTGGACGAACCGGTACTGGGCCTTCTCCGGGACCATCACCTTGGTCGTGTCGGTGATCTGCTCACCGTTGCGGTAGAACGTCCAGGTACTGGTGGGTCCGGTCGTCATCGAGTGGGTCGGGTCGCTGTCGCCGGCGATGGTGCCCGTGGTCCGGGTCCAGACGTCACTGCGGCAGAAGGCGCAGAACGACGGGTCTTCCATCGGCGGATGCATCGGCGCGGCGAGCCAGTCCTCCCGGTAGGTCTTGCCGGCGGTCGTGTACGTGGTACGGGGGCCCGTCATGTACGCCTGGTACGCGGTGCTGGGGTACACCACCCGCAGGTACGTGAGGCTGGAGCCCGCCAGCTGGTAGTCGTCCCTGGTGGCGCCCATGTTGAGGGGCTGGGCGGCACGGAACGAGGTCGGCTGGCCCGGGGCCCAGCTGTGCAGGGTTTCGGCGCCCTGATGACGTACGCCGTCGGCGTGGTAGGCGCTGCGGACCTTGACGAAGTCGGCGGCGTCCACGGTCCTGGTCAGGTCGGCCGGGATGCCGCTCGTGCTGAGCGGCATGTGGTAGGCGTAGCCGGACTCGAGAACACCCTTGAGGGCGATGGAGACGTTGCCCTTGCCGAGCAGGGTGCGCAGCTTCTCGCCGTTGTCGTGGCTCGCGATCGCGACCGGGATGGTCTGGTCGGCGGCGAGCGACCCGTTGAACAACGGACCCTGCTTCGCCGACGCCGCGATCACCGCGGTGGCTCCGGCCGCCGTGGCGCGGCGGACCTCGTCGTCCATCTTGCGCGGGTTGGCCACGGTGATGAGCGCGGCCCGGCCCTTGAGGTCGGCAGCGGCGATGTCCTCGGCGGTTCCGCTGCCCGCGTCGGCCAGCCGCAGGTCCTTCGTGCCCTCGAAGCGCTGGGCGAACCCAGGTGTCACCACGGGGACGGAGATGCGCTCGGGGCTGGTGACGCTGAGCTGCGTGATCGGCTCACGCTGGGTGAGGGCGTTGAACAGATGCAGGTCACCGGTGGTGGGCTGCTCGGTGGGCACGGCGCCGATCTTCGAGTCGGAACCGTTGATGAGACCGGCTTCGCCGAGGGTGTTGTTGTGACCGCCGGCTCCGTCGCTGCGGTTGACGAGCATCATCCACGAGGCGTTCTCCAGCGGGCGCTTCTCACCGGTGACCTTCACGGTGAAGTCGGTCGCCTTGGTGCCGTCGACACTGCGGGTCACGTCCTGGTCCGTGACGTCGATGTCGGGGATGGAGAAGCCGTCGATCGCGTAGGTGCGGGTCGGGTCGCCGGGGGCTTCCGTGTAGGTGAGGCCCTCGACGGAGTACGCGCCGACGGGCAACGTGATGGTCGTGGAGCCCTGACCAACCAGGGAGATGTTCCTGAAGGTGGAGTTGTTCATGCCGTGGAGGGTCAGGGCGACCCGTCCGGGGGTCTTGCCGAACCGGTCGGTGAACTTGACCGTGACATCGTGCTGCTCGACGGCCATCACGAAGCCGACCGGGGTGTGCACCGACTCGCCGTCGGTGCCGGTCGCGGTGATGTAGCCGCTGAACTGGCCGGTCTTCAGCCCGTTCGGGTCGAGGGTGACGGTCACCTCACTGTTTCCGCCGGCCGGGACGGTGACCTTGCCACCGGTCACGTCGGGGCCCGACAGGGTCAGCGCGCCGTCGGGCAGCGCGGTCCCGTCGGCTCCCTTGACCGAGGCGGCGAGGTCCAGCGTGGCCACGGACGAGGTGGAGTTGTGGATGGTGACGGTGCGGGTCTCCTTCTCGTACGTGCCCTTCTGCCACTCGACCAGACCGAAGTCGCCCGTACCCGACAGGTCCAGCGCGGGGTCGAGGGCGGCGGGGATGTCCACGCGGCCGTAACCCTGCTGGTAGGGCGTGTAATTGTCCGACTTCTTGGAGTGGGCGGTGAGCTCCTCCTTGATGCGCTCCCCGGACCAGTCGGGGTGGCGCTGGGCCATGATCGCCGCGGCGCCCGCGACGTGCGGGGTCGCCATGGACGTACCGCTGGCCGACGTGTAGTTGGCGTCGACCGGGGTGCCCATGGTCGTACCCGCGGCACGGGCGGCGACGATGTTCACACCGGGGGCGGTGATCTCCGGCTTGATCTTCATGTCGCCGAGGCGCGGGCCGCGGGAGGAGAAGTTGGCCAGGGCGTCGGCCTTGTCGACGGCGCCGACGGTGAGCGCGGCGTCGGCGATGCCCGGGGTACCGAGTGTCGACTGGCCGTCCTTGCCGTCGTTGCCTGCCGCGATGACGAACAGGGTGCCGGAGGAAGCGCTGAGCGAGTCGACGGCGTTGGTGAGTACATCCCCACCCGGGGTGAAGGTCCGGGCTCCGAGGCTCATGCTGACGACGTCGGCGCCCTGGGCGACCGCCCAGTCCATGCCCTCCAGGATCCCCGACACCGCGCCACTGCCCGCGTTGGCGAGCACCTTGCCGATGAGGAGGTCGGCGCCGGGAGCGACGCCCTTGTACTTGCCGCCGGAGTTGGCGCCGCTGCCCGCGATGGTGGAGGCGACGTGCGTGCCGTGACCGTGGCCGTCCTGGACCGCCTGGCCGGGGACGAAGCTCTGACTGGCGGTGATACGGGACTTGATGTCGACGTTGTTCAGGTCGGCGCCGGTGTCCAGCACCGCGACCTTCACACCCTTGCCGTCGAAGCCCTTCGCCCACGCCTCGGGGGCGCCGATCTGGGGCACGCTCTGGTCCAGGGTGACCTTGGCCCGGCCGTCGTACCAGAGCTTGGTCACTCCGGCGGCGCCGGGAACCATGGCGTCCGATCCGCTCCTTGCCTTGTCGGCCGTCGGCTTGACGGAGCGCCAGAAACCCTTGGCCGCACTCTTGTCGACGTGCACCGCCGCCAGGCCGAGGCGCGGCATGGTGTGTTCGTCCTCGGCGCCGGGCAGAGCCTCGGCCTGCTGCCGGAGACCCGCGGCGGACTCCTTGCCCCGGAAGTCGACGATGGCCGGCACGGCATCGGTCTTCGCGTCACCGTAGCCGTCCTTCAACGCCTGCGTGACGTTGAAGAGTTCGCGGTCCACGATCTGGGCGGACACGGCGTCCAGCGCGTCCTCGGGGATGACGTAGAGGTCCCCGTCCTGCCCGCTGGAGATCTGGAAGTGCTTCGACGCATCCGTCGCGGCAACGACGTCGACGGCCTGCTTGCCGTCGGCTCCGGTCGTCACGGCGACCTTGTCACCGGTGATCAGCGTCAGCATCGACGGGGCCGACTGCTTCGGCGCGGGCAGTATTCCCGCGCCCGCCGGGGACGAACCAGACGGGGGTGGCGCCGCGCTTGCCGCACCGGGCAGACCGGTCAGGGACAGGACGACGGCAATGGCCGCCCCTGTGACGGCGGTTCTCCGTATTCGTTCGGACGAGATGTGCATCAATTCCCTCTCGCGGGCGGGCCGGGACGCACCCGGATCACGACGTGAACAACACCATCCGGGTTGACGCAGCGTGACGGTTCGGGTGCGCGCTCGATGGAAGTGAAACGGATCGGCTCACGATGCCGGAACAGCCATGACAGGCGAATGGTCGCCATGGCGAGTCTTCGCCACACCCCGTCCTGTTGTGGGAGGCCTTACGGAAGGTCAGATGGAAGCCATGCTTGAGGTGCTGGGAATCGACCCGGAATCAGAGTCCGTCTACGCCGCATTGCTGTCCGGGCGGCCGGTCACCCTCGATGACCTGGTGCGCACCGCCGGACTCCCACCGGCCCGGGTGCGCGTGGCGCTGCGCCGGCTCCAGTCGTCCGGACTGGTCGGCCGCCGGCACGGGCGCCCGGTCACGTACATCGCCATCGATCCCGAAGTGGCGCTGGACGGACTCCTGTTGAACAGGCAGGACGAACTTCACAAGGCACGGCTGCGCGCCGGGGAGTTCACCGAGCGGTTCCGGCGCGCGGCCGCGACCCGGGACCCGGCCGAGGTCATCGAGATCATCACGGGAACCGACGCGGTGCAGCAGCGCAGCGATCAGATGGTGCGCAACGTACGCCACCAGCTGCGGGTCTTCGACAAACCGCCTTACCACGACGGCGGCCTGGACCCGAACCAGGCCGAACTCGATCTGCTCAACCGCGGTGTCACCGTCCGGGCTGTGTACGACGCCGCCTCCATCGACATCCCCGGCCGTCAGAAGCTGGTGCGCATGTGGGCGGAGGCGGGCGAGGAGGCCCGGGTACTGGCCGACGTACCCACCAAGATGGGTCTCGTCGACGACCGGCTGGCCATGCTGCCGCTGAGGGCCGGTTCGGGCCCGGACCCGAGCCCGTCCTTCGTCGTCCTGCACCGCTCGGCGGTCCTCGACGCCCTGTCCGCGCTGTTCGAGGCCTTGTGGGCGGTCGCCCAGCCGCTCCGCCCGGGCGACGAGGCGGACGAGAACCCGCAGGCCCTGTCTGTGGAGGACCAGCTCCTCGTCAGCCTGCTGACCGCCGGGCTGCCGGACGAGGCCATAGCCCGCCAGGCCGACCTCAGTTACCGCACGCTCCAGCGCCGCCTGCACGCCCTGATGGAACGGGCCGGGGCGAGCACCCGGTTCCAGTTCGGCATCCACGCCGCGGCGAACGGGTGGGTGACCGGCGTGAAGCCCAGGACGTCCGTGTCCGGTGGCGACGAGTAGGCCCCCGGCGCGCGCAGCAATCCGGCAGCCGTTGCCCGTACCGGAAACCGCTCAGCGCTCCGGGAACCGCTCCCCGCACCGGCTGCAGAACACCGGCGCCGGGTCCGGTGAGAGCCGGCCGCACCCGGGGCAGACCCGGTCCAGCATGCAGGGCGCCTCGCCGCCTTCGTGCGCCGCCGAGGGCGCGACCGAGGACTTGATGGTCAGGCCGGGACGGCGGCGGTGGACGGTCACATAGGCCAGACCGTCCGGTCCCGCGGCGAGGGCGCGTCGGGAGGTGCGGGGCAGCCAGAGGACAGTGGTCGGCGCCAGGTTCAGCACGTCGCCCCCGGCGGCGACCCGGCCGCTCCCCGCGATGACGACCAGAAGGACGTCCAGGACGTCCTCCTGATGCTCGCCGACCTCGGCGCCCGGCGGCAGACGCACCAGATTGGCGTCCAACTCACGACCATTTTCAGCCAGTTGCCAAAGGGCGCCACGCTCCTCCGGGCCTGCTTCGGTGAGCAGTTCGTCGAGTACGGCCAGGATCCGGGCGGTGGAATTCACGGCAGCCAGGCTACGCCCCGCCCTAGTGTGAACCCTTTGACCCAGACCAGGGGACGCCACCATGGACCGTGAGCCCGACAAGAAGTACCCGCCGATCGAGCCGTACGACCACGGGATGCTCGACGTCGGCGAAGGCAACCTCGTGTACTGGGAGGTCTGCGGCAATCCGGACGGCAAGCCCGCACTCGTCGTCCACGGAGGTCCCGGGTCGGGGTGCGGGGCGTGGGCGCGCCAGTATTTCGACCCGGACCGGTACCGGGTCGTCCTCTTCGACCAGCGGGGCTGCGGCCGGTCGACCCCGCACGCGAGCGACCCCGCCGCCGACATGAGGTACAACACGACTGACCGTCTGATCGCCGACATGGAACGGCTGCGCGTCCGCCTCGGCATCGACACGTGGCTGCTGTACGGCGGGTCCTGGGGTTCGACTTTGATCCTGGCGTACGCCGAGGAGCATCCGGACCGGGTCTCCGAGATCGTCATTCCGGCCGTCACCACGACCCGGCGCAGCGAGATCGACTGGCTGTACCGGGGCGTCGGACAGATCTTCCCCGAGGCGTGGGACCTGTTCCGGGCCGGGGTACCCGAGGCCGAGGGGAAGCCGACCCCGGACGCCCTCGCCGCGTACGCCCGGCGGATGGAGAGCCCGGACGCTGCGGTACGGGCGAGAGCGACGGCGGACTGGTGCGCCTGGGAGGACGCGGTGCTCTCCCAGGAGACGTACACGGGACCACCCCCCTACAGCGGCCGGACGGGCAGGGCGCAGCAGGCGCTGGTACGGATCTGCTCGCACTACTTCTCCCACGGCGCCTGGCTGGAGGAGGGGCAGCTGATCCGGAACGCCGGGCGGCTGGCGGGGATCCCGGGGGTGCTGGTGCACGGCCGGTTCGACCTCGGCGGCCCGCTGATCACCGCGTGGGAGCTGGCGAAGGCATGGCCGGACGCGGAGCTGACCGTGATCGGCGGGGCGGGGCATCTGGGCGGGCCGGCGACCACCCGGGCGGTCCTGGAGGCACTGGACCGGTTCGCCGCGCAGTAGAGGACGGGGCCGGCGGAGGGCGGGGGGCGGTCCCGTCGGCCGGAGAGAGCAATGGCATGCTATGCAGCCTGCCGCACTGCGGCGGATCTTGCTTCACTCGTCGGAATTTCACGTGGCGTTCCCCCAACCTGCCCGCGAGCCGACGGAATCTGACTGTCCCACCACTCTCTTCCCAAGGGATACGACTTGAGATCGCGGAGAAGACTCTGGGCCACGGCTGCTGTTGCGACGACGGCGGTGGCCGGTGTCCTGGTGCTCCAGGGCATGACCGGAAATTCCGGCGACAGTGCCGACAGCAAGGCAGGTCCGGTCAGGGCCGAGGTGCGCGAGGCGGCGCTGAAGGTGTCCGCCGACGGCAGTTCCGCGACTCTCGGCAGGCGGGACACCGCTCCGTTCAGCATGCTCGGCATCACCTGGACCGACCCGGCGGCGAAGGTGACGGGAGCGGTCGAGGTACGGACCAGGTCGGCCTCGAACGGCACCTGGTCGTCCTGGACGCCGCTGGAGACCGACAACGACGGCCGTACGGAAGCGGGCCGCTCCGGTGTCCGCGGGTCCACCGAACCGCGGTGGGTCGGCCCGTCCAACGGCGTCGAGGTACGCGTCACCGCGGGCGCCAAGGTCTCCGCGAAGCTGCCCGCCGGGCTGCGGCTGGACACCGTCGACCCCGGCAAGGGCTCGTCGCTGCACGCCGATCCGGCCGCCTTCGTCGCCGAAACCGGCGTCCCGGCCGAGCCGTCGCCGTCCGACTCCCCCCCGGCCGATCCGACGGCCACCGCGGAACCGACCCCCTCGGCCACGGAGTCCGACACCGCCCCGGCGTCCGAGGCGCCGCCCGTGACACCTTCCGAGACGGCGACGGACAGCCCCTCGCCCACGGCGAGCGACAGCTCCTCGCCGTCCGCGAGCACCTCGCCGTCCGCAACGCTGCCGCCCGCGCCGCCGTCCACCGTGCCCAAGCCGCCCATCACCTCGCGTGCGGGCTGGGGCGCCGACGAGTCGATCAGCCCGGAGGCACCGGAGTACAACGACACGGTCAAGGCCGTCTTCGTCCACCACACCGCAGGGACCAACGACTACTCCTGCGCCGACTCCGCGGCGATCGTGCGCAGCGTGTACGCGTACCACGTGCAGAGCAACGGCTGGAAGGACATCGGCTACAACTTCCTGGTCGACAAGTGCGGGACGATCTTCGAGGGCCGCAAGGGCGGCGTGGACCGGCCGGTCCTCGGCGCACACACCTACGGCTTCAACCGGGAGTCGACCGGTATCTCCGTCCTCGGCACCTACACGGACACGGCCGCCCCGAGCGCGGTGACCACCTCGGTGGCCCGGATCGCCGCGTGGAAGCTCGGCCAGTACAAGGGTGACCCGGCGGGCAGCACCATGCTCACCGCGGGCGCCACCGGCAGCAACCTCGCCGGTACCAAGTTCACCGCCGGTACGCAGTACTCCTTCAAGCAGATCTCCGGCCACCGCGACGGCTTCGCGACCGAGTGCCCCGGCACCAAGCTGTACGGGCAGCTGCCCGCGATCCGCAGCCTCGCCGCGGGCCCCGTCACCGGACTGGCCATCAAGTCGATGACCGGTGCCACGCTGTCCGGGACGTCGTACTACTCCAAGTCCGCGATCACGGTCGGCTGGTCGGCGAGCACGCCGAGCGTCTTCATCTCCAAGTACGAGCTGCTGGTCGACGGCAAGAGCGTCGCCACCACCGCGGGCACCGCCACTTCGGCGAAGGCCACTCTCGGCGCCGGCACGCACACCATCCAGGTCCGCGCCACGCACCAGTCGGGGAAGACGGCCACGTCCACGGCCTCGACCGTGATCGCCGATCAGACGGCTCCCACATTCACCACCAAGCCGAACCTCGCCCTGCGCACCGGCACGGTGAGCACCACCGCCGTCCCGCTCACCCTGAAGTGGAAGGCGACCGACGCCGCGTCCCTGAAGGAGGTCCGGCTGACCGCCCCGGTCGCCAAGACCTACGGGCCGACCACCACGAGCGCCTCGCACACCGCCAAATCCGGCGCGGCGACCGCCTGGTCCATGACCGCGTACGACCTGGCGGGCAACACCGCGGCCGCCTCCGTCTCCGGCACCCCGGTCATCCTCCAGGAGACCTCGGCCACGAAGACCGGCACCTGGACGACGAAGTCGTCGTCCAGCTATCTCGGCGGCAAGTCGTACTCCAGCTCGTCCAAGAGCGCGAGCCTGACCTGGACGTTCACCGGCCGGTCCGCCGCCTGGGTGGTCTCGCGCGCCAGTACGTCCGGCCAGGCGTACGTCTATGTCGACGGCACGAAGGTGGCCACGGTCGACCTGAAGTCGTCCACCACCAAGTACCGCGACGCGGTGTGGACGAAGAGCTGGTCCACGAGCGCCAAGCACACGGTCAAGATCGTCGTCGTCGCCACCTCGGGGCGGCCGACGATCACCACCGACGGCCTGGTCTACCTCAAGTAGCCGCCACGCACGATGACCTGAGCCCGGCTCCGCGCGCTTGTGCCGCAGAGCCGGGCTCAGGTGTTCACAGGGAGGCGCCCCTGCTCACCAGGCGAAGGCCTCCGGCGACGGGCCGGGGCCCGGGAAGATCTCGTCCAGGGCGGCCAGTACCTCGTCCGACAGCTCCAGGTCCACGGCGCGCACCGCCGAGTCCAGCTGCTCACGCGTACGCGGGCCGGAGATCGGGCCCGTCACGCCCGGCCGGGTCAGCAGCCAGGCCAGGCCCACCTCGCCGGGCTCCAGGCCGTGCTTCTCCAGCAGGTCCTCGTACGCCTGGATCTGCGCGCGCACCGTGGTGTTGGCGAGCGCGTCCGCGGACCGGCCGGACGCCGAACGGGCCGCGCCGCCCTCGCGCTCCTTGCGGATCACACCGCCGAGCAGTCCGCCGTGCAGCGGGGACCACGGGATGACACCGAGGCCGTACTCCTGCGCGGCCGGGATGACCTCCATCTCGGCGCGGCGTTCGGCGAGGTTGTAGAGGCACTGCTCGCTGACCAGACCGTACGAGCCGAGGCGCTTCGCGGTCTCGTTGGTCTGGGCGATCTTCCAGCCGGCGAAGTTGGACGAGCCGGCGTAGAGAATCTTGCCCTGCTGGATCAGGACGTCGATGGCCTGCCAGATCTCCTCGACCGGAGTGGCGCGGTCGATGTGGTGGAACTGGTACAGGTCGATGTGGTCCGTCTGCAGCCGCTTGAGGCTGGCGTCGACGGCGCGCCGGATGTTGAGCGCGGAGAGCTTGTGGTGGTTGGGCCAGGCATCACCGTCCGCGGCCATGTTCCCGTACACCTTGGTGGCGAGTACGACCTTGTCGCGGCGTTCACCGCCCTTGGCGAACCAGGTGCCGAGGATCTCCTCCGTGCGGCCCTTGTTCTCGCCCCAGCCATAGACATTGGCAGTGTCGAAAAAGTTGACGCCCGCGTCCAGGGCGGCGTCCATGATCGCGTGGCTGTCGGCCTCATTGGTCTGCGGACCGAAGTTCATGGTGCCGAGGACGAGTCGGCTGACCTCAAGTCCGGTGCGTCCGAGCTGCGTGTACTTCATGGGCGCCAAGCCAACGCCTTCGAGTCCGCTCGAAGCAAGGGCTCATCGGGCGGTCTCAGCGGATTTCGAGATCCTTCAGGGTCGTTGTCAGCCAGCTCAGTTCCGCCTCGCTCGTCGCGCGGGCGATCGCGAGAACACCTCGGCGGAACGGGTCGTCGAACGCCTCCGCTCCGAGCGGGCGCTCGCCCCCGGAGCCGTAGTCGTAGAAGAAACTGCTCGGCTCCTGCAGGAACGCCAGCCTGCGCCGCAGCACGTCCGCCTGCTCGGCGGGCGCCTGGAGATGGCGGAGGAAGGCGAGGACGGTGAACCAGCGGTTCTCGTCGCTGATGTCCACCTCGTCGGCCTCGCGCAGCCGGCGGCGCAGCTCCTCGCGCCCGTCGTCCGTCAGGGTCAGCGTGTGGCGGGGGGCGGCCCTGCTGCCGGGCTCGGTCCGGCGGCCGAGCCATCCGGCACGCTCCAGGCGCTTGATCGCCGGGTACAGGGTGCCGTCCGCGATCGGGCGGACGTGGCCGGTGAGGTGGGCGACGCGTCGCTTCAACTCGTAGCCGTGCAGCGGCTGCTCGTACAGAAATCCCAGGATGGCCAGTTCCAACACCCGAGCATCCTCCCTCATTGCTCAATACATCGGCGCCGATATATAGTCTCGCCGAGATCTTACATCGCCTGAGGGGAGCGGGAGACATGAAGAGCGCACAGGTGACAGCGGGCGGCGCACACATCCGGTGGGTGGAGATCCCCGGCAGCACGGCACGCACCCGCGTCTATCTGCATGGGCTGGGCGCCTCGTCCGGTCCGTACTTCACCGCGAGCGCCGTCCACCCGCTCCTCGCCGGCAGCCGTTCGCTGCTCATGGACATGCTCGGCTTCGGCATCAGCGACCGGCCCACGGATTTCGACTACACCCTCGAAGCGCACGCCGACGCGATTGCCGTCGCGCTCCGGTCGGCCGATGCGTACGCCACGGATGTCGTCGCGCACAGCATGGGCGGCGCGGTTGCCATCGTGCTCGCGGCCCGACATCCGGACCTGGTGGCGCGGCTCGTCCTGGTCGACGCGAACCTCGACCCGGTCGCGCCCGCTCCGCCGCGGCCCGGCACCAGCGGCATCGCCGCATACACGGAGGAGGAGTTCCTCGCTCACGGCCGGCATGAAGTGCGCGACCGGGTGGGACCCCACTGGTGGTCGACGATGCGGCTCGCGGGCCCGGAGGCGCTGCACCGCAGCGCCGTGCACCTCGCGCGCGGGACGACGCCCACGATGCGTGAGCAGCTGCTGGAGCTGAAGATTCCGCGCACCTACCTGCGGCCGGAGAGCGACGGGCCACTACCCGGCGAGGACGGTCTCGTCGCGGGCGGCGTGCGGGTCGTACCGGTCCCGGGATGCGGGCACAACATCATGCTGGACAACCCCGAGGCGTTCGCGAAGGAGACGGCCCGGGGCCTGGGGCTCGGCTGACGGGAGCCGGTGTCAGCGCCTCAGCCTCCGATCGCGGCTGTCACGGCGACAACGGCGAACATCAGTACGAGCACGGCGGCCATGATGCGGTTTCTGGTCTTCGGGTCCACCCGTCGAGCGTAACCGCACCGCTCAGTGCCCCAGCGGCCAGGAGGCCACCACCTCGTACCGTGGCTGCTCCCCCGGCACCCCGGCGATCGGCGGATTGCTGCGTACGAGAGCGACCTCGCCGACCTCCCACGGCGTGCCCTCGAAGGTGTCCAGGGCCTCCAGGTAGGGATGCAGGTCGGTCTCGGAGCGGCTGCGGGCGAGGGTGAGGTGCGGGGTGTATCGGCGGTGCTCGTCCATCGCGACGCCGGCGCGGCGAGCTGCCGCGTCGGCGCGCTCGGCGAGGAGCCTCAGCGTGTCGAGGCCGCCCGCAGCCCCGGCCCACAGCACATGGCCGTCGAACCGGCCGCCGCGGTGGATGCGCAGCGGGAACCGCTCGGTGCGGCGGGCGGCGCGTCCCAGCCGCTCATGCAGATCGGGCAGCAGCCCTTCGTCGACCATACCGAGGAAGGCGAGCGTGAAGTGCCACGCGTCGGTGCCGGTCCAGCGCATGCGAGCGGCGCCCGGAAGGGTGTGCAGCGGGGCGACGGCACGGCGGAGCTCCGCGATGGCGGAGTCGGGCGGCAGGACGGCGACGAAGAGTCTCATGCGGCTCATGGGCCGAGTGTCGCACCGTACCGGCGCGCAACCCGGTCACCCTGCGTACCGCGTTGCACCTGAGAAGCGGCCCCGCGTATCTGTGAAACGGCCCCGGCCGGTATCCACCCGGCCGGGGCCTTGCCACGTCGCGTACGGGCAGCCCTCAGGCCGCCGTGGTCAGCTGCTCGCGGGGGACGAACCGCACATGCGGGCGGCCCGGCCGCAGGTCGACCTTGATGCGCAGGCCGCCGACGCGGGCCAGCATGAAGCCGACGCCGAGCGCGGCGAACATCGAGAACGCGCCGCCGACCGCCATGGCGGTCCGGACGCCGTACGTGTCGCTGATCCAGCCCACGATCGGGGCGCCCACCGGCGTACCCCCGGCGAAGACCATCATGTACAGGCTCATCACCCGGCCGCGCATGGCCGGATCGGCGGCCATCTGGACACTCGTGTTGGCGCTGATGTTGGTGGTCAGACCGATCATGCCGATCGGGACCAGCAGGATCGCGAAGAGCCAGACGTACGGCGACACGGACGCGGTGATCTCCAGGAGACCGAACACCGTCCCCGCCGCCACCAGCATCCGCAGCCGTGAGGAGCGCCGGCGGGCGGCCAGCAGCGCGCCGGCCAGCGAACCGGCCGCCATGAGGATGTTGAAGAACGAGTACATCCCCGCGCCGCCGTGGAAGATCTCGTCCGCGAAGGCGGTGAGCCAGATCGGGAAGTTGAAGCCGAAGGTACCGACGAAGCCGACCAGGACGATCGGCCAGATCAGCTCGGGGCGCCCGGAGACATAGCGCAGCCCCTCGCGGAGCTGACCCTTGGCACGCGGCACGACGACCGCCCTGTGCAGTTCGCTCGTGCGCATCAGCAGCAGGCCGATGAGCGGGGCGACGAAGGACAGGCCGTTGAACATGAAGGCCCAGCCGCTGCCGACCGTGGTGATCAGGACACCCGCGAGGGCGGGACCGATCAGCCGGGCCGACTGAAAGTTGGCCGAATTCAGACTGACCGCGTTGCGCAGCTGGGCGGGGCCGACCATCTCGGAGACGAAGGACTGGCGGGCCGGGTTGTCCACGACCGTGACCATGCCGAGCAGGAAGGCGATCAGGTAGACGTGCCACACCTGGACGACGCCGGAGAGGGTGAGGGCGGCGAGGGCGAGCCCACAGAGGCCGAGCGCGGCCTGACTGACGAGGAGGAGCTTGCGCTTCGGGAGCCGGTCGGCGATGACGCCGCCGTACAGGCCGAAGAGCAGCATGGGAAGGAACTGGAGGGCCGTGGTGATGCCGACGGCGGTGGCGGACCCGGTGAGGCTCAGAACGAGCCAGTCCTGCGTGATGCGGGACATCCAGGTACCGGTGTTGGAGATCACCGCGCCTGTGGCGAACAGGCGGTAGTTGCGGATCTTCAGCGACGAGAAGGTCCCGCCGGGCTTGCTCTCGTGGGTGGACGTCGGTGCGGGGGCGGAGTCTGCTCCGGATCCCGTACTCAAAAGGGTTCGCCTCCTCGGGCGTGGACTGCGTGCTGACTGACGGGATGCGGCCGTACGGGCTGCACGCCGACGCTGGCCCCGGCGTACACCCCTACCGCTACAGGTGGGCGAGCTTCTCCAGCACAGGTGCGGCCTTGCGCAGCGTCTCCCACTCGTCCTCGTCCAGGCCTTCGGCGAGGGTGGCCAGCCAGGCGTTCCGCTTGGAGCGGCTCTCCTCGAGCATGGCTTCGGCCTGCTCGGTCTGACTGACCATCTTCTGGCGACGGTCATCGGGGTGCGGTTCCAGTCTGACCAGTCCCTTGGCTTCGAGCAGCGCGACGATGCGGGTCATCGACGGAGGCTGCACATGCTCCTTGCGGGCCAGCTCACCTGGGGTGGCGGAGCCGCAGCGGGCGAGCGTGCCGAGCACCGACATCTCGGTGGGGCTCAGCGACTCGTCGACGCGCTGGTGCTTGAGGCGTCGACCCAGCAGCATCACGGCGGAACGAAGGGAGCTCACGGCGGCCGCACTGTCGCCGTCGTGGATCAGGTCAGGCATGTTTGTTAGCGTAACTCATTACCTACCCTAAATACCACTCGACTGGTACACGCGCGGTCTATCGATCACCCAAACGAGTGAGTCAGATCCGGAAAGTGACGTGAAACGACCTCAAAGGCCGTATCTCTGCTTGCCATGGGATCGACAGTGCTCAGCCTGCGGCTAGACGGTGAGCTGCTCGACCGGCTCCGGCAGCACGCTGCCAGACGCGGAACGAGCGTCCAGGACTATGTCGTCAGGACGCTCATCCGCAGCGATTTCGACGAACGCTTCAAAGCGGCCGTCGAGGAGACGGAAAAGTTCTACGGGGCGGACGACCGGGTGAACTGATTCGCCCGGTCGTCCGCCCCGCAGGGGGTGGCGTGTGAAGGGTTACGACGTCAGGCCGAGGGCCGGCATCGCGTAGTAGAAGACGAAGACCGCCGACACCACGTACATGGCCACCGGCACCTCGCGCCAGCGACCGGCCGCCACCCGCAGCACGGAGAAGGCGATGAAGCCGATGCCGATGCCGTTGGTGATCGAGTACGTGAACGGCATCATCACCATGGCCAGGAAGGCCGGAATGGCGAGCGTGTAGTCGCTCCAGTCGATGTCCCGCACCGACCCCGCGATGATCAGGAAGCCGACCGCCAGCAGCGCCGGCGTGGCCGCCTGCGACGGAACCATGGTCGCCAGCGGCGTCAGAAACAGCGCAACCGTGAACAGCAGACCCGTCACCACGCTCGCGAAACCGGTGCGGGCACCCTCTCCGACACCCGCCGTGGACTCCACGAAGCAGGTACTGGCGGAGGAGGAGCTCGCACCGCCCGCGGCGACCGCGATGCCGTCCACGAACAGCACCTTGTTGATGCCGGGGAAGTTGCCGTCCTTGTCCGTCAGCTTGGCCTCGTCACCGACACCGAGGATGGTGCCCATCGCGTCGAAGAAGCAGGACAGCAGCACGGTGAAGACGAACAGGAGGCCGGTCAGCACACCGACCTTGTCGAAGCCGCCGAACAGGCTGACCTTGCCGATCAGTCCGAAGTCCGGGGTGGCGACCGGGTTGCCCGGCCACTGCGGAACAGTGAGACCCCAGGCTTCGCCCGGCAGGTCGGCGACCGTGTCGATGACCATCGCCACAACCGTCATGGCGACGATCGAGATCAGGATCGCGCCCGGCACCTTGCGGACGATCAGTGCGAGGGTGAGCAGCGCGCCGAGGATGAAGACCAGCACCGGCCAGCCGTTGAGGTGGCCGTCGCTGCCGAGCTGGAGCGGCACGGTGGTGTGCGCGATGTCCGGGATCCGGGAGACGAAGCCCGAGTCGACCAGGCCGATCAGCAGGATGAAGAGACCGATACCGATCGCGATGCCCTTGCGGAGCGACTTCGGTACGGCGTTCATCACGCGTTCGCGCAGCCCGGTCGCGACGAGCAGCATGACCACGATGCCGGCGAGGACGACCATGCCCATCGCGTCCGGCCAGCTCATCCGTGGGGCGAGCTGCAGGGCGACGACGGTGTTGACGCCGAGACCGGCGGCCAGCGCGATCGGCACATTGCCGATGACGCCCATCAGCAAGGTGGAGAACGCGGCGGTCAGCACAGTGGCGGTGACCAGCTGGCCGCCATTGAGCTGGTGCCCGTACATGTCCTTCGCGCTGCCGAGAATGATCGGGTTCAGCACGATGATGTACGCCATCGCGAAGAATGTGGCGAATCCGCCGCGGATCTCGCGCGCGACCGACGACCCCCGCTCGGAGATCTTGAAGAAACGGTCCAGGCCGCTGTGCGGCTGTGGAGCTATGGGCTGCCTGGAGTCGACCGAAGCGGTGGCCGAGGGGGACATGTATGACCTCAGTCGTGCGTAGAGGGGGGAGAAGAGCGGTCAGCTTTGGACTTTTACACGAATAAATCGAGACAGCCGTAAGCAGATTCAGTATGAATACATAAGGCGAAGATCGCTATCTCCGCGCGTAGACCCTTGGCCCGACTGGCCCGACAGGCTTTACATACGGGCCGCATACACTGAGCCCATGGCGAAGTGGACACCGACACACGAGGCACCCGAGCCCCTGGAGGGGCCCGTCGTCGCCACCATCACCGGCGGAACGATCCTCTGGTTCGTCCTCTTCCTCGTCCAGCTCCCGTTCTACGGCTGGTTCGACGACCACGGGCACACTTGGTGGGTGTGGACGTGTCTGGCCGGTGCCGGGCTCGGACTGATCGGCATCTGGTACGTGCGGGGGCGCGACGCGGCGCTCAAGCGGGCGGCCGCCGACAAAGCCGGAACGGCCGACGCGGCCGACGGCAGCCACTGACGCCACCGGCGCAAGCCGCTGCCCCGAGAGACCCGGGCCGGCGCAACGACTACGAATGTCGGGGACGAACCCCGACTTCCCTGACGCCGCGGACCGCACCCCCTCCTCCCGCGGTCCGATCTTCGGAATCCCGGCGGGTGAATCGGGCGTTCCGCCCGTACCGTCGGAACCATGACGCAGCGGGCAGTCGACTCCTCCGGGAAGCAGAAACCCCGCCGGCCCCGGCCGGCCCCCATCGACGCCGGTTCCGAACTCGACCCGGTCCACCCGATGAAGCTGCCGGCCTCGGCCGTGCGCAGCAGCGGGCTGACCGCCGCCGAGGTCGCCGAGCGGATCGCCCGGGGCGAGGTCAACGACGTACCCGTCCGCTCGTCCCGCTCCATCGGCGAGATCGTCCGCGCCAATGTCTTCACCCGGTTCAACCTGATCATCGGCGTGCTCTGGCTGGTCATGCTGTTCGTCGCGCCGTTCCAGGACAGCCTCTTCGGCTACGTGATCATCGCCAACACCGGCATCGGCATCGTCCAGGAGTGGCGGGCCAAGAAGACCCTCGACGGCCTGGCCGTCATCGGCGAGGCGAAACCCACGGTCCGGCGCGACGGGGCCGCCGCCGAGATATCCACCTCGGAGATCGTCCTCGGCGATCTGGTCGAGCTCGGCCCCGGCGACAAGGTCGTCGTGGACGGCGCGGTGGCCGAGGCCGACAACCTGGAGATCGACGAGTCGCTGCTCACCGGCGAGGCCGACCCCGTACTGAAACAGCCCGGCGATCCGGTGATGTCCGGCAGCTTCGTCGTAGCGGGCGGCGGCGCGTTCTCCGCCACCAAAGTCGGCCGCGAGGCCTACGCCGCGCAGCTTGCCGAGGAGGCGTCGCGCTTCACCCTCGTCCGGTCCGAACTGCGCAGCGGCATCAGCACGATCCTCAAGTACGTCACCTGGATGATGGCGCCGACCGCGATCGGCCTGATCATCAGCCAGCTCGTCGTCAAGAAGACCGACCTCAAGGATTCCATCGCCCGGACGGTCGGCGGAATCGTCCCGATGATCCCGGAGGGCCTGGTCCTGCTCACTTCGGTCGCCTTCGCGATCGGTGTCGTACGGCTCGGCCGCAAGCAGTGCCTGGTGCAGGAGCTGCCCGCCATCGAGGGCCTCGCCCGGGTCGACGTCGTCTGCCTCGACAAGACCGGCACGCTCACCGAAGGCGGCATGGACGTCACCGAGGTGCGGACGCTGGGCGGTGCGGACGACCCGTACATACGCCAGGTGCTGGCCAACCTCGGCGCGTCCGACCCGCGGCCCAATGCCAGCCTGCAGGCGATCATCGACGCGTACCCGTCGCCGAACGGCGAGGCGTGGCGCTGCACGGAGGCGCTGCCGTTCTCCTCGGCACGCAAGTACAGCGGCGCCGCGTTCGACGAGGGCAGCGGCAAGGCGTCGAGCTGGCTGCTCGGCGCACCCGATGTACTGCTCCCGGACCACGACCCGGCGCTCGGCGAGATCGAGCAGCTCAACCAGGAGGGACTGCGGGTCCTGCTGCTGGCCCGCGCGCAGGGGGAGCTGGAAGGGCCGCAGAGCGCCGCCGGGGCGGAACCGGCCGCACTGGTCGTCCTGGAGCAGCGGCTGCGGCCGGACGCCGGGCAGACACTGCGCTACTTCGCCGACCAGCGGGTCGCCACGAAGGTCATCTCGGGGGACAACGCCGTCTCGGTCGGCGCGGTCGCGGGCAAGCTCGGCCTGCCCGGCGCCGAACACACCCTGGACGCGCGCCGGCTGCCCACGGACCTGGACGACATGGCCACCGCCATGGAGGAGAACGCGGTCTTCGGGCGGGTCACCCCGCAGCAGAAGCGGGAGATGGTCGCCGCGCTCCAGTCCCGCGGCCACACGGTCGCGATGACGGGTGACGGGGTCAACGACGTGCTGGCGCTCAAGGACGCCGACATCGGGGTCTCGATGGGATCCGGCTCGGAGGCGACGCGCGCGGTGGCGCAGATCGTGCTGCTCAACAACAGCTTCGCGACCCTGCCGTCGGTGGTCGCCGAGGGCCGCCGGGTCATCGGCAACATCACCCGGGTCGCCACCCTGTTCCTGACGAAGACCGTCTACTCGGTGCTGCTGGCGATCCTGGTGGTCTGCTTCCAGGTCGAGTACCCGTTCCTGCCCCGGCATCTGACCCTGCTGTCGACGCTGACGATCGGCGTCCCGGCGTTCTTCCTGGCCCTCGCGCCCAACAAGGAGCGGGCCCGGCCGCACTTCGTCCGCAGAGTCATGCGGTACTCGGTCCCGTCCGGCGTCATCGCGGGCATCGCCACGTTCGCGACGTATCTGATCGCCCGGCACTACTACACGGGTCCGCATGCGCTGGAGGCGGAGACCAGTGCGGCGACGCTCACGCTGTTCCTGGTCTCGATGTGGGTCCTCGCGATCATCGCCCGCCCCTACACCTGGTGGCGGATCGTCCTGGTCGCGGCGATGGGGGCGGCGTTCCTGATCGTGCTGGTGGTGCCGTGGCTGCAGGGCTTCTTCGCGCTGAAGCTGGTGGGCACGGTCATGCCGTGGGCAGCAGTGGGGATTGCGGTGGTGGCGGCGACTGCCCTGGAGTTCACCTGGCGCCTGGTCAGTCGCCGCTTCCCGGTATAGCTGCTACTGCACGTCGACGTAGTCACTCGTGGTGGTGACGGCCGGGGTGGTGGACGTGCCGGCGAAGCTGTAGCGCCAGTAGCCGTCGACCGAGGCCGTGACCGTGGTCTTCAGGGCGCCGGTGCTGCTCGACTTGATCGTCTTCACCGTGGTGTAGGCGGTGCTGGTCTTCTTACGGAACTGGAGCTTCACCGGCTGGACGGTGTAGCCGGCGTAGGCGTGCGTCTCCCAGTTGGCGCGCGTCAGCTTCCCGGTGACCGTGATGGTTCTGCCCTTCTTGACGGGCTCCGGGGCGGCGTTGACCGTCAGCTTCGACAGCCGCTGCACATGGGTCGTGGCGTAGGAGTCGTACGACGTGCTGGAGCCGTCCTTGGCCTCGGCGCCCGCGAGGATGTGCCAGGAACCGGCCAGCGCGTTCCTGGTCAGGTCGGCCCTCGGGTCGACCGTGATGGTGAGCGAGCAGGTGGCGGTGGTGGCGCTCGCGTCCTTGCAGGTCGCTTCCTGCGTCGGCACCAGCGCGCCGTCCATGCCCTCTTCCAGGTTCGTCCCGTGCCAGAGGATCGCCCAGCCGGTGGCTATGCCGGAGGCGTGCGAGGCGGTGACGGAGACGGTGACCGTCTTAGGCACCGTCGTCCCCAGAACGATGTCCTTGCCGCCGTTGACAGTGACCTTGGAGAGGACGGGAGCCGTTGCCGCGTGAGCGGCCGGCACGGCGAGGGCCGAGAGAGCCAGGGCGCCGGTCAGGGCGGCCACAGTGGCACGAATGCGCATAAGTGTCCCCAGGTGAGAAAGGAGAATGGGGCCCCGCAGGCAGTGGCTCCGATGGCCCCGGCCTCGGCGGGACCCGATGAGTCGGTGGGTCCGCCGGACAGCGGGACCTCGCTCGGAGATCCCGCTGCCCGGGTGGAACCGCTGGTGGAACTACTGCTGTGACTACTGCACGTCGACGTAGTCACCGGTGGTGGTGACGGCCGGGGTGGTGGACGTGCCGGCGAAGCTGTAGCGCCAGTAGCCGTCGACCGAGGCCGTGACCGTGGTCTTCAGGGCGCCGGTGCTGCTCGACTTGATCGTCTTCACCGTGGTGTAGGCGGTGCTGGTCTTCTTACGGAACTGGAGCTTCACCGGCTGGACGGTGTAGCCGGCGTAGGCGTGCGTCTCCCAGTTGGCGCGCGTCAGCTTCCCGGTGACCGTGATGGTCCCGCCCTTCTTGACGGGCTCCGGGGCGGCGTTGACCGTCAGCTTCGACAGCCGCTGCACACGAGCCGTGCTGTAGAAGTCGGTGTACTCGAAGTCGGACTGGTCACCCGCGAGTGCGCCCGCGGAGACATGCCAGGTACCGGCCAGCGCGTTCTTGTACAGGTCGTACTGCGGGTCGACCGTGATGGTCAGCTTGCAGGTGGCGGTCGTGGCATCGACCGGCGTGCAGGTGGCCGCGTCCTCGTTGGGCAGGAGGGCGCCGTCGATGGTGTCCGGGGACGACGGGTCCGTCCCGTGCCACAGGTCGACATAGCCGTCGGCGATGCCGGACGGGTGCGAGGCGGTCACCGAAACGGTGATCGTCTTCAGCGCCGTCGTGCCCAGAACGACATCCTTACCGGCGTTGATGGTGACCTTGGAGATGACGGGAACCGTCGTCGCTGCGCTCGAAGAAGCGAAGGAACCCTTCGCCGTGTCCTTCACCGCGGAGCCGAAGATCTCGGCAGCCGACGGCTTGTGCACCTGCGGAGCCCGGTCGCCGGCCTGCGCGGCCGGAACGACAAGAGCGGAAAGAGCCAGGGCGCCGGAAACAGCAGCAACAGTGGCGCGAATACGCATGTGTTTCCCCAGTGGAGAAAGGGGCCCGCGGAGGTAGTCCGTCCGCGGGGCCCAAGATCGTCTGTGAAGCCTGGTGGCTTCACAGACGAGATCAATGAGGCGGGTGAACGGTTGTGCGGCCGGGGAGATTCTTTACGCATACGTGACCAGGCCCTGCCAATTGGGCCTGCGCCGTCAGTCGAACCAGCGGTCCCGGGCCAGTTCCTCCGTACGCGACGGGTCCTCCAGCAGCGCGGCGACCTCGAAGCGGCGCGGCCACTGACCCGCCGCCCACGCCAGGCCCGCCGCGACGCCTTCGAGCGTCGACGCGTGGACGACCCCGTCCGGGGTACGGCGCCAGTCCAGTTCGACGCCGCCCGCGCGGAGTTCGCCGTGTTCGATGTACGTGTCCGGGGTCCCGGCGCCGAGCAGGATCCGTACCGGCTCCGGCACCTGGTGCTCCTCGCCCTCCGTCGTCACCTGCGCCTCGACGGTCTCGCCGAGCCGCCGCACCTGGAACAGCTCGGCCAACTCGGCGGCGCGCGCCGGGGCCACCGGCAGCAGCGGAAGACTGTCCGTCAGCGGCAGCAGATCGGGAGCGTCCGCGATCACCGCGTCCGCCGCGTCGACGACCCGCACGTCGCCGTCCACCACGGCCCGCAGCTCGTCGGGCAGCGTGACGTGTTCGGGGTCGAGATCGGCCAGGGCCGTGTACAGCTCGTGGAGTTGCACGGAGCCGACCGGGCGGCCCTCGTCCGCGAGCCGGCCGAGGAGTTCGGCGGCACCGCCCGGCTCGTCGAGGAGCGCCGCGACGGACGTCCGTACGCCGAGCGCGCGCAGCACCTGGACATCGTCGAAGCCGGCAGCGTCGGCGGAGTCGTACAGTCCGGACAGCCGCGGGTCGCTGCCCGCGGCCCGCAGACCCGCCGGGCGGCGGCCGTCGAGCACCGGGTGGTCGCGCAGCCACCAGGCGGTGTACGGGCGCACGGACCGGGTCGTGCCGTCCGGGAGCAGCACCCGCACCGGCTGCGTCAGTGCGTCGCGCAGCGGCGGACGGGAGAGCAGGGCGAGCGCCTGCGGCCAGGCGTCGTCGTCGACGAGGTCGAGGTCGCGGACGGCGACGAGTTCGGTGGCGACCGGCGGCACAGGGGTGTCCGGCAGCTGGTCGAGGATGTCCTCGCACCACACATCGACGGCGTCGAGCAGCCCCGCGTCGTCGGGTTCCGCGAAGTCGCCTTCGCGCGGCTCCAGTTCGTCCGGGTCGAGGACGACATCGGTGGCGCGGACGAGTGCGAAGGTGGCCAGCACCCCGCAGGCGGTCAGTGGCTGTTCGCCCCAGCGCACAGCCAGTTCCTCGTCGCAGAGGGCGAGTTCGCCGTCGCGCATGATCTGTGCGAACGGGCTTCCCGGCAGCACGAGTTCACCGGCCGGAGCGAGTTCGCCCTCCTCGTCCGGGAGCGCGATGGCGCCGAGCCAGGGTTCGTCGCCGGGCGACAGGTCCGCGTCCCGGACCAGCGTGAGGACGGTCTCCGCGAGCTCTTCGGCGTCCAGCGCGTCCTCGTCCCACACCTCTCCCGCGTCCAGCGAACCGGCGACGGCCGCGCGCACCTGCGGGGTCGTCAGCACGGCGCGCGGAGTGGCGGGCAGCGCGCCCAGCTTCTCCAGGAGCGGATGAGCGGCGTCCGGATGCGCGACCTTCAGGCCGAGCCGGGCCAGCCGGTCGAGGACGGGGCCGGTGAGCGCTTCGGGCAACGGCAGCAGCACCTGGCGGGGACCGATCGTGGTGCGTGGGGCCGCAATGCCGTCCGGCCCCTTCGTCGCCTGATCCACCGTCCCGGCCAGCGGCACCGGCAGTCCGGAGAGCCGGTCCGGGTCGATGCCGGACAGGCTGTCGTACAGCCGCCGCCACCAGGCGGGATCGCGCTCCAGACCGGCGAGCCGGTCGATGGCCTCGGTCAGCGGCACCCTGGCCACCCCGAGCGTGCGCAGTTCGCTGCGGCGTTCAAGTCCCGCGGGTAGCAGGCACGGCAGCACCTCGGAGAGCACCCGGACGGTCTCGGCGCCGACCCCCTCCAGCACTTCGGCCTCGATGGGCCGCAGCGCGGTGGTGGCCTCGTGGGCGCTCGCCGGCTCCGCGTCCCAGGCGTCCCAGCGGTCCGGTTCGGCGGCGGTGTCGCGCGGGGCTGCGGGCTCCAGGAACGCGACGCGCGGCAGCCGTTCCAGGATCGCGCCGCGCAGCGCACCGTCCAGTTCGCCGTTGCCGAGCGGGCCGGGCACCAGGTCGATCGTTCCGATGCTCACCGGATGCCAGTCCGCGAGCAGTTCGGCGTAGGCGTCGGCCGCGCGCTGCACCAGGAAGTCGGTGAGCGGGCCGGGCGCGGGGTGGCGGCGGGTGGTGTCGAGCGGCAACGACGCGATGAGCAGGGCGGGCACGCCGAGGGGTTCGTCGGTGGGGGTCGGGGCGTGGACGACGGGGGCGGTACGGGGGTAGACCGGCGCCCCGTCGATGTCCACGGGCACCGCCCAGGTCACCGACCAGTGCGGGCGCAGCCGTTCCTCGAGCGGGCGGTCGGCGAGCAGGACCGGCTCGATCGGACCGTGACGCGCGACCGTGCGCCAGCGGTTCCTGCCGTGCACGGAGTCGTCGACGTGCGTGTACGGGCCGTGCTCGGAGCGGTGCAACGTCCGTACCCCGTCGGGGGTATCGATGACGATCTCTTCGAGGCCGGGCAGCGTCAGGAGCAGCGCGTCGTCGACGGCGGCGAGCAGCCGGCCGACGAGGTCCTCGGCGACACCGTCGCGCAACGGCAGGACGACGACCGTGTCGTACCCGTCCGGCGCGGTGCCCTCGGCGGGCAGCGGGAGCCGGAGCAGCGGTACGTGACCGTCGCGGCGGCGGAGTTCGTCACCGAGGCCGGGGCTGCCGACGGCGGCCTGTCGGGCGAGGCCGCGGGCCTCGGCGAGGGACCAGCGGACCCCACCGTGCCGGCCGACGACGGCGGGCTCGTCACTGACCGCGAGCACGGCGGCGAACCCGACACCGAACCTGCCGACGGCGGACTCGTGGCCCTCGCGCTTGGCGGAGGCCCGGAGCGTGCTGAGCGATTCGACGCCGGTGGCGTCGAGGGGGGCGCCGGTGTTGGCGGCGGCGAGGACGGCGTTCCCGGCGTCGCCGGGGTGCAGGGTGAGACGGAGACGGCCGGGGACGCCGGCGCGGGCGGCGGCGTCGGCGGCGTTCTGGGCGAGCTCGACGACGAGGCGGTCACGGTAGCCGCCGAGCGCGAGGTCCTCCTCGGCGTTGGCGTCCTCCCGGAACCGGGCGGGACCGGCGCCCCAGGCATCGAGCACCCCGCGCCGCAGCCGCGCCGTCCCGAACGGATCGGCCCCCTCGGTCGCATTCATGCTCACGCTCTGACTCCGCTCTGTCCGGTGACGCGTTATCCGTGTGCGGCGGGGAGTGCGGGTGCACCCGTGCCGCCAGTGTGCGCCCGAAGGTACCGCGAGCGGAAAGCCGGTGCGCCGAGCCCATGCGCCACGTTTTGTCCTCAAACGCCGGACAGGCTCGAATCAGGCCCCTCGAAGAGGTCCCCCATGCCCTTGAGGCCATGGGGGAGATCGAGGACGAAGCGGCCACAGGACGAAGCGGCCACCCGGTGGCCGGGCACCGCAGGCCCGGATCCCCCAGCGGCGAGGAGCGTCAGGAGTGGCCGAGGTCCTCCGACGGCGCATCCGGCTCCGCCGGAACCGACCCGCCGTCCCTCGCCGGGCGCAGCAGGTACTCGTCCACCTGCATCGTGTCCAGCGCGTGCGGCGCCGGCTTCGGCGGCTTCGGCATCACCGCGGCCTCCGAATGCCCACCGCACCCGTACGACAGCGAGACGACCCGCCCGTCCGCCGGGCTGAACTCGTTCGCGCACACCCCGAACGCCTGCCGCAGCGATCCCGCGATCGGCACCAGGAAGGCACACGTGTCGCAGGAGGCCGGTGCCGCCTGCGCCATCGGCGTCTTCGCGCCGAATGCCTCGTCCCACCGGTCGGCCGCCGCATGCAGCCCGTACCGGGACAGCACCCGCGCCCGCCGCATCCCGAGCTCTTCGGCGACCGCCGCGATCGAGCCGCGGTCCGTCGCCTCCGGGCGCGTCGTCAGCTCCGCGTCCTCCGCGTCGACGAGATCGGCCAGTTCCTCCGACATCTCGGAGACCACCGAGTTCGGCGGCGGCTCGTCCTCACCGGTGTACCCGGGCTCCAGCCGGAGATCCTCCGCCTCGGTGGGCAGCAGATCGCCGGGTCCCATGTCGCCGGGGCGCAGCCGCTCGCTCCACGGCACCCACTCGGGCGCGAGCAACGCATCCGTCCCGGGCAGCAGGACCGCCTCGTCGAGCGTGACGTTCTTGGCGCGGGAGGCCCTGGCGACCGTCACCGCCCAGCGCCAGCCCCGGTAGCCGGGATCCTTGCACTCGAAGTAGTGCGTGACGACCCGGTCCCCTTCGGAGACCAGCGCCACATGCTCACCGACCACTCCTGGCGCGGCGGCTTCCTCGGCCGCCGAGCGCGCGAGGTCTACCGCCTCGGCGCACAGGCGGTCGGGGGCAGGGGTACGGGCAGTACGGCTTCGCGTCGTAGCAGCACTCACAGGTCTCGCTTCTCTCCATACGCCGTCTCACGAGCGCGCCAGCAGATCCATCGATTTCGGCCATAACGGTTGCGGGCGGAGCGGACCTGGGGGCCGCGTCGACGTCCACACCCGTTGTGCCTGCCTCGGGCGCGCCTTCTGCTATCCATTCTGCGGGATCGCCGAGAGGCGCGCGGCCAAGAACAACCGCCGGTGGCGCGCTACGCACGCTACCCTCTCCGCCGCTCCCCGCCCACCTGCCCGTCCCAAACAAGGCCGTATCCACTGCCGTGTCCGTGTCAGAACGGACCCGGTAGCGGCGACTGCGGGCGCCCGCGGTCCTCACTGGCCCGACAGGGCGGCGCTCATCGCGCCTCGTACCGTTCTCGGTTCGTTACCGGTGTGACTGGGGCACTATGACGGGGTGGCTTCCGCCAGGTCGCACGACGGGTCCGGCCCGCTCCGCAGGACGGGCCGGACGATCGGTCATGCCCTGCACGCCCCGTTCACCGGCACAGCGAAGGGCATCCGCAAGGCGACCCACGCCCACGGCGCCGGCGAATCCGGGCTCGGCAAACTGATCGAGCTGCATGCCGTGAACGGCGCGGGCGACGTGATGATCACCGTCGCGCTCGCCTCGACGGTGTTCTTCTCCGTGCCGACGGACGAGGCCCGCGGGCGCGTCGCCCTCTATCTAGCCGTCACGATGGCGCCCTTCACACTCCTCGCCCCCGTCATCGGCCCGCTCCTGGACCGCCTGCCGCACGGCCGCCGCGCCGCGATGGCAGGCGCCATGCTCGCCCGGGCGCTGCTGGCACTCACCATGTCCAGCGCGGTCGCCACGGGCGGTCTGGAGCTGTATCCGGCGGCGCTGGGCGTCCTGGTCTCCTCGAAGGCGTACGGGGTCGTACGCAGCGCGGTCGTGCCGCGCCTGCTGCCACCCGGTTTCTCCCTGGTGAAGGCGAACTCCCGGGTCACCCTGGCCGGGCTCCTGGCCACGGGTGTGGCGGCGCCGATCGGGGCCGGGCTGCAGACCGTCGGATCCGGCTGGCCGCTGTACGGCGCGTGCCTGATCTTCATCGGCGGCACCGTGCTCGCCTTCACACTGCCGCGCAAGGTCGACTCGGCGAAGGGTGAGCGCCGGGCCCAGCTGGTCGAGCACCACGGCCATCAGCCGTTGGCCAAACCGTCCAAGGCCAACGGAAAAAGGACCAACGGCAAGAAAGCCACCACGAGGTCCGGAGAGAAGGAGAAGCGGCCGGGGCTGCGGACCGTCGGGCCGTCCGTCCTGCACGGGCTCCAGGCGAACGCCGCGCACCGCGCCCTCTCCGGCTTCCTGATCTTCTTCCTGGCGTTCCTGCTGCGTGAGCAGCCGCTGGCCGGGCAGAGCGCCGCCGTCTCGCTCGGCATCGTCGGTGTCGCGGCCGGTGTCGGCAATGCCCTCGGTACGGCCATGGGTTCCTGGCTCCGGACCCGCGGCCCCGAGGTGATCATCGCGTCGGTGCTGGGGCTGGCGCTCGGCGTCGCCGTCCTCGCCGCGGTCTTCTTCTCCACCCTGATGGTCGCCGCGCTCAGTGCGATGGCGGGCTTCACCCAGGCTCTGTCCAAGCTGTCGCTGGACGCGATGATCCAGCGCGACGTGCCGGAGGAGGTAAGGACCTCCGCGTTCGCCCGGTCCGAGACACTGCTGCAGATGGCCTGGGTGGTCGGCGGCGGCATCGGCATCTCCCTCCCCCTCAACGGCGTACTGGGGATGTCGGTCGCTGCGGGGATCCTCGCCCTGGGTGCGGCAGCCTCCGTACGGGGTCTGCTGAGCGCCGCGCGGCGCGGCTCGCCGCACCCCCGCGTGGCGTGAGCCGGAGCGACCGATAACCTTCGGCCCATGACCGTTGCGTTCTTCTCCGGTAAGGGCCGTCGTATCGGCGTCGCTCTTGGTGCCGTGTCCGCGGGACTCCTTGTCCTGTCCGCCTGCGACAAGCCGACGCCGCTCGCCACCGTGACGGTCGGCGACACCTCGGTGACCACCGAGGCGTCCTGCTACAACGACGGCGAGGCCCTCAAGGACTCGCAGGTCAAGACCTGCTTGAACAAGAAGGCGGAGAAGTCCGTCAAGGTCGCGATGGACGACAAGGTCCGCTTCGGCGTCGACCCTGAGATCGCGGACAGGGGCTGGACGCTCTTCATCAACGGCCAGCAGGCCGAGCAGGAGCCGTACAAGAGGACCTACCGGTCCATCCCGGGCAGCGCCTTCTTCTCCAGCCAGACCGGCGAGACCACGAACAAGACGCAGATCAGCATCGTGGAGACCGACGGCAAGAAGCTCACCGGCATCTGGCACTTCGAGCTCAAGAAGACCGACTGATCCCCTCCTGACCTGGGAGGACCTCCCCGTGCGTGTGCTTGTCGTGACCGCTGTCCCGGTGGAACGGGACGCGGTCACGCGTGCGTTCACGGACAGACCGCAGGTCCTCGATGTGCCCGGCGCCGAGCTGCACCGCGCCGGTGCCCTCGATGTCGTCGCGGGCGGCGCGGGTCCGGCTTCCGCCGCCGCCACGGCCGCCTTCGCCCTGGCCTCGGGGGCCGGGGCGGGGGTCGGTCCCGGCGCCGTGGCCGGACCGTACGGCCTGGTCGTCTCGGCCGGGATCGGCGGCGGGTTCGCGCCCGACGCCCCCGTCGGCGCCCTCGTCGTGGCGAGCGGGATCGTCGCCGCCGATCTGGGCGCCGAGACCCCCGACGGCTTCGTGCCCGTCACCGCTCTGGGCTTCGGACGGGAACGGTTCGTGCCGCCGCCCGACCTGGTACGGGACGTGGCCGCGGCCACCGGAGCGCTGACCGGCGAGGTCCTCACCGTCTCCACCGTGACCGGCAGCGCCGGACGCGCAGCCGCTCTGCGCACCGCCCACCCGCGCGCCGTCGCCGAGGCCATGGAGGGCTTCGGCGTCGCCGAGGCCGCCGAGCGGCTGCGCGTACCGGTGCTGGAGATCCGGGCCGTCTCGAACGCCGTCGGCCCGCGCGACCGGGACGCCTGGCGCATCGGCGACGCGCTGACCGCGCTCACCGAGGCGTTCGGGAAGCTCACCCCCGTACTGGAAGGCTGGACCACCCCCCATGACCGACACCGCTGACACCACCGGCGACGCCCTGCGCATCGCCTTCTCGCCGTGCCCGAACGACACGTTCGTCTTCGACGCCTGGGCGCACGGCCGGATCCCCGGCGCGCCCGCCCTCGATGTCACGTTCGCCGACATCGACCTCACCAACGGCATGGCCGAGCGCGGCGAGCTGGACGTACTGAAGGTGTCGTACGCGGTGCTGCCCTGGGTCCTGGAGGAGTACGCGCTGCTGCCCTGCGGCGGGGCGCTGGGGCGCGGCTGCGGGCCGCTCGTCCTGACGAAGGAGCCGGGTACGGATCTGACGGGGAAGACCGTCGCCGTGCCGAGCGAGCGCTCCACCGCCTATCTGCTGTTCCGGCTCTGGGCGGCTGATGTCGTCCCGGGTGACGTCGGCGAGATCGTCGTCATGCCGTTCGACGAGATCATGCCCGCCGTACGGGACGGAAAGGTGGACGCCGGTCTCGTCATCCACGAGGCGAGGTTCACCTACCGGAACTACGGTCTGCACAGCCTCGCCGACATGGGCGAGCACTGGGAGTTGACGACCGGTTTGCCGATCCCGCTCGGCGCGATCATCGCCAAGCGGTCGCTGGGCGCCGAGAAGCTGAAGGCGCTGGCCGAGTCGGTGCGTACGTCGGTGCGGATGGCCTGGGACGACCCGGAGGCGTCGCGGCCGTACGTGCTGGAGCACGCCCAGGAGATGGACCCGGCCGTGGCCGACCAGCACATCGGGCTGTACGTCAACGAGTTCACCGCCGACCTCGGCGAGAACGGCTACGCGGCGATCCGCGGACTGCTGACCCGCGCGGCGGCCGAGGGGCTGGTGCCGCCCCTCGGCCCGGACGCGCTGTCGTTCGTCTGACGGTGACGGGCGCCGGTTGGTCGGCGACAGGCTGCGCAGCCTGTCGCCGGTCCGCTATACGTCGAGCTGGTCGGCGACCGCGCGCAGCAGGCCGCCGATCTGCTTGCCGGCCGCCTTGTCGGGGTAACGGCCCCGCTCCAGCATCGGCGTGATGTTCTCCAGCAGCGTCGTCAGATCCTGCACGATCGATGCCAGTTCGTCCGGCTTGCGGCGCTGGGCGGCCGCCACGGACGGCGTCGGATCCAGAATCGTCACCGACAGTGCCTGGTCTCCACGCTGACCTGCCACGACGCCGAATTCGACGCGCTGGCCGGGCTTGAGGGCGTCGACTCCGTCAGGGAGCACCGACGAGTGCACGAACACGTCGCCACCGTCGTCGCGGGAAAGGAAGCCGAAGCCCTTCTCGCTGTTGAACCATTTGACCTTGCCAGTCGGCAAAGCACGCACCCCATCTCAACCCGTATGCCGGAACCAAGCCTCAGCAGGTCAGGCCGGACCATGGTCGTGCTCCCCCTGCTGGCAGAAGCCTCCACAGGTGCAGTACCCCTCGTCAAGCCTGGTCATCCGGACTGTGTCCAGAAACGGCGCACTACGGGTGAAGAGGGGTTCTTCCGGCGTGGGAACTACCCTTGCGGGGTGAGTACTCCTCCTTCTGGTGCCGGCGACCGGCTCGTCCGGGTCGGCGCGATCGTCTTCTTCATCGGGGCGCTGGCCACGCTGGTCACAGTGGCCCCGCTGTTCCTCGGGACCGACCCATTCCCGTCCATCGCGTATGCGGTGTGCATGTTGATGGGGGTGGGATTCCTGATCGCGGCGGCAGGCGTGGTGCGGTCGGCGTGGGCAGGGTCTCCGAAGCGGGACGCCACGCGGTAGAGCGAAAGCGGGCGTGACGGGGGGGGCCGATCCGCCGGACAGCCCCTACGCGGCCCGGTAGGCGTCCAGCCAGGCCGGAAATTCCGTCAGGTTCCGCAGGATCACATCCGCGCCCGCCGCTCGCAGTTCGTCCGCGTCGCACGGGCCCGTCGTGACCGCCACCGACAGCGCCTGTGCCGTGCGGGCGCCGCGTACGTCCCCGGTGTGGTCGCCGACATACACCTGCGCGCCGTGCTCGCGCAGCGCCCGCGCCTTTCCCTCCGCCCACAGGCCGCCGACGATCTCGTCGGCCTCGATCCCGAGATGCGCCAGGTGGAGCCTGGCGTTCGGCTCGTGCTTCGCCGTGACGACGATCGTCCGGCCGCCCCGCTCGCGGATCGCGGCGATGGACTCCCGGGCGCCGGGCAGCGCCGGGGTCGGGGTGATGGCGTGTGTGGGATAGATCTCCCGGTACCGGTCGGCCGTGGCGGCCACGACGTCCGCCGGGAACCAGTTCGCCAGTTCGTCCTCCAGGGGCGGACCGAGCCTGCTGACCACCAGATCGGCGTCGATCGGCCTCCCCGTCTCGGCGGAAAGCGCCTGGTAGGCGGCCTTGATGCCGGGCCGGGAGTCGATGAGCGTCATATCGAGGTCGAAGCCGACCGTCAGGGGGTGCGAAGCCATGGCCCCCATTGTGCCGAGGCCACGGAACTGCCCCTCGCCCTCCGGGCCCCATCGCACCCCGCCTAGACTAAGCCAAGCCTTACCTAGCTGTGCCGGCCCTGCGTGGCTGCGCGGAGCCAGGTCGTCCAGTTTGCCGATTGGGTCCGATGCCAGCCGCCGCACCTCGCCGCCACAGACGCGCTCTCGCGACGGCGACGGCCGTCCTGGCGCTGCTCGTGGCCGTCCTGCTCAGCCTTGCCGTGGGCGCGCGCACCATCGCGCCGTCCGCGGTGCTCGACGCCCTGCTGCACGGCGGGCACTCCGACGCCGCCGAAGTGATTCGCCAGTTGCGGGTGCCGCGCACCCTGATCGGGCTGATGGTCGGTGCGGCGCTGGCCCTCGCGGGCACGGTGCTCCAGGGCATCACCCGTAACCCCATCGCCGACCCCGGCATCCTCGGCATCAGCCAGGGCGCCTCGGTCGGCGTGGTGCTGGCCATCGCGTACGCGGGGATCCACACGCTGACCGGGTACGTCTGGTTCGCGTTCGCAGGGGCGGCCGTCGCGTCCGTCGCCGTGTACGCGATCGCGTCACGCGGGCGCGGCGGGGCGACGCCGGTGAAGCTCGCGCTGGGCGGCGCCGCGATCAATGCGCTGCTGGTGTCCGTGACGATGGCGGTGCTGACGACGAAGGCGTCCGCGCTCGACGAGTTCCGCTTCTGGCAGGTCGGTTCGATCGCCGGGCGGGAGGCCGAAGTGGCGCAGCAGATCTGGCCGTTCCTGCTCGTCGGCACGGTGCTCGTGCTGTCCGTGGCGCGAGGCCTCGACGCGCTGGCGCTGGGCGAGGACGTGGCGAAGGGGCTGGGGCAGAAGGTCGCGACGGTACGGATCGTCGGCGGCGTCGGGGCCACCGTGCTGACCGGGGTCGGGGTGGCCGCGGCCGGGCCGATCGCGTTCATCGGGCTGGCCGTCCCGCACATCGCGCGCGCGATCGTCGGCAGCGACCACCGATGGGTACTGCCGATGGCGGCGCTGATCGGCCCCGTGATGCTGCTGGTCTCGGACGTCATCGGCCGGATCGTCTTCCCGCCGAGCGAGGTCCCGGCGGGCGTGATGACGGCCCTGATCGGGGTGCCGTTCCTGGTCGCACTGGTACGTCGGAAGGCGGTCCCGGCATGAGCGGCACCCTCACCCGGACCCCGGTCCGGCCCGCCGGGTACGGCGTCGTACGGATCGGGGCGCGCGGGCGGTTCCTGCTGCACCGGCGTGCGGCCGTCGCCGCGACGGTCCTCGTCGCGCTGCTGGCGGTCGTCTGTGTCGCGTACCTCTGTGTCGGCGAGAGCTTCGTCGCACCGGCCGAGGTCGTGAAGGTGATCCTCGGGCAGCCGTCGCCGTACGAACTGGTCGTCGGGACGCTGCGGCTGCCGCGCATGGTCGTCGGTCTGCTCGTCGGCGCGGCCTTCGGGATCGCCGGGGCGCTGATCCAGACGGTGGCCCGCAATCCGCTGGCCAGCCCCGACATCATCGGCATCAGCCAGGGTGCGGGCGCGCTCACGGTCGGCGCGATGACATTCGGCGTCACCTCGTACACCGTGCTGCCGTATCTGTCGGTCATCGGCGGAATCGCGGCGGCGGCGCTCGTGTACGTCTTCGCATGGCGCGGCGGGCTGCACGCCACCCGGTTCGTCCTCATCGGCATCGGCTTCGCCATCGCGCTGCGGTCCGTCACCACACTGTTCCTGACCAAGGGCGACTATCTGGTCGCCCAGCAGGCGCAGATCTGGATGACGGGTTCGCTGAACGGCCGCGGCTGGAACGAGGTGGCGCCGATCGGCTGGACGCTGCTCGCGCTCGTACCGGCCGTCCTGTGGGCGGCTCGTGCGCAGCGCGCCGTGTCGATGGACGACGACACCGCGACCGCGCTGGGGGTACGGCTGGGCCGGGTACGCCTGGGGCTCGTCGCGCTCGGTGTGATCCTGGCGTCCGTGGCGACGGGAACCGCCGGACCGGTCGACTTCGTGGCGCTGCTCGCCCCGCAGATCGCCCGCCGCATGACACGTACCGCGCAGATCCCGCTGCTGTGCTCGGCACTGCTCGGCGCAGTGATCGTCGTCTTCGCCGATCTGCTGGCGCGCAAACTCTTCTCGCCCACCGAGCTGCCGGTGGGTGTGCTGACGGCGGCGGTCGGCGCCCCGTATCTGATCTGGCTGATCATCCGCGGTCACGGTGGCCGCAATGGAGGCAAGGCATGAGCTCGACCCGTACGTCCGATGCCGTCGCCGGGACGACGACCGGCCGGCTCACCGCGCGCCGGCTGACCCTCGCCTACGAGGACCGCACGGTCGTGCACGAGCTGGACCTGACCGTTCCCGACGGCCGGGTGACGGTCATCGTCGGCCCCAACGCATGCGGCAAGTCGACCACCCTGCGCGCGCTGGGCCGGCTGCTCAAGCCGCGCGGCGGGGCCGTGCTCCTCGACGGTACGGAGCTGTCCCGGATCCCCACCAAGAAGATCGCCCAGTCGATAGGGCTGCTGCCGCAGACCCCGGTCGCGCCCGAGGCGATCACCGTCTCCGACCTCGTCGCCCGCGGCCGTCAGCCGCACCAGCACTGGTGGCAGCAGTGGTCGGAGGAGGACGAGCGGGCCGTCACCGACGCCATGGAACGTACGGACATCACGGCGCTCGGCGACCGGTCGGTGGACGAACTGTCCGGTGGGCAGCGGCAGCGGGTCTGGATCGCGATGGCGCTGGCCCAGGAGACGGATCTGCTGCTGCTCGACGAACCGACGACGTACCTCGACATCTCGCACCAGGTGGAGGTCCTCGACCTGGTGCGCCAGCTCGCCGCACCGGCGGCGGACGGCAGTCGCGGCCGGACGGTCGTCACCGTGCTCCACGACCTGAACCAGGCTGCGCGGTACGCGGACCACCTGGTCGCGATGAAGGCGGGCCGGATCGTCGCCGAGGGCCACCCGGCGGACATCGTCACCGCGGAGCTCGTACGCGAGGTGTTCGGCCTGGAGGCAGTGATCGTCCCGGACCCGGTGACGGGTTCGCCCCTGGTCGTGCCGGGCGCCCCCTGGACCCCGCCCTCCTGAGCCCCACCCCGAAGCAGCCGGGCAGGCACCCCCCACCGGGCCGCGGACGCGGGTGATGCCCGGGTGGGGCCGTGCAGGGGCCCGAAGGGACTGGCGCACGTGCCGGGTTCGTCCGCGTCGCCGGCTTCCGCGCCAGTTCCGAGGAGACACCCCGGAGGGGCACCGCCCACCACTCCCCGGGCAGGGGCACCGGCGCCCACCCATGTGCCGGGCACCCGTTCGAACCCGTCCGGCGCTCGAGGACGGAACCGCCCACCCCCGTGGGCCCGAACCCGCCGCACGCGACAAGCCGCGCATCCGGCCCGCCAGGCACCCACCCCAGCCCGTCCGGCGCTCGAGGACGGAACCGGCAGCCGGACGCCCCGGCAGGAAGCCCCCGCCTACTCCACCCGCCTCCGCGCCCGCCACACCAGGAACAGCGCAGACGTCACCGCCGCCGCCCGCACCACCACCGGCCACACCCCGCTCAGCGCCTCGCCCATCCCGTCCTCCGGGATCGGCTCGCCCCAGCGCCCGTCCATCCGCCCCCACAGCCAGACCAGGCCGCCCGCCGCGACCGCCCCCGGCAGCCCCATCGCGGCCAGCTTGGCCTCCCTGCGCGAGAGCGTGCGTGAGCCGTACGCGAGCAGCCAGCCGCCCGCCAGGGCCACCCAGTACCCGGTCACCGCACCGGTGACCAGCAGCGCGGCGGCGAGCAGCAACAACGGGTGGGAGAACCGGAACCCCTTGTTCTCGTCGCGGGGTGTACGCCGACGCAGCCGCGGCCGCCACCGACCGCGCGGAGCGTCGTCCGCCTCACCGGAATCACCATCGTCGGAGCCGGCCCCGGCACCGTCATCCTCCGTGCCCTCGTCCGCATCCGCACCGGCCTTTCCCGCAGCCCCCTCCACCGGCGGCCGCGGTGGCCTCAACAGCTCGGCGATCTCCACCCCGCCCACGAACCCCGGCACCTCCACGCCGTCCCCGAACGGCCCCGACTCGATGCGCCACCAGTCGGGTTCGCTCCCGGACGCGCCCAGTTCGTCCGTCCCCGCCATGTGCGGCGGCGACGGCGCCCGCTGCGCCGGCACATCGTCCCCCGAAATCCCCGAGGCCCGGGAGGCCCCCGTCGCCCCCTCCGACGCGCCCTTGCGCGAACTCTCTTTCCGGAGCGTCCCTCTGCGTGGCCGGGGGATCCCCCGCGACTCCGGATCACCCGCATCCGGAGCCCCCGGCGCCCCCGGCAACGTCACCGTTCCGTCGGCCGATCGGGCCGCCGCGGCGACCAGTTCGTCCGGTGTGCCGAGCCGCCCGATGATGCGGCGCACCGCCGCCGGCGTGTCCGTGGCCTGGCTTCCGCGCTGCCGGTCGATCTCGGTGCGCAGTGCCGCCACGAGCCGCATTCTGGTGCCCGAGGACAGCTGTTGCTGCTGGGCCAGATCCCCGACCCGGCTCAGATAGTCGTAGACGAGCTGGTCGCTCTCGATCCCCACGTGATGGTTCCCCTCTGACCGGCCTGCACCGACGGTAGCGCCCTCGGGCCTGTCCGGAGCGACTACCGTGGGACGGATGGGGATGACCACACCACCGCGGACGCTCGCCGAAGCTCTGCGCGCCCGGGACGACGAGTCGTTGGCCGGGCTGCTCCGCGCCCGCCCCGATCTTCTGTCTCCGGTACCGATCGACATCACCCAGCTGGCGACGAGAGCCGGCACCCGGGCCTCTGTCGTACGCGCGCTGGAGCACCTCGACCGGTTCGCCCTGCAGACCGCGGAGGCGCTTGCCGTCGCGCCCGATCCGGCCCCGTACGACACTCTGCTCGCCCTGCTCACCGGCGACGGCCAGGACGACGGCGCGGCCCGCGACGACGCGGGTACGGCGATCCGGAGCGCGGCACCCGGCGCCCTCGCGACCCTGCGCGAACAGGCCCTCGTCTGGGGCGAGAACGACCGGCTGCGGCTGGTGCGCACCGCGCGCGAACTCCTTGCCCCGTCCCCGCAGCACCCCTCCCCCACCGGGCTGGGGCCGACCGTCGCCGAGGCCACGGCCGGCATGTCGCCGGGCCGGCTCCAGGAGATCCTGGCGGCGGCCGGGCTGCCCGCCACCCATGACCCGGTCTCCGCCGTGGCCTCCCTGTCCGCGCTCTTCACCGACCGCACCAGGATGGACGAGCTGCTCGACACCGCCCCCGTCGAGGCCCTGTCGGTGCTGGACCGGCTGGTGTGGGGCCCGCCGTACGGGGAGGTGACCCCGAACCCGACGCCGCCCGTGAAGTGGCTGCGCGACCGCGGGCTGCTGCTGCCCGTGTCGACGCGCACGGTCGTCCTGCCGCGCGAGGCGGCCCTGCATCTGCGGGCGGGGCGCGCCCACCGCGTACCGGAGCCGCTGCCGCCCGCCGTCGTGGCGGCCGCGACGCGCGATCCCCAGGCTGTGGACAGTGCGGCGGCGGGCCAGGCGTTCCTGGCGGTGTCCACCGTCGAGGAACTCCTGACGAGCTGGAACGGCGGCGGCCCACCGATACTGCGCGCCGGCGGCCTCAGCGTCCGCGAGCTGAAGCGGATCGCGGCCGTCCTCGACGTGTCCGAGCCGATCGCCGCGTTCTGGCTCGAACTCGCCTACGCGGCCGGGCTGCTGGCCTCCGACGGCGAGGCCGACGAGCGGTACGCGCCGACGCCCGCGTACGACGACTGGACCGAACTCCCCGTCCAGGACCGCTGGGTGCACCTCGCCACCACCTGGCTCACCGCCACCCGCACCGCCGGCCTGGTCGGCGGCCAGGACGCCAAGGGCCGGGCGCTGTCCGCGCTCGGCCCCGAACTCGACCGCTCGGCCGCCCCCGAGGTACGCCGCCGCATCCTGGCCCTGCTCGCCTCGCTGGACCCCGGCACCGCCCCGGACCCGGAGACGCTGCTCGCCCGGCTCCGCTGGGAACGGCCGCTGCGCGGCGCCTCCACGTCCGCCGGGAACACCACCGACCTGCGGTCCCGGATCGCCCTGTGGACGCTGAACGAGTCCGAACTCCTCGGCATCACCGGCCGCGGCGCGCTCTCCTCCCAGTCCCGCGCCCTGCTCGACTCCGGACCGGCGAAGGCCGCCGCACTGCTCGCCCCGCTCATCCCGGAACCCCTCGACCACGTCCTGCTCCAGGCCGACCTGACGGCCGTCGCGCCCGGCCCGCTGGAACGCCCCCTCGCCGACACGCTGTCCGCCCTCGCGGACATCGAGTCGAAGGGTGGTGCGACGGTCTACCGGTTCACGCCGGGCTCCGTACGCCGCGCGCTGGACGCCGGACAGTCCGCGGCCGATCTGCACGCGTTCCTCGCCGCACACAGCCGAACGCCGGTCCCGCAGCCCCTCAGCTACCTCATCGACGACGTCGCCCGCCGTCACGGCCATCTGCGGATCGGCGCCGCGTCCGCGTACGTACGCTGCGACGACGAGGCCGTGCTCAACGAGATCCTCGCCGACAGACGCTCGGCCACCCTGCGCCTGCGCCGCCTCGCACCGACGGCACTGGCCGCCCAGATCGACCCGGCGTCCCTGCTCGAAGGGCTGCGCGAGATGGGCTACGCCCCGGCCGCCGAGTCCGCCGAGGGCGACGTCCTGATCACCCGCGCGGGCACCCGCCGCACCCCGCCCCGTACACCGCCCGCCCCTGTCCCCGAGGGCCCGCCGGTACCCGGCGGAACGCTGCTGGGCGCGGCGGTACGGGCGATCCGCGCCGGGGACACGGCCGCGACGGTCGTCCACAAGGAGACGGACGGGACCACCGCCGCCACGGCCGGCTCGCTGCCCCGCACGACGTCCGCGGAGACCCTCGCCACGGTCCAGGCGGCGGCGATGACGGGCTCCGCGGTGTGGATCGGGTACGTCAACGCGGAGGGCGCGGCCAGTCAGCGGGTCATCGCCCCGGTCCGGGTGGAGGGCGGCTTCGTGACGGCGTACGACCACACGGCGGACGAGGTCCGCACCTACCCGCTGCACCGGATCACCGGCGTCGCCGAACTGGCCGACGACGCCACCACCTGACCTCCCGGCCCAGCGGGACGAGCCACCGCCGGCGCGGCTGCTCCGGGGCCGTATCCCCGGCAGCGGCATGGGTCACCCGCGGGCCAGGACACGTCCCGTACCCGGACGGCGAGCGAGTGGCCGGACATCCCGCTCGTCGACACCTACGCGCCACCTACCTCGCATGGGGCACACTGGACGTTTGGCCGCACGGGCGGCCGCACCACGTAGAAAGGGCCGAGACGCGTGACCGGACCCCTCATCGTCCAAAGCGACAAGACACTGCTCCTGGAAGTCGACCACGGCCAGGCCGATGCCTGCCGTCGCGCGATCGCGCCCTTCGCGGAACTGGAGCGGGCGCCAGAGCACATCCACACCTACCGGCTGACCCCCCTCGGGCTGTGGAATGCACGCGCCGCCGGGCACGACGCCGAGCAGGTCGTCGACGCGCTCGTGCAGTACTCGCGCTATCCGGTACCGCACGCGCTGCTCGTCGACATCGCCGAGACGATGGCCCGGTACGGCCGCCTCACGCTCTCCAAGCATCCGGTCCACGGCCTGGTGCTGACCTCCACGGACCGGCCCGTGCTGGAGGAGATCCTCCGGTCGAAGAAGGTCCAGCCGCTGGTCGGGGCCCGGATCGACCCGGACACCGTGGCGGTGCACCCGTCCGAGCGCGGTCAGATCAAGCAGACGCTGCTGAAGCTGGGCTGGCCGGCCGAGGACCTCGCCGGGTACGTCGACGGCGAGGCGCACCCGATCGAGCTGGCCGAGGACGGCTGGGCACTGCGGCCGTACCAGAAGCAGGCCGTCGAGGGGTTCTGGCACGGTGGCTCCGGTGTCGTCGTACTGCCCTGTGGTGCGGGCAAGACGCTGGTCGGGGCCGGTGCGATGGCGGAGGCCAAGGCGACCACGCTGATCCTGGTGACGAACACCGTCTCGGCCCGGCAGTGGAAGCACGAGTTGGTGAAGCGGACGTCGCTGACCGAGGACGAGATCGGCGAGTACAGCGGTACGCGCAAGGAGATCCGGCCGGTCACCATCGCCACGTACCAGGTGCTGACGACCCGCCGTAAGGGCGTCTATCCGCATCTGGAGCTGTTCGACTCCCGCGACTGGGGCCTGGTGATCTACGACGAGGTGCATCTGCTGCCCGCACCCGTCTTCAAGTTCACCGCCGACCTGCAGGCCCGGCGGCGGCTCGGCCTCACCGCGACGCTCGTCCGGGAGGACGGCCGCGAGTCGGACGTCTTCTCGCTGATCGGCCCCAAGCGGTTCGACGCGCCGTGGAAGGAGATCGAGGCGCAGGGGTACATCGCGCCTGCCGACTGTGTCGAGGTCCGGGTCAATCTGACGGACTCGGAGCGGCTGGCCTACGCGACCGCCGAGGCCGAGGAGAAGTACCGGTTCTGCGCGACGACCGCGACGAAGCGGAAGGTGACGGAGGCGCTGGTACGCAAGCACCGGGGCGAGCAGACCCTCGTCATCGGGCAGTACATCGACCAGCTCGACGAGCTGGGCGAGCATCTGGACGCCCCGGTGATCAAGGGCGAGACGAGCAACGCACAGCGCGAGAAGCTCTTCGAGGCGTTCCGCCAGGGCGAGCTCAGCGTCCTCGTCGTGTCGAAGGTCGCGAACTTCTCGATCGACCTGCCGGAGGCGACCGTCGCCATCCAGGTGTCGGGCACGTTCGGCTCACGGCAGGAGGAGGCACAGCGGCTCGGCCGGGTGCTGCGGCCGAAGGCGGACGGGCACGAGGCCCGGTTCTACTCGGTGGTCGCACGCGACACGATCGATCAGGACTTCGCGGCACACCGCCAGCGGTTCCTGGCCGAGCAGGGGTACGCGTACCGGATCGTGGACGCGGACGAGCTACTGACGGACAACTGAGCAGCTGAACCGAGCGGTCCGGCGCGGGGGCCGGGCTCGTCGCCTCCGCGCCGGAGGCTCGTACCGGAGCGGTGGCGCGAGCTCGGTGGCCCCGCCGTACTCAGTGTTCGCGGCGTGCGGAGTGGTCGTGCTGTTCTCGATGGTCGCGGCGGAGGACGCCCGCCTCCTCCGCGTACTCGCCGAGGACGGCCACGTCGAACGCGGCGCGTGCGAAAACCTTCACGGCGCGCACGGCGTCGCCGACGTGGTGGGTGGGCGGGTGACCGGTGGCGGCCGTCGCGCCGTGCGCGGGGCCGGTCCCGTGTGGGTTCAGGCTGGCGGTGCTCATGTAATCCATGGTCCTGCGCCCGTCCCGTAAAGGCATCGGCCCGCGGACGGAATCCCCGTGGTCTTCGCATAGGCCTCCGGTCGCATGCCGTCCCCTACGGGATGGGGCGGGGGAGGGACCGGGGTGGGCCGGGCAGCTCAATTCGTTCGACCCCGCCGATCGCGGTCGATACAATCGCCGGTCTGCCCGCCTCCCGCACCGTGGTACCGGCTCGTCGCCGGCAGCCGGGGGAGCGCCGCCGACCGGACGGAAACCGGCCGACAGTCGTACGTGCACCTGCGTGCGTACCCCGTGATCGATCCTCGAGCGGACCGCATCGCCCCCTGGCCGTAACCGGGAGCGAGCTGCGGGCCGCCGTCCTGCGTTGAAAAGCCGGAGGCAACACCGTGCCCGCGCACGAACACGAAAGCGACACCACCACCGATCCGCTGGCTCGCGAGCGCGCCCATCTCGCGGCGTCCCGGGCCGCGTTGCGCGCCATGCGTGAGGACGCCCAGGCCCTCGACATCCGCGATGTCACCGCGAACTGGGTCAACGCCGCCGTCCTCCAGGCCCAGATCGACGAACGCATCAAGTCGCTCGCCGACCTCTCCCACACCCCGCTCTTCTTCGGCCGCCTCGACTATCTGCACCCGGTCGGTGCCGAACAGGCCGAGGGCGCGGAGGGAGAGCAGTTCTACATCGGGCGGCGACATGTCCATGACGCCGACGGCGATCCGATGGTCATCGACTGGCGTGCGCCCGTCTCGCAGCCGTTCTACCGGGCCTCGAAGAAGGACCCGCAGGACGTCGGACAGCGCCGCCGCTTCGGATACACCGGCGGCGAGCTGACCGCGTACGAGGACGAGCACCTCAGCGACCCCACCGAAGCCGCGCAGACCAGCAAACTGCTGCAGGCGGAGATCGAGCGGCCGCGCGTCGGTCCGATGCGCGACATCGTGGCGACGATCCAGCCCGAGCAGGACGAGATCGTCCGCAGCGGGCTCGGCGGGACGGTCTGCGTGCAGGGAGGGCCCGGAACCGGCAAGACCGCCGTCGGCCTGCACCGGGTCGCGTATCTGCTGTACGCGCACCGCGAGCGGCTCGCCCGCACCGGCACGCTGGTCATCGGGCCGAACCGGTCGTTCCTCCACTACATCGAGCAGGTGCTCCCGGCCCTCGGTGAGCTGGAGGTGAAGCAGGCGACCGTCGACGATCTGGTGGCGGCGCATGTCGAGGTGCGGGGTTCGGACGCGGCGGAGGCGGCCGTCGTCAAGGGGGACGCCCGGATGGCGGAGGTGCTGCGGCGGGCGATCCGTTCGCATGTGACGCTGCCGACGGAGCCGGTGATGGTGGTGCGCGGTTCGCGCCGCTGGCGGGTGCCCGCGTACGAACTGGAGGAGATGGTCACCGAGTTGCTGGCCCGCGACATGCGGTACGGCGCGGCGCACGAGGCGCTTCCGCAGCGCATCGCGCACGCCGTCCTGGTACGGATGGAGGAGGCCGGTGAGGCCCCCGACGACCGGGTGCAGAACGCAGTGGCCCGCACTCCCGCGGTCAAGGCGGCCGTGAAGGCGATCTGGCCCGCCGTCGACCCGGCAAAGCTGGTGCTGCGACTGCTCTGCGACCCGGAGTTCCTGGCCGCGCACGCGGACGGGCTGCTCACCGAGGACGAGCAGAAGACGATCCTGTGGACGAAGCCGGCCCGGAGCGTGAAGTCGGCGAAGTGGTCGGCGGCGGACGCGGTGCTGATCGACGAGGCGAGCGATCTGGTGGCGCGTACGCACTCGCTCGGCCATGTCGTCCTCGACGAGGCGCAGGACCTCTCCCCCATGCAGTACCGGGCGGTGGGCCGCCGCTGCACGACCGGTTCGGCGACCGTGCTCGGCGACCTGGCGCAGGGGACGACGCCGTGGTCGACGGAGAGCTGGGCGCAGGCGCTGCACCACCTGGGCAAGGCGGACGCCGTGGTGGAGGAGCTGACGGCGGGCTTCCGTGTGCCGAGGGAGGTCATCGCGTACGCGTCCCGGCTGCTGCCGGTGATCTCGCCGGGTCTCGCGGAGGTGGAGTCGGTGCGTGAGTCGCCGGGTTCACTGGCGGTACGCGAAGTGGCCGGCCCGGCCGCTCTGGACGCGGCGGTGCTCGCGGCTTGCGAGGAGTCGCTGACGCAGGAGGGGTCGATCGGCCTGATCGCGGCTGACGCCCGGATCCCGGCGCTGGCCGAGGCGCTGACGGCGGCGGGGCACTCGTATCTGTCCCCCGGCGAGGAGACGACGGCCGAGTCCCGGCTGACGCTGGTCCCGGCGTCGCTGGCGAAGGGGCTGGAGTACGACTATGTGGTGCTGGACGAGCCGGCGGCGGTGGTCGACGGCGAGCCGGACGAACGCACGGGCCTGCGCCGGTTGTATGTGGCGCTGACCCGTGCGGTGTCGGGATTGACGGTGGTGCACGCGGCGGGGTTGCCGGAGGCGCTCGGGGGTACCGGGGCCGCCCGGTAGCCGCCGAGCCTCAATCGCCGGACGGGTTCGGCTCTCCGGCCCGTCCAGGGGGTCTCCCCAGGCCCTTGAGGCCATGGGGGAGGTTGAGGACGGACCCGGTCACGCCGGTGAGCCGTCCTGTCCGTCGAGCCGCGCCCGCCACTCCCGTACCGCTGCCTCGTCCACCGGCGCGTCCCATCCCTTGGGTCGCGCCGCACCCCCGATGTGCACTGCGTCGATGCCCGCGGCCAGCAGCTCCGGCAGGTGTTCGAGCCGCAGCCCGCCCCCCACCAGGATCTGCGGCTCGTAGCCGGGCTCGCCCTTCCGTGCCGCCTCGACGAGCAGCACCGGAATGCCGTCGTCGACGCCGAGCGCCGATCCGGCCGTGAGGTACGTGTCGAGGCCGGGCAGGTCCGCCAGCTGCTTGCGCAGGGCGTCCCGGTCAGTGGCGCGGTCGATCGCGCGGTGGAACGTCCAACTGCAGCCGTCCAGCTCGGCGACGAGCCGCTCGACGGCCACGAGGTCCGCGTGGCCCTGCGCGTCCAGGAAGCCGAGGACGAATTCCTCGGCGCCCTCGGCCCGCAGCTCGCGCGCCTTCCGTACGAGTACGTCGATGTCACCGGCCGCGAAGCCGTCCGCCACTCTGAGCATCACCCGCAGCGGGATGTCGACTGCGGCACGGATCTTCGCGAAGGTCGCGCAGGACGGGGTCAGTCCGTCCGCCGCCATGTCGGTGACCAGCTCGAGCCGGTCTGCACCACCCGCCTGGGCAGCGACCGCGTCCTCCGCGTCGAGAGCGATCACCTCCAGGACTGCACGGTTGCTCATGGGACCCCATTCCTCCAGTAAACAGCTATAGGTCTAGTCCAATGGCCAGCCTACGGGTCAGTCGGCTGAAGGCGCAGCTTCCCTGCGGACGTGAAGATACGCGAGGTCAGAGGGGTGCCCGACGGCCGGACACGCCCGGGTCCGCGGCCCGGCATCGGATCCACCCTTGCGCTTCATAGGGGTGGGGGGTATACATGCATCAGTATCAGATACCCCCTAGGGGTATATATCTGCCAGGGAGGACACCGTGCCCGCGCACACCGCCGCAACCGGCACCGGCACCACCGCAGAGGTCGAGCTCTCCATCGGCGGCATGACCTGCGCATCGTGCGCGGCCCGCATCGAGAAGAAGCTCAACCGGATGGACGGCGTCACCGCCACCGTCAACTACGCCACCGAGAAGGCCAAGGTCAGCTACCGGGGCGAGGACATGTCCGTGCAGGACCTGATCGCCACCGTCGAGAAGACCGGCTACACGGCGCAGGAGCCCGCGCCTCCGGTACGCACCGAGGAGTCCACGCCCGCCGCCGAGGACGGGGCCGACGCGCTCCGCCCGCTGCGGCAGCGGCTGCTCACCGCCGTCGTGCTCGCCGTCCCGGTGATCGCGATGGCGATGATCCCGGCGCTGCAGTTCATGTACTGGCAGTGGCTCTCACTGACCCTGACCGCCCCCGTCGTCACCTACGCCGCCTGGCCGTTCCACCGCGCCGCCTGGACCAACGCCCGGCACGGCGCGGCGACGATGGACACACTGATCTCCGTCGGCACATCGGCCGCGTTCCTGTGGTCCGTGTGGGCGCTGTTCTTCGGCACGGCCGGGATGCCGGGGATGACGCACCCCTTCGAGCTGACCATCGGCCGCAGCGACGGCGCCGGGAACATTTATCTGGAGGCCGCGGCCGGAGTCACCGCGTTCATCCTGGCCGGCCGCTGGTTCGAGGCCCGCTCCAAGCGGAAGGCCGGCGCGGCACTCAAGACGCTCCTGGAGCTGGGTGCCAAGGAGGTCACCGTGCTGAGGGACGGCCGCGAGGTGACCGTGCCGACAGCTGAGCTGCAGGTCGGGAACCGGTTCCTGGTCCGCCCCGGGGAGAAGATCGCCACCGACGGCACCGTCGTCGAAGGCGCCTCGGCGGTGGACGCGTCGATGCTCACCGGCGAGTCCGTGCCGGTCGAGGTCGGCGTCGGTGACGCCGTCACCGGTGCCACGCTCAACGCGGGCGGCCGGCTCGTCGTCGAGGCGACACGGATCGGCGCCGACACCCAACTGGCACGGATGGCAAAGCTCGTCGAGGACGCGCAGAACGGCAAGGCGGCGGCCCAGCGGCTGGCCGACAGGATCTCCGCGGTGTTCGTGCCCGTCGTGATCGTGCTCGCGCTCGGCACGCTCGGGTTCTGGCTCAGCAACGGGGCGGGCCTGACAGCCTCGTTCACCGCCGCCGTCGCCGTACTGATCATCGCCTGCCCGTGCGCCCTCGGCCTCGCCACGCCCACCGCCCTCATGGTCGGCACGGGGCGCGGCGCCCAGCTCGGCATCCTGATCAAGGGGCCCGAGGTCCTGGAGACCACACGCCGCGTCGACACGATCGTCCTCGACAAGACCGGCACGGTCACGACCGGCCGGATGACACTGCTGGACGTCCACGTGGCGGCGGACACGGCGGACAAGGCGCAGGTGCTGCGGCTGGCCGGCGCCCTGGAGCACGCCTCCGAGCACCCCATCGCCCAGGCGGTCGCCGCCGGCGCCCGCGAGCGGACCGGGGCCGCCCTTCCCGCCGTCCAGGACTTCGCCAACCTCGCGGGACTCGGCGTCCAGGGTGTTGTCGAGGGTCACGCCGTCCTCGTCGGCCGTGAGCAGCTGCTCGCCGAGTGGGAGATCCACCTGCCTGAGGAACTGGCCCGGAAGAAGGCGGCGGCGGAATCGGCCGGACGGACGGCCGTCGCGGTGGCATGGGACGGCGAGGCGCGGGCCGTCCTGGAGGTCGCCGACGCGGTGAAGGACACCAGCACGGAGGCGATCGCACGGCTGCGGGCTCTCGGTCTGACACCGATCCTCCTCACCGGGGACAACCGGGCGGTGGCGGAGTCGGTCGCGGCAGAGGTCGGGATCGACCGGGACAACGTGTACGCGCAGGTCATGCCCGAGGACAAGGTCGATGTCATCAAGCGGCTGCAGGCCCGGGGCCGTTCGGTCGCGATGGTCGGCGACGGGGTCAACGACGCGGCGGCGCTGGCCCAGGCGGACCTGGGCCTGGCGATGGGCACGGGCACGGACGCGGCGATCGAGGCCGGCGACCTGACCCTGGTCCGCGGGGACCTACGGGCGGCGGCGGACGCGATCCGGCTGTCGCGGAAGACGCTGGGGACGATCCGTACGAACCTGTTCTGGGCGTTCGCGTACAACGTGGCGGCGCTGCCGCTGGCCGCGGCGGGGCTGCTGAACCCGATGATCGCGGGGGCGGCGATGGCGTTCTCGTCGGTGTTCGTGGTGGGCAACTCGTTGCGGCTGCGGGGGTTCCGCGCGGCGGCGTAGCACCGGCTCCGCGGGGCCGGTGCTCAGCCCGCGCTCACGAACCGCACCCGCGTGCCCGGCGCCGCCTGTGCCGCCCCCGCGAGCGCGGTCTCGTCCACGACCCCGACGACCGGGTAACCGTTCCTGACCGGTGCGCGTAAGTGAATCCTGGACCCACTGCTGCGTACTGGGCGCATCCCGAACGGTTTTGGATGCACTGGGTTCCCGTTTTCGCTTCCCGCTCGGCGACGGCCCTCCAGGGGGCCGGTCCGTTGTGGGCGGGCGGGTTTGGGGGCGCGGCCTCGCGGGCGGAGTCCGCGCATCGCACTGGGCCCGACCCCGCACGGGCGCGGGGGTCGTGCTGGCATCATGGGTTCGTCATGGTCGCGTGCAGCCTGCCTCGGTGGGCGAGTTGGGGGAAACGTGGATGCTCTGACAGTCGCCGGCGAGATCGCGCCGTACGTCACAGCGGCGGTCGGCGCCTACGGCACTGCTGTACTGACCCGCGCCGCTGACGCGAGCGCGGATGCCACGGTCACGCTGGGCCAGCGCATCCTGCAGCGCATCCGGGGGAGCCAGGAAGGCGCCGACGGTTCGGACCGGTTCGACCGAGCGGTGGCGGAGGCGGCGGAAGCCCCCGGGGACGAGGACTTCCAGGCCATGCTCCGGGTCCAGATCAAGAGGGCGCTACTCGCCGACGCCGAGCTCACGGCGGACATCACGCGCCTGCTCTCCCAGTCCCCGGTGTCCTTCACGGCCTCGGGCGACGGCTCGGTCGCCGTCCAGCACAACTCCGGGGTCATCAGCACCGGAAGCAACGCCCAGATCCAGCGGTGAGCGCCATGATTCCCGTGCAGTCGCCCGACGGCCCCGGACAGATCGGTTCCCCGCGCTGGGAGGCGTCCGGCGAGCGTGCCGTCGCCCTGGACACGAACACGGGGATCATCAGCACAGGCCCGGGGGCCACCATCTACACGGCCCCCGCCGTCCAACTCCCCCCGGCCCAGACCGTCGCGGGACCCCGTGGTCAGCACAACCACAACCTGCCGCGCCCTCCCAGCGCCCTGTTCGTCGGCCGCGACGACGATGTCATCAGGATCGGTACGGCGCTCGCGGCGGAGAGCGAACCCGTCACGCGGATCCTGGTCGGTCTCGGTGGCGTCGGCAAGACGAGCCTTACGTTGCAGTACGCCCACCGGTACAGGGCCGAGTACACGACGGTGTGGTGGATCACCGCCGACAATCCGGACGCCATCACGGCCGGGCTCGCAGCGCTCACCAGCCGCCTGCTGCCCGACCTCGCGGCCCCGGCCACCACCAACGCGCTGGCCGAATGGGCGATCACCTGGTTCCAGACGCATCCTGGCTGGCTCGTGGTGTTCGACAACGCGGACGACCCGAGCCACCTTGCGCCGGTCATCAGCCAACTCGACACCGGCCGCCATCTGATCACCAGCCGCCGCACGGCGGGCTGGCACCATCTGGCTGCGCCGCTCCGCCTCGATGTGCTCAGCCCGAGCGACGCCGCCGAGCTACTGACTCGCACAGCCGGCAGTCACGCCGTGAGCGACAAGCCGGTCGTGGCCGAACTTGCAACGGAACTAGGGCACTTGCCGCTCGCACTGGAGCAGGCCGGTTCGTATATCCACAACCACGCAATCACCTTCGCCGCGTATCTGGAACGGGTGCGGCGCTACCCGGCCCGCATGTTCGCCACGGCCTACGCGGGCAGCACCGACCAGCGCACCATCGCTCGCGTCTGGCGCGTGACGCTCAGCACCATCGCCGATCGGGACCCGCTCGCCGTGGAGATCCTGCGCACCCTGGCCTGGTTCGCTCCGGACCGACTGCCGCAGGACCTCATCACGACAATCGACGACGATCTCCTGGCGGTGGACGACGCGCTGGCGCTCCTCGCCAGCTACAGCATGATCACCCTGGCACCACCCAACCTTCGCGTCCACCGCCTGGTCCAGGCGGTGGCCCGCACGGCGGACCCCGCCGACCCACTGCGTACGGAGGAGGCGATCTCGGTGGCAAGAGACCGGGCGGCGAGGATCCTTCTGGACAGCCTGCCGGGCGGGGGGACCGACGGGGAATCCGGCGCCGCGTCCATCGCTGTCCCCCAGTGGCCCAGTTGGCGAAGCCTTCGCCCGCACATCGAAGCCTTCATCGAGCTGGTGCCGCACGACGAGGACACCGCAGACATCGCCGCCGTCCTTCACGAGATGTCCCGCTTCCTGCTGGACCAGGGCCACGTCCCCCAGGCCGCGCGTTACAGCGAACGAGCCCTCGCCGCCCGCGAGCGCGTACTCGGGGGCGACGACCCCGACACCCTCTCCACCCGCAACCAGCTCGGGAACATCTACCGCGCCGCCGGGGATCTCCGCCGGGCGATCCCTCTGTACGAACGGACCGTCGCCGACCGCGAGCGCGTGCTTGGCGGCGACCACCCGGACACCCTCTCCACCCGCAACTACCTCGCCAACGCGTACCGCGACTCGGGTCGCGTCGACTGGTCGATCCCGCTGTACGAACGCACTCTGGCCGATCGGGAACGGGTTCTCGGCCGAGACCACCCGGAGACCTTGATCTCCCGCAACAATCTCGCGAGCGGCTACCGCGACGCGGGCGATCTCGGACGTGCGATTCCCTTCTTCGAAGCCACCCGCGCCGACGCCGAGCGAGTGCTGGGCCAGGATCACCCCCGGACGCTCCTCTTCCGGAACAATCTCGCCACCGCCTACGAGGCGGCGGGCGATCTGACCCGCGCCCTCCCCCTGTACGAGAGCACACTCGCCGACCGGGAAAACCTCCTCGGCGCCACCCACCCCGACACCCTCACCACGCGCAACAATCTGGCCGGCGCCTTGCAGGACACCGGCGACCTGCCACGCGCCATCGAGCTGTACGAGTACACGCTGGCGGACTCGGAGCGGGTGCTCGGTCCCGAACACCCCCGTACGCTCCTCGTCCGCAGCAATCTGGCTGACGCGCTGTCGCAGGCAGGCGACCGCGAGGAGGCCAGGTCACGGTGGGAGTCGGTCCTCAACGACTCCGAGCGCCTGCTGGGTGCCGACCACCCCGACACCCTTCTCGTCCGCAGCAATCTGGCCGGCGCCCTGCTCGACGCGGGTGACCTGGGACGGGCCACCGCGCTATGGGAGTCGGTCGTCGCCGACTCGGAGCGCGTCCTCGGCGACGACCACCCGGACACGCTCCTCGCCCGGAGCAATCTCGCCCGCGCCGGCCGCTCGGTCGAGCTGTCGGAGCGCGCGCTCGCCGACTGCGTACGCGTCCTTGGCGACGACCACCCTCGGACCATCACCACTCGCCGCGATCTGGCGCTCGCCCACGCCGCGGCGGGCGATCTGCTGCACGCGATCGCGGTGTGCGAGCGCGCGTTCCACGACTCCGTGCGGGCGCTGGGCGCGGACCATGCGCGGTCGCGCGCCGTACGGACCACCTCGGCGCGCCTGCGCCGCGGGTTGATCGTGAGGGTGCCTCCGTACAACGGGGCCGGATCCTGGCGGGTTCTCGTGAACGGCAGTTGACGGACCCCTCCCACCCAAGGCCGCTCTGGCTCAGCTGCGCATTCGGCGGGGTCCGAACAGGTGGGCGCCCGGCCGTTCGCGTCCGCCCTGCGGCCTCACCGCCGACGATCACCGACCCGACTGGAGGTGGTCATCTAGGGTCGTCCCATGACCGACAGCTCGCGCGAAAGCAGTGCCCCCGGGGCGGGCAGCGTTCACGAGGCAGGAACTGCCGCCGATGTCCTCCGTGGCCGCTGGCAGGAAGCACTCGCCGGCGCCCGGGGCGGCTCCGGCGGTCCCGACCCCGTGCCGTACGCCGACAACCTGCTGGCCCGTTGGGCCGAACCGCAGCGCCGATACCACACCACCGCCCATCTGACGGCGGTCCTCGACCGCATCGACACACTGGCCGGCCACGCCGCCGCCCCGGACGCCGTCCGCCTCGCCGCGTGGTTCCACGACGCGGTGTATCGCCCGGACCGCTCCGAGAACGAGGAACGCAGCGCCGCTCTGGCCGAGCGCGCCCTGCCCGAGGCCGGTGTCCCGGACGACATCACCGCCGAAGTGGCGCGGCTGGTCCGACTCACCGTCACTCACGACCCCGCGGCCGGCGACACCAACGGCGAGGTGCTGTGCGACGCGGATCTGGCGATCCTGGCGGCCGCCCCCAAGGAGTACGCGGAGTACGCGGCGCAGGTACGGGAGGAGTACGGCTTCGTCCCCGACGACGCGTTCCGGGACGGCCGGGCAGCCGTACTGCGTCAACTGCTGGGGCTGCCGCGACTGTTCCGTACGCCGCACGGGATCGCGGAGTGGGAGCCGCGCGCCCGGCAGAACCTGCTGACGGAGCTCGAGCTGCTCACCCGTTGAGACAGTCGGCACGATCCGCCGATACGGGAATGTAACGGACTGCATCGTCGTTGGCACCTGTCATGCCCGACTCTGCCGTTCGTCATCGCACCCGTATGCCCTTGGCCGTATACATTTTGGGGCTCTCGGTTTTCGCCCTCGGTACGAGCGAGTTCATGCTCTCCGGGCTGCTGCCGCCGATCGCCGACGACATGAATGTGTCGATCCCCCGGGCCGGGCTCCTGATATCCGCCTTCGCCATCGGCATGGTGATCGGCGCACCCCTGCTCGCCGTGGCCACGCTCCGGCTGCCGCGCCGGACCACCCTCATCACACTGATCTCGGTCTTCGGCCTCGGGCAGGTCGCGGGTGCGCTCGCTCCGACGTACGAGGTGCTCTTCGCGTCCCGTGTGGTGAGCGCCTTCGCGTGCGCCGGGTTCTGGGCCGTCGGTGCGGCGGTCGCCATCGCGATGGTGCCGGTGAACGCGCGGGCCAGAGCGATGGCCGTGATGATCGGCGGGCTGTCGATCGCGAACGTCCTCGGCGTACCGCTGGGGGCGTTCCTCGGTGAGAACCTCGGCTGGCGGTCGGCGTTCTGGGCGGTCGGTGCGGCGTCGGCGGTGGCTCTGGCCGGTGTGGCGACGCTGATCCCCCGCATCCCGCTCCCTGCGGAGAAGCCGCAGCTCAAGCGGGAGATGTCCATCTACCGTGACCGTCAGGTGTGGCTGTCCATCGTGGTCACGGCGCTTGCGGCGGGCGGGGTCTTCTGCGCGTTCAGCTATCTCGCGCCGCTGCTGACGGATGTCGCCGGGCTGGACTCGGGCTGGGTGCCGACGGTCCTCGCGCTGTTCGGGATCGGTGCGCTGATCGGTACGACGATCGGCGGCCGGGTCGCGGATGCGCACCTCTTCGGGGTGCTGATGAGCGGCATCGCGGCGTCGACGGTCTTCCTGGTCGCGCTGGCACTGTTCGCCTCGAACCAGGTCGCCGCGGTCGCGCTCGCGTTCCTGCTGGGCCTGTCGGCGTTCTACACGGCCCCGGCGCTGAACGCCCGGATGTTCAACATCGCGGGCGCGGCCCCGACCCTGGCGGGTGCGACGACGACTGCCGCGTTCAATCTGGGCAACACGGGCGGCCCCTGGCTGGGCGGCACGGTGATCGACGCGGACTTCGGGTTCGCGGCGACGGCCTGGGCGGGCGCGGCGATGACGGTGCTGGCGCTGGTGGGGGTGGTGTGGTCGCTGCGGCTGCAGGGCGGGGGCAGGTCGCGCCGGGTGACCGGTTCGCCCGCAGCGGCGGCGGCTTCGCCGGAGGCATCTGTGGAAGCACCTGCCCCGGCGGTGTGACCCCGGCGGCCGCGTCGGCCGCATCCGTTCAGCTGCCGGGAACCGGGCGTCCCTTGGGGCGTCGCAGTCCGGCGTCCGTCAGCCGTCGCACCAGTTCCTTGGAGCCGATCTCCCGGGCCCCGGCCCGCACCGCGTCCGCGTACCGGGTCTCCGGTACGTCGTAGTGGTCGCGCTCGAAGGCCTTCGGCGGGCAGCCGATCGAGGCGGCGAAGGCGTGCAGCTCCTCGAACGAGACATCGCTGACCAGGTGCGACCAGAGGCGTCCGTGACCCGGCCAGTCCGGCGGGTCGATATAGACCGTCACCGGCGCAGCACCCCGCTCAGCGCGCCGACGCGCGCCACCATCACGGTCGCCTTGGTGCATACCCAGCGCGGGTCCGGCCCCAGTTCGGGTTCGACGTCGAGAGCGTGCGGGTCGCCGGCGTCGCAGACCGGGCAGAGCGGCCACCGGCCGTATCGCTCCAGCAGCGCGTCCTGGACGTCCTGGGCGACCAGGCCGACCAGGTACTCCACGCCGTCCGGCCACTGTTCGACCCACCAGCGCCGGTGCGTCACCGCGTCCTCGACGAGGGAGACGATTTCGGCCTCGGCGACGTCGCCGGCGGCGAGATCGGCCATCACCAGCGCGCGGGCGGTATGCAGCGCCTGCTCCAGGCGGTTCAACTCCATGGAGTCATTCTCACCCCGCACCCGACCGGCCTTCGCCGTAAGACGGCCTTCGGCACAGACAGATTCTCGGCACCGCCAGAGGTCGGGACCAAAGAGGGGTTGACGGGTCGCAGGGTTGAAAATATCTTTCAAATGTGACCAATGACCTGAAGGAAAGTTTCAGCGGTGATTCTCCGCCCGCACCGGCCGCCCTCGCGGCCAAGGTGCGGACGCTCGCGCCGTCCATGACCCGCTCCATGCAGCGGGTCGCCGAAGCCGTCGCCGGTGACCCCGCCGGCTGCGCCGCCCTGACGGTCACCGGTCTCGCCGAGCTCACCGGCACCAGCGAGGCGACCGTGGTACGCACGGCCCGCCTCCTCGGCTACCCCGGCTACCGGGATCTGCGCCTCGCCCTGGCCGGGCTCGCCGCCCACCAGCAGTCCGGCCGCGCCCCCGCGGTCACGGCGGACATAGCGGTCGACGACCCGATCGCCGATGTGGTCGCCAAGCTCGCCTTCGACGAGCAGCAGACCCTCGCCGACACGGCCGCCGGGCTCGACACGGTACAGCTCGGTGCCGCCGTCGCCGCCGCGTCGACCGCCCGCCGGATCGACATCTACGGCGTCGGCGCCTCCTCCCTCGTCGCCCAGGACCTGGGGCAGAAGCTGCTCCGGATCGGCCTGATCGCGCACGCCCACATGGACCCGCACCTGGCTGTGACCAATGCCGTGCAGCTCCGCTCCGGCGATGTGGCGATCGCGATCACCCACTCCGGCTCCACGGTCGATGTGATCGAACCGCTCCGGGTGGCCTTCGACCAGGGGGCGACGACGATCGCGATCACCGGCCGCCCCGACGGCCCGGTGACGCAGTACGCGGACCACGTGCTGACGACGTCCACCGCCCGTGAGAGCGAACTGCGCCCCGCCGCGATGTCGAGCCGTACGAGCCAGCTGCTCGTCGTGGACTGCCTGTTCATAGGCGTCGCCCAGCGGACGTACGAGACGGCCGCCCCGGCGCTGGCCGCCTCCTACGAGGCGCTCGCCCACCGGCACACCCCTCGCAGCACCCGCTGACCACAACGCCGTACCCGCTGAACCGCACGAGACACGAGATCGAGAAAGCAGAGCCGCTGTCCATGACCTCCACCACCGACGCCAACGCCGCGACGCCCGGCCAGGACTCCGAGTACGGGGAGCTGCGCGCCGAGCTCGCCACCCTCACCACCGAGGCCTTCCGGCCCGAGCTCGCCGAGATCGACCGGCTGGACACGCTGGAGATCGCCCGGATCATGAACGGCGAGGACCGGACCGTCCCGACCGCCGTCGCCGCCCGGCTGCCCGAGATCGCAGCGGCGATCGACGGCACGGCCGCCCGCATGGCCCGTGGCGGCCGGCTGATCTACGCGGGCGCGGGCACCCCCGGCCGGCTGGGCATCCTGGACGCCAGCGAGTGCCCGCCCACGTTCAACACCGACCCGTCCGAGGTCATCGGCCTGATCGCGGGCGGACCGTCCGCGATCATCACGGCCGTCGAGGGCGCCGAGGACAGCAAGGAGCTGGCCGCCGCCGACCTCGACGCCCTGGACCTCACCCCCGACGACACGGTGGTCGGCATCTCCGCCTCCGGCCGTACGCCTTACGCGATCGGGGCCGTCGAGCACGCCCGCGCCAAGGGCGCGCTGACCATCGGCCTGTCCTGCAACGCGGACTCGGCGCTCGGCGCCGCGGCCGAGCACCCCGTCGAGATCGTCGTCGGTCCCGAGCTGCTCACCGGCTCGACCCGGCTGAAGGCCGGTACGGCGCAGAAGCTCGTCCTCAACATGCTGTCGACGATCACGATGATCCGGCTCGGCAAGACGTACGGAAACCTCATGGTCGACGTCCGCGCCTCCAACGAGAAGCTGCGCGCCCGCTCCCGCCGGATCGTCGCCCTCGCCACCGGCGCATCCGACGAGGAGATCGAGGCCGCGCTCGCCGCCACCGACGGCGAGGTGAAGAACGCGATCCTCACCATCCTCGGCCGGGTCGACGGTCCCACCGCCGCCACACTCCTGTCCGCGTCCGACGGCCACCTCCGTGCCGCCCTCGCGGCCGCACCACGCACCACCACCTGACCCCATCCGGGGAACCGCTCCGACACCCCCCGCACAGCAAGGCACCACGCACCATGGCTACAGAAGACAAGAACCGCGCCACTGCCGCCGCGATCCTTCCGCTCGTCGGTGGCGCCGCGAACGTCAGCTCCGTCGTCCACTGCATGACCCGGCTCCGGCTGGGCCTGCACGACCGCTCGCTCGTCGACGACGAGGCCCTGAAGGCGCTCCCCGCCGTCATGGGTGTGGTCGAGGACGACACGTACCAGATCGTCCTCGGTCCGGGCACCGTCGCCCGGGTCACCCCGGAGTTCGAACAGCTGGTGCGGGAGGGCCGCGAAGCCGCCCCCGGACCGGCCACCGCGGCCGAGCCGGCCACTGCCACCGCCACCGCCACCGCCACCGCGGCCGAACTCGCCGCCCAGGGCGCCGCGATCAAGGCGGCGCGGAAGGCGAAGAACGCCACCCCGTTCAAGCTCTTCCTCCGGAAGATCGCGAACATCTTCGTACCGCTGATCCCGGCCCTCATCGGCTGCGGCATCATCGCCGGTCTCAACGGCCTGCTGAAGAACCTGGGCTGGCTGACGTCGGTGACGCCCGCGCTCGGCGCAATGGCGTCCGGCTTCATGGCGCTGATCGCCGTCTTCGTCGGCTACAACACGGCGAAGGAGTTCGGCGGCACGCCGATCCTCGGCGGTGCGGTCGCCGCGATCATCGTCTTCCCCGGCGTCGCGGACATCGAGGCCTTCGGCCAGAAGCTCTCCCCCGGCCAGGGCGGTGTGCTGGGCGCGCTCGGCGCGGCGGTCCTCGCGGTGTACGTGGAGAAGTGGTGCCGCCGCTGGGTCCCGGAGGCGCTGGACGTCCTGGTCACCCCGACGCTGACGGTGCTGATCTCCGGCCTGGTGACGATCTTCGGCCTGATGTACGTGGCCGGTGAGGTCTCCACCGCGATCGGCGACTTCGCCAACTGGCTGCTGTCCAACGGCGGTGCGGGCGCGGGTCTGGTCCTCGGAGGCTTCTTCCTCCCCCTGGTCATGCTGGGTCTGCACCAGGCGCTGATCCCGATCCACACCACCCTGATCGAGCAGCAGGGCTACACGGTCCTTCTCCCGATCCTCGCCATGGCGGGCGCGGGCCAGGTCGGCGCGGCCCTCGCGGTCTACCTCCGTCTCCCCCGCAACGAGTCGATCCGCAGGACCATCAAGTCGGCGCTCCCCGCCGGTCTGCTGGGCGTGGGCGAGCCCCTGATCTACGGTGTCTCGCTCCCCCTCGGCCGCCCGTTCATCACGGCGTGCGTGGGCGGTGCGTTCGGCGGGGCGTTCGTCGGCTTCTTCAACCAGCTCGGCAGCGCGGTCGGCTCCACGGCGATCGGCCCGTCCGGCTGGGCCCTGTTCCCGCTCCTCGACGGCAACCACGGCCTGGGCACGACGATCGCGATCTACGCGGGCGGCCTGCTGGTCGGCTACCTGGCGGGCTTCGTCGCCACGTACTTCTTCGGCTTCAGCAAGGACCTGCTGGCGGAGTTCAACGTGTCGCAGGAGCCGGCGGTTTCGACGGTCGCCGCAACCGGCACCCCGGCCGCCCCGGTCACCGACCCGGCACCGGAGCCGGCCCGCGCCTGATCCCATGACGCAACAGAGGGCGGCACCCGCACGGGTGCCGCCCTCACTGCTGCCCGGTCACGTCGGGAAGTCCGCGGTGAGCAGCGTCGTGCCGAAGGGCTCGGGGAGTGTGAGCGGCTTCCCGAACGGCACGGCGTCGGAGCGCTTGTACGTCCCGTCCTCGTTGGGCTCCGTGAACAGGGTGGCCATCGCCCCACGCGTGTCGAACCGATCGATCAGCAGGTACAGCGGCACGCCCGCGCGCGCGTAGGCGCGGTACTTCTTCGTCCGGTCGTCCCGGGCATTTCCCTTCGCGGTGATCTCGACGATGAGCAGGGCTTCCGACACGTCCATCGGATCGCTGGACTCCGGGTCGGCAGTATCGATCAGCTCCGAAGGCATGACCACAAGGTCCGGCACATAGAGCTTGTCGAGCGGGGCCACGTGGACACCGAGGGTCTGATAGATCTCCAGCTCTTCGGGCAGATCTGCGTAGAGCCTGCGCTGCACTTTGGCGGCAATACCGTTGTGATGCGCATGAGGCGGAGGTGCCAAGACGATCTGCCCTTCGTCGATCTCGGCGCGCCACCCCTCGGGCACGTCCAGTTCACGCCATGTCTGCAGCAGGTAGTCCCACGGGCGGCCCTCAGAGGCCTGGCCGTTCTCGACCATCGCGGCGGTCATCGCGGGTCCCTTCTCCTGTGGCCTGACAAAGGAGCGCAGATCGACGGTCTGCGGCGGCATGCCGCTTCCGTCAGCGCCCCACGACCGAGTGACGAACGCACGGATCCCCCCGCTGCCCCTGGACCTCGACGCTCGTACGGGAAGCCCCCCGCCCCGTAAGACAACAAGCCGACCGGCGGCCGGCGCCCGTCCCGAGCGCCACCCCCCACGTCTCTCACGGCAGCCGCCCCTCCCGGTTGACCTCCTTGACCCTGGCCCGCAGCACGTCCCCGGGCGAGGCCGGCTGCACGGACTCCGGTGGACAGTCCCACTCGGCCCCACCGCCCGGCGGACGCAGCTGCACGTACGGTCCGACGCGCCCCATCACGCGTCCCACCCGCCCGTCCCGCGCGTCCACCGCGTACGTCCCGGGCTTCGGCGTACACGGTTCGAGTCCCTCACCCGCCATGACCGGCCTCCCCGTCACACTTCTTCTCCAGAACGGCGCTCAGCCGCAGCGCCGTGTCGATGTTGCAGCGCCCGAGATCCACCAGCGGCGCGGGCTCGTTCCCCGCGCACGACACCGGATCGATCCGCAACGACGGCAGCGTGAGCTCCACGCCCTTCAACCCCTGTCTCAGCGTCTCCACCGCGTCCTCCGCCTCCTGCACTCTTCCGGCGGCAACCCGTCGTCGCTCCGTACTGGTCATCCTGCACACCTTCCACGCTCGGTAATCGCAATGCCTACCCAGCGTGTCCGACGCCCGACTAGTCTGGAAGTGGCGCAGGTCCAACAACCGCAGGTGTGTCACAGGGAGTTGCCATGCCGGGCCCCAAGAAACTCGACCCGTCCTCCTCGCCCCGCGCCCTTCTCGGCGCCGAACTCCGCCATCGGAGGGACAGCGCCGGCCTCTCACAGGAAGAACTCGGGCTCCCGCTCTTCGTCAGCGGCTCGTTCATCGGCCAACTGGAGTCCGGTACACGCCGGATGCAGTTGGACCAGGCCCAGAAGTTCGACGAAGTCCTGACGACGGACGGGTTCTTCGTGCGGAACTGCGTCGCCCTGAAGAAGTCGAAGTACCCGGACCACTTCGCGGAGGCGGCGGAGGCGGAGGCCGTCGCGAGGACCATCAAGGAGTACGCGCCGCAGCTGATCCCCGGGCTGTTGCAGACGGAGCCGTACGCACGGGCGGTGTTCCGCGCATACCAGCCGACAGCTCCGGAGAACGTGATCGACGATCTGGTCGCGGCGAGGCTGGAGCGGGCGCACCTGCTGTCCGATCCAACAACCTTCTTGGTTTGGGCGGTTCTGGACGAGGCGGCGTTACGTCGGGAGGCCGGCGGACCGGCAGTGATGGCAGAGGCGCTCAATCACGTACTGAAGCTGGCACGTGAACACCGGATCATCGTGCAGGTACTGCCGTTCAGTTCGGGCGCGCACATGGCCATGCAAGGCCCGCTCAAGCTGATGTCCTTCGATGACGCGCCCCCGCTCGTCTACCTTCAGGGCCTGGGTACAGGGAAGTTGCAGGATGATCCCGCAACCGTCAGGCACTACGAACTGACCTACGATCTGGTGGTGGCCAGCGCATTGTCACCGGAAGCGTCCCTGGCCCTGATCGAGTCGGTGGCGGAGGATCACGCCCATGAAGCTCAGCAGTTCTGACTATGACCTGGCCGCAGCAACCTGGCACAAGTCCTCACACAGCGGCGGAGACGGCGGGGACTGCCTGGAAGTCGCGGACGGCCACCCCGACATCGTCCCCGTCCGCGACTCCAAGGTCCCGGACGGCCCGGCGCTCGTCTTCCGAACGGCGGCGTGGTCGTCCTTCATCGCGGATCTCAAGCGCAGCTGAGGCCCGGGGCTCAAGCCCCGTACGCCGAGCGCTCTTTTCAAGGAATGGGTGGAGGGCTTCAACCCACCCACCCTCCCCAGCAGCCAAGTTCACTTTTCGTGACCGGCTTGCCACGCAAGGTCGCGACGCTCTAGCGTTCCGAATAACGAACGACCCCTGCCGGTGCGGGAACACCGAACAGGGGTCTGACCAGCAAGATCGAAAAGGGCGATCCCATGGCTGACAGCCAGCTTAGTGCTGCCTCGTGCGCACCGCACGTACCCCCGCACAGCCCGCACACACCGCCGCACCCGATGGCCAACCCGGGCTACGGCAAGCGGTCCGCGTCCGGCCAACGACCCCGTACCGCACAGGACTTCGCGCACCTTCCGCCGCGTGAGGCCGCCGTCGCCGCCTATGTCGACCGGCTGCCGGACGGCGCCGACATCGCCGTGAAGACGCTGGCCAAGGTGTTGCCGTACGGGCAGTGCGCACTGCGGACCGCGCTGAACAACCTCCAGCGGGCCGGGCATCTGCGCCGGGGCAGCGAGCACGTCATCGGCTCGGGCAGCGCACGCTGGGTGACGCGTACGTTCTTCTCCCGCACGCCTCGCGACGACGACTGGTGGGCTGCGTTCACCAGGGGCGACGCACCGCCGGAAGAACGGCGGCCGACCCGTTCCCGGGCATTCGTCCTGCTGGCCGCACTCGGCCGCACCGCACCCGCGCTGAGCCTGTCGTCGACGGACTGCGCAACGCTGGAGCCGTATGTCACGGCGTGGTTCGACCGGGGCGCCACCGAGGCACAGCTGCTGCACGCGCTGACCGACGGGTTGCCGGTCCCGGTGCATCATGCGGCGGCACTGGTCCGCAGCCGCCTGACCACCAAATTGCCACCCGAACGGGTCGCTCCGTCCACACCGTCCGCCGCGCTACGGGTCCTGGAATGCGCGAAATGCGGCACACCGGGCCGGGCGGAGACACTGCCCGGCGGCGAGTGCGGGCCATGCCGGGGTGCGCAGACCTCCGCACCGGCGAGCAGCCGCGGGATCCCGGCCGACGGGGTCCGCAACCGGATGGCCGAGGTGCGGGCCGCGATGGCCCCCCGCCCCAAGAGGCAGGACGTGATCACGTGACGCCGCGGCCGCGACTCCGAACTCCGGGCCCGCAGGCGTCGGTCTGCAGGTGGCTGCGCGCCGGGGCGGCCGTGTCACCGCAGCGGGCCCGACACCGCTCGGTGTCGGGCCCGCTGGGCGGTCAACGCGTGGGCCGGGGTGCCTGGTCGGCACCCCGCCTCATGCGTCAGGCGTGGGAGCCGGCCTTGCGACGGCGTACGACGAACACCGCGCCCGCGCCGATCGCCAGGGCCGCGCCGCTCGCGAGGGCGAGCTGCGACGTCGCGGAGGACGAGCCTGTGGCGGCGAGGCTGCCGCTCACGGGACTGGCCGACGCACCGCCCTGCGGCTTGACGTCCGAAGTGTTCGGCTCGGTCGTGCTCGGCTTGGCGTCGTCGACCTTGCCGGGCTTGCTGCCTGCGGCGGCGATCAGGAACTCGTAGCCCTCGAGGTCCGGGTTCCCGCCGCAGGTTCCGTTGTCGTTGAAGTAGTCACCGGCGACGAAGGTGACGCCGTTGCCCGCGGGGGCCGAGGCGTCGACCGTGAGGCGCATCTTGACGTCGGCGTGGGCGCCTGCCTTCAGCGGGCTGATGGCGTCCATGTAGTGCTCGTTGTCGACGGTCTTCCACGTCGAGGACGAGGCGGACGACCACTGCAGGTGCACCAGGTCGTCGATGTCCTTGAGTCCGCTCTTGTCGGTCGCGTGGACGTAGGCGAACGGAAGTACCTCGTCCATCGTCTTGTCGGTGCCGTTGGTCACCCGGAGATTGAAGTCGACCTTCGTGCCGGCGACGACCGTGGACGGCAGACCCGTGACGACCGTGGTGAGCTCGGCCTCGGGGACGCAGTCCTCGCCGCCCTCGCCCGCCTCCTCCTTCGCCTTGGCCAGCGCCTCGTCGGCGGCGGTCTTGTCAGCGAGCGCCGCCTCGGTGGCCTTCTGCGCCTGGTCCAGCGTCCGGGTTGCGGCGACCCGCTCGTCGTCACGCGCGTCCAGGGCTTCCACGACCTTGGCATCGGCGGCGGCCTTGGCATCGGCGGCGGCTGTGGCGGCGGCTTCCGCCTCGGTGAGAGTCGTCGCCGCCGCGGTCTTCTCCTCCTCGGTGGCCGTCTCCGGGAGGGCGTCGACCGCTGCCTTGGCGTCGACGACCGCCTGGTCGGCGTCGGTCTTCGCGGTGGCGGCGTCGGCGGCCGCGGCCTCGGCGGCCTTGGCTGCCACGGCCAGCGGAGAGGTGTCGGACAGGACCGCCTCCAGAGCCGCGTAGGCGGCACTCTCGGCCGCCACGGCGTCGTCGTACGCCGCCTGCGCTGCGTCGGCGGCCTTTTCCAACTCGGCGATGGACGGCTTCTCCTGCGTCTGCGCGGCCGGCTTGTCGTCGGCGAACGCGGGGGTGACCGACAGCAGGAGGACAGGCGTGGTCACTGCGGCGGCAACAGCTGTGGCAAGAATCCGGCGAATCTTCACAAGAACCCTTCGGAGTCCGAAAAAGAGAAGAAGGGGTCGCAGCGGAATGGGACACGCAGATGCGACTTGAGCCGATCGTATGGCCGGGGCGACGGTCGACCGTCACGAGTTTTTCACCTGTTCCGACCAGCACCACAACACCGGGACAGACAGAAAAGACGAAAGGGTGCAGTTGCTTTCACTACCTGCACTTTCGCTGTGAGGAATGCCACATGACCCGGGGCGCCTCGTTCTGCGCTTCTCCGGCGCCACCCCACCCGGCAAGCGCCTGCACCTTCACGTACGCGGCCCTGCCGCCGCCACAGCGCTCACAACCTGGAAGGCCGGCAGGAGAGTTGTGGCGTTTCCGTCGAGGAACTCAACAGGGAGGCGGGGCGCGTCCCGTCCCACCGTTGGGAACGCGCCCCGACGTCACGGCCTCATGAGACCGGCCACCGAATCAGCTGGTGAAGATGAAGTACTTCCAGGCGCCGTGCGTCGTCGAGTTCACGTTGTCCCCGGAGCTGAAGTTGATGTACGAGGAGCGCACCCGGGCGCGGATGCCCGACTTGGCGGCTCGAGCTGCGCGAACAGGAGGTGACGTCCGTCCTCAGAGCCAGCCGCGACGGCTCGCCTGGACACCGAGCTGGAAGCGGGTCTGCGCACCGAGCACCTCCTGGAGGCGGGTGATGCGGCGAGCCACCGTCCGCTCGCTGACGCCGAGCTCGCGGGCGATCGAATCGTCGGTCAGGCCACCACTGAGATAGGTGAGGAGCTGCCGGTTCTCGGCGGTGGCAGTTGCGCCGATGTCGTTCGCCGTGTCGACGGCGGTGGGCAGCGGGACGGCGATCTGCCAGAACGACTCAAACACGCCGATCAGCGCCTCGAGTAGGTCCGATCGCTGCACGAGAATGTGGTGACGACGGCCCCAATTGCTTGCAGGGGGGCATACGAGGGCGAAGCGGTCGTCGCAGATGCCCATGTTCAGCGGGATGCCAGGAAAGACACGCGCTCGCTCACCGAGGTCGATGGAGGCCTGGACGCCCTCCCGGCCGGGCCTGTCGCGCAGCACTTCGGCCCCATAGACGACCGAGCACTTGACGCCGCGCGTCAGTGCCTCCCGAAAGCCGGGGGCCAGGCTGTTGGGTTGTGCCGATCGGCCGGTGAATCCAATGGTCAGGCAGCGGAGCTGCTCGGTGGCCTCGTCGTAGAGCCGCCGGACAAGTGCCCTGCGGGCCACCTCCGTCCGGGCGATTTCAATGTAACTGACCCCTTCGATGTGGTGGTCGCGCCAGAAGCGGGACAGCTCCTCGACGCCATTGCGCAACTCGGCCAGTTCCTTGGTGCGGCTTTCCACCACGACGTCGAGCGCAGCGCGTGGGGGGTGGGCGACAAGCCGTGCGCCGTCCGGTCCCACCAGGCCGAGGCCGGTCAGTTCACCGACCGCCGCGCTCATGGCGTGCGAGGTCACGCGGAGGACGCTCGCCAGTTCAGCCGGAGCCATCGGGCCCCGCTCGACCAGGGTGAGGTAGACATCCTCGGCCGTTTCGCTGATACCTATGCCATGAAACGAATACATATGCCCCATTATCACATGCAGAGCCCGGGCGAGGCGAGTGCCGTTGGACACAGTGCTCTGCGTGTGTCAGCAAGGCAGTTGCGATGAGTCCACTGGTCTCCAAGAGTGCGGGACCTGTCAACTTTCTGCCATGCCGGATCTAGACAACACAAGCTCTTCATCGGCGCGCCACTTCCTCGCAGACTCTGTGTACGACGCAGCTGACCGCCCCTCACTCCGCAGGGACACCCCCGCGCGTCGGCTCGCGCACACGAAGGAGTTCTCTGTGAAGAAGACCCTGACCTGGGCTGTCACTGCTGGGATCGCGGCCACCTGCACCCTCGGTGCCGCCCTGCCGGCCATGGCCGCGGACGACACGACGTCCGCCGCCGTCACGTCCCCCGCCGCCCCCGGCTCCGCGTTCGACACCTCCCGCCTGTCCCCGGAGCTGAAGGCCCTCGCCGACCAGGTCCTGGCCAAGCTGCCGGCCGACTGGCAGCAGCGCCGCGATGCCGCCGCCGCCAAGTACGGCATCCACGACACCCAGTGGGCCGACGTCCGCAACAGCGTCCTCAACCCGGGTGACTACCAGTGCCAGAACACGGCGCTCAGGGACTACCAGGGGACCCTGCTCCAGGGCGCCAACTTCGAGCTGCTCCTCTTCCTCTACTTCCTGGGCGTGTTTGACATGCCCACGTATGACGCGCTGTTCTTCGGCAGCGAGTCGAAGTCCAACACCTTCGGTGTCAACGGCGAGTACACCAACGAGCTGACGTCCGAGGGCAAGGACCTGAAGAAGTTCTGGGACATCAACTCCGACGACATCCAGATCGTGCCGATGCACGGCGGCGAGGTCTTCTCCTCCCCGGAGCGGCTGGCCCCCGTCGTGAGCCTGATGTACGGCATCCCGAAGGAGAACAACCAGGCGGCGCTGGCCCTGGCCAAGGTGTTCATCTACGTGATCAACCTCGAGCCCGTCCTCCAGGGCGGCGACAACCCGTTCTTCACCCTCAACGCGTTCGCCTTCACCGAGAAGGGCGACCCGGACCCGGCAGGCATATCCGACCGCATCGTCATGGGTGACGGCATCCTTCAGGCCCTGAAGGCGGTGGGTTTGGGCGACACCGCCCCGCGTGCCGTCCTCGCCCACGAGTTCGGCCACCACGTGCAGTACGAGAACAACCTGATCGACAACACCACGCTGACCGGGCCGGAGGCCAGCCGTCGCGTCGAGCTGATGGCGGACGCGTACGGCACGTACTTCCTCACGCACTCGCGCGGTGAGGCCCTCAACGCCAAGCGAGTGCTGGACTCCGAGAAGTCCCTCTACGAGGTCGGCGACTGCAGCTTCACCAGCCCCGGGCACCACGGCACGCCCAACCAGCGCTTCACGGCCGCCTCGTGGGCCGCGAGCGTGGCCGATGACGCCGCCAGCCAGGGTCACATCCTGCCCTCGCTGAAGTTCGACGAGCTGTTCGAGGCGAAGCTGCCGGACATCGTGAAGCCGGACGCGATGAACTGAATGCGGTGATCCGGGTGCGGCTCGGCGGGCCCTGAGACCCGCCGATCCGCACCCGCCGCACTCGACCCGAAAGGCCTGCCGGACAAGGCAGGGGTCTTGGAATTCCGCGGTCCCGGCACCTTCTTGCCACGCCGGATTCCGCCCGTACGAACGCTTCATCGGAACGCCGGTCCCTCGCAGACTCTGCATCCGGCACCGCCGACCGCCTCCCTCGCTCCGCAGGGACACCTTTGCGCGTCGGCTCGAGCACACCAAGGAGTTCTCCGTGAAGAAGACCCTGGCCTGGGCGGTCACCATGGTGACCGCGGCCACCTGCACCCTCGGTGCCGCCTTGCCGGCCATGGCCGCGGACGACACGGCGTCCGCCGCCGTCACGTCCGCCGCCCCCGGCTCCGCGTTCGACACCTCCCGCCTGTCCCCGGAGGTGAAGGCCCTCGTCGACGAGATGCTGGCCAACCTGCCGGCCGACTGGCAGGAGCACCGCGATGCCGCCGCCGCCAAGTACGGCATCCACGAAACCCAGTGGGCGGACCTCCGCAACAGCGTCATCAACCCGGGCGACTACCAGTGCGGGAACACGGCGTTCAGGGACTACGCGAACAGCCTGCGGACAGGCATCAAGGATCAAGACCTGCGCGACTGGCTCGACGTCTTCGGCGCGTTCGACATACCCACCTATGACGCGCTGTTCTTCGGCAGCGAGTCGAAGTCCAACACCTTCGGCGTCAACGGCGAGTACACCAACGAGCTGACGTCCGAGAGCAAGGACCTGAAGAACTTCTGGGACATCAACTCCGACGACATCCAGCTCATGCCGATGCACGGCGGCGAGGTCTTCTCCTCCCCGGAGCGGGTGGCCCGCGTCCTCGCACTGATGTTCGGGATCAATAACGAGCCGGTGGTGCAGAGACTGGCCAAGGTGGTCATCAGCCTCGTCAACGCCGACCCCGTCCTCCAGGGAGGCGACAACCCGATCTTCACCTTCAACGCGTTCGCCTTCTCCGAGAAGGGCTCGCCGCAGCCGTACGGCATCTCCGACCGCATCGTCATGGGTGACGGCATCCTTCAGGCCCTGAAGGAGCTGAGCCTGGGCGACATTGCTCCGCGTGCCGTCCTCGCCCACGAGTTCGGCCACCACGTGCAGTACGAGGACCACCTCTTCGCCAACACCAACCTGACCGGGCCGGAGGCCACCCGCCGCACCGAGCTGATGGCGGACGCGTTCGGCACGTACTTCCTCACCCACTCGCGCGGTGAAGCGCTCAACACCAAGCGGGTGCTGGACTCCGAGAAGTCCTTCTACCAGGTCGGCGACTGCTACTACGACAGCCCCGGCCACCACGGCACGCCCAACCAGCGCTTCGCTGCCTCCTCGTGGGGCGCCAGCGTGGCCGATGGTGCGGCCGACCAGGGTCACATCCTGCCCTCGCTGAAGCTGGACGAGCTGTTCGAGGCGAAGCTGCCGGACATCGTGAAGCCGGATGCGACGAACTGAGCCCTCTGAACCGGGTGCAGCCCGGCGGGCCCTGAGGCATGCCCGGCTGCACCCTTTCCACGGCACCGCCTGGGTGTACTACGGCGAGGGACACACACGGTTGATGAATCCCTTCATCACGGCCGACGAGTTCAAGCTCGCCTCGCAGAACGAGGGCCACACCCTCGTGAGCGAGGAACTCTGCTCCTGGATCATCGAGCAGCTGTAACAGCATGTAACAGTGCCGGGTACGACGACGTCGGCCCCCGGGACCAACTGGTCCCGGGGGCCGACGTACGGGCACTTACCGATCCGTCAGGATCAGAAGTCCATGTCACCGCCCGGCATGCCGCCCGGAGCGCCCGCAGAGGCCTTCTCCGGCTTGTCGGCGATGACGGCCTCGGTGGTCAGGAACAGCGCGGCGATCGACGCGGCGTTCTGCAGAGCGGAGCGCGTAACCTTCGCCGGGTCGAGAATGCCCTCGGCGATCATGTCGACGTACTCGCCGGTCGCGGCGTTCAGACCGTGACCGATCGGCAGGTTGCGCACCTTCTCGACGACGACGCCACCCTCGAGACCACCGTTGATGGCGATCTGCTTGAGCGGGGCCTCCAGCGCCAGCTTGACGGCGTTGGCGCCGGTCGCCTCGTCACCCGAGAGCTCCAGCTTCTCGAAGACGGCGGTGGCCTGCAGCAGCGCCACGCCACCACCGGCGACGATGCCCTCCTCGACGGCCGCCTTCGCGTTGCGAACGGCGTCCTCGATGCGGTGCTTGCGCTCCTTGAGCTCGACCTCGGTGGCGGCACCGGCCTTGATGACGGCCACGCCGCCGGCCAGCTTCGCCAGGCGCTCCTGGAGCTTCTCGCGGTCGTAGTCCGAGTCGGAGTTCTCGATCTCGGCACGGATCTGGTTGACGCGACCCTGAACCTGGTCGCTGTCACCGGAACCGTCGACGATCGTGGTCTCGTCCTTGGTGATGACGACCTTGCGGGCGCGGCCCAGCAGGTCCAGGCCGGCGTTCTCGAGCTTGAGACCGACCTCCTCGGAGATGACCGTGCCACCGGTGAGGATGGCGATGTCGCCGAGCATGGCCTTGCGGCGGTCACCGAAGCCCGGGGCCTTGACGGCAACGGACTTGAAGGTGCCACGGATCTTGTTGACGACCAGGGTCGACAGGGCCTCGCCCTCGACGTCCTCGGCGATGATCAGCAGTGCCTTGCCGGACTGCATGACCTTCTCCAGCAGCGGAAGGAGGTCCTTCACGTTGCTGACCTTGGAGTTGACGATCAGGATGTACGGGTCGTCCAGGGACGACTCCATGCGCTCCATGTCGGTCGCGAAGTACGCCGAGATGTAGCCCTTGTCGAAGCGCATACCCTCGGTGAGTTCCAGCTCCAGACCGAAGGTCTGGGACTCCTCGACGGTGATGACGCCTTCCTTGCCGACCTTGTCCATCGCCTCGGCGATGAGCTCGCCGATCTGGGTGTCGGCGGCGGAGATGGAGGCCGTCGAAGCGATCTGCTCCTTGGTCTCCACGTCCTTGGCCTGCTCCAGCAGAGCGGCGGAGACGGCCTCGACGGCCTTCTCGATGCCCCGCTTGAGGGCCATCGGGTTTGCACCCGCGGCTACGTTGCGAAGGCCCTCACGGACGAGCGCCTGGGCGAGAACGGTGGCGGTGGTCGTACCGTCGCCGGCGACGTCGTCCGTCTTCTTGGCGACTTCCTTGACCAGCTCTGCGCCGATCTTCTCGTACGGGTCCTCGAGCTCGATCTCCTTGGCGATGGAAACACCATCGTTGGTGATCGTGGGCGCGCCCCACTTCTTCTCGAGGACGACGTTGCGGCCCTTGGGGCCAAGGGTGACCTTGACGGCGTCGGCGAGCTGGTTCATCCCGCGCTCGAGACCGCGCCGTGCCTCCTCGTCGAACGCGATGATCTTGGCCATGTGAAGTGGTCCTCCCGGACAGGGGTGGATTTCTCCGGACCGAGTGGCGCCCGCGACGGACGGCCTGCCTGCCCGGTGGTTCCTTGCCCCACCAAGCCTGCGGGCCTCACCGGCCCGGTCCAAGTTCTGTCACTCTCACCTGGAGAGTGCTAACGCCAATGATTAGCACTCGACCCCCACGAGTGCAAGCGCCCCCGGCGGTTGTGGACAACGTGCGGACCGGGCGACGGCGCGCGGGATGCCGCGGGCATGCCACGCGGGGCGACGGCCGACATCACGCGTGAAGGGCCCGTCCCCCTGGGGGTACGGGCCCTTCATGCGTGAGTGGTGTCGTTGGCCGACCGCGCCGAGCTCAGCCGACGGCGAGCTTGACCATGTCCGCCTGCGGCCCCTTCTGGCCCTGCGAGATCTCGAATTCAACTCGCTGACCCTCTTCGAGGGTGCGGTACCCGTCCATCTGGATCGCGCTGTAGTGGACGAAAACATCCGCACCACCGTCGACCGCGATGAAGCCGTACCCCTTCTCCGCGTTGAACCACTTGACGGTGCCCTGAGCCATGCCTAACTCCCCTATTACTGGCCCTTGCACAGGACCGCACTTCGCGGGCCCGGGTCAGAACTCACCCTCCGACAGGAGAGGGTGCGTGCGCCGGAACGCGTCGACCGCGGCCGAATGTATCTGCCCAACTGCCCTCTGCAACAGGTCAATCGGACGAGAATTCTGGGCAGCACTGAACGCCCGAATATGCGGAATTTGTGCGATTCCAGGGCAACTCGGACCGGGCAAAGGCCACTTATGTCGCAAGGAGTTCGAACACTTTGGCTGCATCTTGTCGCGGGCGGGCGCATTCTCATATGCGGTCGGCACGGGCAGCGGAGGGGGCTGCCCAACTGTACCGCGCTTAACCATGCAGAATTGCCCCCTCCGCTTACCTCGCAGAGGGGGCAATTCCGGTGACGCTGTGAAGTCGGCCGCGGGGCCTACGGGGAGTCCGGGCCGGGGCGACGGAAGGTCAGCAGCCGCCCGCGACGGCCGGGATGATCGAGATGCCGGCGCCGTCCGGGGTGGCCGCCTCCAGGCCGCCGTCGAAGCGCACGTCGTCGTCGTTGACGTACACGTTCACGAACCGGCGCAGCTTGCCCTGGTCGTCCAGGACGCGCGCGGCGATGCCCGGGTGGTTCTGCTCCAGCGACTCGATGACCTGGGAGAGGGTCGCGCCCTCGGCCGGGACCTCGGCCTGACCGCCCGTATAGGTGCGCAGGATGGTGGGGATACGGACCTTGACGCTCATGTGGGTGCCTTCCTTGCGTCTCGGGTGGACGTCTCGGGTGGACGTCCCGGTGGTCGGGTCAGCTGCGGGCCAGGCCGGCGTCGCGGAACGCGTCGAGGCTGGGCCGGATGGTCGCCGTCGGACCGGTGGTCGGGGCGACCGCGTCCAGCGTCTTCAGACCGTCACCGGTGTTGAGGACGACGGTGGTGAGCGTCGGGTCCAGCAGGCCGGCCTCGATCAGCTTCTTCGTGACGCCGACCGTCACCCCGCCCGCCGTCTCCGCGAAGATGCCCTCGGTGCGCGCCAGCAGCTTGATCGCGTCGACGACCTGCTCGTCGTCGACGTCCTCGACGGCGCCGCCGGTCCGGCGGGTGATGTCCAGGACGTACGGGCCGTCGGCCGGGTTGCCGATCGCCAGCGACTTGGCGATCGTGTTCGGCTTCTGGGGGCGCACGACGTCGTGACCGGCCTTGAAGGCGGTGGAGACCGGGGAGCAGCCCTCGGCCTGGGCACCGAAGATCTTGTACGGCCTGTCCTCGACGAGACCGAGCTTGATCAGCTCCTGCAGGCCCTTGTCGATCTTCGTGAGCTGCGAGCCGGACGCGATCGGGATGACGAGCTGGTCGGGCAGCCGCCAGCCGAGCTGCTCGCAGATCTCGTACGCAAGCGTCTTGGAGCCCTCGCCGTAGTACGGGCGCAGGTTGACGTTGACGAAGCCCCAGCCCTCGCCGAGCGGGTCACCGATGAGCTCCGAGCAGAAGCGGTTGACGTCGTCGTAGTTGCCCTCGATGCCGACCAGTTCACCGCCGTACACCGCGGCCATGACGACCTTGCCCTGCTCCAGGTCGTGCGGAATGAACACGCAGGACCGCAGGCCGGCCCGGGCGGCGGCCGCGCCCACGGCGCCGGCGAGGTTGCCGGTGGAGGAGCAGGAGAGAGTGGTGAAACCGAAGGCGCGGGCGGCCTCGACGGCGATCGCGACGACGCGGTCCTTGAAGGAGTGCGTCGGGTTGCCGGAGTCGTCCTTGACGTACAGGCCGCCGGTGACGCCCAGTTCGCGGGCGAGGTTGTCGGCCTTGACCAGCTTGGTGAAGCCGGGGTTGATGTTGGGCTTGTCCGCGACATCGGCGGGGACCGGCAGCAGCGGCGCGTAACGCCAGATGTTGTTCGGCCCGGCCTCGATGCGCTTCTTGAGCTCGTCCGGGGAGCCGCTCGGCAGGTCGTACGCCACTTCGAGCGGCCCGAAACAGGTCGCGCAGGCGAAAATGGGACCGAGCTCGAAACGCTCTCCGCACTCGCGGCAGGAAAGTGCCGCGGCGGGACCGAGGTCGACAGCGTCGGCGGAAGAATTGGTGCTCACTGCAACGGTCTGCGTAGCCATGATGGCGAGGCCCTTTCTCCTCATCTTCCTCGCGACGCATTTCGTCACGAGACGGAATTGGCACCTTCCCCACCTGACCTCGCGGTCGGCAGGAGGGTTGCCGGGACTTCAACGGGCCGTTCCCTCAGTCCCTCTGGATGAGCGCTGTGGCACTGGATCATCGATCCAGGCATTTATCGGCGGAGGACCCCGGCATGCGAGGGTCATCCGCGTTGTTCAAGACTGTAACCGAAGCATCGGACGGTTGAGATGGCCGTCCGAACCGCGAGATGGATCACATACAGGGAGTATCGACCGTGCTGGAAGAGGTCGAACGCTGGCTGACCAGACGTTCCTGGTCGGCCGCCGACCGTCCGCTGGACCGGCTCGTCGCAGCCAGGACCAGGGATCCGCGGCGCGGGAGTGTGAGCGTCGTGCTGCCCGCCCTCAACGAGGAGGCGACGGTCGGCGCGATCGTCGAGACGATCCGGGTCGAGCTCATGGAGAGGGTCCATCTGGTCGACGAGCTGCTGGTGATCGACTCCGGATCGACGGACGCCACCGCGGAGGTCGCCCGGAAGGCGGGCGCCCGGGTGGTGCACCGTGACGACATCCTCCCCCGGATACCCGCGCTGCCCGGCAAGGGCGAGGTCCTCTGGCGATCACTCCTGGTCACCGACGGTGACATCGTCTGCTTCATAGACGCCGACCTGAAGGACTTCTCCGCGGATTTCGTCTCCGGCATCATCGGCCCGCTGCTCACCGATCCCGAGGTGCAGTTCGTCAAGGCGATGTACGACCGCCCGCTCGGAGACACAGCAGGCCAGGGCGGTCGCGTCACGGAACTGGTGGCCCGGCCGCTACTCAATCTGCACTGGCCGCAGCTGGCCGGCTTCGTCCAGCCGCTGGGCGGGGAGTACGCGGTGCGGCGCTCGCTGCTGGAGCGGCTGCCTTTCCCGGTCGGTTACGGAGTGGAACTGGGCCTGCTCGTGGATGCGCTGCACACCGTGGGGCTGGACGCGCTGGCACAGGTCGATGTAGGGGTCAGAAAACACCGCCATCAGGACGGGCAGGCGCTGGGCCGGATGGCGGCCGCGATCTACCGGACGGCGCAACTGCGCCTCTCCCGCGGCCACTTGGTGCGACCGTCCCTCACCCAGTTCGAACGGGGCGAGACCGGCTTCGTACCGCGCACGCACGCCGTGGACACGGAGGAGCGGCCGCCGATGCAGGAGATCAGGGAGTACGTTTCGCGCCGCGCCGCCTGAGGTGGCCTGACTTCGCACGTTTGGGCGGTTCGCGATCGGGCTAGATTCCGCAACATGGTCTCCGAGCACGTGATCACATCTGCCGCCCAGGTACTCGTCGCCTCCAACCGCGGCCCGGTCTCGTACGCACTGAGCGAGGACGGTTCGATCAGCGCCAAACGGGGCGGCGGCGGACTCGTCTCCGGGCTGAGCGCCGTCGAGGACAAGCTGTGGGTCTGCGCGGCGCTCGACGACGGGGACAGGGAGGCGGTCCGGCGCGGGATCGCCGAGCCGGGCGTACGGATGCTCGACATCGACGCCGATGTGCATGCCGACGCGTACAACGGCATCGCGAACTCGGTGCTCTGGTTCGTCCACCACATGCTGTACCAGACGCCGCTGGATCCGGTCTTCGACGCGGAGTTCCGCCGGCAGTGGGCGTCGTTCGAGGCGTACAACCTGGCCTTCGCACAGGCGCTCGCCGAGGAGGCGGGCGAGGGCGCGGCGGTGCTGGTGCAGGACTACCACCTGGCCCTGGTCCCCGGCATGCTCCGCGACCTCCGCCCCGACCTGCGGATCGGTCACTTCTCGCACACCCCCTGGGCCCCGGCCGACTACTTCCGCCTGCTGCCCGACGACATCGCGGAGCAGCTGCTGCGCGGCATGCTCGGCGCGGACCGGGCGGCGTTCCTGACCCGGCGATGGGCGGACGCGTTCACCGCCTGCTGCACGGAGGTCCTGGGCGGCACCGGCCGGACGAGGATCGGTGTGCACGGCCTCGGCGCGGACGCGGACTTCCTGCGCCGTCGCGCGCACCAGCCGGACGTGGCCGAACGCATGGCGATCCTGCGGGAGCAGGTGGGCGGCACCGGCCGGAAGACGATCGTGCGGGTCGACCGTACGGAACTCTCCAAGAACATCGTGCGCGGGCTGCTGGCGTACCGGGAGCTGCTGAACACCCGCCCGCAGTGGCTCAAGCGGGTGGTGCATGTCGCGTTCGCGTACCCGTCTCGGCAGGACCTGGCGGTGTACCGGGAGTACACGGCCGAGGTGCAGCGGCTGGCGGACGACATCAACGAGGCGTACGGAACGCCCGATTGGACCCCGGTCCTGCTGCATGTGAACGACGACTTCGCGCGCTCGCTGGGGGCGTACCGGCTGGCGGACGTGGCGCTCGTCAACCCGATCCGCGACGGCATGAACCTGGTCGCGAAGGAGGTCCCGGTGGTCTCCGACCATGGCTGCGCGCTGGTGCTGTCGCGGGAGGCGGGGGCGTACGAGGAGCTGGGCGCGGACGCGATCGTGGTGAACCCGTACGACGTGTCGGCGACGGCGGCGGCCCTGCATGCGGCGCTGACGATGCCGGACGGGGAGCGGGCGGAGCGGACGAAGCGGCTGGCTGCGGCGGCGACTGCGCTGCCGCCGCAGCAGTGGTTCCTGGAGCAGTTGGAGGCGTTGCGGCGGGACTGACCGTTCGGCGGCGATCGTTCAGAGGCGCCGGGCGAGGGCCGCGAGGAAGTCGACCACGGCCGCCGGACCCGGCAGCAACAGGTCCGCCCGCTCGGCCAGTTCCGGCACTTCCGCGCTTCCGCTGCAGACCAGCAGACCCGGGATGCCGTCGGGGCCCTCCGTGCGGAGCTTCTCCACCGCGGCGTACGCGGCGAGGTCGCCCAGGTCGTCCCCGGCGTACAGGACGGACTCGGCGTCCGTCTCCCTTACGTACTTCGCGAGCGCCACGCCCTTGTCCATGCCGGGCGGGCGCAGTTCCAGGACGAGGCGCCCCGGCTCGACGATCAGTCCGTGCCGTGCCGCGAGCTCGCCCAGCGGGCCGCGCAGCGCGTCGAATGCGGCCTGCGGGTCGGCGGCGCGGCGCGTGTGGACGGCGAGCGCCTGCCCCTTCTCCTCGATCCATGTGCCGTGCCAGGAGTCGAACCGGTCCAGCACACCCGGGAGTTCGGCACGGACCGCCGCCACACCGGGGTGCGGGGCAGGGGCGTGAACGGTGCCGGACACGGCGTCCCAGCGTTCGGCGCCGTAGTGGCCGAGTACGACGAGGTGGTCGAGGCCCGGGACGCCCGCGAAGCCGCCGTGCCGGACCGCGACGCCGGCCGGGCGGCCGGTGATCACGGCGACGGAGGCGACCTTCGGGGCGAGCGCGGCGATGGCCGGGACGGCGCCGGGGTGGGCGCGGGCCTGCTCCGGGTCCGGGACTATGTCGGCGAGGGTGCCGTCGAAATCGAGGGCGACCACGGCGCGGTCGGGACGGGTCAGGAGGGCGGCGAGGCCTTCACGGCCGGCCGGCGTGGTGGGGGTGGGGAGGGATTGCTCTGGGTTGCTGCCCATGGGCCGAGCCTATCGGGGGTGACGGAGCGCGGCTACGGCTGCACCTGCGGCAGGCCTGTTCCCCTGCCCCGGCCCCTTCCCGGGACCCGCGGCTCCACCGGGGACCCCGGACCTCGAACGCCGGAGGGCCGGTCCTTCCGGAACAGCGCCCCGACTACCGCCTCCCCCGCCGGGCCTCCCGCACGCGCCGCAGCCGGTTGACCGTCACCGGGTCCTCCTCCAGCGCCCGCCGGTCGTCCAGCAACGCGTTCAGCAGCTGGTAGTAGCGCGTCGGCGAAATCCCCAGCCCCTCGCGGATCTCCCGCTCCTTCGCGCCGGGCCCGGGCCACGACCGCCGTTCCACGGCCAGCACCGCACGCTCCCGCTCGGAGAGCCCCGGCTGCATCGTGTCCGGGGTCTCCGCACCGTGGGAGTCGTTCTCGGAGGCGGTCATATCAGCCAACATAATGCCCGCGCCGCGTCCTGCTACTCCGCCGCTTCCGCCGTCGCCGCCCCCCGCGCGATCTCGGCCAGCACACCCGCCGGACTGCCGCCCGGCTCCACCGCCTTGCCGATGTCCTGCTTGATCAACTCGCTCGTCCGCGCCCACGACGTATTGCCGACGGGGTAGAACTCCGAGTTCGGCAGCGCCGCCAGGAACTTCCGCAGCGGCTTGTGCTTGACGTCCGTCTCCATCACCGCGGACGCGCTGTCGGTGACCGGCAGCAGGTCGTACTCGTCGGCGAAGGCCACCACGTTCTTGTCCTCGAACATGTAGTCGAAGAATTTACCGATGGCTTCGCGGTGGTTGTTCTGCTTGAAGCCCATGATCCAGTCGGCGACGCCCATCGACCCCTCGGTCGGGCCGTTGATGCCGGGCAGCGGCACCATGCCGACCTGGACACCCTTCTGCTCGGCCTCCTGCATCAGCGTGGGGTGCCCGTTGAGCATCCCCACCTTGCCGCTCGTGAACGCGTCGAACGCCTGCGCCCGGTCCAGTTTTCCGGGGGCCACCGGGCCGACCAGCCCCTTGTCGACCAGATTCGTCTTCAGCCAGTCGAACGTCTTGATGTTCTCGGGCGAGTCGATGTCGTACGCGCCGACGTCGTCCGTGTAGCCGCCGCCCCCGCTGAGCAGCCACATCATGGTCTCGGCCTGGGACTCCTCCTGACCGAGCGGCAGCGCGAACGGGTAGGTGACGCCACGCTGTTTGAGCACCACGGCGTCGTCACGGATGTCGTCCCAGGTCTTCGGGGCCTCCAGGCCCGCCCGGCTGAAGTATTTCTTGTTGTAGAAGAGCAGCCGGGTGCTGGCGACGAACGGCAGTCCGTACTGGGTCTGGTTGTACTGGCCCGCAGCGGCCAGCCGCGGCAGGAAGTTCGCCTGCGTGCGGATGGCCAGCATGTCGTCGGCGCTGTAGAGCTTCCCGGCCTTGGCGTAGTCCGCGTAGGCACCGATCTGCGCGATGTCCGGGGCCTGCCCCTTCTTCACCATCTCGGCGACCTTGCGGTCGACGTCCTTCCACGAATAGACGTTGACATCGACCTTGATGCCGTTGTGGGACGCCTCGAAGTTCCTGGCGAGTTCGTCCCAGTACTTCTTGGAGCTGTTCGCCGCGCTGTTGCCGTAGTCGGCCGCGACGAGTTTGAGGGTGACGTCCCTCGCTGCGCTGCCGGTGCCACAGCCCGACAAGGTTGCCGCCATGCCGAGTGCGGCTACCGCCGCGGTCAGTGCCAAGTAGTGCCGCTGCACAGCCAGTCCATCCTCATCGATTCGGTGACCACCCGACCGTCCGGATGAGCTGCGATTTTTACCCATGCCGCCAAGGGAGGTCTACACCAGAGAAGTATCGCTTCTGCAACGTAACCGGACCTGTGTCCGGATGGTCCGGGGTGTCATTGCACGGGAACGGAACCGGCTGTTAAGTACATCTCGGCACACGGCACTTCGTGGTCTGAACCTTTCCGTGCCCGCTGTTCTGCACCGCCCCGTCGTTACCGTTCCCCCACGCACCGAGGAGCCGTCCAGCATGTCCCGTACCGCATCAGAGATTGCCACCCAGCCCAACTGCTGGCGGCGCGCCGCGGAGGCAGGGGCCGCGTTCGACGGACTGCCGCGGCCGGGTGAGCGGGTCGCCGTCACCGGGTGCGGCACCTCCTGGTTCATGGCGATCGCGTACGCGGCGCTGCGCGAGGCGGCCGGGCAGGGCGAGACCGATGCGTTCGCCTCCTCGGAGTTCCCCGCGGGGCGTCCGTACGACCGGGTCATGGCGATCACCCGCTCCGGCACGACGACCGAGGTCCTCGACCTCCTCGGTGAGCTGCGCGGCAAGGTGGCCACCGTCGCGCTGACCGCCGACCCGAAGACGCCCGTGATGGATGCCGCAGACGCCGTGGCCGTTCTGGACTGGGCGGACGAGGAGTCGGTCGTCCAGACCCGGTTCGCCACCACCGCGCTGGCCTTCCTGCGGGCCGGCCTGGAGGCGGCGGGTCCGCTTCCGGCGGGGGTGAAGACGGTCGCCGAGGCAGCGGTCGACGCGGAGCTCGCGGTGACGGAGCCGCTGGCGGAGGCGGTCGTCGCCGCCGAGCAGTGGACATTCCTGGGGCGCGGCTGGACGTACGGGCTGGCCCAGGAGGCCGGGCTCAAGATGCGCGAGGCGGCGGGTGCCTGGACCGAGTCGTACCCGGCGATGGAGTACCGCCACGGACCGATCTCGATCACCGGTCCGAACCGGGTCGCGTGGGTGTTCGGCGCACTGCCCGAGGGACTCGCGGGCGAGGTCGCGGGAGTCGGCGGCACGCTGGTGGCCCACGCCACTGCCGACCCGATGGCCGATCTGATCCGGGCCCAGCGGCTCGCGGTCGAGATCGCGGAGTCGAAGGGGTACGACCCCGACCACCCGCGCAATCTTTCGCGCAGCGTGATCCTGGCGCCCTGAGCCGTCGGCCGCGCCGACCGCCCTCATCATTTTGTATGGACGCGCAACAAACAGCGATAGTGGACTAGACCTATCGGGGTCCGGCGGGCGAAACTGTTTTCCGTGAAACACGTCATCGCCCTCGATGTGGGCGGCACCGGAATGAAGGCCGCCCTGGTGGGGGCCGACGGCACCCTGCTGTACGAGGCCCGGCGCGCGACCGGCCGGGAGCGCGGACCCGACGCCGTCGTGGAGTCGATCCTCGCCTTCGCCGCGGATCTGCGCGCCCACGGCGAGGAACAGTTCGGCGAGAGCGCCGCCGCGGCCGGTGTCGCCGTGCCGGGCATCGTCGACGCGGAGAACGGGATCGCGGTCTACGCCTCGAACCTCGGCTGGCGCGACGTACCGATGCGGGACAAGCTCGGCGAGCGGCTCGGTGGAGTGCCCGTCGCGCTCGGCCACGACGTCAGGACCGGCGGCCTCGCCGAGGGCCGGATCGGCGCGGGCAAGGGCGCCGACCGCTTCCTCTTCGTGCCGCTGGGCACCGGTATCGCCGGGGCCATCGGCATCGCAGGCAGCATCGAGGCCGGCGCGCACGGGTACGCGGGCGAGATCGGGCACATCGTGGTCCGGCCGGACGGGCCGGACTGCGGCTGCGGACAGCGCGGCTGCCTGGAGACCCTGGCCTCCGCCTCCGCGGTCAGCCGCGCCTGGGCCGCCGCCTCGGGCGACCCGGAGGCCGACGCGGCGGACTGCGCGAAGGCCGTCCAGTCGGGCGATCCCGCGGCCGTACGGGTCTGGCAGAACGCGGTCGACGCGCTCGCCGCCGGGCTGGTCACCGCGCTCACCCTGCTCGACCCGCGCACGCTGATCATCGGTGGCGGGCTCGCCGAGGCGGGGGAAACCTTGTTCGTACCACTCCGTGCGGCCGTCGAGGAACGCGTCACGTTCCAGAAGCTGCCCCACATCGTCCCGGCGGCCCTCGGGGACACCGCCGGATGCCTGGGCGCAGGGCTGCTCGCCTGGGATCTTCTCTCCACGGAGGTATCCGCCTGATGGCCGGACGCGCAGACAGCACGGTTCTCGCAGGGGCCAGGGTGGTTCTTCCCACCGGGACCGTCGAGAACGGGCGGGTGATCGTCGAGGGCACCCGGATCGCCGGCACCACGTGGACACCACTCACCGAGAGCAACCCCCCACGCCCCCCGGCAGCGTCAACCCCGCACCCGGGTGCCGCCGGCAGTGCACACGAAGGCGTCCGGACCGTCGATCTGACCGGCCACTGGGTCGTGCCCGGCTTCGTCGACATGCACAACCACGGCGGCGGCGGCGCGTCCTTCACCTCCGGCACCGTGGACGAGGTCCTGACCGGCGTCCGCACCCACCGCGAGCACGGCACCACCACCCTGGTCGCCTCCACCGTCACCGGCGAGATGGACTTCCTCGCCCAGCGGGCCGGCATCCTCTCCGAGCTCGTCGAGCAGGGCGATCTGGCCGGAATCCACTTCGAGGGCCCGTTCATCTCGCCGTGCCGCAAGGGTGCGCACAGCGAGAAGCTGCTGCGCCACCCGGACCCGGCCGAGGTCCGCAAGCTGATGGACGCGGCGCGCGGCACCGCGAAGATGTTCACGCTCGCCACCGAACTGCCGGGCGGCATCGAGTCGGTGCGGCTGCTCGCCGAGCACGGGGTGATCGCCGCGATCGGGCACACCGACGCGACGTACGAGCAGACCGTCGTGGCGATCGACGCGGGCGCCACCGTCGCCACCCACCTGTTCAACGCGATGCCGCCGCTCGCCCACCGCGAGCCCGGCCCGATCGCCGCGCTCCTGGAGGACGAGCGAATCACCGTCGAGCTGATCAACGACGGTACGCACCTGCACCCGGCCGCCCTGGAGCTGGCCTACCACCACGCGGGCGCCGCCCGCGTCGCCCTGATCACGGACGCGATGGACGCGGCCGGCTTCGGTGACGGTCAGTACCAGCTGGGCCCGCTCGCCGTCGAGGTCAAGGACGGCGTCGCCCGGCTCGTCGAGGGCGGCTCGATCGCGGGCTCCACACTCACCCTGGACACCGCGTTCCGCCGGGCCGTCACCCTCGACAGGATCCCGGTCGACGACGTCGTGCAGTCCATCTCCGCCAACCCGGCGCGCCTGCTCGGCGTGTACGACAAGGTCGGCTCGCTGGAGCCGGGCAAGGACGCCGACCTGGTGGTCCTGGACGCTGACTTCGCACTGAAGGGCGTCATGCGCAAGGGCGATTGGGTTATTGAGCCCCATCTTGGTTGATTCCACCCATTATTGACGACGGGTCGAATACGTAACGAAGAGAAGGTGGTTGGCCCCGAGGTCTGGGCCGACCGCCGTCTCTTTGGCATGATCGCTTCGTAAACAGCAGGGAAAGCGCGTTCTGGCAAGGGATCCGCGCTCCGGCACGGATCGAAGGGGTGACCGAGGTGATCCTCACGGTCACGCTGAACACGGCACTCGACCTGACGTACGGCGTACCGGCGTTGGTCCCGCACACCAGCCACCGCGTCGGCGACATCTCCGAACGCCCCGGCGGCAAGGGCCTCAACGTGGCCCGGGTGCTCTCCGCGCTCGGCCACGAGACCGTGGTCACCGGTTTCGCCGGAGGCGCCACCGGAGCCGTCCTCCGCGACCTGCTGGCCGGCCTCCCGCCGCGCGACGCACTCGTCACCGTCGCCGGGAACACCCGCCGTACGATCGCCGTCGTCGACGCGTCCACCGGCGACACCACCCAGCTCAACGAACCGGGCCCGCTCGTCACCGCCGGGGAATGGGCCGCCTTCCTCACCACGTACCGGAAGCTCCTCGGCGAAGCGGACGCAGTCGCCCTCTGCGGCAGCCTGCCGCCCGGCATCCACGTCGGCGCGTACGCCGAACTGGTCCGCCTGGCCCGCGCCGCCGGCGTCCCCGTCCTCCTCGACACCAGCGGCGAACCGCTGCGCCGGGGCATCGCCGCCCGCCCCGACCTGATCAAACCGAACGCCGACGAACTCGCCCAGCTCACCGGCTCCCGCGAACCGCTGCGCGCCACCCGCGACGCCCGCCGACGCGGCGCGCACGGCGTCATGGCCTCGCTCGGCGCGGACGGCATGCTCGCCGTCACACCCGACGGCACCTGGCGGGCCGCGCCGCCCGCCCGGGTCGCGGGCAACCCGACCGGAGCGGGCGATTCCGCAGTGGCCGGGGTGCTGTCCGGGCTCGTCGAGGGCCTGAGCTGGCCGGACCGGCTGCGCAGGGCGGTGGCACTGTCAACGGCGACGGTGCTGGCCCCGGCGGCCGGGGAGTTCGACCGGGCGGCGTACGAGGAGCTGCTGTCGCGCGTCGGTGTCGAGGAGTACGCACCGACGACGGCCTGAGCCGCGGAACCGCCCGGCACCATCCAGCACGATCCAGCACCATCCCGCACCATCAGAAGTTTCAGGGGGCAGCATGCCGCTCGTCAGCACCGGTGAACTCGTCTCGGCCGCCCAGGCCGACCGCCGCGGGATCGCCGCCTTCAACGTCATCACACTGGAGCACGCGGAGGCCATCGCCGCGGGCGCGGAGCGCGCCGGGGCGCCCGCCGTCCTGCAGATCTCCGAGAACGCCGTGAAGTTCCACGGCGGCCGGCTCTCCGCCGTCGCCGCCGCTGCGGCCGCCGTCGCCCGCGCCTCCGGCGCGCCGCTCGCCCTCCACCTCGACCATGTCGAGTCCGTCGACCTGCTGCACCAGGCGCACACGGAGGGCTTCGGCTCGGTGATGTTCGACGCCTCGAAGCTCCCGTACGAGGAGAACGTGCAGGCCACGGCCGACGCGGTGGCCTGGGGCCACGAGCGCGGGATCTGGATCGAGGCGGAGCTCGGCAAGGTCGGCGGCAAGGAGGGCGAGGCCCCGCTCGACGCCCACGCCCCCGGCGTCCGCACGGACCCGGCCGAGGCCGCCGCCTATGTCGCGGCGACCGGCGTGGACGCACTGGCCGTCGCGGTCGGTTCCTCGCACGCCATGACGGAACGCACCGCCGCCCTGGACCACGCCCTGATCGGGCAGCTGCGTGACGCGGTCACGGTTCCGCTGGTGCTGCACGGCTCCAGCGGCGTCCCGGACGACGAGATCCGCCGGGCGGTCGCCTCCGGCATGCGCAAGATCAATGTGGGCACGGCCCTGAACACGGCATTCACGGGCACGGTGCGCGCCTACCTGGCCGAGAACCCGACGGGCGTCGACCCGCGCAAGTACCTCGTCCCGGGCCGCGAGGCGATGGCCGCGACGGTGGCGGGATTCCTGGCGCTGATGGGCTGAGGAGCCACCGGGCGGCCGGTACGGAGGAGCCGGCACAGAAGAACTGCCCTACGTCCTCGTCCGAACCGTCGCGGTTCGGAAGAAGGCGTAGGGCAGATCGGTTCCGGGAGTGCTCAGCCCTTCGCCGACGTGACCTCGAGCCAGTCGAGAATCACGTCGCACTGGTTGCCGGTCTCGCACGAGATCTTGATCTCGTTGTCTCCCTGGTTCAAAGTCACCGGCGCCCACGTGGTCTGCCAGTTCTTCTCCCAGTTCGGGTCCGAGGACTTCACGAAGTTCTTCAGACCGATGGGCTGGCTGTTGGCCTTGCCGTTGACCGTCAGCGTGGCGTCGGCGTCCTTGGCCGGGATGGCGTACCGCACAGTCAGCCGGTACGACCCCGCCGCCTTCATGGACGCCTTCCAGGTCACCGAGGACCCCGGCTGGTTGAAGCCGGTGACGTACACGCCGTCCGCGCCCTCGGCGCCCTTGATGGTCTTCTCGACGGTGGCCGTGCCGCCCAGCTTCAGCGTCGCCGCGTCCTGCTTCGGCAGCTCCACCGGAGCTTCGGAGGACGACCCGGTGTTCTTCGGCTTCGGGGACTCGTCGACCTGACCGGCGGCACCGGCCGAGGTGGCGGCCTCGTTCTTCTTGTCGTCGTTGCCGTCGCCGGTCATCAGCGCGGCACCGATGCCGATGAGCACGACCGCGACGACCGCGACCGCACCGATCAGCAGACCCTTGTTGTTGGGACCGCCCTTGCCGGGGCCGCCGGTCCGGCCGCGGCCGCCCTGCGTCGCGACCGGTGCGGTGGGCGCACCACCGGGGTAGGTCTCGGGGGCGGCGTACTGCACATTCGGCCCGCCGTAGGGCGCCTGCGGCTGGCCGTACGGCTGCTGCTGCGGCACCTGCTGCCCGTACTGGCGCTCGCCGACGGTCCGGACCTGGTTGTACGAGGTCCTCGGCACGCCGGGCTGCGGGACCGGGCCCGGGTAGCCGTATCCGCCCTGCCGCGGCGACTGAGCGCCGGCCGCTTGTCCGTCCTCGTACAGGTAGCCGAACGGATCGTCGTCCTCGGGTGTGTTTGCGCCGTTGTTCCCGGCCGTCATCCCTGGGTCACTCCTCACCATGTCGCCAGCCGTCGCCGAAAATCGCCAGCCGTGGCCGACCGGCCGAGCCTACCTCGAACGGAGCACACCAAGAATTGCCGTTGACCTCCGGGGCCACTCGTTCACCTTGGTGGGGGTACGGCAACGGATGCCGGAACGGACCTGTCGTGAACGTCAGCCGGCCCTGCGGTGAACCTTCGACCGGGACCGCTTTTCCACGTACATCCGCTGGTCGGCGGAGCGCAGCACCTCTTCGGCGGTCATGCCGCAGCCGGCCCAGCCGATCCCGAAGCTCGCCCCGACCCGCACCGCGCGACCATCCACCCGAATGGGCGGAATAATGGCGTTTCGGAGACGTACGGCCAGATCCGCGGCGTCTGCGGCGCCGAGCCCGTCCGCGAGGACGACGAATTCGTCACCCCCGAGCCGTGCGACGGTGTCGCCGTCGCGCACACAGGTGGTGAGCCGGCGGGCGACCTCGATCAGGACGGCGTCACCGGTGTGGTGCCCGAAGCGGTCGTTGATCGACTTGAAGCCGTCGAGGTCGCAGAAGAGGACCGCGAGCCCCTTCGCCCCGTCGTCGCTCTCGTCGTCGGGTGCCACGGCGTGCACATGGTGGTCGTACGGGCCGCCGGCCACCGCGTCGGCCTCGAAGCCGTCGGCACGGAAGCCGTGCACGCGGCCCTCCGTGTCCTCGACGTCGCCGTACGCCGCGTCCAGCGCCTCCACAGCGGTGGTGGCAGCCGCGTGCGGACGCTCGCAGAGCCGGGCACTGAGCCGCGCGCGCAGCTCGGCACTGTTGGGCAGTCCGGTCAGCGCGTCGTGCGAGGCGCGGTGCGCCAGATGCAACTCGTGGCGCTTGCGCTCCTCTATGTCCTCTACATGGGTGAGGAGGAAACGCGGGCCGTCGGCGGTGTCCGCGACGACGGAGTTGCGCAGCGAGACCCAGAGGTACGAGCCGTCCCGGCGCCCGAGCCGCAGCTCGGCGCGGCCACCCTCGGCGGACGTCCGCAGCAGGGTGGCGACGTCCTCGGGGTGGACCAGGTCGGCGAAGGAGTAGCGGCGCAGTACGGAGGCGGGGCGGCCGAGCAGCCGGCACAGGGCGTCATTGGTGCGCAGCAGCCTGCCGTGCTGGTCACCGCCCATCTCGGCGATGGCCATGCCGCTGGGGGCGTACTCGAAGGCCTGGCGGAACGACTCCTCGCTGGCCCGCAGCGCCTGCTGTTCGCGTTCGAGCCGGACCAGGGCGCGCTGCATGTTTGCTCGGAGCCGGGCGTTACTGATCGCAATGGCCGCCTGCGACGCGTACATCTGGAGAGCCTCGCGGCCCCACGCGCCGGGACGGCGGCCGTTGCGCGGGCGGTCGACGGAGATGACGCCGAGGAGGTCTTGCCCGCCCCCGGACGCGTACATCGGGGCGTAGAGCCGGTCCTCCGGGTGCCACTCGTCCTCGAAGCGGGGCTCGGGGCCCTCGGTGTGCCACTGCGGTACGTCGTCGTCGAGGAGGACCCAGCCGTCGGTGTGCGGTATGAAGCGGAGCCCGTCCCAGCACTCACCCATGGCCAGGCGGCGATCCCACGAGGTGCGGGAACCGACGCGGCCGGTGATCAGGGCTTCGGCGGCGGAGTTGCCCGCGAAGGCGGCGACGACGAGATCACCGTCGGGACGGACGAGGTTGACGCAGGCCAGCTCGTATCCGAGACCGGCGACGATTCCGTCGGCCACGGTCTGCAGTGTGTCGGCCAGGCTCCGCGCCGTATTGAGATCGGCGACGGCCTGATGCAGCTGCCGCATCGTCGCCAGACGGACGTACGGCTCCGACTCGGCCTCCATTGCTCGCACTCCCCGAGACCTCGACAGCACTCCAGGTTTCTTATCGACGTACTAGTTCGCAGTGTCACCGCCACTGAATCACAGTGAGCTGTGCACCCGGTACACAGGGTCAACAAATATTGCGCTCTGTGACTCAAGTCACAACAGATGATGAAGGGTTGCGAGGGGCGCACCCAGGTGGCCCGTCCGTTTCTTGAACGCAAATCGGTACGTTTCAGTACGTTGCACCCCGTCGTCCCGGCACCTCCCCATCGGCCCGGAGTCCTAGGACCCCTCTGGTCCCCTGGCCCGATGCGGCGGCCCGCGACCCGCGGCTAGCGTGCCCGTTGTGTTGCAGACGAAGCCCCCCACCCCGCGGTCCGAGCCCATCCCCCATGCTGAGGGGGTGAGCAACGACGAGTTCCGCGGCGCCCTCGCCCGGCTGGCCGCCGGCGTGGTCCTGATCACCGCGCAGGAGCCGCCGCTCGACGAGAACGGGCGCGGCGAGGACGTCGGCATGACGGCGACCGCCTTCATGTCCGTGTCGCTGGACCCGCCGCTCGTCCTGGTGAGCCTGCGCAACGGCTCCCGGATGGACGACCTGCTCGACGAACAGCCGCTGTGGGCGGTCTCCGTACTGTCGGAGAGCCAGCGGCACATCGCGGGACGGTTCGCGATGAAGGGCAGGATCAGCGACCGGCTGCTGTTCGAGGACATCCCCTATGTACGGGGAGAGGTGTCGAGCGCACCGCTGATCGGCGGGGCCCTCGCCACCCTGGAGTGCCGCACGGAGCAGCGGGTGCCCGCGGGCGACCACACGCTGGTGATCGGACGGGTGCTGAGCGCGGCACTACCGAGCGCGGACGGCGGGCCGCTGACGTACTTCCAGGGGCGTTACCGGCAGCTGGGCTGAACCCCGGCGTCCTGGTTCACCAATCGCGGCCGGAGCGGCCGCGCTTCGTGTCGCCGCGCTGCTTCTTCTCGCGCAGCCGGCGTTCATTGATCCCGCGCGGGATCCTGGTCTTGCGGCGCGGCTTGGGGGGCGGCGCCGTGGCTTCGGCCAGCAGGGAGGCGAGGCGGACGAGGGCGGTCTCGCGGTTGCGCCACTGGGAGCGGTGCTCCGACGCCCGCACCGTGACCACCCCGCCCACCAGCCGGCTCTCCAGCCGCTGGAGCGCCCGGTCCTTCCACACCTCGGGAAACGCGTCGGTCGCCGCGAGGTCGAAGCGGAGCTCCACCTGGGAGTCACTGGTGTTGACGTGCTGACCGCCGGGCCCGGAGGACCGCGAGAAACGCCACATGAGCTCGGCCTCCGGCAGGGAGACCGAACCGCGGATGACATAGGGCCCGGACATGACACCCATGTTCCCTGGCCGCCGGCCCTCCCGTCACCTCCTTTTGGCGCATCCGGTCACCCGTTCGGCCGACGGTTCGGTAAAGAAAGTAAAGGGACCAGGAACCTCCCGGTCCTCTGCCTGCGTTATGAGGTGTGACGGTAGCTTCGTGATGGCACGAAGCCCGCACACGACGATGAAAGGGACTTCCCATGGCAGTAAGCCTGTCCAAGGGCGGCAACGTCTCGCTCACCAAGGAGGCCCCGGGCCTGACCGCCGTCACGGTCGGCCTCGGCTGGGACGTCCGCACCACCACCGGCACCGACTTCGACCTCGACGCCTCGGCGATCGCGGTGAACCCGGGAGGGAAGGTCGTCTCCGACGGCCACTTCGTCTTCTTCAACAACAAGTCGACCCCGGACCAGACCATCGTCCACACCGGTGACAACGTCACGGGCGCGGGCGAGGGCGACGACGAGCAGATCAACGTCAACCTGGCGGGCCTGCCGGCCGACGTCGACAAGATCGTCTTCCCGGTCTCGATCTACGACGCCGAGACCCGCAGCCAGAACTTCGGCCAGGTGCGCAACGCGTTCATCCGCATCATCAACCAGGCCGGCGGCACCGAGATCGCCCGCTACGACCTGAGCGAGGACGCCGCCACCGAGACCGCGATGGTCTTCGGCGAGCTGTACCGCAACGGCGCGGAGTGGAAGTTCCGCGCCGTGGGCCAGGGCTACGCCTCGGGCCTGCGCGGCATCGCCCAGGACTTCGGCGTCAACCTCTGACGCAAGAGAGTTCATGGCCTGACCTGACAGACGGGAGCCCCCGGTCGATTCTTCGGCCGGGGGCTCCCGTCTGTCATGCCGTCAGACGGCCCGCATTCGACCGCACGACACCTGACGCACAACGCATAACGGACAGCGCGACCTCATGAACGGACAAGATCCGGTCAAATATTTGACACGCCCCTGCCAAATTTAGGCGCACCGGTGCCAGTCTCACCGCACACCCCTCACGGAGCTCATGTACCGAGTGAAGGAGAACGAGTGAGAACCACTCTGCGTGCCGCCGCTCTTGCCGCATCCGCCGCCATGGTCGTCGTCGGCGTACAAGCAGGCTCGGCCGATGCCGCCCAGGACCGCACGGCCGGAGCCACCGCGCTGCCGATCAGCGCGTCCCAGCGGGCCGCGGCCATCGAGGAAGCCCAGGCCGGGGCTGCCTCGACCGCCGCGAAGATCAAGCTGGGCGGCAAGGAGAAGCTCATCGTCCGCGATGTGATCAAGGACGCCGACGGCACCGTCCACACTCGCTACGAGCGCACCTACGCCGGACTGCCCGTCCTCGGCGGCGACCTGGTCACCCACACCAGGAAGGACGGCTCCCTCAAGGGGGTGTCCAAGGCAACCGACGCAAAGATATCCGTGGCATCGACGACCGCCACGGCCACCGCCAAGTCCGGTGCCCGGAAGGTGATCTGGGCCGTCACCGGCAAGCCTGCGCTCGCCTACGAGAACGTGGTCAAGGGCACCCAGGCCGACGGGACGCCCAGTGAGCGCCACGTCATCACCGACGCCGCCGGCGGCAAGGAGCTCTACTCGTACGAGGCCATCGACACGGGGTCCGGCACCAGCCAGTACAGCGGCACCGTCACCCTCGGCACCTCGGCCTCCGGATCCGGCTACAACCTGACCGACGGCGGACGCGGCGGCCACAACACGTACGACCTGAACGGCGGCACCTCCGGCACCGGGACCCTCTTCACCGACGCCGACGACATCTGGGGCAACGGTCTCGCGACCAACCGTCAGACCGCCGCGGTCGACGCCCACTACGGCGCCGCCACGACCTGGGACTTCTACAAGAACGAACTGGGCCGCAACGGGATCGCCGGCGACGGCAGGGCCGCCTACTCCCGGGTCCACTACGGCAACGCCTACGTCAACGCGTTCTGGCAGGACAGCTGCTTCTGCATGACGTACGGCGACGGCTCGGGCAACCTGAAGCCGCTCACCTCGCTGGATGTGGCCGGACACGAGATGAGCCACGGTCTGACCGCGGCGACCGCGGGTCTGAAGTACAGCCGCGAATCGGGCGGCCTCAACGAGGCGACCAGCGACATGTTCGGCACCGCGGTCGAGTTCTACGCGGGCAACAGCAGCGACGCCGGCGACTACCTCATCGGCGAGAAGATCGACATCAACGGCAACGGCACCCCGCTGCGCTACATGGACAAGCCGAGCAAGGACGGCGGTTCGGCGGACTACTGGTCGAGGACAGTCGGCCGCCTCGACGTCCACAACTCGTCCGGGCCCGCCAACCACTTCTTCTACCTGCTGTCCGAGGGCAGCGGCGCGAAGACCATCAACGGCGTCGCCTACAACTCGCCGACCTCCAACGGCTCCACGGTCACGGGCATCGGGCGCGCGAAGGCCGTCCAGATCTGGTACAAGGCGCTCACCACGTACATGACATCGGCCACCGACTACGCGGCGGCGCGGGTCGCCACCCTGCAGGCGGCGACCGACCTGTACGGAGCAGGCAGCGCGGAGTACGCAGCCGTCGCCTCCGCCTGGTCCGCGATCAACGTGAACTAGTACGCCGTCCGGCACCCCTGACGGCTCCTGCGGATCGTCCACGCGCCGCGCACAGCCACCGGTTTCCCGGAGATGTGCGCGGCGTCCGGCCGTTCCACGGGCGGTCGCGCCGTGGGTGGCCGCCGTACGGGTGGCTGCGCGCGGCGGCACCGCACGGCGGCACCGCGCGCCCGCATAGGCTGCGCCGTGTGATCATCGAACCGCTGCTGCCGGTGGCCGGCGCGCTTCCCGGCCCGCTGCTCGCCGAACTCACCGCGCTCTACGCGTCCGATCCGACGTTCCAGCAGCTCAGCGGCGACTTCCCGGACCCCCACGACATCCGGTCGGAACAGGTCGCGGCCTCGCTCGCCGAGGAGCTGGCGAACCCGGACACCGAGGTGCTGCTCGCCCGGTCGCAGGGGCGGTTGGTCGGCGTGGCCATCACCCTCGCGCACCATCCGGACCCGGCCGACCCCGACCCGTGGGTCGGACTGCTCATGGTCGACGCACGGCAGCACCGCTCCGGTTACGGGCGACAACTGGCCGGCCTCGTCGAGGAGCGGTTCCGGGCAGCCGGGCGGGACGGAATCCGGCTGGCCGTCCTGGAGAACAACCCCAGGGCGCTCGCCTTCTGGACCGCGCTCGGCTACGAGGTCATCGCCCACCGGCCCGACCGCCAACTGGGCCGCCCCTGCGCGGTGTTGCGCAAGCCACTGAAGCCCGCCGAATAACGGACACAAGAGCACCTCAGTCGGACAAGAAGTGGTCAAAAGAATGTGAGGCAATTGTCGGCACACCGTCAAATTCGGTCATCCGATGGCACGCTCTCCGCTCGTAACCCCCCACGGAACGAACAACGGAGAACGCATGACCCCCCACATGACCACCCGTCGCGCCGCAGCCCTGGCCGCCGTGGCCGCGATGGTCGTCGTCGGCGTGCAGTCCGGTGCCGCGACCGCGGCCCCGGGCAACGCCCACGACGGCGCCTCCGCCACCCGTACCGCCAACACGTCCGGCGCGAGGACCGCGATCGGCACGGACACCGCGTCGGAACGGATCGCCGCGATCAAGTCGGCCCGGTCGAACGCCTCTTCGACGGCCGACTCGCTCGGGCTCGGCAGCCAGGAAAAGCTGATCGTCCGCGATGTGATCAAGGATGCCGACGGCACCGTCCACACCCGCTACGAGCGCACCTACGCCGGACTGCCCGTCCTCGGCGGCGACCTCGTCACCCACACCACCGCCGGCGGAAAGCTCAAGAGCGTCACCAAGGCGACCAGCGCCCGGATATCGGTACCGTCCACGACGCCGAAGGTGAAGACCGTGGCGAGCGCCCGCAAGGTGATCTGGGCGGGCAGCGGCAAGCCTGTCCTCGCCTTCGAGACGGTGCGGACCGGCGTGCAGAAGGACGGCACGCCCAGCAGGCGTCACGTCATCACGGACGCCGTCACCGGCAGGACGCTGCACAGTTACGAGGCGATCGAGACCGGCGTCGGCAACAGCCAGTACAGCGGCAAGGTCACCCTGTCGACCACCGCGAGCGGCTCCGGCTTCCAGCTGACCGACCGCGACCGCGGCGGCCACAAGACGTACGACCTGAACCAGGGCGAGAGCGGCACCGGCTCGCTCGTCACCGACGACGACGACACCTGGGGCAACGGTCTCGCGACCAACCGTCAGACCGCCGCGGTCGACGCCCACTACGGCGCCGCCACGACCTGGGACTTCTACAAGAACGAACTGGGCCGCAACGGGATCGCCGGCGACGGCAGGGCCGCCTACTCCCGGGTCCACTACGGCAACGCCTACGTCAACGCGTTCTGGGACGACAGCTGCTTCTGCATGACGTACGGCGACGGCACCGACAACAGGAGCGCCCTCACCAGCCTGGACGTCGCGGGCCACGAGATGAGCCACGGCCTGACCGCGGCGACGGCCAAGCTCGACTACGCAGGCGAGTCCGGCGGCCTCAACGAGGCGACCAGCGACATCCTCGGCACCTCGGTCGAGTTCTTCGCCGACAGCAGCAGCGACGCCGGCGACTACCTCATCGGCGAGAAGATCGACATCAACGGCAACGGCACCCCGCTGCGCTACATGGACAAGCCGAGCAAGGACGGCGGTTCGGCGGACTACTGGAGCGCCGGCGTCGGCGACCTCGACGTCCACTACTCCTCCGGCGTCGCCAACCACTTCTTCTACCTGCTGTCCGAGGGCAGCGGCGCGAAGACCATCAACGGCGTCGCCTACAACTCGCCGACCTCCGACGGCTCGACCGTCACCGGCATCGGCCGGGACAAGGCAGTCCAGATCTGGTACAAGGCGCTCTCCGCGTACATGACCTCGTCCACCGACTACGCGGCCGCGCGCACGGCCACGGAGAAGGCGGCGACCGACCTGTACGGGGCGGGCAGCCCGGAGCTCGCGGCCGTGGACGCCGCCTGGTCGGGCGTCAATGTGAAGTAGTTGCCGGTGGGTTCCCGGGGCCGGTCAGCTCTTTTCCGGAGCGGGCCGGCCGTGGCCGTACAGCCAGGTGTTCCACAGATCCGTCAGATCCTTCCCCGTCGTCCTCTCCACGTACGCGGTGAAGTCGGCCGTCGACGCGGTGCCGTACCGATGGGCCTTCGTCCAGCCCGCGACGAGCGCGAGGAACCGCCGGTCGTCGTCGACCGCCTGCCGGATCTTGTGGATCACCATTGCCCCGCGCTCGTACACCGGGTCCTGGGAAATGTCCGCAGCCGTCGGCGGATCGGCAGGCGGGAACGCCCAGTTGGCATCGTCGGCGAAGGCGGCGTCGAAACTGCGCCGGACGGGAACGCCCTCCTTGTCCGCCTTCCACAGCCACTCGGCGTAGGTCGCGAAGCCCTCGTTGAGCCACATGTCGCGCCAGCCGGCGGGCGTGACGGAGTCCCCGAACCACTGGTGGGCCATCTCGTGGACGAGGAGTCCCACGGTCGGCGGTCCGGGGAAGTACGGCCGGTTCTGGGTCTCCAGCGCATACCCGGAGTCGTGCGGACGGCCGACGATCGCGCCGGTCGACGAGAACGGGTACGGGCCGAAGCGCGCGGCCTCCCACCGCACGACCTCGGGGATCCGGGCGAGGGTCCGGGCACTCGCCGCGGCCACCTTCGGGTCCACGGCCGTGAACACCTTGATGCCGTCGGGGGTCGTCGACGCCTTCGTGTCGAAGCGGCCGACGACGAGCGTCGCGAGATAGCTCGCCATGGGTTGGCCGGTGTGCCAGTGGTACGTGGTGGTGGCGCCGGAGACCTTCCGGGACGTCAGCTCACCGTTGGAGACGGCCGTCAGATCCCGGGGGACAGTGGCCGTGAGGTCGTACGTCGCCTTGTCGCTCGGGTGGTCGTTGCCGGGAAACCAGGCCATCGACCCGACCGGCTCACCGAGCGCGACCGATCCGTCCGCCGTCCTCAGCCAGCCCTCCTTCGACCCGTCCGGATCGGTGAGGGTCAGCGGGGAGCCGGAGTAGTGGACGACCGTACGGAAGGTCCTGCCCTTGTGCAGATGGCTCTCCACCTCGGCGGCGGGGCGCAGCGTCAGCTCGCGGCCCGCCCGGTTGACGGCGGCCGGATGCCCCTCGACCTGCGCGGACTCGACGGTCAGCCCGGCCAGGTCGAGGTTGAAGGCGCTGAGGTCCTGGGTGGCGCGCGCAGTGATCACGGCGGTGGAGCGGATCCGCTGGGCGGCCGGGTCGACGTCGAAAGTGAGGTCGTAGTGCGTGACGTCGTACCCGCCGTTGCCGGCCTTCGGGAAGTACTGGTCGCGCAGACCGGCGACGCCCGGAGTCCCCTCCACACCACCGGTGCAGCCGGCGGCGAGGGAGACGACGGTGGCAGTGACGAAGGCCAGGAACAGGGCGGTGGGGCGCACACAATGATCCTATGTGCGGAAAGTCGGCCTGACGGATCGGCGGAAGCTCACCTCGGGTCCGGGTGCCGCAGCAGCGCCGCGATCTCCGCGAACCCTCGCCGCTCCGCATGTTCCAGCGCCGTCACCCCGTCGCCGTCCGGCAGACCGGGGGTCGCGCCCGCCGCCAGCAGCAGTTCGACGATCTCCTGGTGCGCCCGGCCGCCGTCACCCAGGATCACAGCCTCCAGCAGGGCGGTCCAGCCGAGCCGGTTGACGTGGTCGACGTCGATGTCCGTGACGCGGAGCAGCTCCCGTACGTAACCGACGTGGCCGCGCTCGCTCGCCGGGATCAGCGCGATGCCGCCGAACCGGTTACGGAGCTTCAGGTCGGGACCGGCCGGCAGCAGGGTGTGCAGCATCGCGACACTGCCGGTGACGCCGGTCGCCAGCCAGGGACTGTCCTCGCGCCTGTCCTGCGCATCGGGATCCGCACCCGCCTCGACGAGCAGCCGGGCGAGCCGGACGTGGTCGCCGTGCACGGCGAGGAGCAGCGGGGTGCGCCGCTCCTCGTCGCGGGCGTCGACGCGGGCGCCGCCCTCGATCGCGGTGCGTGCGGCATCGGCGTCACCGGTGCGCGCGGCTCGGAGGAGGCCCTGATCGAGGGTGTTCATCCGCGGTTTCTCCTGGGCTGTGGTCGGCTGTGCTACTTGGCGAGTGCGGCGACGCCCGCCCGGGCGAACTTCTCGTCGAGGTCGCCGCTGGGGGCGCCGGCCACTCCGATGCCGGCCACCGGTGCGTCCTTGACCTGCACCGGGGCGCCGCCCGCGAGGAACAGGGTGCCAGGGATGTCCTTCAGGTTCGGGGCCTGCGCCAGGCGGCCCGCGAGCACGGAGGTGGGGGCGTTCCAGGAGACAGCGGTGTACGCCTTCCTCTCGGCGGACTCGTACGCCTGCGGGCCGGAGCCGTCGCCGCGCAGCGTCACGACGGTGTTGCCGTTCCGGTCGACGACGGCGACCGCCACACGCTGGTTCTCGTTCTCGGCGGCGTCGAGGGCGGCCCGCGCGGCCTTGGTGGCGGCAGCGACGGTCAGATGGGTGGTCTGCTGGAGGTTCCGGTCCGCTGTGTCGGCCGTGACGGCGGCGGCAGGCGCAGCGGCGGGTGCGGAGGCGCTCGCGGTCATGGCACCGAAGGTTCCGGCGCCGAGCGCGGCGGCGGCGACGGCACCGGTGAGGACACGGGTGCGCAGCGGCATCTTCTTCATGGTGGGGCTCCTGGACGATTCGATGGTGTTCCGCCCGTGCGGTGATCCGATCAGGCGGTGTCCGGCTCTGTGATCGATCCTCCGGCCGGATCCGGCCCCGTAACGTCGACGTACCGGCTCGACACCGCACGCAGGACGGCTGACGGACCCATCGGCCGATCGGTTGATGCGGGGGTGGCCGCACCGGGTCACCATGGATGTATCCGCGCAGGTCAAGCAGCAGCTCTTCGGCAGTCGGCAGGGAGTAAGAGGTACGAGGTGGAGCACCGAACCGAAGCCACCGACCCGGATGCCCGGTGGCTCGCGCTGCTCATGCACGCCGCGTTCTTCCTGCTGCTCGGCGCGTCCCTGGCCCGCTTCCTGCTCCGCCACCCCGGCGAGGACCGCACCCCGTGGATCATCGCGCTGTCCGTCGCGCTCGCCGCGCTGTATCTGCTGGGCCCGGCGCTCGGTTCCCGCCCCACCCCGCGCCGGCTGGCCCGGCTCGGCGTGCTCGTGGCCGTGTGGATGGTGCTTGTCGTCCTCGCGCCGAGCTTCGCCTGGTGCGCGGTGCCGCTCTTCTACACCGGGCTGCGGCTGCTCCCGCCGCGCGCCGCGCTCGCCCTCGTCGCCCTGCTCACCGTGTTCGTCGTGGCCGCGCAGTTGCGGCTGGCCCACGGCTTCGACCCGAACCTGGTGCTCGCGCCCCCCGCCGTGGCGGCCACCGCGACCGCGGTCTTCGTCCACATGCAGCGCCAGGCCGTGCGCCAGCGCGATCTGATCGACGATCTGCTGCGTACCCGCCGCGAACTCGCCGCCACCGAACGCCGCGAAGGCACCCTCGCCGAACGCCAGCGGCTCTCCATGGAGATCCACGACACCCTCGCGCAGGGCCTGTCCAGCCAGCAGATGCTGCTCCAGGCCGCGGACCGCACCTGGGACGCCGACCCGGCGACCGCCCGCCGCCATGTCCGTACGGCCGCCGGCATCGCCGAGCGCAACCTCGCCGAAGCGCGCCGCTTCGTCCACGACCTGGCACCGGCGGACCTCGCGGAGGGGGGCGGCCTGGAGGCGGCGCTGCGCGCACTGGCCACCCGCGAAACGGCGCAGGCCCACGGCCTGCTCACGGTCCGCTGCCATGTGGAGGGGACGCCGCACGCGGCACTGCCCGACCGGGTGCAGTCCGCACTGCTGCGCATCGCCCAGGGCGCCCTGGCCAATGTGAGGGAGCACGCGGACGCCACGGAGGCCGCGCTGACACTGACCCACCTCGACGACCGGACCGTCCTGGACATCGCCGACAACGGCCGCGGCTTCACCCCGCCCGCACCGGCGGTAGCCCGTGGAAGCCACACACCGGCGCCGGCCCACCACGCCCCCCGGCGGCGCCTGCGCCGCACCTGGGGGGCGGCCGCCCTGCGTCCGCCGGCCGGCGTACGCGGCCACGGGCTGCCCGCGATGCGCGCCCGGCTGCACCAGCTCGGCGGCACGCTCACGATCGAATCGGCACCGGGCGAGGGAACCGTCGTCTCCGCCGAGGTCCCCCTGCCCGCCCCCTCGCCCTCGCCCGCCCCCTCGCCCTCGCCCTCGCCCTCGCCGGAGGAACTCTCATGACCCCGCCCGCCGTACGGATCCTGCTCTGCGACGACCACGCCGTCGTACGCGCCGGACTGCTCGCCCTCCTGGGCAGCGAACCGGACATCGAGGTCGTCGGCGAGGCGGGCAGCGGCGAGGAGGCCGTCGCCCTGGCCGCCCGGCTGACCCCCGACGTCGTCCTGATGGACCTCCAACTGGGCGAAGGAATCGACGGCGTCGAAGCCACCCGTCGCATCGCGGTCACCGGCGTCCACGTCCTCGTCCTCACGACGTACGACACGGACGCCGACATCACCCGCGCCATCGAAGCGGGCGCCACCGGCTATCTGCTGAAGGCGGAACGCCCGGAGGAACTGTTCGCCGCGATCCGCTCGGCGGCCCAGGGCCGCACCACGCTCTCCCCACCCGTGGCCAGTCGTGTCATGGCCCGCATGCGCAGCCCCCTACCGACGCTCACGGACCGCGAACGCGACATCCTGGGCCAGCTGTCCCAGGGCCTGGGCAACCGGGACATCGCCCGGGCCCTGTTCATCAGCGAGGCCACGGTCAAGACGCACCTGGGCCGCATCTACGACAAACTCGGCGTCGACACCCGCGCGGGCGCCGTGTCCGTGGCGAAGGAGCAGCGGCTGCTGCCGTGAGCCGGGCCGGCTTGCGGCGAGGACCGCCGCGGCGCCGGGCGTCCACGGCTCCCGGGGCCGTGGGGCACCCACCGCTCCGGCATCGACGCACCCCCGGGCATGACACCATCGAACTGTGCTCGACATCGGCTACTCCCTCTCCCGACGCTTCCCCGATCCCCCGCAGACCGACTACCGCCGCGCGGACGTCCACGCCCTGCGGCACGATCTCTTCTCCGGGGACGTCTACCTCGCGGACACCAAGGCGGACCGCGAAGTATCCACAGCCTGGGGATGGGTTCCCGTGCTCGACTTCGCCTGGGCGCTCTGCGACATCGTCGAGCAGATCGACCAGGACCCCCGCGGCAGCCGCTCGCACCGGCGGCAGTTCGCCGAGCTCGACTTCACCGAATCGTCCGACCGGATGCTCTTCGAGCGCCGCTTCGGCTGGGTCGACGTCGAGGCCGACTGGATGCCCGGCGACGAACCCCCGCTCACCTTCGGCCACTCCCTCCTGCGCCGCGAGGCCCGCGACTTCCTGCACGACCTGATCGCGGACCTCGCCGACATGCACGAGGGGCTCGCCGACAACCCCGTGATCTGGGACCTCCAGGCCCGCTTCCCCCGCGTCTGACCTGTCCCGGAGGTCCGGAGCAACCCTCTACGCCTCCACCCGCACCCCGATCTGTGCCGCGAAGGCCGGCGCCAGCTCCATCAGCTGCAGCGGGCTGATCACCGCGCCCGCCAGCCGCTCCACCCCCCGCGCGATGTCCAGCTCGGCGGCCGTCCGCAGATCCACCGCGTCCATCCGCGCGGAGCTGAAGTCGGCCCGCTTCAGCACACAGTCCCGGAACTCCACCCGCACCAGCTGCGCGTCCCCGAAGTCCGGCTCGGACAGCACACAGCCCTCGAAGACCACGTCCGTCAGCCGCGCCTTCCGCAGATTCAGGTAGTCGATCTTCCCGCCACGCACATGCACCCGCTCCAGCACCGCACCGTGCAGCTGCACCCCGCCCAGCCGTGCGTCCACCACCTCCACATCGCGCAGCGACGCCCCCGCGAGGTCGGTGCCGACACCCCGCACCCCGGTCAGCACCGAGTCGATGAAACGGGCCCTGACCAGCTCCGTACGGTCGAGACCGCACCCCTCCAGCGCGCAGTCCATGAACCGCGCGCCCGGCCCCGACCCGTCCGCGAGATCCACCCCCTCGAACCGCACACCGTCGTAGTCGCCGTCCGGCTCCAGTCCCTCCCCGTCGTACGGAACGAGCGGCGGCAGCCGCACCTCCGGCCGCCGCGCCGCCGCCACGACGCCCTTCCCGCCCCCGCCATCACTCCTGCTGTTACGTGCCATGGGCCCCATCGTGACCCACGCCACTGACAACGCCCCGCGCGCCGATGTCACACGTCCGCGCTTCCGGCCGTCCCCTCTATGACGCATTCTTCGACCGAGGGGACCGAAACATGCAGCGGATCCACATCATCGGCGGCGGCCTCGCCGGGTTCACCGCAGCGATCACGGCCGCCGAGTCCGGCGCCCTGGTCACCGTCCACGAGGCCCACCACACGCTCGGCGGCCGCGCCCGGACCGCCGAAGGCCCGTATCGCACCAATGACGGACCCCACGCCCTCTACTGCCGCGGACCGCACTGGACCTGGCTCGCGCAGCGCGACCTCCTCGGCCCGACCGCCGCCGTGCCGCTGCGCCAGGCCGGCAAACTCCGCTTCCGGCTGGGCGGCGCCCTGCGCAGGACCCCGCCCCTCGCCCTCCTCCGGCTGACCCGCCGCCGGGCCGAACACGCCCCCGTCGACACCGATTTCCGCACCTGGGCCACCGCTCAGGTCGGCGAGGAGGGCGCCCGCACGGCCGCGCATTTCGCCGCTGTCGCGCTCTACCACCACGACCCCGGTTCGCTCTCCGCCGCGTTCGTCCAGGAGCGGCTGCGCCGCGCCGCCGCACTGCCGCCCGAGGCCCGCTACCCGGTCGGCGGCTGGGCGCAGGTCATCGACCGGATGGCCGCGCGTGCCTGGAACCTGAGCGTCCGGATCGAGACGGTGAGCCGGATCGACCCGAGCACCCTCGACCTCCTGGCCCGCAGCGGCCCGGTCGTCGTCGCCACCTCCCTCGACGCCGCCCGCGGCCTGCTCCGCGACCCCACCCTGACCTGGGACAGCGGCAGGACCGCGCTGATCGACCTGGCGCTGCGCACCCGGCGCGGCGACGCGTTCGCCGTCTCCGACCTGGACGCCCCCGGCTGGACAGAACGCTTCACTGCCCAGGACCGCACCCTCGCACCGGCGGGCCGGCAGCTCGTCCAGGGCCAGATTCCCGTCGCCCCCGGCGAGTCGAAGGCGGCCGGCATCGCCCGGGCCGAAGACCTCCTCGACCTCGGCTTCCCGGGCTGGCGCGACCGCGTCGAGTGGCGGCGCGAGGCCCTCGCCGCCGGCCGTACGGGCGCGGTCGACCGCCCCGGCACCACCTGGCGGGACCGGCCGGCCATCGACCGCGGCAACGGCATCTACCTCGCGGGCGACCAGGTCGCCGCGCCCGGACTGCTCAGCGAGGTCTCGTTCAACAGCGGTATGGAGGCCGCCGTGCTCGCGCTCGGAGCGAGCGAACCGCCACGGCCGGCCCGTCGCCCACTTGACCTCAAGCGGAGTTGAGGTCAGAGGGTGAACCCCGACAGCCAGTCGACCCGGGGAGCCCGCCATGCACGCCGTCCGCCTCCACACCTTCGGCCCCGCCGAGAACCTCACGTACGAGACGGCCGACGACCCCGTACCCGGCCCCGGCCAGGTCCGTATCGCCGTCGCCGCGGCGGGCGTGCACCTCCTGGACACCGCCCTGCGCGAGGGCATGACAGGCCCCTTCCCGGCCCCCGCCGAGCTGCCCACCGTCCCCGGCCGGGAAGTCGCCGGAACGGTCGACATGCTCGGCGAGTCCACCGACCCCGGGCTGCTCGGCAACCGCGTCGTCGCCCATCTCGGCACGGCCCCCGGCGGTTATGCCGAACTCGCCGTCACCGACGCCGACAGGCTCCACCGGATCCCGCCCGGCCTCGACGAAGCCGAAGCCGTCGCCATGATCGGCACCGGTCGCACCACACTCGGCATCCTGCAGTTCACCGACCTGGGCCCCGACTCCATCGCCCTGGTCCCGGCCGCCGCGGGCGGTATCGGCACCCTGCTCGTGCAGTACGCCAAGAACGCCGGGGCCACCGTCATAGGCCTGGCCGGCGGTCCCGCCAAGACCGCCGCGGTCAGGGCCAACGGCGCCGACCTCGCCGTCGACTACACCCTCCCCGACTGGCCCCGGCGGGTCCGCGCCCACCTGGACGGCCTCGGCCGCCGCGCCACCGTCGTCTACGACTCCGTGGGTGGCGTCACCGGCCGCGCGGCCGTCGACCTCCTCGGCAAGGGCGGGCAGCACATCGTCTTCGGCTGGTCCGGCGAAGGACTCCACAACGGGTCCCCGCTCACCTTCACCGACGAGGAACTCGCCGAACGCGGCATCACGTCCGAGAGCGTCCTCGGACCGGCGATGATGCAGAAGGCGGGCGGCCTGCGCGTCCTCGAAGAACGCGCGCTCACCGAAGCCGCCGCCGGACGCCTGCGCCCCGCCGTCCAGCGCTTCCCCCTCGCCGAAGCGGCCGCCGCCCACCGCGCCCTGGAGACGCGCGGCACGATGGGCAAGGTCGTCCTCGTGCCGTAGGAGGTGTCCGGCAGAGGTCAGCTGCCGAGCTCCGCCAGCGCCCCGTCCGTCAGCCGGTACACCGTCCACTCGTCCTGCGGCCGCGCGCCCAGCGAGTCGTAGAAGGCGATGGACGGGGCGTTCCAGTCCAGCACCGACCACTCCAGACGCTCGTAACCACGCTCCACACAGATCCGCGCCAGCTCCCTCAGCAGCGCCTTCCCGTGCCCGCCACCGCGCCGGTCCGGACGTACGTACAGGTCCTCCAGGTAGATGCCGTGCACCCCGCGCCACGTCGAGAAGTTCAGGAACCACAACGCGAAGCCGACGATCTCGCCGTCCTCGTCGGACTCGGCGATGTGCGCATACGCTGCGGGCCGCTCACCGAAGAGTGCCTCGCGCAGCTGCTCCTCGGTGGCGTTCGCCTCATGGAGCGCCTTCTCGTAGTCGGCGAGCTCGCGGACCATCGCGTGAATGACAGAGACATCGGCAGCGGTAGCGGTACGAATCATGAGGGCAGCGTAGACACGCGTCCGTCCTGTGCCGCTGCTCGCCCCTACCTCTCTCTCCCTCACTCACCTCCGCCCCAGCAGCTGCCGGGCGATCTCCACCTGGTCCGGCGGCAGCCGGTGTCCGCCTTCCGTCACACCCCAGAGGCCGTTCTGCAGCGTCCGCCCCAGTGTCCAGGCCCGCGCCCGCTCCCGGTCCAGCCCCAGCACCTCCGTCATCAGATCGAACCGCCACCGCACCGACGACGCGTCGAACCGGTTGGCCAGGGCGGGCATCAGATCGAAACCGGGGTCCCCTGCAATGGGGTCTCCCCTGCTCCTTAAGAGCTTGGGGAAGGCTTCGGGTCCAGTGCGATCCACTCGTGCGCCCGGCCCTCGTCGGCCCGCCCGGCCAGGATGTTGCCGTAGTGCAGGTCCCAGTGGAGCAGCCGGTCCCCCGGTTCGCCCGCCACCTCCCGTACCGCTGCCGCACAGTCCCTCAGCAGCCGCCGCTCGTCCGCGTCCGCCGGCCCGGCCACCGCCCGCGCCACCCCGTCCAGCATCCGCTCCACGGCATCCCCGAGCCGGCGCAGTCCGTCCGGCGCAGGTACGGACGTCAGCCGGGCCAGCAGCCCGGCGAGCACCTCGACCGCCGCCCGCTCATCGGCCACCTCCGACAGCGGCCGCCGCTCGTCCAGCCGTTCCAGCAGCATCGTGCCGGTCCCCGGGTCGTGGTCGAGCAGCCCCACCGCTCCCGCACCCGCCTCGCCCCAGACCCGCAGCGCGACCGGCTCCCCCGCTGTCTCCTCGTCCTTCGCCTGAAGCTTCAGTGCCGCCGGCCGGCCGTCCGACGCGCGCACCACCGGCAGCACCAGCGCACACACCCCGTACATCGCGGCCCCGTCCCGCCGCAGCCCCCACTCCCCCAGGAATCGGTCCGCGAGCCCGGGCAGCGCGGCCACAAACGCCCGGCCGGCCTCCCCGTTGTACTTGGACCGGGTGGCGATCAGCGCGTCCGGAATGTCGATCACGCACCCGATCGTAGGACCGTGCATCAATCGTCTATGGCCTCGAGCAGCCCCTCCCCACCCACACACCCGGCCCCCGCGCGAGCCATCCGCGCCGTCGGCTGCTGGATCCGCAGCGCCCCCGGCACCTACATCTGGCTGGCAATCCTCTTCGCCACGACCGTCGTCGTGCACCAGATGTCACCCGACTTCGAAGAGGACTTCCTGCGCCAGCGCTCGACCAACATCCACGAGCTCGTCCGCGACCCGGTACGCGTCCTCATCTCCAGCGCCTTCTGGATCGAGGGCGGCCACTGGCCCATGTACGCCTTCCTCTTCACGGTCTTCCACGCCCCCGTCGAGCGCTGGCTCAGCACGCTGCGGTGGCTCGCGGTCGCCGCGCTCGCGCACGTCCTGGCCACGCTCGTCAGCGAGGGCGTCCTCGCCTGGGCCGTCCGCCACGGGCAGGCACCCGTGTCCGCCGTCACCACCTTGGACGTCGGGGTCAGTTACGCACTCGCGGGTGTGGTCGCCGTCCTCACATACCACGTCCCCCGCCCCTGGCGGCTGGTGTACCTCTTCGCCGTCCTCGTCGTCTACGGCGTCCCCCTGATCACCGGCCGCACCTTCACCGACCTCGGTCACTTCGCCGCCGCACTCATCGGTCTCGCCTGCTACCCGCTCACCCGGGGGACGACGAAACCACCCCTCACGCAGTAACGTCCCGCCACACAGGAACTCGGGCTTCACTCGGCCCCGGGCTTCACACAGACTCGGCTTCACACCGGACAAGCAGGGGCAACATGAGCACCGTCAGCACGGTCAACGGCGGAATATCGTTCTGGTACACGGATCAGGGCACCCCCACAGCCCGCGAACCCCTGCCCGGCGACACCACGGCCGACGTCTGCATCGTCGGCGGCGGATACACCGGCCTGTGGACCGCCTACTACCTCAAGAAGGCCGTCCCCTTCCTCAACATCACCGTCCTGGAAGCCAAGTTCTGCGGCTACGGCGCCTCCGGGCGCAACGGCGGCTGGCTCTACAACGGCATCGCGGGCCGCGACCGCTACGCGAAACTCCACGGCCACGACGCCGCGGTCCGCCTCCAGAAGGCGATGAACGAAACCGTCGACGAAGTCGTACGCGCCGCCGCCGAGGAGAACATCGACGCCGACATCCACCGGGGCGGCGTCCTCGAAGTCGCGTACACCCCCGCCCAGCTGGCCCGCCTCAAGGACTTCCACTCCGTGGAGATCGCCTTCGGCGAGACCGACCGTGTCCTGCGCGGCGCCCGCGAGACCGCCGAACGCATCCGCGTCACCGGAGCCGTCGGTTCCACCTGGACCCCGCACGGCGCCCGCCTGCACCCGGTCAAACTCGTCAAGGGCCTCGCCGACGCCGTCGAAGCGCTCGGCGTCACCATCCACGAATCGACCCCCGTCACCGAGATCAAGCCGAAGCACGCCCTCACCCCGTACGGCACCGTCCGCGCCCCGTACATCCTGCGCTGCACCGAAGGCTTCACTTCGGGACTGAGGGGTCAGCGACGCACCTGGCTCCCGATGAACTCCTCGATGATCGCCACCGAGCCGCTCCCCAAGGAGATCTGGGACACCATCGGCTGGGACGGCCGCGAGACCCTCGGCGACATGGCCCACGCCTACATGTACGCCCAGCGCACCGCCGACGACCGCATCGCACTCGGCGGCCGCGGCGTCCCCTACCGCTACGGCTCCGCCACCGACAACGACGGCCGCACCCAGCCCGCCACCATCGAGGCCCTCCGCGACATCCTGGTCCGCTTCTTCCCCACCACGGCGGGCGTCCGCATCGACCACGCCTGGTCCGGCGTCCTCGGCGTCCCCCGCGACTGGTGCGCCACGGTCACTCTCGACCGCTCCACCGGCCTGGGCTGGGCCGGCGGCTACGTCGGCTCCGGCGTCGCCACCACCAACCTCGCCGCCCGCACCCTGCGCGACCTGATCCAGCAGGACTCCGGCCAGTCGGGCCCCACCGACCTGACGACCCTCCCCTGGGTCAACCACAAGGTCCGCCGCTGGGAACCGGAACCCTTCCGCTGGATCGGCGTCCACGGCATGTACGCGGCCTACCGCACCGCGGACCGGCGGGAACTCACCTCCCCCCGCCCCGGCACCGACCCCATCGCCAAGGTGGCGGACCGGCTGGCGGGGCGTCACTGACCGAGGGAGATCCCGCGAAGATCTTCTGGAGATCCCGCGATCCCGCGATCCCGCGAACTCGCGATGACCTGAATATCCCCTTCACATGCCTTTGATCACGCGCGGCTGTGCCATGCGTCGGTCAGGGCCGGGATCGCCGGTTGAACGGGCGCGCCGGGTTGCGCAGGGCAACATCCAGGTCGCGATCGCGCGTCTGGAGGAAGTGATCGCGGCGCGTGACGGCCAGGTGAAGGCTGCGACGGCAGCGCACGCGCGGCGACCACCCCACCGGTCCGCTTTCCCCGCGATCCTTGTCGACGGGGGCGCGACGCCCTCGCTTCACCGCTCCGCTGACGGATGTTCATCACCGGTGTTCAGCCTGGCCCTTCACTGTTTCCCGTTGTGGAGGTACCCACACATGACTCGACCGGCCCGCCGCCGGATCGCCGTCGCGGCAGTCCCGGCACTCGCCGTTTCCCTGCTGCTGCCGGCCGCGGCTGACGCCACCACCCAGTCGGGGCCCGAGCGGGGTGTCTCCGGCAAGGTCATCCGCACGTCCACCCTTCCGGACATCCCGCTCGCCACCTTCTCCAACGCCCTGCTGCACCACTCGGTGGCCGACGACCGCGGCGTCGACCTGGGCGGCATCGGCAGCGACCTCTTCCCGGCCGGGCGGCCCGGAGAGTTCTGGACCGTCACCGACCGCGGCCCCAACGGCCAGATCAAGATCGACGGTGTCAACCGGCGGACCTTCCCGGTCCCCGGCTTCGACCCCGCGATCGTCAAGGTCAAGGTCGAGGGCTCCAGGCTCGAGGTCCTCAAGGCGCTCCCGATCAGAACGCGCAGCGGCGCACCCGTGACCGGCCTGTCCAACCAGAGCGGCCGTGACGAGATCCCGTACACCTACGACGCCTCCACCCCGCTGGGGTTCAACCCCGATGGGCTGGACACCGAAGGCATCGTGCAATCTCACGACGGCACGTTCTGGCTGGTCGACGAGTACGGCCCGTCGCTCGTCCACGTCTCGGCGACCGGCCGGGTGCTCACCCGGTACGTCCCCAAGGGCCTGGCCCTGAAGGGCGCCGACTACCCGGTGGTCGAGGGTCTTCCGTCGGTGTTCCTCACCCGCAAGGGCAACCGGGGCTTCGAGGGCCTCGCCCAACTCCCGGGCGGGGACCTGGTCATCGCCCTGCAGAGCCCGCTGCTCAACCCCTCCAAGCAGGTCGGCGAGGCGTCGGGGACCACGCGTCTGCTGCGCTTCTCGCCCCGCCGGGGCACGGTCACGGCCGAGTACGCCTACGCCTTCGACGCGGTCGGCACGGTGGATCCGGGCGAGGACGACCCGACCGAACTGAAGGTCTCCTCGGTGGTCGCGATCGGCCCGGACACCCTGCTGGTGCAGGAGCGCACGGACCGGGCCGCCCGTCTCCACCGGGTGGTGCTGCGGCGCGAGAACAACATCCTGGGCACCGCCTGGGACTCGACCGCCACCACCCCGTCGCTGGAGGCGCTGCCGAACCCGGCGGCCGCGGGGGTGCCTGTGCTGTCGAAGAAGCTCGTCGTCGACCTCAACACGGTGCCCGGCGCGCCGAAGAAGATCGAGGGCGTCGCCGTCGTCGACCCGCGGACGATCGCGGTCATCAACGACAACGACTTCGGCATGACCGACGGTGCCGGGGCATTCGGTCCCGACGGCCGCCTCGTCGACAGCGGTGTGGAGACCACACTGGTCCAGATCCGTCTGGACGCGCGGCTGCGCTGATTCCCCGGCCGCCGACGGCGGCCACGAGCGGTCCCGGCCCGTGTGCGGGCCGGGACCGTGTGCGGGCCGGGACCGTGTGCGGGCCGGGACCGTGTGCGGGCCGGGACCGTCCCGGCGTCACAACTGCCAGGTTTCACAAGTGACCTACATTTTGCTCCACTTGGCGTCAGGCGTTCATGCGGAACGCGTTCGCCGGTCAGCCGGTGATCATCATCGGCCGGGATCGTCCCCCCATGACGATCACCTCCCGCACCGCCAGGATCCGCCCGTCCGCCACCGCGGCGATCGCCCTGGCCGCGTCCGCGTCCCTCTTCGTCGGCACGACGCCCGCACAGGCCGCGTCCAACGCGGTTCCGACCTACGAAGTGAAGATCAACCTCACCACCGCCGCACTGGACGCGTCGCACACCCCGCTCGCGGCCGTGAAGTCCGCCTTCGGGATCACGGGCTCCGCCAAGGCCCGTTCGTACACCTACTACGACACCAGCACCCAGGCCCTGGACGCCCAGGGCTGGAGCGTCCGGCTCCGGCACAAGAGCGGCTCCTCGTTCGAGGAGAGCTACAAGAAGCGGTTCACCGTCACCAACGGCGACATCGACGCCGCGCTCACGACAGCCAACGCCGCCGGATTCGACAGCAGCGACACCAACTACGACGCCGAGGTCGACTGGGGCTACGCCAAGCAGACCCTCAGCTTCAGCAACGAGAAGTCCCACAGCGCCGCCGGCTACTCCGGCACGGCCATGCCGAGCAGCAGCACCGGTCTGAGCTGGCTGGTGAACGAAATCCCGGGCAAGCTCCAGGACTGGAACGCCGACAACTGGGGCAAGGCCACCCTCCAGGCCTCCCGGCCCCACGGTCCGGTGACTTCGCAGGTCTGGGAAGGCGCATGGGAGGCGTCCGACGACGCCGGCATCGAGGTTCTCCCGGTCGTGGGGGCGAGCGGTTCGGGCACCGAGTACGTCGTCGAACTGTCCTTCAAGACGGACAACTACGACAACGCGGCGAAGCTGCACACCGACGCCATCAACGTCGCGGAGTCCCACGGCTGGCTGTACCACGGCGACATCCTCAAGACCGGGCTGATCCTCGACCGCTACTAGCAGTGCTCGGTCAGGCCGGTATCGGGGTCGGCGCGTCGCGGTGGCAGGTGGGGCAGGCGCCGGCGCAGTCCGCGAGCAGGATCTGTAACGCGCGGGCCACCTGGTAAGGGCTCGGACCGGCGCCGCGTCCTTCGGGGCCCGGACCGGTCGCTGCAGGGCGCGAAGGCCCCCGCGACGAAGACGCAGGTCGCCGTCGCGGGGGCCTCGCTGATCACGTGAAGCCGAGCCGCAGTGATCAAGCACTTCAGGACAGGGCGCTCGACGCCGGTCCCGGGCGTGAACGGCAGCATCCCGGCCAGTCGGCCGATGAGCGTTCGCCGGTACACCCCCGCGGCTGCCGTACAGGTCGGCTCGCAGCGCACCTGCCTGCCCACCGTTCCGCACGCCCGCTGCCCGCTCGTCCGCCGGCTGCCCACCGGCGCCCCCGAGCAGCGGCCATCGGGCCGATCGAAGGTCGGAGCGCTACCAGCGGACGCTCATCGGTCATGAGTTGTTGGGTGCATGGGTGATGGCCAGCAGCGCCATGTCATCAGTTCTCCGGCCACCGGTGTGTCGGCAGTGGTCGGCAATCAGAGCGTCAAGAAGAGCATCCGGGCCGGCATAGCGATGCCCCGTGCACTTGCCGATGGGGTCGTAAAAGGTACCCGTCTCGTCCCGGGCCTCGATGAGCCCATCGGTGTAGAGCAGCAGAGTGGCCCCCTCGGGGAACGTCACCGTGTCGACGCACACAGGGGCGGCGTCGAGGGCCCCCAAACCCAGGGGCAAGCTTTGCCTACCGGGCTCGACATACTGCACCGTGTCTCCCAGGATCAGCAGGGGCGCCGGGTGGCCGCGGTTGACCAACCGAACTTCGTTTGCCCGCCGGGGGAACTCGGCCAATACGCCTGTGATGAACCCTTCGAGCTCGGTCAGGGTCCCTGACTGCTGAGCCTCGAGGACGACGGCCTGCTCCAGACGTTCCACGAGACTGGTCAGGGTGGGCTCGTGCAGGGCTGCCTCCCGAAAAGTCCCGATGCTGACCGCGACCGCCCTGACTGCCCCCATCCCCTTGCCACGCACATCGCCGATCACGCAGCGCACGCCGAACGGAGTGTCCACCACTACGTAGAGGTCCCCGCCGATCTGTGCATCCGCCTGAGCAGCCTCGTAACGTGCGGCCAAGCGCAGCGGACCGATTCTGTCCGGAGGGTGTGGCAGGACAGCACGCTGAACAGCCGCGGCAATGTCACGTACGGACTCCAGCTGCAATTTCCGGTGGTACAAGAAGCGATTGAGCAAGCCCGCGATCATGGTCACTGTCGCAACCATGATCAGCTCGCTGATCGCGATCGCACTCCGGCGATAGCCGAAATACCGGAACATCATCCAGTCGATGAGGAGCGCAAACACTCCAGTGAGAACGGTGCCCCGCAGAGACAGCAGTGGAGCGGCCGACAAGATCGCAGCCGCATAGAGGGCCGCAGCGCTGACGGTGCGAGGCGTGCTGAGGTCAATCAATACGGCAATGAGAAGCAGGATGGCCGGCAGCAGGCGGCCCCGCTTCCCCACCCACTTCCACGCTCCCAGCCTTGCCACGTGTAACCCCTGACGTTACTGGGCCCCTGGTCAGCTCAGGCTAACCGGCCCCTCTCCGCCCCGCTCTCCGCGTCACCTCACTCGGCTATGCCGTGTTCCCACCCACGCGGGGGCTACCACCCAAGCGGAGTACACCATTGAGACTCATGTCGAAACGTTCACCAAGACTGGTCGTAAGTCCGAAAACCTAGGTTGGCGGAGCGGGTTTGGCTGGTGTCCTGCCCGGTTTGAGGGTGGTGGCACGGTCGCGTGACGATGGGCGTGAAGAACGACGGCAGCCCGGACCGCCGGCACCGCCGGTCCAGGACCGACGCCGAAGTCCGCCGCAAGGTGCAGCAGTTGGAGAAGCCCCGAGACGACGGCCGCGCTCCCGTGGCTGGACGTAAGCCGACCGTCGAGCAGTGGATGACGACGTACCTCACCACGATCGCCGGCCCCAAGCTCAAGCCCCGCTCGCTGGACGACTACTGGTCGAAGACCCGCAACGACATCGTTCCTGGCGTCGGACGTCACCGCCTCGACAAGCTCGGTCCCGAGCACCTGGAGCGCATGTACGCCGACATGCTTCGCGAGGGCCACACTCCCTCCCACGTGCTCAAAGTGCACCGCATCCTGTCCCCGTGCCCTGAAGATCGCGCACTGTCGCCGGATGGTCGTGGAGAACGTCGTATGGGGTTCCGGCAGGGTGAGGCGCTGGGCCTCCGACGGAAGTACGTGGACCTGGAGGCGGAACTGTTCCATCCCCACTGGCAGCTCCAGCGATCTGCTGGACGAAGCCGGTCCCAGTGACCGACGTCTCTATGACGGAAGCCGCCACACGGCGGGCACGATCCTCAACGAACTCGGGGTGGACATGCCAACGATCATGGAGATCCTCCGGCACACCCAGATCACCCAGATCACCCAGACCAATCGCTACGTGAAGGGGAGATCCACGCTCTCGAAGGACGCGATGCGCCGCATGGGAGACGCATTCATGCCCGCCCCCGAACCGACGACTGAGACCAGAACCGAGACCCCCGACAGCAGGGCGGCACGGGCGCGGCGCCGACGCATCCGCGGAAACGAAGAATCCCAGCTCAGAGGTGTTCTGAGCTGGGATTCCGCTGAGCCGCCTGTCGGAATCGAACCGACGACCTGGAGCTTACAAGGCACCCGCTCTGCCAACTGAGCTAAGGCGGCATCGCGCACGCCAAAGCCGCGCGCGCAAGTTCCCTCACTCTACACAGCAGCCCGCCTCCTGATCCACGAAGTTCTTCCGCACCCGTGACCACTCGACCATCCGTGCGTTAAGAGGACTGACGAGCTGTTCCGACTATCGGACGGCTGGATCGGGGGAGCGGACGTGGTGAGTTCGGCGGACCAGCCCATACGGGTCACGGGCGCAGAGGCCAAGCGCGTCAAGCGCGACGCACTCGGCATCCCCGACCGCCGGAAGCATCACGACCGGGCATCGACCCGGCTGAAGAGCCGTACCAAGGAGCCGGGCACCCAGCAGCGGGTCTACCGGTACCGCGTCTACCCGAGCCCGGCGCAGGCCGAGCAGCTGGAAAAGACCTTCGGCGCCTGCCGGTGGGTCTACAACGAGGGCCTCGCTCTCCGCGCGAATGCGTGGGAGCGACACAAGGTCTCGGTGGGATTCGCGGAGTCGTGCCGGGCGCTGACCGGGTGGCGACAGGCGGCGGAGACGTCGTGGTTGCAGGAGGTGTCGTCGACGGTGCTGCAGCAGTCGTTGCGGCATCTTGATGCGGCGTTCTCGCGATTCTTCAAGCAGTCGGCGCGGTACCCGAAGCGGAAGAAGAAGCATCACTCGCGGGATGCTGCCACGTACGTGCGGACGGGTTTCCGGTGGGTGGAGAATCCGGGGCGACCGGGCACTGGGGCGGTGACGCTGGCGAAGCAGTCGGAGCCGTTGGATGTGCGGTGGTCGCGGCCGCTTCCGGTGGGTGTGGTGCCGGTAAAGCTGTCGGTGACGCGTGACCGTGCGGGTCGGTTCTTCCTCTCCGTGCTGGTCGAGGAGCGGATCGAACCGTTGCCTTCGGTTTTCGTGCCGGGCGGGCGGGAGCCGAAGACGGTGGGGATCGACCTGGGGCTTGCGGCGCTTGTGACACTGGACGACGGCACGAAGGTGGATCATCCGCGTCTGCTGCGGAAGTACGAGAAGGAGTTGGCGCGGTTGCAGCGCGGGCTGCACCGCAAGAAGAAGGGGTCGAAGAACCGGGGGAAGGCCCGGATTCGTATCGCTCGCCTGTATGCGCTCATCGGCGATGTCCGCAGGGACATGCTGGACCAGCTGACCACCCGCCTCGTGCGCGAGGACCAAGTGCTCGTGGTGGAAGACCTGGCCATTGCGAATCTGATGCGTACGGCAGTCGGGAAGGGCCGGCGACGGAAGGCCCGGCTGAACGCGTCGATCAGCGATGCGGCGTGGGGTGAGTTGCTGCGGCAGCTGCGGTACAAGTGCGCGTGGTACGGACGGACCCTGGTGATCGTGGACCGTTTCTTCCCGTCGACGCGTCGGTGCTCGTGCTGTCAGGCAAAGGGGCCGTCACTGGACGTGTCGGTTCGTGAGTGGACGTGCACGGAGTGCGGCGCGGCGCACGACCGGGATGTGAACGCGGCGCAGAACCTCCGCGAGGAGGGTATGCGGCTGTACTGGCTGGTGGCCTCGGTGCTGCCGCCCGGCAGGGTGCCCCCGCCGGTGATCAAGGCATCGGAGCTTCCCGAGGTACTCCTGGCGGCCTGAGCGGTCGCAATACGAGTGTTACGGACCGACGGGCCGTCGGCCGACATGCCTGTGGAGTCCATGTAAGACCGGCCGGGTGCGACCCCCAGGGTTGCGTCGGGTCGGCAGCGGGCGATGAAGCAGGAAGTGCTGCTTTCACAGCAGGCCAAAAATCCGGGGCCTGCCTGCACGCGCAAGGTCAAAAGTGTGTTGCTCTGCCCGACCTGCCCCGCCCCGATGCGAGATATCCGTCCCCCTCGAACTACTGACAGATTCTTGATGGCCAGGTAGCGTCGCTAAGGGTTCATTCAAATGGACCAGACCACTCCCTTACTCGGATCGTCCGGCACGTTCCTGCCGGTGGAGGAGAAGATCAGCATGGCCAGTGTCACGTTCGACAAGGCGTCCCGCGTCTACCCCGGCTCCACCAAGCCCGCCGTGGACCAGCTGGAGATCGACATCGCGGACGGTGAGTTCCTCGTCCTCGTCGGTCCTTCCGGTTGTGGCAAGTCGACCTCCCTGCGCATGCTCGCGGGTCTCGAGGACGTCAACGGCGGCGCGATCCGCATCGGTGACCGCGACGTCACGCACCTGCCGCCGAAGGACCGGGACATCGCCATGGTGTTCCAGAACTACGCGCTCTACCCGCACATGTCCGTCGCGGACAACATGGGCTTCGCGCTGAAGATCGCCGGTATCAACAAGACCGAGATCCGGGCGAAGGTCGAAGAGGCCGCCAAGATGCTGGACCTCACCGAGTACCTGGACCGCAAGCCGAAGGCGCTCTCCGGTGGTCAGCGTCAGCGTGTCGCGATGGGCCGCGCCATCGTGCGTGAGCCGCAGGTCTTCCTCATGGACGAGCCGCTGTCGAACCTCGACGCCAAGCTCCGTGTCTCCACCCGTACGCAGATCGCGTCGCTCCAGCGCCGCCTCGGCATCACGACCGTGTACGTCACGCACGACCAGGTCGAGGCCCTGACCATGGGTGACCGCGTCGCGGTCCTCAAGGACGGTCTGCTGCAGCAGGTCGACTCGCCGCGCAACATGTACGACCGCCCGGCCAACCTCTTCGTCGCCGGCTTCATCGGCTCCCCGGCCATGAACCTGGTCGAGGTGCCGATCACCGACGGCGGCGTGAAGTTCGGCAACAGCGTCGTCCCGGTCTCCCGCGAGGCGCTCACCGCCGCCGCGGACAAGGGTGACACCACGGTCACGGTCGGCATCCGCCCGGAGCACTTCGACATCGTCGAGCATGGTGGCGCCGCCGCCAAGTCGCTCTCCAAGGACAGCGCCGACGCCCCGGCCGGCCTGGCCGTTTCGGTCAACGTCGTCGAGGAGCTCGGCGCCGACGGCTTCGTCTACGGCTCCGCGCACGTCGGCGGTGCGGACAAGGACCTCGTCGTCCGCGTCGGCGGTCGCGCCGTGCCGGAGAAGGGCACCAAGCTGCACGTCGTGCCGCGCCCGGACGAGCTGCACGTCTTCTCCACCTCGACGGGCGAGCGTCTCGCCGGCTGACGTCGCACACAACGCCGTACGACGGCCCCGCACCCCTTGTGGTGCGGGGCCGTTCACGTATCCAGGCGCACGCTGGGGTTTGGGCGAGGAGACCTCGGGGGCACCGCCAAATACCCCGATACTTCGGTCATTTCACCGATGGTCGTCAACACGGGATTCGAAAAGCACCCTCGAACCATCCCCCGCGAGGGTGACGAAATGTCGCCAAATCATCACTGCCCGCTACGCTCGCTGCGTGACCCACACCGCGCGCCGCATCGGCCGAACTCTCGCTCTCGTCCTGCCCGTCGTCATGGTCCTCTCCGGGACCCTCGCGGTCACCCGTGTGCCGTGGGCAGCGCACAACTCCGAGTCGCAGGTACTCACCGCGTCGGCGGAGACGGTACCGAAGAAGGCTGCCGCGGCGCGCGCCCCGCAGGATGTGCTGCGCGACCGGCTGCTCGTGGAACTCCGGCAGAAGGACCCGGGTACCGCGCTGACGGACCTTCAGCGGGCCGTCGAGGGACGCCCGTCGCTCGCCCGGCACTGCATGTCGATCGCCAGGGCGCTGGGCCGGGCCGCGGTCGAGCAGTACGGTCCCGCGCGGGCGCAGCGGTTCTCCCGTCCCGTCTGTGACACGTCGTTCGCCTCGGGTGTCGCGCAGTTCAGCTGACCGGTGCGGGACGGGCACGGCATATCGTGCCTGGCATGCATACGTATCCGACGCAGGCCGTGATCCTGGCGGGTGGCCAGGGGACGCGGCTGCGCCCGTACACCGATGACCGCCCCAAGCCGATGGTCGAGATCCCGGGCACCGGGACCCCGATCATCGGCCATCAGCTTTCCTGGCTGGCCGCCGAGGGCGTGACCGATGCCGTCGTGTCGTGCGGTCATTTTGCCGATGTGCTCCAGGAGTGGCTGGCCGAGGCCGTATTGCCGCTCCGGGTGACCACTGTGGTGGAGTCGGAGCCGCTCGGCCGTGGCGGCGGCCTCAAGTACGCCGCCGCCCGGCTGCCGGATCCTTCGGAGCCCTGGTACGCCACGAACGGCGACATCTGGACCCGTTTTTCGCTGCGTGAGATGGCGGCGTTCCACGCGGAGCGCGATGCGACCGCCACGCTGGCCCTGGCCCGTCCGCGGATCCCCTGGGGTGCCGTGGAGACGGATGCTTTCGGGCACATCACCGACTTCATCGAGTCGCCGCCGTCGCCGTATCTGATCAACGCGGGTGTGTACGTCTTCTCGCCGACGTTCACGACGCTGCTGCCGGACCGGGGCGACCATGAGCGGACGACGTTCCCGCGGCTGGCCCGTGAGCGTCGGCTGGCCGGGTATCCGTTGCCGCTGGGGGCGTACTGGCGGGCCATCGACACGGCGAAGGACCTCACGGAGGCGGCGCGGGAGCTGGACGGCCCGCAGGCCCGCTGAGGCGGATGGAAGGACGACGGGTACGAGGAGGGGCGGCCGCCGGGTTTCCGGTGACCGCCCCTCCTCCGTGTCTGTCGGACGCCGGGCCTCAGCCGAGCAGGCCGCCGATCGGATTGCGGCCGCCGCCCGACGAGCCGCCCGACGAGCCCGAGGAGCCGCCGTCGGTCGAACCGCCGCCGGTGGAGCCGCCGCCCGTGCCGGTGGAGCCGGACGAGGTCGGTCCGGAGCTGGTGGCCGGGGGCGGCTGCGGGGTCGTCTGCTGCGGGGGCTGCCGGCCGGTGCCCTGCGTCTGGCTGGGCTGTCCGGCGCCGGCGGCCTGGCCGGACTCGCGGACGGTGTCCGTACCGGGCGTGGACGCCTGCGTGGACGGGGTGGCGGGGGTGGACAGCGACGGTGAGGGCTTCTGTCCGGCGGGGGTGTGCGATGCCTGGCCGCCGGTGGACTCCTGCGGGAGCGGGGTTCCGGGCAGCTGGTTGGTCGGGTTGTCGTGGGGGCCGGGCACGGTGACGACCTCGGAGGAGCGGACGGCGCCTCCGAGCATCGAGCCGACCAGAAGTGTGAGCCCGACGACGACGGTGGCGACGAGTGTGCCGCGGCGCAGTACGCGGCGGCGCAGGTCCCAGATCGTGGAGCGCGGGCCGAGCCTGCGCCATGCCTCGCCGGCCAGCCGTCCGTCGACGGAGTAGACGGGGGCGCCCGCGATGATCAGCGGGCTCCAGGCGGCGAGGTAGATGATGTCCGGTGCGTCGTAGACGGCGACGGTGCGCCAGCTGACGGTGACCAGCAGCGCGGCGGAGAGCAGGGTGCCGACGGAGGCGGCGACCCGCTGCCACAGGCCGAGGACGGTGAGGACCCCGACGACGACCTGGAGGAAGGCGACGGTGAGCCCGGCGCCGACGGGGTGGGAGAGCGCGAAGTCCCGCAGTGGTTCGGCGAGCGCCCAAGGGTGCAGTGACGTCAGCCACTTGACCATGGAGCCGCGGTCGCCGCCGTCGAAGTACACGGGGTCGCAGAGCTTGCCCATGCCGGCGTAGACGGAGATGAAGCCGAGGAAGACCCGCATGGGGAGGAGTACGACCCCGAGGTTCATCCGGCGGCCGGGGTAGTACGCGTGCCGGACGGTGTCCGTGCCGTGGCGGTGCGACCTGCTCCCGACGGTCTCGCCGAACTCTCCGTCCCCGTACGGCTCTTCCTCGTACGGCTCTTCCTCGTACGGCTCCTGCTCGTACGGACCGGGGTCGACGGCGTCGTAGGCGCCGACCGCCTGCCGCATGGGCGGCAGCAGCGGGCCGTTGCCGGTGCGGCCGGGCTGGTGGGGTGCCGTGATGACGGGGTTCGGCTGGGTCTCGTCCAGCCGCGGGATGACCTGCGTGGCGCCCGGACCTCGTCCGTCGTCGAACTCGGAGCCGTACGAGGTGTACGAACCGTACGATCCGTACGAGTCGTCGGGGCGGCCGGCGGTGGAGTTCCGTACGGCCTGGAGGAGTCCGGTGGCGCCGGGGTCGCCGGGGGCGGACCTGCCGCTCCACACGACGGGCGAGCGCCGGCCGCGCCCCGCACCGGGGCCGCTCATGGCGGGGATCCTGACCGAACCCGCGGGAGCGGCACCACCCAGCCGTGCGTGCCGGCCGGGCGCGAGCTGTACCCGGAAGCTGGCGTGGTTGACGATGACCTGCGCAGGGTCGCAGTCCACCTTGGTCATACTCAGGGCGGGTAGTTCGTCGAACCGAGGCGTTCTGGTGTCCACACTCATCTAACCGAGTGATGTGTGTTTAGGACACTGCCTTGACGGACCCGATGTGTCCGAGGCCCGTCAACAGGTGGTGGCGGGTGCACCCTCCGTCGGCCGACGTCCGACCGGCTGCATTTCCCTGGAGCGCTTACTCGCGTTACTGCGGCGGGCGTACGGGAATTGGCCCTCCCGCCCCTTCGGCGCGAAGAGCCTCCGATGGCTTCCCCGGCCTGCGGTCTCCCGGTGCACCGGTTCGTCGCTGCTGGTCGACCCTGCCGGCGGTGCCACGCCGACCGTCGGAAGGGTCCGCTGACCGGTCCGGTCGACCCGGACCGGTCACCCGGCGCGTCAGGCGCGGCGGCGTGCCGTCTCGTACAGCACGATGCCTGCCGCGACACCCGCGTTCAGCGACTCCGCGCCACCCGGCATCGGGATCCGCACCCGGTAGTCGCAGGTCTCGCCGACCAGGCGGCCCAGGCCCTTGCCCTCGCTGCCGATCACGATGACGACGGGGCCGCCGAGGGCCTCCAGGTCCTGCACGGTGTGCTCGCCGTCCGCGGCGAGGCCGACGACCGTGATGCCGGCCTTCTGGTAGCCCTCCAGGGCGCGGGTCAGGTTCGTCACCCGGGAGACCGGCGTACGGGCCGCCGTGCCCGCCGAGGACTTCCAGGCGCCCGCCGTCATCCCGGCCGCGCGGCGCTCCGGCACGACCACGCCGTGGCCGCCGAACGCGGAGACGGAGCGGACGATCGCACCCAGGTTGCGCGGGTCGGTGACCCCGTCGAGCGCGACGATCAGCGGGTCCTCGCCATTGTCGTACGCGGCGGCGGTGAGGTCCTCCGGGTGCGCGTACTCGTACGGCGGGACCTGGAGGACGAGGCCCTGGTGGTTCAGGCCGTTCGTCATCCGGTCGAGCTCGGGGCGCGGCGCCTCCATCAGGTTGATGTTGCCGCGCTGGCCGGCGAGCTGGAGCGCCTCGCGGACCCGCTCGTCGTTGTCGATGTACTGCTGGACATAGAGAGTGGTCGCCGGGACGCCGTCGCGCAGCGCCTCGTAGACCGGGTTGCGGCCCACGACCATCTCGGACGTGCCCTTGGCGCCACCGCGCCGTGGGGCGGGTCGGCGGACTGCGGCCTGCCGGGCCTGGGCGTTCGCCACCCGGTTCTTCTTGTGTCCCTTGCGGGCGGAGGCGGGCGGCGTCGGTCCCTTGCCTTCGAGACCACGGCGTCGCTGGCCACCGCTGCCGACCTGCATGCCCTTCTTGTTGGACGTGCGGCGGTTCCTGCGCTGGCTGTTCCCGGCCATGACCTACCTGTTTCGTTGCTTCAGACGTGCGTACGTAATGAAAGTGTGCCGCCCGGATCGCCGGGCGGCACACGGTGAGGACTACTGGCGCGGGCCGAGCGTCCATCGTGGGCCGGTCGGGCTGTCCTCGATGACGAGGCCCGACTGGTTGAGCTGGTCGCGGATCGCGTCGGCGGCTGGCCAGTCCTTGCGGTCACGGGCCGACTGACGCTGGTCCAGGACGAGTCGTACGAGTGTGTCGACGACCCCGTGCAGGTCCTCGCCGCGGTCACCCTCGCCCGCCCAGTGCGGGTCGAGCGGGTCGAGGCCGAGGACGCCGAGCATGGCCCGTACCTCCGCGAGCCTTGCGACGGCCGCTTCCTTGTCGTCGGCGGCGAGAGCGGAGTTGCCCTGCCGGACCGTGGTGTGGATGATCGCGAGCGCCTGCGGGACGCCCAGGTCGTCGTCCATCGCCTCGGCGAACGCGGGCGGCACCTCGGGGGCGGCCGCGACCTCGCCGCCCGCCTTCTCGATGACGCGCTGCACGAAGCCCTCGATCCGCGCGAACGCGGACTCGGCCTCGCGCAGTGCCTCCTCGCTGTACTCGATCATCGACCGGTAGTGCGGGGTGCCGAGGTAGTAGCGCAGCACGATGGGGCGCCATGCCTTGACCATCTCGCTGACCAGCACGGAGTTGCCGAGCGACTTCGACATCTTCTCGCCGGACATGGTGACCCAGCCGTTGTGCACCCAGTACTTCGCGAACTCGTCGCCGTAGGCCTTGGCCTGGGCGATCTCGTTCTCGTGGTGCGGGAAGATCAGGTCGATGCCGCCGCCGTGGATGTCGAAGGCGGTGCCGAGGTACTTGTGCGCCATGGCGGAGCACTCCAGGTGCCAACCGGGCCGGCCGCGGCCCCACGGGGTCTCCCAGCTCGGCTCGCCGTCCTTGGCGACCTTCCACATCGCGAAGTCGCGCTGGTCGCGCTTGCCGGTCTCGCCCTCGCCGGACGGCTGACGCAGATCGTCCAGGTCCTGGTTGGAGAGCTCCAGATAGCCGGCGAACGACCGCACGTCGAAGTAGACGTTGCCGTCCGCCTCGTAGGCGTGACCGCGCTCGATGAGGCCGCGCATCATCTCGATCATCTCGGTGATGTGGCCGGTCGCGCGCGGTTCGTAGGTGGGCGGGAGGCAGCCGAGGGCGTCGTAGCCGGTGTTGAACGCGCGCTCGTTCTCGTACCCGATCGACCACCAGGGTCGGCCCTGCTCGGCCGACTTGTTGATGATCTTGTCGTCGATGTCGGTGACGTTCCGGATGAACGTGACGTCGTAACCGCGGTACTCGAACCAGCGGCGCATGATGTCGAAGTTCAGACCGGACCGGATGTGCCCGATGTGCGGGGCGGCCTGGACAGTCGCGCCACAGAGGTAGATCGAGACACAGCCCGCTGCAAGCGGGACGAAGTCACGGATCTGCCGGGCGCTGGTGTCGTACAGGCGAATAGTCACCCCTCAAGGGTAGTGGGCCCGCACCAGTGCCCCGCGACCCATTGGGATCGCGAGGGCAACTTGTGACAGGGACGATCCCCGAACGGGTCCTCAGATACGCCCGACGATCTTCTGCGGGGTGATCCGGACGACGACACGCTCGTCGTCGTCGCCGGAGGCGGGGTTGAATTCCGCGTATTTCTTCCCGGTGTACTTCACGGACAGTTCGTCGATGAGTTCGTCGCCGCCCTCGGTGGTGAGAGCGGCGACGCCGCGGATCTCGGCGTAGGTGTACGGGGCGGCGAACGGCTGGACAACGACGGAGACGCGCGGGTCGCGGCTCAGGTTCTCCTCCTTGCGGCGGCCGCGGGTCGTCGAGAAGAGGACGTCGTTGCCGTCCCTCTTCACCCAGACAGGGGACAGCTGGGGGCTGCCGTCGGGCTGGATGGTGGCGACGGTCACGAAGACGGGGGTGTCGAGAAGCGACCTGAGCTCTTCGGAGAGTTCGGCGGTCATGGCGTACGTCCTCCAGGAGATGGGGGTATGTGCAGTGCTCCTACACGTACCCCGACCGGGCAACGCCGCCCCGGCTTCCCGCAGCGCCCACCCGGAAGGTGGCTGCCCTTGTTCCGACAGGTACTGGCGCACATGACGGGTTCGTCTTCGTTGCCGGTCTCCGCGCCGGTTCCGAGGAGACACCCCGGAGGGGCGCCGCCCGCCATCCATCGGGCAGCGGCGGCGGCGCCCGACCGGTGCCGCCGTCAGCCTGTCCGGTAGATCAGGGCCGTCGCGAGCCCCGCGAGCCCCTCCGCGCGGCCCGTGAAGCCGAGGCCGTCCGATGTGGCGGCCGACAGCGAGACGGGGGCGCCGACCGCCGCCGACAGCACCTTCTGCGCCTCGTCGCGCCGCTTGCCGATCTTCGGCCGTACGCCGATGACCTGGACCGCGACGTTCCCGATCTCGAACCCCTCGGCCCGGACGATCCGTGCCGCCTCGGCCAGCAGGGTGACGCCCGCCGCGCCCGACCACTCGGGGCGCCCCGTGCCGAAGTGCCGGCCCAGGTCACCGAGGCCGGCCGCGGAGAAGAGGGCGTTGCAGGCGGCGTGGGCGACGACGTCGGCGTCGGAGTGGCCGGCGAGACCGGGGCCCTCGCCCTCCCAGAGCAGGCCCGCGCACCACAGCTCGCGGCCCTCCTCGAAGGCGTGGATGTCCGTGCCGATGCCGACCTGCGGAATCACCGGTGCGTGCTCAGAACCCATCGTTCGCCCTCCTGCGCGCGAGAACCGCCTCGGCCAGCACCAGATCCAGCGGCCGGGTCACCTTGAATGCCTCTTCGTGCCCGGGTACGACCACGACGGGCGCCCCGAGCTGTTCGACCATGCCCGCGTCGTCGGTCGCGCCCTCGCCGTCGACGGCGACCGTCGCGTGGGCGCGGACCAGGGTGTCCCGGTCGAAGCCCTGCGGGGTCTGTACGGCGCGCAGCCTGGCCCGTACGGGTGTGCCGAGCACCGGTTCCGGCTCGCCGGGCGCGCCGGGCTCGACCTCCTTGACGGTGTCGGCGAGCGGCAGTGCGGGTACGACGGCGGGCGCCCCGCCCCGTACGGCCTCGATCACCGCGTCCACGGTGTCGACGGGCACCAGCGGGCGGGCCGCGTCGTGGACGAGGACGACGGAGATGTCCTCGGGCAGCGCGTCGAGGCCGAGCCCGACCGATTCCTGGCGGGTTTCTCCGCCCGGCACGACGACGTAGTCGGTGCGCTCGGGCAGGGCGTGTTCGTCCAGCAGGTTCTTGACCTCGGGCGCGCCGTCCGGAGGTGCGACCACCACCACCAGGGAGACGGACCGGGACGCCGCCATGGCCCGTACCGCATGGATGAGCATGGGCGTCCCGCTCAGCGCGCGGAGCGCCTTGGGGGCGCCCGGGCCGAGCCGTACGCCGCGGCCGGCGGCGGGAATCACCGCGGCGGTGCGGTACGGACGCGATTGATCAGACATCGGTTGCACTCCGAAGCATCAGCATGTTTGTTTCCACGGCCGACATGGGTATGGCCACAAGCGAGCCGGGCGCGACGCTTGACTTGACCGGGACCCTTTCCGTGATCCCCGGTCGGGGTCGGGGCAGCCGCATCGGCCGCTCGAGGTCGGCTGTGCAAGATCGCAAGCAAGATATCGAAAGGTATCGACGAGGTGGTCCGGACCGATTCCGGACATGCCGCAGCGCCCGACGACACACCGTGAATACGGCTGGTCAGCGGGCACCGCGGCACATTTATTAACGACCGGTGCGATCCGGGTCAGGACGCGAGGACCTCGTCGAGCAGAGCCTCGGCCTTGTCTTCGTTCGTGTTCTCCGCGAGAGCGAGCTCACTCACCAGGATCTGCCGAGCCTTGGCGAGCATGCGCTTCTCACCTGCGGAGAGTCCACGCTCGCGCTCACGACGCCACAGGTCGCGCACTACTTCGGCGACCTTGATGACATCGCCGGAGGCGAGCTTCTCGAGATTTGCCTTGTAGCGCCGGGACCAGTTCGTCGGCTCTTCGGCGTACGGTGCGCGCAGCACCTCGAAGACCCGGTCCAGCCCCTCCTGCCCGACTACGTCGCGCACGCCCACGAACTCCGCATTGTCCGCCGGCACACGAACCGTCAAGTCGCCCTGGGCGACCTTGAGCACCAAGTAGGTCTTGTCCACGCCTTTGATCTGGCGAGTTTCGATAGCCTCGATCAGCGCGGCCCCGTGATGGGGATAGACCACGGTGTCGCCAACCTTGAACGTCATGTGACAGGTACCCCTTCCGTGGCTATCCAGAGTAACACGAGAACGGCTTCTCCTGAATGGCGTTTTCGCAGGTCAGGGCATATCTCGGGGCTTGACAACAGCAACACGAACGTGCTGCGGAAGGCTTCCGGGAGACGGTATTCGCAGGTCGGAGCGGCTGTACGGGCGAGGCGAAACGCGCGCGTTACGTATCCTCGAACCCGCTCCGAAGTGGTTGAACGTCCCGGTTTGCCGGATTCCAGATGGCGGACTTTCCGTACTCCGTTCGGAGATCGATCACCCGTACGGACCTAAGTGCCGATGGTCAATGAAATTGATCACCGCCCGGCCACTGCGGAGATTATGCGCAAGGAATGCGCCAAGGTCCGGAGAATTGATCAAGCCCGTTATGTGAACGGCGTGCAAATCGCGAGGCGGGGGCCTGCGCGGGGACCCGGTGAGGGCTCCGGTGGTGATGCCCGGGGCAGTAGGGGCGGGTCGGGTGCGGGGCGGGGACGGCGGCTCGGTAACCTAAGGCCGCTGACACACCCTTAGGGCGGCTTTACGCCGCTCGCCCCTCCGTCCGTGAAGTCGTACGTTCAAGGAGTTGCCGCAGCCGTGAGCCGCAGCCTTCGACGCGGCGCCCTTGCCGCCGCCGCCATCGTGATCTCGATCGGTGCACTTTCCGCGTGTGGTGCCGGCAATGACGCGCAAACGCTCGAGATCAAGCCGGACAACGCTGCCACCACCCTCGGTGACATCAAGATCCAGAACGCGAACGTCATCACCCAGCCGGAGCACGGCGCCGAGGGTCCGGCCGTCGTCGCGGCGACAGTGTTCAACAACGGCACCAAGCGCCAGACGCTCGACGCCATCACCCTGCCGGGCACCGACGTCTCGGTGCAGCTGCACGCCGCCGAGGGCGCGGGACCGGTCGTCGTCCCGGCCGGCGGCAGGGTCGTCCTGGGCGGTGAGGGCAACGCGTCCGCCGTGATCGAGAACGGCCGCGAGGCCGCGCAGAACGGCAACGTGCAGGCGGTCGTCTTCAAGTTCAGCGAGACCGGCGACGTCCCGCTCGGCGCGTTCGTCGTCCCGGCCGCCAGCTTCTTCAAGGGCTTCGGCCCGAGCTCGCTGCCGCAGGCGCCGGCGACGCCGTCCGCCTCGCCGTCCGAGTCCGGGACCCCGGGTGCGTCGTCGGGCACCCCGTCCGGGGAGGCGGGCGCCGCGGGCAGCGAGAACGAGACCACCCCGACCGACGCGGCCTCCGCGTCGGTGTCGACGGACACGTCGAGCAACTGAACGGACACGTCGACCGACTGATGTGACACATGCATGACGCAGGCGCCTCCCGGACGGAGGCGCCTGCGTCATATGTGCGTGGGGGCCGGTTTACGGCTCGAACTTGTACCCCAGGCCTCGCACCGTGACCAGGAAGCGCGGCGCCCCCGGGTCCGGCTCGATCTTGGCGCGCAGGCGCTTGACGTGGACGTCGAGGGTCTTGGTGTCGCCCACGTAGTCCGCACCCCAGACGCGGTCGATCAGCTGCATCCGGGTGAGCACCCGGCCCGCGTTGCGCAGCAGCATCTCCAGCAGGTCGAACTCCTTGAGCGGGAGGTCGACCTTGCCGCCGGAGACCGTGACGACGTGACGGTCCACGTCCATCCGGACCGGACCCGCCTCCAGGGCGGCCGGCGTGACCTCCTCCGGCTCGCCGCGGCGGCGCAGCACCGCGCGGATGCGGGCGACGAGCTCCCGCGAGGAGAACGGCTTGGTCACATAGTCGTCGGCTCCTATTTCCAGGCCGACGACCTTGTCGATCTCGCTGTCCTTGGCCGTGACCATGATCACGGGGACGTTGGACCTGCTGCGCAGCTGGCGGCAGACCTCGGTACCGGGCAGGCCCGGCAGCATCAGGTCGAGGAGGACGAGGTCGGCGCCGTTGCGCTCGAACTCGTCGAGCCCGTCCGGGCCGGTGGCCGCGATGGCGACCTCGAAGCCTTCCTTGCGAAGCATGTAGGACAGGGCGTCGCTGAAGGATTCCTCATCCTCGACGACAAGCACTCGGGTCACGGAAGGACCTCCGGGGCAGGGAATGTTTCAAGGGTGTCGGGGTTGGCGGTCCGGTAGGTGCCGTCGCCACCGTTGACGATGAGCGGTCCGCCGGATGCACGGTCTCGGTCCCGTACGGAACCCGCTTCGGGCAGCCGCAGGGTGAAGGTGGAGCCCTGGCCCTCCGAGCTCCACACGGTGACCTCCCCGCCGTGCGAGGCGGCCACATGCTTGACGATGGCGAGGCCGAGACCGGTGCCACCGGTGGCCCGTGAGCGGGCCGGGTCGACGCGGTAGAAGCGTTCGAAGACCCGCTCGCGGTCCTTCTCCGAGATGCCTATGCCCTGGTCGGTCACGGCGATCTCGATCTGGTCCCCACCCGGTACGGCCAGGCGCCTCGCGGCGATGCCGACGCGGGTGCGGGCGGGGCTGTAGTTGACGGCGTTCTCGACGAGATTGCCGAGTGCCGCGGCGAGCTGGCCGCGGTTGCCCCAGATACGGAGCTCCGCGGTGCCGCCCGCGGCCATGGTGATCTGTTTCGTTCCGGCCTGGTGGCGGCAGCGGTCGATGGCCTCGGCGACCAGTTCGTCCACCCGGACCGGCTCGGCGTCCTCCAGCGGGTCGTCGTTCTGCACCCGGGAGAGGTCGATCAGTTCCTGTACGAGGTTGGTCAGCCGGGTCGCCTCGATCTGCATCCTGCCTGCGAACCGCTCCACCGCCTCCGGGTCGTCGGAGGCGTCCATGACGGCCTCGGAGAGCAGCGAGAGCGCACCCACCGGGGTCTTGAGCTCATGACTGACGTTGGCGACGAAGTCGCGCCGTACCGCTTCGATACGGCGCGCCTCGGTGAGGTCCTCGACCAGCAGGAGCACCAGCCGGGAGCCCAGCGGGGCGACCCGGGCGGAGACCGCGAGGGCCTCGCCGCGGCCCGTGCCGCGCCGCGGGAGGTCCAGTTCGACCTGCCGTATCTCACCGTCCCGGCGGGTGTCCCTGGCCATGTGCAGCATCGGTTCGACGGCCAGCCGGCCGCCCCTGACCAGGCCCAGCGCATACGCGGCGGAGCTGGCTTTGACGACACTGTCGCTTTCGTCGAGCACGACCGCGGAGGAGGAGAGCACAGAGAGGACCGTGTCGACCCCGGGGGGCAGTGCCCCGTTGCTGTCGGGCCGCAGAGACGTGCGCGTCGGTTTCTTCTGGTCGCGCTCGCTCCAGCGGAACGCCAGCATGGCGATCACACCGGTACACAACCCGGCGATCGCTGCAGCTGCGGCGACCGCCGCGTTCACGTCCATACCTAAAGGTTAAGCGGGTGCGACCCCGCTCTCCCAGCCGTCCGGGTGCCTACTCGAACACTCGTCGCCCAGAGTTCACCGAGGGGCAAGGGCTGGTTCACTTGGTCGGCCGGATCCGGACGCGTACGCCACGCAGGGTGAGAGCGTGGGGTTCAGACCTGGCCCCGGCCTTAGTGAGGACTGGAGAGGACTTCCATGCGCGACGCTTACCACGAGGAACTCGACTCGATCGGCGAAGGCCTCGTCGAAATGGCCCGGCTCGTCGGGTCGGCGATCGGGCGGGCGACGACGTCCATGCTCGACGCCGATCTCAAGCTCGCGGAGAGCGTGATCGCCGCGGACCAGAAGGTCGACGACCTCCAGCACGACCTGGAGGCGCGGGCGATCGCCCTGCTCGCGCGCCAACAGCCCGTAGCGACCGACCTGCGGATCGTGGTCACCTCGCTGCGGATGAGCGCCGACCTGGAGCGCTCGGGCGACCTCGCCCAGCACGTCGCCAAGCTGACCCGGCTGCGCTTCCCGGAGTCGGCGGTGCCGCAGGACCTGCACGCCACCATCCTGGAGATGGGGCAGCTGGCGCAGCGGCTGATGGCCAAGGCGGCCGAGGTGATCATTACGAAGGATGTCGACCTGGCGCTCCAGCTGGAGCAGGACGACGACGAGATGGACCTGCTGCACCGCACGCTGTTCCAGCACCTGATGGACGACCGCTGGAAGCACGGCATCGAGACGGCCGTCGACGTCACGCTGCTCGGCCGCTACTACGAGCGCTTCGCCGACCACGCGGTGTCGGTCGCCAAGCGGGTCGTCTACCTGGTGACGGGCGAGCACGCCGATGACCTGCAGACGGCGACCCCGGTGGAGGGCGCGTAGCGAGGACCGGGCGGCTTCTGCGCTTGTGCGCCGTCGGTGCGCCGTTCACGTACGGGTCCGATTGGGCATGCAATGGGGTGGGGCGGCACGCCGACGTCGTACGCCCCGGTCGTACGAGGTCGTCGGTCGTACGGCCCTGTCGTACGCCTGGATGTACGTCCTAGAGGAGGAACGATGGCTGACTCCCCCACGACCGACCCACAGCAGGAGACACCCGCTGAAGTGGTCCATCTGACGGTGCTCGGTGCCTGCGGCTGCGGTTCGGGCTGCGGGTGCGGCTGCCAGTCGGGCGCCCCGTGCCAGTGCGGCGGCTAGCTGCGGCTGACCGGACGCATGCGTGCAGACGGCGCCCCGCGCGGAGCCCTCTCCGCGCGGGGCGCCGGTCCGTGTGCGGGTTCACGCGGTGACGGGCTCCGGCGCGGACCTGTCCTGGCTCGTCGGCCTGGCGGTGACGACGCCGGTGTACTACCTCTGGGCCCGCAACCGGGGCGAAGCCGCACCGGCCCCCGACAGGCGGGACGCACCACGCGAGCCGGCGGCAACGGCGTGACGAACGCGATGGGGGCGAGTGCACCTGCACCCGCCCTCCATCGCCGCCGGTCAGACCGCCGGCTCCACCGCGCCCTGCGGCGCACCCGAGGCCGCGCCCGGCTCGGCCTCCGCAGCCGTCACGGCCACCACCCCGGTCACCTTCTCCTCCGGCGGAAGCCCACGCATGAGCACCCAGTACCCGAGCGCCGCCACGGTCCCCAGCACCCCGCACATCCCCCACAGCCACTTCGCCCCGTAGTGGTCGATCACCAGACCGGACATCAGCGGGGCGACCAGCGCGGCCGCCGACCACGACATCGTGTACATGCCCTGGTAGCGGCCCCGGCCGTGGCCCGGGGAGAGGCGGACTACCAGGTTGCTCTGCACCGGTGCGTTGATGATCTCGCCGATCGTCCAGACACAGATCGTCAGCGCGTACACGGCGACCGATCCGGCGAACGCGGTCAGCGCGAATCCGTACCCCGCCAGCAGCGACGACACGATCAGCAGCCGGCGCGGGTCGCGGTGCTGGATGTAGCGGCCGACCGGGATCTGGAGTGCCACGATCATCACACCGTTGACGGCGATCGCGGTGCCGAAGTCGGAGCTGGAGAGCCCGTCCGTACCCATCGCGACCGGCAGCCCCACGTACCCCTGCTGGAAGATCAGCGCCACCACGAACGACAGCCCGACGACGCTCATGAACCGGCCGTCGCGCAGCACGGTGGAGAGCCGGACGTCGGGCTCGCCCGGCAACGTGCCGCCGACCGCCGCGGGCGCCTTCTGCGGCCGGGACTCCGGCACCTTCAGGAAGACGACGACCGCACAGAACAGCGTCATCGCGGCCTCGACCATGAACCCGGCGAGATAGCTGTACTCGGCGATGAACCCGGCACCGGCGGAGGAGACCGCGAAGCCGAGGTTGACCGCCCAGTAGTTCAAGGAGAACGCCCGCACCCGGTCCTCGGGGCGGACGATGTCGGCCATCATCGCCTGCACAGCGGGCCGCGACGCGTTGCTGGCCATACCGACGACGAACGCGACGGCGGCGATCGCGACCGGATGGACCATGAAGCCGAGCACGGCCACCGACACGGCGGTCGAGCTCTGCGCGATCAGCATGGTGGGCCGGCGCCCGAGCCGGTCGGTCATCACCCCGGCACCGAGCGAGGAGACGACCCCGCCCAGTCCGTGCAGCGCGGCGACCAGACCCGCGTACGAGGCGGAGTAGCCGCGGTCCAGGGTCAGGTAGAGCGCCATGAATGTGGCGACGAACGCCCCGAGCCGGTTGACCAGGGTGCTGGTCCACAGCCACCAGAACTCTCTGGGGAGACCGGAAACGGTCTCGTGTGCGGCCCGTCTGAGACCGGCGACAGACATACGGGTTCCCCCAGGGACGTACGGAACGGATACGGCCGGTAAGTGTCCCGACTGCAGTCCGAACATTACGAAGCAGGGGTTCCCGACCGCCACTCGATTGACGCGGGCCGTCAATCGTCCCCCGCCGCCGCCTCGCGCTGTCCGCCCTCTGACCAAGGGAGCGAAGGCCCCGAGGCTTCGATTACGCTCGGGCTCATGGCCGACGCACCGTACAAGCTGATCCTCCTCCGCCACGGCGAGAGCGAATGGAACGCGAAGAACCTGTTCACCGGTTGGGTGGACGTCAACCTCACCGAGAAGGGCGAGAAGGAGGCAGTCCGCGGCGGTGAGCTGCTCAAGGACGCCGGTCTGCTCCCCGATGTCCTGCACACCTCCCTCCAGAAGCGCGCCATCCGCACCGCCCAGCTCGCGCTCGAGGCCGCGGACCGCCACTGGATCCCGGTCCACCGCTCCTGGCGACTGAACGAGCGCCACTACGGCGCCCTCCAGGGCAAGGACAAGGCGCAGACGCTCGCCGAGTTCGGCCAGGAGCAGTTCATGCTCTGGCGCCGCTCGTACGACACCCCGCCGCCGGCCCTCGAGGACGGCACCGAGTTCTCGCAGAGCGACGACCCGCGCTACGCCACGATCCCGAGCGAGTTGCGCCCGCGGACCGAGTGCCTCAAGGACGTCGTCGAACGCATGCTGCCGTACTGGTACGACGGCATCGTCCCGGACCTGCTGGCCGGCCGCACTGTCCTGGTCGCCGCCCACGGCAACAGCCTCCGCGGCCTGGTCAAGCACCTCGACGGCATCTCCGACGCCGACATCACGGGCCTGAACATCCCGACCGGCATCCCGCTCGCCTACGAGCTGGACGCCGACTTCCGCCCCCTGAAGCCGGGCGGCACATACCTCGACCCGGACGCGGCGGCGGCCGCCATCGAGGCCGTGAAGAACCAGGGCAAGAAGAAGTAGCTTTTTTGATCATGCCCCTGAGCTGCGCAGACGGCGCGACTCAGGGGCATTTTCGCGGCCTGGGCCCTCTTTGGGCCCTCAGGCCCCCGGGTCCTGCGGCCGGAGCGCTCGCCCGAGAGCCTTCCGGGCCCGGTCCCGGCTGCTCGGCATGAGGTGCGCGTACACCTTGAGCGTCAGTCCCGGATCGGAGTGCCCGAGGTACTCAGCGAGGGCCTTGATGCTCTCCCCGGCATCCAGTAGGGCGGACGCGTAGAAGTGACGCAGGGCGTGCATGCCGTGCTCGCGGGCGGCGACATGCTCGCGACTATTGGCCTTCGGGATGACGCCCACCTTCGCGAGCGCGGGCTTCCAGTGGTCCTCGTTCAGCGACGTACGCCAGATGTGCCCACCGTTGGGGCCCGTAAAGATGAGCCGCCGGGTCACCGGCTGGCCGTTCGCTCGCATCCACGGGAGTTTGATCTCTACTGGCGGGAACCGCTTCATGTGCTCCTGTAGCGCCTCTGCCACTGGATCGGGCAGCGGTACGTCACGGAGCTTGCCGCCCTTCGGGGGCGCGAACACGGCCTTGCTCAGGCTCAGCTTGAGTTGCTGCACCACGTGCAGGGTGCCGCTGTCGAAGTCGATGTCATCGACGGACAGACCGAGGATCTCGCCTTGCCGCAGACCGCATCCGGCGCCCACGTCGAGCATGGGCCGGAAGCGCTCGACCATGGCGGCGCGCACGGCGAAGACCCGCTCAGGCTCCAAGGGGACGACGCGCCGCGCACCCATGGCCGGCGGGGTCACCGTGCGCGAGTTGCAAGGGTTCCGGCGCAGGCATCCGTCCTCCACGGCAGCGGAGAGCACAGCGCGGACGTTGGAGAAGATGACGCGTGCGTACGCGCCGGACATGCCGGACGCTTCGAGCTGCGTCACGAACTCCCGGATGTGGCCCGGCTGGAACGACCCGAGCTGACACGAGCCGATACGCGGGAAGGCGTGCAACCTGAGCTGAGACTCCATCGACGCTCGGGTGTTCGGGTCGCCGCTCTGGCTCACGAGCCACCTCTCTGCGAACTCCTGGAACGTCGTACGGGACGCGTGCGGGTCGATGAAGTCGCCGCGGGCTACGTCTGCCTGCATGGCACTCAGCCACTGTTCGGCCTGGCGTTTCTGGCCGTCGGGGAAGACCTTCTCCTTCCGCTTCCCCTCGGGCGTGAAGTAGCGGGCGCGGTAGCGCATGTGATGTTGACCGGATTGGGAGGCTTCTGGTCGGCGGCCGCCTGCGCGAAGTGGTCGTAGGCGTAGTGGTAGATGCCCCAGCCGAGGGCACCGGCGGCTATCAGCGCCACGGGTGCCACGATCCAGACGGGCCAGTGTCGTTGTCCTGGTCTTTGTCCAGTGCGCTGACGGACACCTCCGTTCATCGCCGTACGCGCACCCCGTCTGACCTGCCGCGTGAACCCCCACGGACACCTACGTACGGTCATGCGGACAGTTGGAAAGCGTGTTGGACATCCCCAGACGGATCGGATTGGAGCCTCTGTGGGCCATGCGTGGGCCAGCCGAGGCACTCTCGGCACATTGCATGCCGTTTCTGCAGGTCACCAGGCCCAGGGGTGGTGCAACCGCAACGCTCTTGAAAACCGTCGTGGCAGCTATGTCACCGTGGGTACAAATCCCACACTCTCCGCACAGGCCAGCGAAGGCACTCGCCAGGGGGTGCCCTGGACACGGGGGCACCCCTCTGACATTCACCGCACCCTGTGTGGCGCAGCATCGCGGTCGCCCTCGTCAGGCCTGCAGCTCCCGGTGGAGATGCAGGCCTGGAGGCTGTTGTTCCGGACCGTCAGTACAGCGCCTTGTAGACGCCCCAGCCGCTGCCGATCTTCACGCGTCCGCCGAAGCCGCCCTTTCCGTTGCCCGCCCAGCGATACAGGTTGCCCGCGGTATCGCGGGTGAGGAGGTCGTTGCGCCCGTCCTGGGTCAGGTCGCCGACACCGACCAGGGCGTTGTACGCGTTGAAGCCCGAGGCGATCTTCACGCGCCCCCCGAAGCCGCCCTTTCCGTTGCCGTACCAGCGATAGAGGTTCCCGGCCTTGTCCCGGCCGAGAAGGTCTCCGGTTCCGTCGCCATTGAGGTCGCCCACGCCCACCAGCGCCGTATAACCGGACAGCCCGGTGCCGATGCGCACCCGGGACTTGAACGTGCCCTTGCCGGTGCCGGCGTGGAACCACAGAACTCCGGACCGGTCACGGGTCAGCAGGTCGGACCGGCCGTCACGGTTGAGGTCCCCGGACGATGTCAGCAGGTTGTACGTGTTCCAACCCTTGCCGATGACGGTGGACTTGTTGGTTCCCCGGGCGAAGTACACCTGCCCGAAGCCCCAGTACGCACGCAGTTCGCCGGTGGAGTTGCGGACCAACATGTCCGCGAACCCGTCGCCGTTGAGGTCGCCGACCGGCACCAGGGTGGAGGAGGTCGGCCAGTCCGCGGTGTAGCTGCGGTTGTAGAAGTACCCCTTGGGATGCCCCTCCCATGAGTCGGTCCGGCCGTCCTTCCGGACCGCCACCATGTCCGGAAACCCGTCGCAGTCGTAGACGTGGGTCGGCAAGGCGCCGCACATCACGTCCAGGCCGCCGCTTCCCACCCGCACCGGCACGGTTCCACCGTTGAACCTCGCGGTCAGCTGCCAGGTGTAGAGACCGCTCGGGGCGGGAGCACCGTTCAACTCCCGGCCGTTCCACGAGGCCGAGATGCCGTCGAGACCGCGTTCGGCCCCACCGCGCACCACGGCCACCCGGCGCCCGGTCGTCTTCTGGACGATGCCCAGTTCCCAGGAGTCCACGGGGCGGCTCAGCAGCAACGAGGCCGTCCAGGTCGAGTAGTACGACGAAGTGGTCCTCGGCGCGACACTCCCGGAGGTGTACGCCTCCCCTATCACCGGAGCGGAGTCCGGTACCCCGTCCGCGCTCACATGCACGCGGCGATCGGCGTCCACGTAGGCGATGTGACCGCTGTACTTGTCCACGGTCCACGTGATCCTGCGGTCGTCCGCGAGCGTTCCGGCCGGGAGGGCGGCGAAGGAGCGCTCCGTAAGCGGGCTGCCGGTGTGGAAGTCCGTCAGCTTGAGCTCGCCCGCGTCCCGGTCGTGCCGGACCACGTAGCCATCGCCGAGCATGGCGGGGCCCGACGGCACAGCGAAACCGCGGTTGTTCGTCAGGTCGTACACCCCGGCCTGCTTGTCGGCACCGCAGGACCAGTAGAGCCAACGCGCTGTCGCCTGGAGCTCGGTGGGCACGCAGGCGGCACCAGTCCGCACGGTGCGGACGGGCTTGCCGGGAGTGGCGGCGTTCGCGTTCAGCCGCTCCGCGGTCAGCGTGCCGGGGCTGCCGGGGGTCGCGCTCCACAGGGTGGAGTACCAGAGCGCCGCGGCCTGCACCGGGCGGCTGCGTACCACCTTGTTATAGCCCGGGTCGATCAGGTACTGGGACCTCGGGGAACCGCCGTCCACCACCACGTACGAGGAAGACGCGTCCCTGACCTCGCCGCCGCTGCCGGGCAACTGCACCCGCACTTGCGACGTGTAGGCGTCCACGCGGGTCTCCAGGTACGTCCGCCCGCCTGTCTCGGACAGGAAGGACAGCCCGTACCAGTTGCCCTCCACGATCCGCACGCAGTCCTCACCCGTCGCACAGCGCACGGCGGAAGGGGGCATGCCCGCGGGCAGGGGCTTGGCCGCTCCCGCGACGGGGACCGGCCCGGTACCGACGTCCTGCTGGTAGAGGGAGAGCTTGCCCTCGGTGCTGTCCACCCGATTGAGGGTGCCCCGGTACAGGTTCAGTCCCAGGACCTTGGCAATCACCGGGGGCAGCGGCTGGACCACCTCGTGCGCCGGCTTCCCGTCGGGGCCAGCGGCGAAGCGGTGCACCGCCCAGTCGCCGGTGCCGGAGCCGCCGACGAGCAGGGCGCTCCCGTCCGCCGTCTGCGGTGGGTAGTCCGACACGAGCGCGATGTGGTCGAGTGCGGTGCTCGGCTCCCCGCCGTCGAGCGGCCGGGCCGTCAGCCGCCGGCCGAGCGTGGTGCCCGAGGTGGCGTCCGGGCCCGAGGTCAGGAGGGTGCCGCCAAGGAGGGCCACGGGGGCCGCGTCGTCGGGGAGCGGGAACTCCTGCGTCCCGGAGGAGACGTCACCGCGGGGCAGCCAGCGCAGCCCGGTGAAGCCGTGCCCCCACCAGGCGATGCGGTCGGCGCTCAGCAGGATGCGCAGGCCCTCGCCGCTCATCGCCTCGGAGAGAGGGGTGATCACGGCGGTCTCGGGGTCCAGCAGGCCATAGCGGTACGCGCCGTCCTGCCGGAAGGAGATCACCGCGCCGCGGTCGTCCGTGGCGCCCTGCTGCAGGGAGAGGCTGCTCAGCTGAGCGCCCGCGGGCAGGCCGGTGATGCGCAGCGGTTGCGCGGGATCGGTGCCGGTGTCGAGGAGCACACCGGCGGAGCTGGTGGTGCTGGTCGCGGACTCCAGAGCCAGCACCTTGCCCGCGACGGTCCCCCGGAACGTGTAGCCGGCCGGGAGCTGCGCTTCCCGGCGCTCACCGGTGTGCGGATCGAGCAGGGTATACCAGGCGGTGCCCCGGGCCAGGCTCGGTGAGACGGCGAGCAGGTCTCCGTCGACACCGACGGGGCGTACCAGCGCGTTGGCCGGCAGGGTCTGCGGGCCGGGCACCTGCGTCGAGGTGCCGCTCGCGAAGTCGGTCCAGGTGTAGCCGTCCCGGCCCTCCTGCTGGTGCAGGAAACCGGTGCTGCCCACCGCCAGCGGGGTGTCCACACGGGGTGTGGCCCGGTCGGCGGGCGGGATCACGACCTCCTGGGACGAGTCCGCCGCGGTCGCCACCTGGGCGGCCCACGCGGGCGGCGCGTCCACGGCGAGCGGGATGGCCGTTCCCGCGACCGCCAGAATCGTGGCGGCCGCACCGGCCGCGAGGCCCGCGCCACCTCTGCGGCGGCGGCCTCCGTGCAGTGGTTCAGTCGACGTCCGGGTCAATGCCCCCACGTCTCCCCCCTCATTGATGTGATGATCTGCCGCCGCGCGGCGCCCCGCCGTGGCCGGACGCGCTGCCACGTCACCCCCGGTGGCTGCGGTGGATCTTGCCGGCCGCTTGTGCGGTAGACGCTAGCCGATCAACGAGGTCCCAGTCCGCCCCTGACGGGATTACGATCAGACAACCCGACGACGCCCCGGCGGGGCGGCCAGGGAGCGACCATGCGGGGCCGGTGGTAACCGAAGGCGGTGACGCCCGTTAACGCCAGCGCTGACGCTGACCGGTACGGACATGTCGACTTGGTCGCCAGGGAACCAAACGGGGAGCCATTTACTCCGGCACGCAACGGACGATCGCGACCGGGGGTCGCAGGTCAACGACGGCGAACCAGGATGTCGGTTGAACCTCTGACTCCATTCGGGACGACGAGGCCCCAGTCGCTACTACGCCGCATCATCCCCAAATCTGGTTCCGAGGGCTGCACATTTCATCACTATCGGGGCGGGCGGCGGCGCAGCGCGGACAGAGCGGGGAGCGGCCCGACGGAGCGAAGGCGCGGCCGGAGCCCGACTGCGTACCCCATGGAGGGACCTCGTTGCCTTGGTCTTTGTCCGGTGCGCGGACGGCTGTTGGCGTTCAATGCTGTACGCACAGCCCCTCTGAGCTGCGGCGCGAACGCCTGCGAACGCCACCGACCGGAGACGCGGACAGTTGGAAAGCGTGCACCAACCAAACCGATGATTGGCCGGCGCGCGGGGGCCAAACGGGGGGCCAACAACAACAGCCCTCCCCGTACTCCCGTAGACGACTACGGACAGAACCTTGCGCCTCACCCCAGGTCAAATGACAGACCCGCAAGGTCACTTGCACATGCGATCGCGTTCGGGACGAAGAGGTCGCCAGCATCTGGGCTGGCCGTACTGGGAAGGCGTGCGCCACTGCTAGCCTCCCGTTGATGAGGTCGTCCGCACGGTAAAGGGCGGGACCCGGGGTGCGACATGGGCCGCCTGCCTCATCATCTGACCGCACCAGATGAGCAGCAGACCGAGCGGTCGCCGTTGCACCGAACGAAGGTGCAACGGCGGCCGCTCGTGTTTCACGCAGCTGGATCAGGGCCGCTACGACTCGTCGGTCCTGATGGTCACGGTGGCACCCGCCTCCCGGGCTGCCTCCCGCAGAACGGCCAGTGTGTCCGCGAGCGGCTCGCGGGGACCACCGCGTGGGGTGGTGGCGATGAAGCAGGGCATGCAGCGGCACTGCACGGACGCCGAGATCGAGTCCAACTACGTGGATACGCACGGCGCGAGCGTGGTCGGGTTCGCCTTCACCGAGCTGCTCAACTTCCGTTTGCTGCCGAGGCTGAAGAACATTGGCAGCATCCGCCTGTACCGGCCGGACGACGACCCGCCCGGCTGGCTGGCCGGCGCTCGGCGCCTCCCTGACCCGGGCCATCAAGTGGGACCTGATCGAGCAGCAGTACGACCAGATGGTCAAGTACGCCACCGCCCTACGCCTGGGCACGGCGGAAGCCGAGCAGGTCCTGCGGCGTTTCACCCGCGGCGGCCCCAAGCACCCGACCTACGCCGCGCTCGAAGAACTCGGCCGCGCCGTACGCACGATCTTCGCGTGCGACTACCTTGCCAGCCCCGACCTGCGCCGCGAGATCCACGGCGGGCTCCAGGTCGTGGAGAACTGGAACTCGGCGAACACTGTCCTGCACTACGGCAAGGACGGCGCGCTGACCGGCCCGGACAAGGAGCACGCCGAGACCTCGATGCTCGCCCTGCACCTGCTCCAGTCCAGCCTCGTTCACATCAACACCCTGCTGCTCCAGCAGGTCCTCGCCGAACCGGAGTGGGCCAAAAAGCTGTCCGATGAGGACCGGCGTGGGCTGACCGCGTTGTTCTGGTCGAACATCAATCCGTACGGCACCTTCCGGCTCGACATGGACAAGCGCCTCGAACCCCCCATGCTCGCCACGGTCCCCGGCCCACGGCAGGCAGCCGATGGCGTTGCCCGCCAGCACCGGTAGGTCGCCCAGAGCGCCCCCGGTCCGGACCAGACTGAGCGGCGATGATGCGATGACGATTAGTACTCCAGCCGTACTTCGGTATTTGGGCTGGTCAGCGGCCTGATGGCGGGGATTTTAGCCGGGGCGTCACAGGCGTGCGAGGGCTTTGGCTGACAGTTCCTTCGGACGGGGGCCCTGTCGCATATCCGTGGGCGTGTCCGAGTAGTTCTTCAGCGTGATCGATGAGGCTCCGGCAGGTGTGTGGGATCGGGAACTCGAGGAACTCTTCTTGCGGGTCGGCGCCCGCTTCGCCCG